>BEHV01000022.1 GCA_002898315.1 bacterium HR19 | reverse complement strand
GAAATTAACAGGTAAAAAGATATTTATGAAGTTTTTCTCTGTGGAGTTTGCGACAAAAGAAGTGCTTGAATTTCTGCGCAAAAAAGCCCAAGAAAAAAATATAGAACTCATCGTAGGAAGAGAGATTGATGTTTCTACCCTATTTATCTGAGTCATAAAACTAAGGTATCAGAACTTTTGAGCGAGAAAAAAATCAGGATGCGCATGAGAGTATGAAGTTGAAGAAATTTCCCGCCTTTTTATTGCCGTAATACCATTTTACTTTGGAAACAATATCTAATACCGCTAGATATTCTCCACCCATCAGATAAAGAGAAAGCGTATCTGTCAAAAAGTTCCTCAAATCTTTACCTTCAACCACAAAGCTGTTTTTCCCAACTTTACCTACAAACTTCTTTATTCCGCTGTGTAATGAAGCAAGATATATAGATACCACAAGACAATAGCTTAAAACCTCCGTCTCAGCGCAACTCCCGTTCAGTATGACCTGAACCTCGCCCCTTGTGAAACTGACTTTTTTTGCACATTCAGGAACAAGTTCATTACTTATGATTTTTACCCATGTCATAACATCTTTCCCGAGAGCGTCTTTTCTGTCTGGCAATCTTATTTTAGGAAGTTCAGTTCCTTCCCCCTCTTCTCCCTCTTCTTCCTCTGATTCTTCTCTCTCTCCTTCTCTCCCCTTCATACTTATACTTATCTCACCGCTTTTTATCTTTGCTATTTTGTCAAGCGGGTCTATATCATTTATACTCACAGCAAAATTCAGGTTCTGCGCCTCTTTTAATGACCATGACATAATCCCGATTACTTTGCCATGAGCGGTTATAAGCGGTGAGCCAGAACTCCCGGGAGATATGGGAGCCGTTGTCTGAATTATCTTGAACTTATCAGATGAAAAAGGGTTTAACCTTATCTGGCTCACTATGCCCTCTGATATTGTCCATTCTAATCCTTTTGGATTTCCTATCACATAAACTTTGCTACCTATACGGACCTCATCTGTGTTCCCTATGGGTATGGGCTTGAATTGTTGTCCTTCAACTTTTATTATCGCTGAATCAATTTTTGGGTTCCCCCAGAGTTTCTGTGCTTCTAACTCCCTTCCATCTTTTAATCTCACATCTATGCCAGTGCAATTTTCAACAACGTGTTCATTTGTCAAGATGTATCCATCATCGCTTATGAAAAAGCCGGTTCCCTGTCTCCCTTCCCAGAGATTGCTATGACAGATTATGAAAACAACGGAATCCGAATAGAGTTCAAATATTTGCTCTGCGCTCATCATATCTTTTTGTTCCTTTTCTGCAACCTCTCTTATTTCTATTTTTTCTTCTTTTTGTTCTTTGAGTATTGCGGTTATGATTTTTTCATCTCTACTTCCCTCTTTATCTTCGGCTGATACTTTGATGAGAAATACCTTCGGGGAAAATCGGAACCGAAATCTTCTTCTCTTCTCCTTGTTTTATATCTCCTAAATCTAACTTCTTTTTGAGACCTAATTCTTCTGATTCTAATGCGAGCGTGACATTTTTCGCGGTCCCTTTACCTTCGTTCTTGACTGTGATGTCAATAATGTTTTCTCCGGGATAAATTGTGATTTTCTCGGGAAGAGATATTGATAGCAGAGGTGGAGCGAACATAGAGAAATCAACAGAGAATTTTCTTTCCACTCCGCCGTATTTGAAAGTAAGGTACGCGGAAGGAGAAGACGACTTCAAAATCTCGGAGACCTTCTGTGGATTTAAATTGACTACTCCTTTTTTGATATTTGATGTTATTGAAGCTTTTTCAAAGCTTATTTCAACGGGAATGTTATCAAGCGGTTTTTTGTCGCATTCATATGTTCTGATAACTCTTTCGTATTTTTCTCTTTCTATCTCTTCTGATGTGTCAATTGCAAGAAATGGAGATATAACGAAATCAATGGCGAAAATTCCACCGATACCTCCAGATATTATACCTGTTATGAGGAGTTCGTTTTTTATTTTAGAAAATTCAGTTTCTCCGATCCTGCTTATTCCGAAAATTTTTCCTTCATTATGTATTTTGAAAGCCATAAAAGATATTCCGCCGAAGATTGAGGATAGCACAAAGTCGGCAATCCAGCCAGATTTATCCATATTTTTATTTGTGATGTGGTATTTTATTATTTCTCCTTTCTCTTTTTCCTCACATGTTATATCTTCTGTGATAAGGAAAGATATAGAGTCGGGAGTGATATTTTTTATGACAGATATATCTGATTTTGCGATTTCTTTTGAGATTTTGGGCTTTGTGGTTTTGAAATCGTAGTAGGTTGTTTTCTCTATTGATGCACAGGAAAAAACGAGAAGAAATAAAGATAAGATTCCTTTCCTTCCCATAATTAAAAATTTATCTTGAAAATTTGAATTATTATATTTTTGTATAAGTTATGAGTTAGGTTTTCTCACATCTTTCCCGTTTTCAGAAAATACTAAATGTTTTTTTGCTGGATTAATTTTTTTCCAAAGCTCTTGCTCTCTCATTTTTGTGGAGAAGGAAGCTCTTTTTGAAGAGACCTGTCTCCCAGAAAGAGAGAGTGCGAGCAAAT
>BEHV01000021.1 GCA_002898315.1 bacterium HR19 | reverse complement strand
AGATTTGAAGATATGAACAAAAGAATTGAGTTTATTGAGAAAATTTTGATTTTTCTCCTTGGCATAAACATAATAAACACAGGAACAGTCATTCTCATACTTTTGAAAATTCTGGGAGTTCTTTAGAGTTTCTGTGTTTATCTTCCAGTATCTCTTTCAACACCTTTTTATATTTTGCTTTTGTCCCCTTGCTGATTTTTATACTCTCACCATTTTGGGATTTGAGATACCAGAGCAAAGCAGAAAGCATAAGCTTTGCTTTTGAAAAGTTATCCTCCCTCAAAGCTGCTTGCAGAACCGCGGAAATAACAGAGTTTCTGGAGCTGTAATTATACTCATCTCCATCTTGATTTACATCTTGAACTGCATTCGCTTCACTTTGATTCCCATTTTTGTCGGCGTTTCTATCAGATAAGCTTAATATTCCCCACTTTATCCTTTCAAATGATCTCTCTATCATATAGATTGGATTTTTGTCTTCTATTATAAACTTTGTGATATTGAAAAGTTGCCTTATGTTCCCGTGTAATGCTCCATTTACTGCAAATTTTTCAAGCTCTCTCAAAATAAAATTTCCGTTTTCCCTTCCGTATATTTTTTCTATGTGAGATATAAGTTTTATATCCACAGGTACATCACAGTCGTATTTTCCTCCCATAACTTCAACTTCAAATTCTCTGAACTCGCAATCAGGAAGAGGACAAAAGAATGTTCTTTCCCCCAATTTTCTCTCGGTATGTATTGCTGAAATGATAAATTCCATAATCTCCTCAAATCTATCTCCGTGCTCTATGTGTTCTTTTAAAGAAGGCATGATGATGAGGTTTGAGGAAATTCTGTGCCAGAAATCCTCTAAAATTCTCCCTTCTTCTATAAGCTCTCTGGGTGATTTATTGATGGCGAAAAATATTATTCCTCTGAGTTCTTCGTCTTTTGTATCTCCTATTTTTCTGAATTTTCTTTCTTCTATTGCGGTAAGGAGTTTGTTCTGCAAATCCACCGGGGCTTTTGAAACCTCATCTATAAATATGACTGTGTCATCGGTATTTCCCGAAAGAATCCCGTCTTTATCTGCATCCGCGCCTGTGAAAGCGCCTTTTTTATGTCCGAAAAGCTCTGACTCTATAAGCTCACGCGGAATTTGAGCAACATTTATATGCTTGAACTTTGCCCTACTCCTACTGCTGAAATAATTTTCAATTTTTGGTTCAAGAGTATTTGCTTCCCACCTCCAGAAATCTTTTCGTGTTCTGAAAATCTTACCTGTAAGCTCGCCACATAAAAACTCATATTCGCTCTTCCAAAACTCTTTGAGTTTATGCAAAAGTTCAGTGTGATAAACAAAAACATATTTTTCTGATTCATCTTTTATGGTGTTCAATATCTTTTTCGCATCAGACCTTTCCAACTTCTTTCCCAAAATTATCTCATCGTAGAACCTTGCAACCATCATCTCTTTTATGTCTTTCTCTCTGTTCCCTACAAATTCCGCTATGAGTTTTACAAGCTCTCCCTTGCCAGAGCCAGAGGGACCTGATATGCAGTAGACCTTTGTGGGATTTATGTTTCTTGCAAGATAGATTATTTGATTTTTGAAGTAGTCGCTCTCGCAAAATCCGAACCTCTGCCAGATGAGTTCCGGAATTTCCTTTACTTCAAAGTGTATTTTGCTTATTTTTCTTTCGGAACCGTTTTTCTCTGACCAGCTCATTTTCAGCTCCAAAAAGTTAATTTTTAGAAGTATAATCAGATAAAAAACAATAAAAGTTCAAAAAAATAGATATAGAGGTTTAAAAAATTGAACTTGGTTCAGAAAAATGAACCGAATTCTGACTCAAAACCCACTCTAAACTTGGCACAACTTTTGCTAATTGAGGAAAAAAGGGGAGGTACTATGCAGATGGTTATAGGAGAATTAAAAATCACAGGAAAAAGGAACAGAAAAGGTAGCTCAAATTATCTCCTCATTTCTCTCCTTGCACTTTTCCTAATGGGTCTCAACTTTGGATGTCAAACGAAAACAGAAACACAAGAAGGTATCTCCGCAACGATAGTTGGAACAGCAAAGATTGAGGGGAAAGAAGATAATAGCGGTATTCTCGTCTCCCTTGAAAGAGGAATAGTCAAAACCCAATCTGCTCAGCAGGGAAATATTGAGTATCAGTCGGTCGCTTCAACAACAACAGAAAAAAGCGGTTCCTATACCCTATTTGTGAAAGAAGTCGGAGTATATCGTCTCAGAATTTCAGCAGAAGGATATGTCAATATATTTGTGCCAAACATTGTAATATCTGGGAGCGGTGTATATCAGGTCTCCCCCGTGGTATTCAATTCTTCACTAACTCAGGGAGCATTTGGAGGAGGAACAACAAGCGAAGCGGGAGGAGTTACAACACCCGGAGGTGGAACAACTCTTTCGGAGCTTGAAAGCAAGGGCGTAATTATAGGATATGTATTCCTTCCCGGAGCAACTCAGACCGCTGATATGTCGGGTACTACTGTTGAGCTTCGTAAAGCCGAGTTCAAAAACGGCGATGTTGTGTATAGTCCCGTTGCAACCCGGACGACTCAAAAAGACGGAAAATTTTTGTTTGAGAATGTGCCTTTCGGGACATATAGCTTACGAATAACACGGGAGGGCTTCTCCGAGCACATAATACCAAATATAGTTCTTGCAAGCAAAATATACGATGTCGGTAAAATAACTCTTTCTTTCGTTCCCGAGACAAAGGTTGTTCTCACAGAGGGCGGAGTTTTAGATTTCAATGTATCTCCTGATGGTAAAGTTGTTGCGTGGCGTGATACATCTGCCACTCTGTTTTCCGCTCTGCCTTCTCTTGACTCCAAAGAAACGCTCGGCGGTCCCATTTTGAAATACTATTTCGTAAATGGTAGCACACTCGTTTTTATGACACCAGATAGAACCCTTTATGCAAAGCAATTTGGGGGAACACCTGAAACCGTTGGAACAAATGTTGAAAAGTATGTCGTGGTTGGCGATAACGCTTTTGCTTTCATAACATCAGATAGAAAACTTTATGTGAAAAAATTAGGTGGCAGTTTAACACAAATTGACTCAGAGGTTATTGATATTTCTCTATTCTCTTCCTTGTATAAACTTTTCATTTATGTAAAGGCAGATGGAAACTACATAGCAAATACCGATGGAGCAAAAAGAAAACTTGGACCGGGAGTTTCTCCTATTTCTATACATAAGGGTAAAATAATCGCTAAGGGTAAAATAATCGCAATGTACTCTCCATCTCCCAGCACAACATACATACTCCCTTATGACCTTTCTGCTGACCCGAAAGTTGTGGATACAGGAATTGGTTCATTCGGATTTTTTGACCTCGGAATAGTTTATAGAAAATCGTCAGCTCTCTGGTTCTACTCATATCAAAATGAAACAACAAGCAAAGTAAAAGATTTAGATTATTATTATTATTATTAT
>BEHV01000020.1 GCA_002898315.1 bacterium HR19 | reverse complement strand
ATGCGATAAATTACATAAAAGCGAAAAAATAAGATAAAGCTGAAAAGCTTTCTGAAATTTATCAACTGAGTCCAATAACCGAAAAATTGAAGAGAGCAAAAAAAAATTTTATCTGCGTCATACCAGCTCGTGAAAAGTCAAAGAGATTTCCTTCAAAACTTATAAAGTATCTTGACCGATTCCCTGTTATTTTCTATGTTGTTTTAGCTTGCGCAAAATCAAAAGCCAAAAACGTATTTGTTGCCACTGACTCCCCAAAAATAAAAAAAGAAATTGAAAAATCACTTCAAAAATCAAAAATACCGAAAAAACTTAAAGATAAGATAAAGATAAAAATAGTAAAGGGAAGAAAAATAAAGTCAGGCACAGACAGAGTAGCAGAACTTGTAAAAAGAGAGCTCAAATCAAAATCAACAGAAATAATAGTTAATGTTCAGGGAGATGAGCCACTTATAACACCTGAAATAATAAATAAAGTGGCACACGCTCTCGCAGAAGATAAAAATGCAGACATAGCAACATATGGATTCATATCACAAGAGAAAAATGAAATAGAAAATCCAAACAGAGTGAAAATAGCGGTATCTGAAAAAGGGAATTATGCTCTGTACTTTTCAAGAAGCCCTATCCCTTATGGAGCAAAAAAATTCATAATCCATACCGGAATATACGCTTTCAGAGAAAAATCACTTATAAGATTTGCAAATTTGAAGCCGACAGAGAACGAAAAAACAGAAAAACTTGAACAGCTTCGCGCACTTGATAATGGAATGAAAATAAAAATGGTGATAGGTAAGAAAAAACTCCTACCCATAGATACCCCACAAGACCTCCAAAAATTAAAAAAAATCATCAGAAAAAACAAAATATAAAAAATAAACACAGCAAAAAATCAAACTTCTTGAATAATAAAAAACAAAAGGAAATATGAGAAAAATAGTAATTTATGGAACCTATAAGAAAGTTGAGAGGTGCTGTCGCTCCGCTTGATATATCTGACGTAGATACAGATCAGATAATCCCAAAGCAGTTTCTGAAAAGGATTGAGAGAACCGGCTTCGGACAATTTCTCTTTTATAACTGGCGATACAAAGAAAACGGAGAGCTAAACCCAGATTTTGTTCTGAACAAAGAACTTTACAGGAATGCAAAAATACTTCTCACAAGAAGGAATTTTGGAACAGGAAGCTCAAGGGAACTCGCGGTCTGGGCTCTTTATGACTTCGGATTCAGAGTTATAATATCACCAAAATTTGCAGATATATTTTACTCAAACGCATTCAAAAACGGACTCCTTCTTATAACACTTCCAGAAGAAGATGTTGATATTCTGTTCAAAAAAACCTATGAAAAAGAGAAAAAAAACGAAAATTACTTCCTCAATGTTGATGTGGAGGAGCAGGTAGTTTATGATGATTTCGGATTTTCAAGAAGGTTTGAAATTGACCCGTTCAGAAAAATGTGTATAATGGAAGGTCTTAACGAAATAGACCTCACTCTAAAATACGAACAAAAAATAAAAGAATACGAAGAAAAAAGAAGAAAACTTTTCCCTTTCAGAGAGATAAAACCAAGAACGAAAATTGATTAAAGGAAGAGTATAAAATGAGTGATAGAGAAGAAAAAAAAATAGATTTCTCAAAGGGATTGATACCAACAGTAGTTGTAGATAGAGCAGAAGGGAAAATACTCATGCTTGCTTTCTCATCCGAAGAATCTTTAAAACTGACCCTTGAAAAAAAACTCGCTCACTTTTTCTCACGAGAAAGAAAAAGGATATGGATGAAGGGAGAAGAGAGTGGAAACACAATGAAGGTTCATAAAATAATTTCTGATTGCGACCTTGATTCTCTTATATTCGTAGTAGAACCCAGAGGTCCCGCATGCCACACTCAAAAAAAATCATGTTTCTTTTATAGAATAGAAGACGATGGAAGCATAGTTGAAGACGAGAGCGAACCCGCATACGGAATACTCTACGAAATAGAAAAAGTTGTGAATCAGAGGAAAACGGCTTTAAAGGAAGGTAAAAAACCAGAAGGAAGCTATACCGCAGAACTTATTTCCGGAGGGATAACAAAAATCGTCTCAAAAATAATGGAAGAAGCAGGAGAGCTATGTGAATCAGCTCTCAAAGGAAAAAAGGGAGAAGTGGGAGAGAAAAACTCCGTTATATGGGAATCCGCAGACCTCATATTTCACATTATAGTGCTTTTATCGACTCTTGATATACCAATTGAAAAGATAATGAAAGAACTCCTTTCACGCAGAAAATAGAAGAATACACCCACGGGAAAATCTTGAAACTTAAAAAAATATCTATATCAAGTTCAGCTTCACAACCCAGAAAATCAGACCCGATAAAAACCAGAAACTCATATACCTCAATGAAAAATCAACAAAATCTTTGGTTCAGGTAAATTATGTGGGAAAAACAGAAGAGTAAGGTATCCCTGTGATTTTCTCAAAAATATCTCTATATATTCTCTCATTAGCTTTTTCCACCTGTTTCCAGAGAGTAAAAAGGTCAAAAACAAACATAAGAGCAAAAATCCCCGCTAAAACCAAACCGCTATAAAAGAAAAAATCATTTATCATGAAAAATCCAAAGATAGTAAAAACAGAAGACAAAACAGGTAGAGAAAGGAAAATAACTCCTTCTGTATTTCTGCCGAGATAAAACTTGTGAAGCCCGATAAACCAGAAGAAAACCAAAAATATATACGCGGTCAGAGTATCTTTCTTATGCCTCAAAAATTCAACTTCAATAATCTTCAACTTATCTGGCGATACCATACGAAAAACTTATAACTCTTTCTGAAGCGCAAAATATATTGAAGGAATAAACAACCTGTCAAAGAAAGAAAAGAACATAAGCCCTAAAATAACTCCATCCCCAACCTTCCTTATCTCGTCTCTTATAGTCCTCACAAGGAATGGATTAGGAAAAACAGAATATTTCAAAACCAAACATGGATTCCCATCAAACCTTGACCTATCTTCAACAACTTTGAAGTGAAAAGCCGGAATCTTCGCACGGGTCAGAATATTTACTCCTCTGAACTCAGAATCAATCTTCACAAAGACCTTGCCCTTCCACAAAATATCACCTGTGAGAATAAAGACCTTTTCAAGGAATGAAGGCACAGGAGTTTTTGAAGTTTGCGGTAAAGCTAATCCTCTCCAGAATCCCTGAATCTCACTATGAGAAGGCAAAGAACCTTCTACAAATATCTTGTCAAGCTCTTCCCCCCTCAAAGATTTAAGCTCTGCTATATCTCTGATAGCCATACAAAAAATTTATCTCAAAAAAACAGAAAAAAGAAATTCTGTTGATATTTTTTAAACCTAAAACCCTGAAATTATCATTGCTTTTTTTATTCGCTCAAAAATATCCCAGAAGGAGTCGGAATTTCGTATTCTTTCACAATTTTTTCTGCTTCTATATCAAAGACCTTCACCCTATCTTCAAAATAAGAAGAAAAAATTATAAGGTTCGGATTTTTATCAAAAAACCTCATATGCAATATTCTTTTGCCCAACTTAAAATCCTTCCTTCCTGTAATTTTTCCTTGACTTTCAGAGAATCTGAAAAGAGAAATTATATCTTCGCATTTTCCAGAGTAATTCACCGCTAAATGATTTTTCACATTTGATACCACGAAAACCGGAGATGAACAAACCTCTATCTTTTTATACTTTAAGCTTGAGACATCAAGCTGGATAATGTATGGTATGCCAAGGTTAGGAATAAAAATTTTTCCTGCTATTTCCGCCCAACTCCCAAAGTGTGGGACCTTGAAAAGTTCTTCCCCTCTACCATAACTGATAAAATGAGAAGATAAATCTTGAAGATTCAACACTCCAATATCTCCCCTTTTCCACAAGCCATAGATATATTTTTCAGAGTACAAAAAGGCATCAAAGATGACATCTCCAACACTTAATTTCTTCAATTCCTTCGGCAGGCAGTTCTCAACATCATATATATGTATCTCTCCTCTATCCATCAGGGAAAAGATAAGTTTTGTCTTCCCATTTTTTTCAAAAACCTTTATTCCAACAACTCTTGAGTTTGTGTCAATGAAATCGGTTTTTTTATCTTTAAGGTTCAGTATAGCTACACCGCCGGGCTGATAGTTCGCAACAGCGATCACATCATCACAAATAAAATCAAAACCTATTGAACTTTCTCCAACCTTTATTTTATCTGCAACCAGAAAATCAGAAGATATTGAGATAATATATCCATCTCTTGTGAGCAAGAAAGCATTTTTACCTCTGAATTTTATCACAGCATGCCTGAGGTCTTGACCAACATTAACCCGTGAGATAATCTTACCTTCCTTATGGTCTATAACAAAAACAGAAGTTGTCTCACGAGACACAACCCAGATAAAACCGAAAATAAAATATATCAACATCTTTCAAAACCTCCCTCCGCTAAAAAGTCAGGGAAATAATAATCAAAATGAGATTTCTCCTCACTACCGAATTTCTCTTCATATTTTTGAGATTGAGAATCTTGACCGCTCTGAATTATATGGCAGGCAGGGTCAGGAGAGTTTATTTTGCCCGTCAAAATCAAAGCTCTTGCTCTTGAACTCCCGTTGCATATTTGAAGAAATTTACAAGTCCTACACTCCCCCACAATATCTCTTGGTCTCTTCCTCAAAAAAGACAGAATCTGATTCCTTTCATCATTCCATATATCGTATAAACTCTTCTGATGAATATTACCGATGCTGATAGGGAAGAAAGGGTCAGGCTTGACAAATCCAAAAGGGTCTATATTCATAAGCCTTACTCCCGCCTGATTACCACCCCAAGCCCTCAGATTACCAAGAAGATAATCTTTGTAGTCCTCAAAATCTCTTGAAAATTTTTCGTAGAGAATGACAGCATCTGTCTCATTATTCCCGGTTACAACATCTATCTGTATGTTGTTCAGGACATAATAAATTGCTCTATCTACGATAAGCTCTACTGCTTTTTTTGCTTTATCTTTGAATGTCTGCTCAAGGTATCTACCTCTGCCGGAACCAACAAGATGAGAAAAATATACTTTCGGAACACCGATTTTTTCTGCGAGGTCAAAAATAAAAGGAATGAAGTCCGCCGTCTTATGAGTGATAGATAACCTTACTCCAACAGGAAACCCGTTCTCAACACAAATTCTGAGCGACTTTAAAGATTTTGAAAAAGCTCCCTTAACCCCTCTGAACTCATCGTGGATTTCCTCCGGTCCATCAATACTTATTCCTATGTAATCAAATACTTTAAGTTTTTTGAAGTTCTTTGAGTTTATAAGAGTTCCGTTTGATGAGAGATTCACTCTGAGCCCCTTATCTTTGAAAATATCTGCGATTTCAAATATCTTGGGATGCATAAGTGGTTCCCCACCTGAAATGACGACAGAAATAACTCCTATTTTTTCAAATTCATCTGCGAGTTTCTTTATAGTAGGTATATCCATAGAGAAATCTTTGCCAAATCCAGCAGATATATAACAATGACTGCATCTCAAATTACACGATAAAGTTATGTTGAGTATGACAACAACTCCTCTCTCTGATGGGTTGAGAACTTTTTTGCTCAAAGATGCCTTTACCAAGTTTGTTATCCTCAACATGCAAAAAAAAACTCCTTAAAATTCTTTCAGCTCAAAACCTTAAAAATCTTTTCGGGCAGAGCATCTTTTGAGTACATCTAAAAAGTCCGCAAGAGCAGAGATTTCACTTTTGCTCAACTTCAAATCTGGCATGAGATTTGGGTGCTCAATCTGTTTCAACAATTTATCTCTACTGGTAAGGTTCAAAGGCGGACCAAAAGCCATCTTGCTCTGATGATGGCATCCCCAACATTTGACTCTGTAAATATCCCATCCGAGCAAACCGCTCTGTAAAATTTCCTCAAAAAAATTGTATTTACCAAGTGGCTTCTCAACGGGTAAAATTTTTAAGGTCTCAAAAGTTTTCGGATTCAAAACCGAAATATTATTTTTGCCCGATACAAAAGCGAAATCTCCACAAGGAGAAAATCCAGCATGAATCCCATCAAAAACCTTCCCCTTCTCAAAGGTAAATTTGTTTATCAGATATATTTTTTGTCCATCTGAAATCCACAGGTAATTTGTCTCAGGATGAGTTCTTATAAAAAGAACGGGTTTATCAAAACTTATTTCTTTCAGTACTTGCCAATCATACATTTTGAAAAATATGACCGTGTTTGATAAAGGAACAGCAGACACAAAATCACCGTTATACCAGAACTCACACGAAAAAAAGTGAAAATTTGAAGGGTTTGTAAGTTTGTATGAAAAGACAAATCTTTTCCCGTCGTAAAAATAAATATTTTTATCGCTTCCGATTATGAGCATATCAGAGAACGGAGAGACACAGAAAGATTTTACGAAAACACCTAATTTATTAACTGAATTTCTCTCTTTCGGGTCAAATATCTCCCCACTTCTTGTTATAGCCAAAATCTTCTGTTTAAAACTAAAAATGCCAACTGGTCTTTTATCAAGCTTTATTTCATCAACAACTTTCAGGTCTTTTTCATCAAGCAAAACCAATTTTTGTGGTAAAAGGCATAGCACATAAATAAGATTTTCTTTGTGGGATATAACAAGGTTTCTTGCCCAGGAGCACAATTTTATTTTCTGAACCTCCCCTCCTCCGAAGGGATATTTAACAAGATCACCACTTTTTGATAAGGCGAAAACCCCTTGTTCAGAGAATTTTACTCCCCCGTGAATCTTTGATATGCTCACACTATCAAAAAAATCACTATCTTTCAGAACATATATGCCCGCATCTTTCTGCACAAGAACAGTAGCATCTTCTGGATTTATCTTGATAGCACTTTTAACATTTACCTTTTTGAAATAATCACTTTCGCCTTCAAAAGAAGGAATCTCTTGAATATACTTTATAAGTTCATCTAATTCTTTTTGAGAGAAATTAAAACTCGGCATAAAAGGCATTAGTCCATCTTGAAGTATTTTTTTTACAATCTGCGAATCAATGAAAATCAGCGGTGAAGCGTTTCCACCTAATTTTTCCTCACCATGGCAAGAAGCACAATATCTCTTATATATCTCAGCCCCTTGATGAGAAGCAAGAAAAAATATCAGAATGAGAAACCTTGAAAACATGAAATTCAATATTACTATCACCTATCAACATTTTATCAAAATACAAACATATCGCTCATCTGTTTAGCACAAATCAGTATATATCTTTCATAGTATTATAGACATTGAAGTGTCCTGTTGGAGTTATAACCCAATCACCTTTTATCTCGTGCTTGAGTTGAAGCGTCTTATCATCAAAAACCAAAATCGCAGTAGGTTGATCTTTTCTACCCCAAACAGACACCCAGACCTCATCTCCGTTTTTGTTATACTCAAGGTGAACGAACCTCGCTCCAGCATACTCTTTTGGAACTTCTATCTCTTTCTTAACTTCAAATTTGAATTTGTCAAGGACGAAAATCTTATTGCTGAGCTCGGGGTTCAAAGGTCTATCTACCCACAGGTGCGGAGAGTTAGGATGAGTTTTTATAAAGAGGTTTCCACCTCCTTCACCGGGTAGTTCTACTTTCACAACCACCTTCCATGCATATTCGGGCTTTTTCTTTGGGTCTGTTCCTATACATTGAACAGTATTATCTCCAAGATGCCCCGTGCAGAATATCGGACCAAACTTAGGATGGTCTATATTAGCTCCTCTTCCGGGATGTGGTTTATTGCCAACCTCAACAAGAGAGACCAATTTTTTTGTAAGCGTATCAACAACTGCAAGTTTATTTCTCATATTCGCAGCAACGATGAAAAATCTCTTTGACAGGTCCCACCCTCCATCGTGTAAAAACCTCTCAGCTTCTATCATAGTTATTTTCAGATTTTTTATATCTGAGTAATCAACGAGCCAGATCTGACCTGTTTCTTTAACATTCACAACCCAAAGCGGGTCATGGTGAGAAGCAACAATTGATGCAACTCGTGCCTCTCTCAAAAACTCGTTTGTATCGTATGTATAGCTTGAAGTAGAGACAATTTTGAGTGGTTCAAGTGTTTGTCCATCTAATATCACAAAAGATGGAGGCCAATAACATCCGACGATGGATAACTTATCTTTGAAATTAACCCCTTTCCCCTCGTATTTACTGACATCTACACTTCTTGCATCATTACAAACTTTCACTTCCGCTACTTTATCGGGTGGATTAGCCCAAAGGTCTATCAAAGTCACCCTTCCGTCTCTACCGATTGAATAAAAATACCTTCCCGTTGCGGATGCTCTGAGAATATGGACTGCAAACCCGGTATTGACAATATTGACAAGTTCTTTTGTATCTCCATCTACTATGGCGACCTTTCCAACATCACGAAGAACTATTCCGAAAAAGTTCTGCCAGTTTCTTTTGTGTTGAGGTTCTTTTGGTCTCTTTTCAGGTGGGACATAAACTTTCCACGTCTCTTTCATTTCTGCAAGAGATAGTTCAGGTGGGGGAGGTGGTTCATGCTGTAAGAATCTTGCAAGTATATCTATTTCCTTTTCAGAGAGAATTCCCTGCCTTCCCCAGTCAGGCATTCCTCTGGGAGTTCCATAAGTTATAAAGACCTTCAGTCCTTCTGTTCCGAGAAGACGGGTTCTGTTCTCCGGAAGCAAAGCTGGACCAGTTGCTCCTCTACGAGTTACACCATGACAGCCAGCGCATCTATCAAAAAATATTTTTTTCGCAATTTCCATCTCCTCAGGGGTCAGAGGCGGAGGTTGCTTGGTCTCACCACCTTTATTTTCCTGCGCATAACCTTTGAAGAACAAGAAAACAATAAAAAGAAAAGATATAAAAAGCGATTTCTTGAGTTTAACTATTTTCTTACCATCCATATCACACACCTCCTTATTTTCTTTCACCGTTTTCGTTTTTTCTTTACTTTCTTCTAATTTCATTTTTCCAAACCTCCTTTCTTTTCTTTTTTTTCAGAAATTTACCATAAACTGCAAAAATACCCAGTGCATAGGGTCGTTTTTGCCAAGTTTTCTTGGGAGTTCTCCTGGGAAAAAGATGGAGTACCCTGATTCAACTTTGAGATTCTTGACCGGCTCAACCTCAAGAGTAAGGTCAAGTTCTGAGCCGGCATCACGAGATGGATATGGTAGCTTATCTCTCAAAAAGACGAGCTGACCAGCATTATACCACCAATCCTCATTTGTGTATAGCCAGAACTTCCAGAAGTCAAAACTCAGAGAAATTTTCTCAAAGGGAGTAAAACCTGTATTTAACCTGATACCATGCATGTTTTTCCAGGAAAAAAGATCGGCATACCCATAGTGAATGTGATTCGTTGGGAAAAAGTTATAAAATGTTCTTCTTATACCTTTTTCCTTGTCTTTTGCAGTTGTTCCCTGAGCTAAATCATACTCAACGAACACACGAACTTTCAAGGGACTCACTTTTGTGCCAATTCTTCCTGATATAGCAAAAGAATTCAGTTTATCTGCCCAAGCTCTGCCAAACTCATATACCCCCTCAAAAACCAGAAAAGGAGTGAAATCTCTTATTTGTTTCTCTCCTGAAAATCTCAATCCAGTAGCAAATATAAGAGCATCTTTTGAAACCTCTCTTTTGTAATTTTCAAAACCTACGCCTGCGTAATTTGCTTTTGTTCCATCAATAACAGAAAGAAGATAAACATCTAAATTATTTTTTCCCGGAAGGTTGAAAGAGTTATAAATACCGAGAAGTGAGGTTTTGTTTCTTTTCGGCTGGGGGATTTCCGATGCTCCTTCTGCAACAGAATTTTCTCTTATGATAAAACCCAGAACATCTGTTCTGAAAACAGAGTGTATTCCCGATATTTTTACACCGTCAAAAGAGTTTGAAACATTTGACCAATCAAAAGTTCCAAGAATTCGGTGCTCTCCATAAGCCAATCTCTGTCTCCCAATAGAAGTGCTTATCTGAAAGTTTTCAAATGATTTTTTCAGCAGAGCTAAACCTTCTATTATATCTAACGATTCAAGGTTTCGAGAATTAGTTGCTGTAAAATTGACTCCCTCTAATGGTGAATCTTGCGAAATAAGAGAAGCAGCTCTTCCGAAAATTCTTGAGTCCTGCATTGTTCCTTTAAGTTCTAAGTTTTCTCCAATTTTTATAGTTGGACCGAATCTGAAACGCATATTCACAAAAGAAAAAGAGTCATTTTGGGATGAGTTCATATCAAGATTATCTCTGAACTCTCCTCTTGTTCTGAAACTTCCGGAAAATGATATAGATTCAGAGTCGGGGTACGCTCTTGATATGAAAGGATGAGTAAGAGAAGGTAAAATTACCGCAAAAGCTCCAAGAAAGATTGTTTTTATACTCCACCGCATCATACAATTATTTATGCAAAAAGTGTTCCACCCATAAAACCCCCCTTTGTTTTTAAATTCTTATTTCCACATATTTTCATATCTATATGAAATATTGAATTTTAAAGGTACTCCATACATCCCCGAAACTCTTCATCTCAAAAGTGAAATAGATTGTCTCAAAAATGAGACGAACTATCCCAAAAATGAGAAGAGTTTATTTTCGGCTCCTTCTTGACAGTGAAAAAGTCCATGGCTCTGGAATAGCAAGAAACATAAGAGAAGAACCCATAAGAGTCATATTCAACAGAAAGTGAATTATCTCCTGGGTTTTCATCTGAGGGTCATGATAATTCCAAAAATCATGCATGATAAAAGTTACAGGAATATAAAAAACAGCCAAAGAGAAAACTCCCAACCATGGCATAAAACCTGTAAGAATGGTAAAGCCGCCAACAATAAGAAGAACTCCAGCTATGAACACGCCAAACTCCGGAAAGATACTGAGCTTTTGAGCAGTTAATTGAACCATCGTTTTGAAGTTAATAAAAAGTCTTAACCCAAAGAATATGTAGAGCAAACCTACAATCAATCTCCCGATCAAAAAACCTAACTTTTTTATCTTATCCATAACCTTCTACCTCCTTTGTTCATATGTTCATATTGATATGTGCAAAAAGTATTCCAAGCCAAGCAGAAGATTTATATAGTTTCTTCCTTATGCTTTTACGCTCCGAATTTTTCAAGTCGCCCCGCGTGAGCAAGCAAAAGAGGCATAAGATGAACAGCGTAAATTGTTCCCAAACTCCCCTTCATACAATCTCTCTCTGTAAATCTCCCAAAACCATCTCTGAAAGCTCTCTTTTCAGAATATATAAGAAGAGGAACAGGATGGAAGGAGTGCCCAGCAATTTTAGAAGGTGTTGAATGGTCACCAGTTATAGCCAAGACATCTGGCTTTAACTCCAGAATGCTTGGAAGGACAGAATCAAATCTCTCTATCGCCCTGACCTTCTCGTCAAAGTTTCCATCTTCTCCGGCAGAATCGGTCATCTTGAAGTGGAAATAAAAAAATTCATAAGAACTAAAACTTTTTTTCATGACCTCAATCTGCTCTTCCAGAGTTCCAGAAGGAATTTCAGCAACATCCATACCCAGAATTTTAGCAAGACCCCTGTACATAGGATAGCTTGCTATGGCGAGAGCTTTTAGCTTCCACTTTTCCTGAAAACTCTCTATTTCTGGAACCTTTGAAAAACCTCTCATAAGAATACATAAGCCCTCATCATGTAGAACTTCAAAGATTTTGAGCGAGAGCTGATATGCTATTTTTGCCATCTTCTCTTTTTCAAAAGTCGCCTCTCCAACTACCGCAGGATACCTGATAAAATCGCCTTCTTTCTGTGGGTCTGTATCTCCTATATCATCAGATAAGTTCTCTCCCCTGAAAGATATACAGACCCTGTGTTCTTTAACAGTATAGAAACTCACCTCAACATCTTCTATCTTTTTTATCTTCTCCGAAAGGATTTGAACGAGTTTCCTGTTATCTTCTGTTGATATTCTGCCTGCTCTTCTATCAAGAACTTTGATTTTATCCCCATCTTGAACACACTTTGCAAAGTTTCCCCTGGCAAAAATCTCGTTTTGTTTAGGAACCAGCCCTATTCCGAGAGCTTCTAATATACCTCTTTTGATTATGTTCTCAACCGGGTCATAACCGAAAAGAGCAAGGTGAGAAGGACCTGAGCCGGGAGTTATTCCGAACTCAACGGGGATATGCAAACCTTTTGATGAATCCTTCGCAAGAGAGTCAAGGTTAGGAGTATTGGCTACTTCAAGCTCGCTTCTTCCATCTTTATATGGAATTCCCCCAAGTCCATCAAGAACACATAGAACTATTTTTCCTCCGTCATCTTTTATCAGTTCTCGGAAACGCTTTGAAAAATCATATATCATCTGAAAATCTTCCGAAAGTTCGTATTTTATGCGGAAAGGTATTTTTTAAGGAATGATATTGTAAGAGACCATGCATCCTTCGCTGCGGACCCATTATAAACTTCTGGTCTCTTTTCGTTCGCAAAAGCGTGTGAAACACCCGGATAAATCTTCAGCTGAACCTCAACTCCATTTTTCCAGACCTTTTTTGCAAGCTCTATGACATCATCGTTATTCACAAACTCATCTTTTTCAGCAAGGATAAATAAAATAGGAACTTTTATGTTTTCGGGCTTTACTGGGGCAAGCTGAGGAATACCATAGTAAGGCACAGCAACATTTATAGCGTCTGAAAAAACCGAAGCGAAGTACATAGTAAGGGAACCACCACAGCAGAACCCTATAACCCCGATTTTCTTCGGTTCAATCTTCTCAAACGCTTTCATATAAGAGATAGAAGCTCTGAACAAGTTTTCAGTTTCTTTTAATCTGTTCTGAAACATATCTGTCATAAGTTTTCCGGCTTCGTCAGGAGTTGTAGCAACTTTACCTTTGTAAAAATCAGGAGCGAAGGCAGCAAAACCCTCTTTCGCAAGTTTATCTACCACACCCTTTATCTGGTCATTCAAACCCCACCACTCATGCAAAACAATCACACACGGAGCTTTTTTACGAGGAGACGCAAAGTACCCTGTGACCTCAACTCCCTCCTTCTCAAACTTTATTTCCTTTCCCATACCTCATCACCTCCTTTCTGATTTTCTGAAAACTAAAAAATTAACAGTACCGTTCAAAAGCAAAAAATGTCAAAACTATATTTTCTTAATTTAAGGAGTTTTAAAACTTCCGCAAAATTTACGCTAAAATTTTCTCCAAAATCAAGACACTCTTATGACAAATCTTCCTATACTCTTTTTTTCTTTCAGTGCTTTGTGTGATTCAAGGGCTTTGGCAAGTGGGAACTCATCAGATATTATAGGTTTTACTTTCCCCTGCTCTATAAATGAAAAGAGTTTTTGGAGCTCGTTGTTATTTATACCAACAGACCCCTTTAAGTTAAGCTCTCTTACTATAACCATTCCTGGATTGAGTGAGTACCTATCTACTTTTATATTTCCTATAAGAACGAGCGTTCCTCCTAATTTCAGGCTTCTTATAGCTCCTTCAAGTCCCACTGATCCGGTATTTTCAATAACGACATCAACACCTCTTCCGTTTGTTATCGCCATAGCCTGTTCGTTAAATCTCATATCTTTTGAGACGATAACATAGTCTGCTCCGAAATCTTCAAGAATTTTTGCTTTGCTTTCAGATGAAGTCACAGCTATCACATATGCGGAGGCAGATTTACATATTTGGATTGCGTGAATCCCAACTCCCCCGCTGGCACCCGTGATAAGAACAAAGTCGCCAGGTCTCACATTTCCCTGAGTGAAGATCGCACGAAAAGCGGTCCCAACCGCGCAGAAAACAATAGATAAATGAGATGGAGAAAATTTCTTCGCAAGAGAGTCAGGAACTTTGACGAAAGCAGACCAATGAGCTTTGACATACTCCGCATATCCTCCCGGCATGGTCTGGACGAATCTTCCTGCTCTCTGACAGAGATTATCTCTCCCTGAAAGACAGAGCTCGCATCTCCCGCAAAATGGTCCATGCCGTGATATAACTAAATCACCCTTTGAGAAAGGAACCTGCCCATCATCTTTAAAACTCTCAACAACTCCACATATTTCGTGTCCCGGCACAGTTGGCAAAATGGTGTATTTGAATCCCCCTTCTATATCTATTATGTCGCGGTAGCAGACACCACAGGCAAGAACTCTCACAAGAACCTCGCCATCTGAAAGCTCACCCAAATCAAAATCCCGAAAAGATATACCATCATAGCCGAATTTTTCAAGAACCCATGCTTTCATAATGAGAAAGTTTCTCGCTCCAAAAAGGTTTATGCAAAGTGTAGAAAAAATCAGGAAAAACTTTTGAAATTTTTAAATTGAAGGAAAGATTTTAGAGAAGTTCACAACGTAGGTTATCATTTGAAACAAGTTTTCAATTTTAAACTCTCAGATTTTACTGAAATCAGTATCGTTTGAGACAAGAATGGAATTTTTAGAGATAACTGTAGAAGCAATCAAAATATCTGCATCTTTGATGAGTTTTCCTTTTTTCTTCAAATCTGCGTAGATTTGAGCTGACTTATCAAAAATATCTTTGCTGTCCAGCAATGCTAAACTAAAATTCTCACAGAAATTTTCAAATTTCTCTAACTTACGGGTTGCAGAAACTGCTAAAAGCTCGCGCTTTACCTCATAGTAACTTATAGCATTTATCAGAATCTTTGCCCCCATCAAAATAGCCTTTTGCAGTCTCTCTTTCTTTTTTTATTTTTTCGGTTCAGCTAACAATTTTCACTGAGAAATGCTTCCGTTGTTCAGCAGATATTAATGAGATTATCTTTTAGAATTCAACTTTCTTTCAAAGTCCTTTAAGCTTTTTACTTTCAGAACTTGCTTTTTCAGTTCTTTTAGCTTTTTGAGGTCGTCTATCTGCTTTACTTTCTTTATAACTCCCTTCGCCTTATCTCCAAACTTTGATAGTAAAACTAACTCTATCGCTTCTTTTAAACCTTCTTTTAAACCTTCTTTTAATCCCTCTTTTAATCCCTCTCTTAAGCCTTTTTGGATTCCTTCCTTTAAACCTTCTTCTTTGCCCTGTTGAAGCACTTTTTCGTATGCTTTTCTGAAAAACTCTATCTCAAGCAGGTTTATCTCTCCTCCCTCTCCTACCATCTCTCTTTCCACCTCCTTCTCTCTC
>BEHV01000019.1 GCA_002898315.1 bacterium HR19 | reverse complement strand
AAACATTCGGAACTCCATTTGATGGATTAATTGTGAGCACCACAGCGGGAAATCCCTTTCGGTGAACCTTTTCTCTGACCGAATTCAGCTCCTGAACCACATTTTGCGGAACCGGTTTGAAGTTCCTATCAAAATTGAACTTCTTCATAAACCTTGTCTCCATCCACATAAGTTTTTTCCTATAAATTGGTATGTTGAGGTCTACTCCGGCTCTCGGTAGTACATCGTATATCTCAAAAATTTCAAGCTTGAATTTTCCTCCTTCCTCTTTTGCTATTCCTTTCACTTGTAGTCCTGTTGGATTATCCCATTTCCAGATGCTTTCCATATCTATAAAAGACAAAGATACCTCTGGGAATTTTTTTATTTTTTCGTATGCTGGGAAGGAGCGAGGGAGGTCAAAAATTATGTTTTCTCCCCTGAGTTCCGGAGATACTATCGGGAAAGGTATTGGAACTCCGTCTTCATCTCTGACCACCCCTATATGGATTTTCGTTTTTGCCTCTACTGCTTTTTTCAAACTCTGTTTTAATTCCTCTCTGATCTCCATAACTTATAAGATAATTTTTTAGAAAATTTTTTCAAGTAAATTAGAAAATTTTTTCAAGTAAAATGGTTTATATTTTGAAGAACGACTTTTGCTATAATCTTCTTTTTCTGATATACATCACGAACGAGAGAATGAAAAATACAGCAGGCATTGCAAACAGGAAAAGATTCCTCAAAGATGCGATTTGCTCGGGTGTAAGAACCAAATTTCTCTGCTTCCTCTCTTTCGGTCTTATGGCTATGAGTTCTCCTCTTTCTGCGACCCAATTTACCGCATTTAAAGCAAGGTCTTTATTTCCAAGAAGGTCTATCATACCGTTTGATATGAAATCAGAATCACCGAAGACCACTATTCTTGCCTGTGCTGTTAATGGGTTCTGCATTGTACCGTATGCTGCGGAACCTTCTTTCGTCCCGGGTATGCCACTTGCTGCAACAACAACAGGAACCGGTCCCCTTATATCTTCTTTATCTAACTTGACCTGACCTGACTTCCAATCATAATCTGCCCATGAGTTTTCTGATGTTTTCGCTATCTCATCAGATTCAACTCCTGATACATTCCTTTCAGAAAAGACCCTTCTTGCTGTTCTCATAAGGACTCCTAATTGAAAACCTTTTGTTATTGGATGATTTTCATCGTAATTTACTATTACTGGGTGAGCGGGTGAAGCCCCGATAACCCTTGAAGCCAAATCTATAATAAGCGAGTTATCTAATTTTATTCCCCATGGACTTACGATTTCTCCGATGTTATCTTGACCTTCAATCTCAGAGAAAAATACCGCTCTTCCACCCGCCATCAGATAGTCAACAATTTTCGTCACTTCTGTCGGAGTGAATTTGACGAGCGGACCGACTACTATAATGAGGTCGCAAAGAGATTCTATGGGGGTTGGATCCCATGTTCTGATTTTGCCAACTTGAAACCCTTCGTTTTTGAGATATTCTGCAAATTTTGATACCCCGAAAGGTTCTTGATCGTTTGGGTCTTTTTCTCCGTGTCCTTCTGTGAAGCAAACTCTTGGCTCAATAACTCTCACAAGTTTTATCAGTGAGTTTGTTATTATGCTTTCGGGAGTTTTTTCTGGATTGTTCATATCTATTTCAACTTTGAGTTTTTTGTCTCCAAACTTGAGAACTGCGGTTCCAAGCGTTTTCACTTCATATAGTGATGCAAGCTGAGGTTTTTTCTCGGGGTCTACAATCTCATACCTTATATTTTTTGACTCATATTGATATAGTTTCATCAGGTTTTCAAATTCGCGTGTTTGCTCGTCTCCTTCTCTCATAAATGCTATTACTTCAAGTTTGGTTTGATTTTGTTTCGCTTTTTCATCAAGTTCTTTCAAGACCTTTTTTGTTTGATCTGATAAAGTGAAGATTTTTTCTTCTGTTATGTCTTTCAGGATGTAGTATTTGTTTGACACTATGTTTATTATCACCAGTATCGCTCCGAACATTATGATTGATATTCCGAAGTTTGCCCAAAATGACGCTTCTCTTTTGGTTATTTTCATATTTTTAAATTTTAACTTCTGCGTAGCTCTTTTCTGAAAATCTGAACAGTTTTGCGATTTTATTCATTGTTTGACATTATTATCTTTTATGTATGGTGTCAGAACTTCTTTTTTCATTTTTTATCATTTTATTATCACCTTCTCGGGCAGATGATGAATGTTTTTCTGGCAGTATTACCGCCTGTGAAAGTTCTGCTGTGTCTTACGAGAAGAATAAAGATTACTCAAAGGCGGTTCAATTTTATGACTCCGCGTGTTCATTAGGTTCTTGGAAATCTTGTATAAAACTTTATGCGGTATATATGAAAGATATGTGGGGAATGGGTAGGAATCTTCAAGTAAGTTTTGGTTACGCTAAAAAAGCTATTGATATAATAGGTAATAGTAGAGCAGAGGATTTTTACAAAGAGGGATGTTCGCTTGGGGTCGCATCAGATTGCTTCCATCTTTCTGGGCTTTACGAAGAAAGATATAAAAATAGCGCCGAAGCGAAAAAACTTCTTGAAAAAGCTGTTGATCTTGCCAAAAGAGGATGCCACGCCAATGACCCGGCTGATTGCTTTATTCTTGGATTTATGTATAAGGTGGGAAGAGGAGTTGAAAAGAACGAAAACAAAGCAAAGGAACTTTTTGAGAAATCATGCAAGCTCGGGGGAGGAGGGGGTTGTTATGAGATCGCTTACGAGTACAAAGATAGAGATAAAAAGAAGTATCTTGAATACCTGCGTCTCGCGTGTGAAGGTGTGAGACCTGATGCCTGCTATGAACTATGGAGAGAACTAAAAGATAAAAAATTCCTTCTCAAAGCGTGTACGATGGGTTTAGATTACGCTTGCAGAGAACTCTAAAACCTACGGTCTTAACCTTTCAAGAGTTGTCTTTATGTCTGTGAATTTCCCTGATATGAACCTTCCTGCAATTCTGTATCTTATGAAGTTTTCAGATAACTTCATCATCTCGTTATCTAAATCAACCGAGTTCCCGTCCGGTCCAAAAGATGTCATCTCATAAAACACTCGTGGCTTGGGTGGAGGAGGATATGGATTGGGTATGTGAGCGGGATTTGTTCGTAGAAGCTCCATCTTCGGCTTTTCGCCTTCAACAATAGATTCAAGATAACTTTCAAACTCAATATCTTTTGATTTGTATCCCGGTGTATCAATGTTTGCGATGTTTGATGTTATTATAAGATGTCTTTGAAATAGCATGTTAAGAGCTTGCTTGTAGAGTTCAAAATCCCTTCCGAAAATTTTTATGTCGTTTTGATCCATTCTTCCCTTATACGAAGCAAAATATATTCCATAGGAAAATTTTTCCCGCTTTTTGGAGTTATATAAGAACTTTTTCAGTGGTATTTTGTTCTTTTTTCAATTCTCTCCTTTAGTTTTTTGAGTTCTTCTTTTTCTTCTTGTGTTAGATTTTTGGGTGAGGAAATTTTTACTTTGAGATACATATTACCTCTTTTTCTGTCTTTTCTTGGCAGTCCCGCATCTTTGAGTCGCAGAATAGTTCCGGAATCAGTTCCCTCGGGTATTTTGACTTTCATTTCTCTTCCGTCTGGGAGTATAAACTGTACTTCATCTCCGAGGATAGCAGATAGAGCGTCAACGGTTATTTCAGATATAAGGTCATCTCCCTGAATTACGAACCTTGGGTCAGGTATTATTCGTACCACAAAATCTATATTCCCGTAAGATAGTATGTCTCCTTCTCTTATACCTCTTGGAATTTTCACTTTTATATTTTCTATTTTTGATGTGAAACCTCTACCTTTGCAGTTTGAGCATGTTGTCATTTTTCTACCATATCCCTTGCATTCGGGGCAGGTCTGACTGAACGAGAAAAATCCACGTGTGAATCCTATCATTCCTTTCCCTCCGCACCTTTTACATGTATCTACTTCAACCTGTCCGACGCCATCACATCTTGGGCATATGTTCCTTTTTTCAACGGTTATTTCTCTCTCAACATCTTCATCTTGGTAGATGTCTTTCAAGGTGAGTTCAAGTATGATTTTCTGTTTTTCTTCAGCTACTCCTTTTCTTTTTCTTTGGGTTTTTGTTCTTTCTCTACCTATTCCGAAGAACTCATCAAGTATATCTGATGCGAATCCGAATAGGTCTTCACCAAACACCTGTTTTACAAATTCGTCAAAGTTCGTGAAGTTATATGTTGTGGTATATTGTTCTCCGAAATTTCCTTTCAATCCCGCTTCGCCATACATATCATATATTTTTCTTTTTTCCGGGTCAGATAGAACCTGATATGCTTCGTTTATTTCTTTGAATTTTTCTTCCGCTTCTTTCTTTTTTTCTGGCGGTACTCTATCCGGGTGCCATTTTTTCGCAAGTTCCCAGAAAGCTCTCTTTATCTCCTCCTGTGAAGCATTTCTTGGAACACCTAAAATTTCGTAGTAATCTTTCCCATTCCTCATAATCGCTCCAGATTTATTATTCTAATAAATCTTGATGGGGTTTTGTTTTTTGTATAAAAATTGAGCTTTCTTTCGGACTTTTTTATCAAATCGGTTATTTTCTTTTGTTGATTTATATGCTTAAACTTATTTTGGATTTATGAATCCCTACGAGATAGAAAAGAGGAGTTATGAGATTATAAGGAGGTATCTTCCGCGCGAGATTTTCAGAGATGAAGATGAATACGAGCTGGCTGTAAGGATTGCGCATTCAACTGCTGATATAGAACTTGCAAAATCACTTGTGATACACGAAAAATTTATTCAATCTTCTCTTTCTGCTATTGAAAAAGGGCTTCCGATATTTGTTGATGTTGAGATGGCTCGGTGTGGTCTGAAAAACTATTCTTCTCCTCTTGGAATTGAGATAATCTGCGCTGTATCAAGGCAAGATGTCGTTGAGGAGGCGAAAAAAGAAGGTACTACAAGGTCTGCGATGGCTGTCAGGAAAGTTTTAGGCGAATCAGAGGTTGGACTTGTTGTCTGTGGAAACTCTCCGACTTTTCTTCTTGAACTGATAGATATTGTTGAAAACGGAAATTGTTTCCTTCCAAAATCTGTTATAGCTCTCCCTGTTGGTTTCGTTTTAGCAGAAGATGTCAAGAGAAAGCTCGCGCAAAAAGAGAATTTTCCTATCCCCTTTTTGACGAACCTCTCTCCTCGTGGTGGAACTCCCCCTGCTGTATCCGCAGCTATATTTCTCCTGAACAAAGTCAGAAGTAAAAGAGGAATTTCTTCATCTTACGGTCAGCATTCAGCATAAAAATCGTATATCCTCTGCAATTTTTGATTATATCAAAGCTAATTTCCCAAATGATAAAATTATTTATGATGAAAGGGAGCAAAGATGTTGCTTCTCCGCAGGGAAAAGATTCTTACGATTTTGAAAAAGAGGTTAAAGAGGCGATTTTGGCTCATCCTTCACGTGATAAAGATATAAGACCTTGGGGTGGATTTATAACATTGTGGGAAGACAAAAATTTCAAAGTCAAGATTCTTTTTGTGCTTCCGGGAAAAAGGTTGAGCTTGCAGAGACATAAATTCAGGAAGGAAAAGTGGATGATAGCAGATGGCTCTGCTCTGATAACAAAGGGAAATAAAAAATTCATTATGGAAAAGGGGAATACCGTTATGGTTGAACAAGGCGAACTTCACAGAGTTGAAAACATCTCAAAAGATAAAGTCCTTAAAATAGTTGAGATATGGATGGGTGAAAAACTGCTTGAAGATGACATAGAAAGATTAGAAGATGATTTTGGCAGAGCTTAATTTTTTCGCTACATATTTAAAAAAGAGCTTATGTATGATAAAAGAATATTATTTGTTTCCCTTTTTATTTCCGCTTTCCTTCACGTGCTTTTGATTTTTATAATACCTTCCATAACAAGTAAGAAAGAGGAGAAAAAAATCGTTTGGGTGAGCTTGACAACAAGCCCTATGAGTAATCCATCACCTTCAAATTCTCTCCCACCAGCACCATCTGCAGATGAAGGAAATGAGATTCAAGATAAAGGAAAACCGAAGTCAGAAGATATAAAGAGCGAACAAAAACTTGAACCGCTCAAGAAGACCGAAAACACAGAACCAAAAAATAAAGATGGCAGGGAAAAATCAAGAGAAGTTCGGGAGAAGAAACAGAACAAAGTTTCTGATTCGCAGAAGAAGACCGAGAATTTAAATATCAGCGAAACGAAAACGAAAAAGAATTCGGAAAAATCTCTGAAGAATCAGAAAGAGTATGAAAAAAGTCAGATTCGTGTTGGAAAAGATAAGTTGCAGAAAGAGCGGAAAGTTTTGGCAAGTCGGAGTTCAAAAAATTCTGGTTCTGATGAAAAAAGTACAAAAACAGAGGGTAAAAAAGGTATAGATACCCGAGCCAATTACGAAGAGGTTCAAAAAGCCATAGAAAATCTCGTAAAGCAATACGGAGCGGGTAGAGGAGGAGCAGGTGATGGCGAAGAAATAAGCGGTGAGGAGTTAGCAAAGGTAAAATCTATATACGGCGAACTTATACGAGATATAGTGCAGAAGAATTTCAAGGTCCCGCCATCACTTCAAAAAGATAAACTCGTGTGTGTCGTCTATCTTGTTTTAGACGAATCTGGAAATATATCTGATATCAGGATTGACGAATCATCGGGTAATCCAAGCTTTGATTCGTTTGTTATGAAGGCGATTTCTGATTCTGCACCGTTTCCAGCTCCGCCAAAAAAACTCTCAATATATATCAGATTCTCCAACAGAGATTGACCAAAATTTCTAACTCAAAAAAATTTTTCATTTACCAAATTTTTCTTGAAGAGTTTTACTTTTATTTACTGCTATGGATGAGAACTTGAAGAAGAAGGTTTTGAGAAAAATCCATTATGGTTTGTTCGTAGCTACATCTTCAAGCGATAAAGACACCGCTTCTGGAACTATAAACTGGCTGACTCAGGTATCTTTCAAGCCACCAGCAGTAGCGGTTGCCATAAAGAAAGATTCTTTCCTTCACAAAGTTATATCTGAATCTGGTAAGTTCGCTATAAACATAGTAGGTAAGGGACAGAAAGATATGGCTCAGACATTTTTCAAAGGTTATTCTGTTGAGAATGGGAAGCTTGGAGGATACGAAATATTCTACGGTTCAACGGGCTGTCCTATAATCAAAGCATCTGCTTCTGCTTTTGAGTGCGAGGTTTTGAACAAAATTGATTTCGGTGGAGACCATGATGTTTTCATAGGCAAAGTTGTTGATGTTCACGCCTGCCAAGACCTTGAATCTCTTGGAATGATGGAGACAGGATGGTATTATGGTGGATAAATTTAAAACACCGCTATAACTCCTGATATAAGAATGCTTATCAGAGCAAGGAGTATTAAGACGCCCCAGCTGAACCTTATGAGCTGATCAAACCTGAACCTCGGAAGAGTCCATCTTATAAGAACATAAAGTCCAAGCAGTAAAAATAATTTGACAGAAAAGACCACAAATCCTACGGCGTACTCTATCACATCTTCAAAAAGGTAATCTTCTGGAAGTTCAAATTTCACAAATGGTATATTCCATCCACCTAAGAACAAAATTATCATAAGGGCTGATGCGAGGGTAAGATGCATATACTCTCCCATGAAAAAGAGAGCGAATTTCATGCCTGAGTATTCTGTATGATAACCTGCAACTATTTCTCCTTCTGCTTCGGGTAGGTCAAAGGGTATTCTTGCAGATTCAGCAAGCGATGCGATAAAGAACACAAGAAAAGCGAGCGGATTTAAAAATATTCCCCACTTGAATATACTTCCTTCCTGTGCCTGAACTATTTTCAGAAAGTCAAAAGTGCCATACAATATAAGCATTGCGAGAATAGATGCAGACAGAGGAACTTCATAAGATATGAATTGAGAGGCAGACCGGAGCGAACCGAGGAGTGAGAATTTATTGTTTGAGCTCCATCCGCCAAGGAGCAACCCCCATACTCCCATTGACGCAAATGCAATAAGAGTAAGTGCGCTTAACTCAGAACTTATCGGCTGTAAAACGGGTATGATAGGAATTACCACAAAACCTAATATAGGAGTTACAGCTGTTATTATTGGACTTATATAGTATATGAATTTATTAGCTTCTGGTGGAATAAACTCTTCTTTCAAGAAGAACTTCACCGCATCTGCAAGCGGTTGAATTAAACCATATAAGCCAGATTTTTCGGGACCAATCCTATCTTGCACAAAAGCAGCTACTTTCCTTTCCAAAAAGACCATAAGTGGAACTATATTGAGAAGAAGAAATATCACAACAGCAGACCTTACCAAAAAAGCTATCAGCTCACTTATTTCTATACCCATATATAGATTTCTTTTTAGCACAAAAATAAAATTTTTTCTTTTTCTGATTTTTTAAGATGTCCTAAATCTCTCTCTAAAATTTTCAAGTATGGAATACAGAAGATTTAAGGGTTTAGATAAAGATATATCTGTTATAGGTTTTGGTGTCTGGACCGTTGCTTCTGATTGGTGGGGTGTCGCAGACGAAGAAAAAAGAAGAAAATTGCTCATAAAAGCAGTTGATTCAGGAATAAACTTTTTTGATACAGCAGATGTTTATGGTGATGGATATGGTGAAGAGATATTAAAAAAAGTTTTCGGTCCAAATCTCAAAAACTTCGTTATTGCTACGAAAGTTGGATATAATTTCTACGATTATAAGAGAGATGGACACAGAGAGCATCCGCAGGACTTTTCAGAAAAATATGTGAGACGAGCCCTTGAAAACTCGCTCAAAAGATTAGGTTTAGATTGTATAGACCTGTATCAGATTCATAATCCGAAAAAAAATCACATAACAGATGAACTCGTTGAACTTCTTGAAAGATTGAAAGAGGAGGGTAAGATAAGAGCTTATGGTGGTGCTTTAGGTCCAGACATAGGTTGGGTTGAAGAAGGAAAAATGCTTATGGAAAAAGGAGTTCTGAACATTCAGATAATTTACAGTATCCTTGAACAAGAACCCGCGAATACTTTTTTTGAGATAGGAAAAAAATTTGACGCGAGGTTTATAGTCAGAGTTCCTCACGCAAGCGGTCTTTTAGACGGAACTGCTGATGCAAATACTGTTTTTGATAGCAGAGACCACAGAAGTTTCAGAAAGTCTGATTGGATGAAAAGAGCTTACTCGGTTGTCCAGAAACTAAAGCTCACTCAAAAAATTTCGGGAATGACGCTCGGGCAAATCGCAATAGCTTTCTGCCTCACCGAACCATCTGTTACAACTGTATTGCCTAACTTTACAGATGAATCTCAAATATCAGAGTGGGTTCAGGTTGCAGGAAAGAAAATAGGAAATCGGGAAATCCTTGAAGAGATTAAAAAAGCATATTATGAAGACCTCCATCCATACATTACTATGAGAAGTAGCTGAATTGTGCGACTCCTTTATAATTTTGCTTCTGAAAAATATCTTTCTATTTCTTCAACGAGGTTTTCTATTGTTTGTTTTTGTGAGATTATCTCTGGTTTCCTTCCGATATGTTTTTCTACTGTTTTTGCGGTGACTTCACCTATACACGCAATCGTTCTTTTAGTTATCCACTCGGAATCAAAATGTTCTTTGAAGTATAGAAAAGATAAAGAAGATGTAAATGTCAGTATATCAGGAGATATGTTGTAGATTTCTTTGACTTCTTCTTCGCTGTGTTCTTCTTTTTCTATTGAGTATATTTCAATGTTGAAAACATTTTTTCCTGATTTTACGAGCTCATCTTCTATATTCTTTACTCCTTCGGCTCGCAGAAAAAATATGTTTTCTTCTCTGGTTTCTTTGAGGATTTTTAAAAGTTCAGATGTTGTGAAGTTTTGTGGAATTATATCTGCTATTATGCCGAATTTTTTTATCTCTTCTGCTGTTTTCTCTCCGACTACTGCGATTTTTTTTCCGGCAAATATTCGTGAATCTTTTTTCATCTGATTGAGATACGAGAAAAAGTTTTTCACTCCATTCTGACTTGTGAACACCACAATTGAATTTCCATAACCATCTTTTTCCATGTATCTTATGAAATTTTCTATGTTTTTTTTATGTCTCTCTTGGAATGAGATTTTTATTGCGGGAAAGAGTATAGGCAAAGCTCCTCTATTGTAGAGAAGTTCCGAAAACTCAAGCGATTGATTTGCAGGTCTTGTTATGACCACTTTTTTCCCGAAAAGTTTCTTTTTCTCATACCATTTCAGTTTTTCTCTGAGTTTTACAACTTCACCAACAATAAATATAGCCGGGGGACTTATCTTATTTTCTCTTGACTCTTTTACTATGTTTTTGAGGTCTGATTTTATTGTTCTTTGAAGTGGAGTCGTTCCGTTCTCTATTATTGCGCACGGTGTATCTTCTGGTAGAAATTTGAGAAGGTTTGAGACAATCGTATCAAGTGGTTTTACTGTCATCAAAAACACTATTGTTCCGCACTTTGATAGAGCAGAGAAATCAAGTTTTGAAAGTCCCTCTGCTGAGCCTCCTGTTGCTACTGCAAACGAGGAGTTGAAATCTCTGTGAGTTAATGGAATTCCTGCGTATGCTGGGACAGAATAGAATGAGGAGATTCCCGGAACTACCTCAAAGTCAATTCCGTTTTCATAAAGGAACTCGCACTCTTCCCCTCCTCTGCCGAATATGAACGGGTCTCCCCCTTTTAATCTCACAACTATTTTCCCTTCTTTTGCTTTTCGCACCATGAGTTCATTTATCTCCTCTTGTGATAGTGTGTGTTTTCCTGCCTCTTTCCCTACATAAATTTTTTCTGCTTTCTCTGCGTATAAGAGTAGCTCTTTGGAGGTAAGGTGATCGTATATCACCACATCTGCTTTTTTGAGAACCTCTATGGCTTTTTGGGTTATCAAAGATGGGTCGCCGGGTCCTCCTCCCAATATGAAAACTTTGCCCTCTCTCATAATGATAAACTTTATTTCTGCTGATGCGTCAAGATTTTTTTCTGGTTTATTGAAGAGAGTTTTTAAATTCATAGTAATTTGAAAAACCGAAGAGTTCAGAGAATTTCATAAAGTATATCAGATTTATTATCCATGCAAAAGCATTTTTATCTTTTGGATTAGCTATAAGAATTTTTTTGAGCTTGTAAAAATCTTCCATAATTTTTATTCCGTTTATTTTTCTCAGGTTTTCGGGGAGATTTTCTGAGATCTTTTCCCCATAGTAAAAAGTATCTTTTTCCCAGTTCTGTTTCCCTTTTTTTCCAAGAAGGTAGTGTTCAATTCCTATGATGATTGGGATTATGTTTTGTGGGAGTTTGTTTTGGAGTTCTTCGTAATACCGCCACAGTGTATTTGTTATGTATTGTAGAGCAGGGATAAAATCTTTTTTTTGGGTTTCTTCAAAAAAGTAAAAAAAGTTTCTTGTGAAGTAGTAGAGTTTTGTGGGGTTGCTCAGAAGTCCTCCCTTAACTTTGTGGTATATAAATGTGTATGGGGTATAGATGAGCTTTATTCCTTTTTCTTTCATTCTTGTCATAAGGTCGTTATCTTCAAAGTAGAGGAAAAAATCCTCTCTGAAAAATCCTGTTTTTTCTATAAGTTCTTTTTTTACAAGGATATTTGCTCCGGATAAAAAGAGTGCAGGAATTATTCCGATATCCTGCTCGTCAAAAGGGGTTTCAGAATACCTTATACCATCGTAAAGACATTTTCCAGTTTTTATGTCTTTGATTTTACAGGTGACTGCAAGGGAATCGGTGTAAAGAAGAGTTTTGAGTAGTTCAAAAGGAGTATTTTTATCTATTATGGTGTCAGGGTTCAAAATCCAGATGTAACTTGCATTTAAGTTTTCAATTGCGAACTTTATACCTTTATTTGTCCCACCTGCAAAACCAGTATTTTGATTTTTTATGATGAAAAATTTTTTCTGGGTATTTTTGAAGTTTTTCTGCAAAATTTCGTTGAGTTTTCTGAATTCAGATTCATCTTCTGAGTTGTCAACAACCACGAGGTTCAAATTTGGGTAGTTTGAATTTGCGATGGATTGAGAGAGTTCATCTATATCATCTGATGAGAAGAAAGAGACGGTGACGATTGAGATAGGGGGTTTTGAGTGGAGCTCAACAGCTTTTTTTCTGAAAAAATCTTTCTCTTTTTTTGTTCCAGAAAAATCAAACATGAATTTATATTTTCCATGAAGGTTGATAGCTTGGAAATTGAGGGGATTTTCCTCTTCAGCGATGAGTTTATCTGGTGTGGGGACATTGCCATAACCATATTTTTTTATGAGTTTTTTAGCGAAGTTCCAGATTGATATTCTGTTGAGTTTTTCGGCGTTTTCTCTGTCTGATTCAAATGAGACGTGTCCGATGTGCCCGACCAAAACAGAAGGAAGTAGCAGAATTTTGTAATTTTTTTCTCTGAGACGGAGAGAGAAATCGTAGTCCTCCATGCCGAGAATGAGGTTTTCATCAAGCATACCGATTTCTTCAAATATTTTTTTTCGTGTGGCGAAGCAAAAACCTGCGAAGAATGGGACTTCTTCTTTTTCGTTGTCAAAGTGGAATCGTAGCCAATCTGAAATTATTTTTGGGTCGCGGTATATGTAGGGAAGTTTGGTGAATCTTATAAGTTCAAATCTGAACGCAACCGCTTCCGAGGTAGGTATTACGACTCCGGCATTATTTTTTTTAAGTTCTTTGTAGAATATTTCAAGCCAGTCGGGTGTTGCGACGAATGTATCTGGGTTTATTATGACGAGGAACTCGTTTTTTGCCTGTTTTACCGCTTGATTTACCGCTTTTGCAAAGCCAAGATTTTTTTGGTTGAGAATAACTTTTATGTTCCCAAATTTTTTCTGGAGGTCAAGGAGTATTTGAGGGGTGTTATCTTTTGAGTTGTTGTCAATAACGATGATTTCATCTTCATCTTTTGAGTTCTGCAAAATTGTTGTAAGACAATCTATTATTGTTTTTTGGGAGTTGTAAGTTATTATTATTATTGAGAATGGTTCTCTTTTTTCTCTTTCCACGAGGTTCTGGATTATTAGGTTTTTGCTTTTTTGTTTTGCTTCGTTTATGATGTCCTGAACTATTTTTTCGGCTTCTTTTTTCTGTTCGTTGTCAAGTAAAGGGATTATGTTAAAGATTGAAAAAATTATTTCCTCTTTAGTTCTGGCAAGTTCTTTTTTGCTTATGCTTACGCCTACTGACCCCAAGAATTCGTCGGAGAGAAAAATTAGATGCTCTTTTGCGCCAATTATGAAACTTTTCATCTGTGCTTGACTTTCGTGAGACCTGAGAAAATAGGTTACTTTACCTGAAAGAAAGACCTTTGAGTTAGGTTTTCGCAAAATATACAACCATAAGAACCAATCAATGTTTGCTTTTATCTCAAAGTTATCAAATTTGAAAAGTTCAAAATCAACATCTTTTTTTCTAAACATAGGAAAGCCGACAGTAAAATTAGCGAGGTGATAAAGAGATTTTTTTATAAATTCTTTGCCGTCTAAAGCTTCGTTTTTGAAAAGGTCTTTATAATTTGAGTAGAATTTCTGGTAGAAAAATAGAGAAGGGATGATTTTTAAGTTTTCATCTAAAAATACGCCTTTTCCAGCAGATATTTTAATTTCTTCGTTTTCGCAAAGAGGTTTTGAGAGTTCGTCAAGAGTATGTGGTGCGAGCAGGTCATCATCTGGCAGGAACTGAATAAATTCTCCTTCGGCAAGGTGGAAAAGTTTTTTGTAGTTTTCAAGTGCTCCTATATTTTCTGGATTTTTGAAATACTTTATCTGCCTGAACTCTTTTGAGAGCTCAAGGACTATTTTTTCTGTCTCTGTGTTAGGAGTTGGGTCGTTATCACAAACTATTATTTCATAGGGTTTTAGCAACTGGTGTATAGCGCTTTCAAGTGCCTGTTTTAAAAAATGAGGTCTTTTGTAGGTTGGAATGAGAACCGAAACCTTCCTCTGCATATAAGAAGAATTTTAGATAATCGGAAAGATTTTATCAGGTTAAGTATTTTTTATAGATTTATTATTCTATCAGAAAATACAACTATTCCGTTTGAAGTTATTTCAAATGGATGTCTTTTTAGGGAATGGGCTGTTCCTTTCATTTTCCATACCAAAATTGAGCGTTTGAGTTCTCCGTTAGATTCGGTTAGATCAAGTTTTATTATTCCGTCTGCGAGGTGTTCAATTCCTGCTCCGCCTGAACCTCTTTCTGCGGTGTTCAATTGATTTACAAAAATAGCTGTGCAACCTAACGCGTATATGGTTCTTTTGAGCTGTAAAAGTATATTTCTTGGAGTTGTGGGTGTTCTGCTTGTAAAAAGCGTCGTGATTGAATCTACGACGATTCTTTTGGCTGATATATCTTTTACTGCATTTTTCAGAACCTCTGTGAACTCGTTTATATCTGAAATATCTTGAACTATGAATTTTTCGTATTCTTTAACTTTTCCTATGGCAGATGTGAATGCATCTACAAATGCTATTTTCTTCTTTTCTTCAAATTCTCTCACATTCCATCCGAAGTCCTCCATATTTTTTCTCACCTGAGTGGGATGCTCTTCAAGTGCAACATATATTCCGTTCTCATCTGATTTCAAACCTTCCCAGAGAAATTGGAACGCAAAGGTTGTTTTGCCAGTTCCTGCTATGCCACTCAAGAGTATGACGCTTCTTTCGGGTATTCCTCCGCCTACGAGTTCATCAAATCCAGGTATTCCGCTTTTTATTCTCTTTATCATAATTTTCAATATTCTAAACGAAGAGGAGAAAATATTTCAATTTTACGAAAATAGGAAAAATAGAAGAAGATGAATACTCAGCCCTTTGAGTTCAATTTGGGGGAATTTTTATGAGCAAAATTTTTCATTTCATTCACAAATTTCAGCAGAAATTATTAAGTTTAAACAGATGGAGGTGAATTAAAGATGAAGGCAAAAGTTCTTTTTGCGGTTTTGGTTTTTGTTTTGGGTGTATCAGTAGGTAAAGCAATAGCTTGCGGTTTTGAAGGCAAAACCAAAAGAGAATCCGCCTCGGGTCCTATTTTTATGTCTCCTGCAATCTTGATGTCCCAGACAGAATCACTTGTTGAAAAAACAATAAAAGTAGATGGAATGGACTGTGCGAAATGTGCAAGAGCAATAGAAAAAGAGGTATCGAAAATAAGCGGTGTCGTTGAAGTCAAAGCTGATTACAAAGCTGGGACATGCAAGGTGAAGATGAAAAGTGGTGTAGATGTGCAGCAGGTCTTCAAGGCAATTGAGAAAGCCGGCTTCAAGCCAGTTGGGGAAATATAGTTCTAACTGAATTAAACGAATTAGTTTGAGGGAATAAGCGTAGAACGAATCTTGCGTTATTTTTTTGTAGATTCAGTTTTCTCTTGTTTAATTTATGACAATTACTTTATTCCCATTCAAATGATTCTGCTGAGAATTTGTTCTTCTTACCTACCCTTTGAATTTTGACTTTTTCACCTGTTATTTCTTCAATTTTCTTTATTGTGTCTTTTATTATCCAATCTGGGGTTGAGGTTCCTGCAACAATTCCGATGTTTTTTTTGCCTTTCAGCCAGCTTGGGTCTATTTCATCTGCCGTTTCAATCTTATAGGCAGAAGTTATGTTTTTGCAGACCTTATAAAGTTTATCTGTGTTTGAACTCATCTTTCCACCTATGACTATGACGATATCTGACATTTTCGCTATTTCATACGCTTCTTTTTGAGCATCTACTGTCACTTCGCATACGGTGTTGAAAACCCTTATCTCAAATCCCTTTTCAATGAGTTTTTTCACGATTTCTATGTAATCGTCAAGCTTTTGGGTTGTCTGTGAGACGACCGCGATTTTCTTCATGGGGGGAATAAGTTCAACATCTTCTGGCTTTTGAACCACAAACACATTTTTCGTTTTTGCGTATGAGACGACTCCTACTATTTCTGGATGTTCTGGGTTCCCAAAAATAACTATTCCGTATCCCTGATCAGATAGTTTCTCAACTATTCTTTGCGACCTTGTGACAAATGGACATGTTGCGTCAAAAAAATCAACTTTATTTTTTTTGAGGGTTTCAGTTATCTCTTTTTTCACTCCATGTGTTCTTATCACCACTTTCCCATCTATTGGAGTGATTCCGTTTTTGGATTGGCTGTTTTGATTTGATAATTTGAGTATATCTTCGGGGTTTTCTATTATTTCTGCTCCTTTTTGCTTGATTTTTTCAATTGCCTGCGGATTGTGTATTACATAGCCGAGAGAATAAACTTTCTCTTTTTTATCTGTTAGTTCTACTATTTTATCTATCGCTCTTTTGACTCCGAAACAAAATCCAGAGTTCTCACCTATAAAAACCTTTATCACTTTATTCTTTTATAATTAGACATTTTCTTTATTTTTTTCTGATTTTCAACCTTCTTTGAATTTTCTGGCTTCTATTCTTCTCGCATTGGTTCGTTTTCTTTAACTTGTTGAATCCTTCTTTTCACTTTCTTTGAAGATTATAAGAAGCGATTTTATTATGAAAAATACTGCTATGAGGAGAGGGGTCAGGATAAAAAACGGAATAAACCAAGTTGATAAAAACCCTTCTTTTAGTGCGAAAAATATTCCTTCTGCTATAGCAAGCATATAGAGTGCAATAAGTAAGTTTGTGAGAGATATTAGAGCAAAAATTCTCCTGACTATTTTTTCTGACCTCTTGAGTATCTCTTCGGAGTTCTCTTTGTGTTCTTGGTCTATTTTTTCGGAGTATTTTTTTATCATTCGGGATATGATTTTTTCTCTGAAAGAAAGGATCAAAAGTATTGAAAGCGGGATGAGAGATAAAGATACACAGAGGGGAAATACATTTTTTATTTTTCCGAAATATACATAATTTCCTTCACTTACAGAGAAAGATATTTCTGCGTTTTTGGGGAATGAAAGAAAAAGAGCGGTCGCCTTTGCCCAGATATATAAAAGAATCAGAACTGAAAGAATCTGGAAAACAAAAACTTCTCTTTTCAAAAATCTCTTCATCATACTCCTGAAAAGCAGAAGCATAAAATTTATTTTTTAATTTTCTGGTGTTATGGAGAATCTTATTCAAAAATCAATAATTTGCTTCGGACTTTCTTTTTAATTTTGCTATTTTGAGTTTTTGTAAATCTACAATAAAGATATGTATGGAATAAAAGTTCTTGACTTCACACGGCTACTTCCTGGTCCTCTTGCTACATATATTCTTGCTCATCTTGGTGCAGAAGTCATAAAGATAGAAGATACGGTAGGGAGCGATTTTACTCGTTATTCTCCGCCTTTTGTTGACGGGAAAAGTGCTGTTTTCTCTTTTCTTAACGCCGGAAAAAAATCTGTTTCAATAAACCTGAAAACAGAAAAAGGAAGAGAGATAGCTCTTGAACTTATCAAAAAGGTTGATGTCATAGTGGAAGGATTCAGACCGGGTGTTATGAAGAAATTTGGTCTTGATTTTGACTCGGTGAAGAATTTAAACAAAAAGATAATATACTGTTCAATAACGGGTTATGGTCAGACGGGAAATTTAGCTCTTAAATCAGGACACGACTTAAATTACATCTCTTTTGCTGGCATAGAGAGGATGTTCATTTCAGATGAGAAGGGTATTGCGGTTATTCCACAGGTTCAGATTGCAGATATTTCTTCATCTCTTTTTGCGGTTATTGCGATTTTACACGCTCTTTTTGAGAGGGAGAGAGATAGAGAAAACTTTTCTGCAAGGTTTATTGATATAAGTATGGTTGAGACATCTTTGTTTTTTGCTGTTGAGAGTTTGAGCAAGTTTTTGGCTACTGGAATTCAACCTGAGCCTTTTGGAGAAATATTGACAGGTGGAGTAATCTGCTATAACATATATAGAACGAAGGATGGCAGATGGCTGAGTTTAGGAGCTCTTGAACCTAAGTTCTGGGAAAATGTGGTAAAAGCTCTTGGTTTAGACCTCCTCCCGTCTGATGCTATGACGAAGCCAGATGAAAGAGAAAATCCAGCATATAAAAAGCTCAAAGATAAAATCGCATCTATGACATCTTCTGAGATAGAAGAGGCGTTCTCAAGGTATGATATACCTTATGAGTTTGTAAGAGGTTATGGTGAGATGGTTGAAGATTCACATATAAGGCAAAGGGATATATTTTACGAGATAGATATGGGTGAGGGAAGGAAGTTCAAACTTTTGAAGCTTGGCTTTATGAAGAAGCTAAGCAATCCTGCGCCAGAACTCGGAGAGCATACAAGAGAAATTTTGAAAAGAGAGCTTTCACTTGAAGATAAGGAGATAGACGAACTCAAAAAAGAGGGAGTGATACTTGCTTTGTAAATAAGCTTGAGGTTTAATTTTCAGAGTTATTGTATTATTTTTTCTTTTCCTTCTTCTTGATCTTCTGATACGCTGTCCACTTTGTATATTTCTTGCATATTTTATTTATCGGACAACTTTCGCATTTGGGTTTTAAATCTGTGCAGAAACCATCTTCAAAAATATAAAATGCACCGTTATCAACATAAAAGGGGATTTTCCCGAATTGTGATACAGTTTTTTCAATCTCATTTCTCATTTTGCTTGCTTGGATAATAAATGGTCGTTTTTTTTCGTAAAGAACTTTGTCTAACAATCCTGTCCTACAAAACACTTTGGCAACATGTCCATCAACTATCATTAAAGTATCTTCCGTTTTTGATATTTCTGTTCCCCATATCTCATTAAGAAGAAAAATAATCCAATTTACAAGCATTCTGCAAGCTTTTGGATCATTTCCTACCCAGCCAGCTTCAAGAATGGGATGGCTGTTCAAGAATTTAAATAAATCAAGTGCTTTTTTGTTTTGCAATTGAATAATGATAAGTTCAAGGAAGGATTGCTTAGTTGTTTTCAACCATTTAATAAAACCCTCGTATGCTTTGAAGCGATAAATAAATAGTGAAATTGGCTTTATTCCTCCAAGTGCTCCAACTCTATATAAAAGTGAACCTTTGTCTCTTGCTACGCTTTTAAAAACTTCAAATAATTTCAGCTCTGAAATTTCATAAGGTTCAAATAGCAATTTATCACCGAATTTTTCAGCTACCTTTACCGATAGTTCTCTGACTTTTTCGGATTTTGCTTGTTGATTGATCAAGACCCTAAACAGCAGATATCTGAGGACTTTTTCTTGTTCATCTTTATCTTTTAAAAGTGGGTTTAGATTCTTTGGGAAAGAGATATGATTTTTCCATCTTTCCTTCCATTTAGTTTTACCTTGTTCTTCTAAAATTGAAAGTAGCTCTTCTTTTTCCTTATCAGAGAGACCTTTTTGAATTTTTTCTGGCATTTTTTACCGAAACTTTGTTTTGTAGTTGAGTTCTGAGATATTTAGCATCATCTCTTATGATGATTTCAACTTCGTAATCTTTTAATATTCTTGCATACTTTAATTTCATTTTTTCTTTAACAACTTCAAGCAACTCCAAATCAATTTCGTATCCTACACTATTTCTCTTTAACATCGCAGATACTTTGTTTGTTGTGCCCGATCCCATAAACGGATCAAGAACCGTTTCACCAATAAAAGAGAAGAGCTTTATAAGTCTATATGGTATTTCTTCTGGGAACGCTGCTATTCCATTTTCTGCACGATTTTTTAAAGGTAGAACATTAACAATATTCCAGATATTTAGATACCACTTTTTCGTTTGATATTCTGAAATATCTATTTTTGATTGTTCTTTTGCTTTTTCAGGAATGCTCTTATAATCAAATTTGCCGTTCTGAAAAATCAGTATTGTCTCCTGCATGTTATCAGGATAAAAATACATAGGGAATGGATGTTGCAAGATAACTCCGCTCCTCCTACTTATACGAATATAACCTTCTGGTTTTATCCAGATAATTTTATCACGATATATAAACCCTTCGTTGATATAAATTTTTGTAAGGTCTGCTACGATTGGATATTTTTTCCCGTCTATTAATATATCATCGCAGACGATACAGGCAATTCTTCCCTTTGCTAATACTCTTTTTATCTCTCTTGCAACTTTGGTCATTTTATCAAGATATTTTTCATAACTTTCAAATAGGTCTGGATAATCAAAAGGGGCATTAAAGTATGGCGGGCTTGTAACTACAAGATGTACGCTACCATCCGGTAGTTCTTTCATATTTTCGCTATCTCCAAATATCAATTTATGATATGTCTTTATATTTGCATCTGCCATAGCGATTTTTCTCACTCAAATATTGTTTTTATCTTATCTTTGATTTCGTATGGATTCCACATACTTTTTTTCATCGCTCCTTCTGTCTGAACTATATGGAAGGAGAAAAGTTTTGTTCCATATACTGCTATCAAAGCTCCGTTTATTTCTCTTGAGAGGTCTGAGAGCAAGAAGGCGACGACGGGAGCGACATGCTTTGGGTGGAGCATATCTTCTTCTTCTGACTTGAAGAATGGTATGGTCTTTGTGATGCGTGTTTTGACGGTCGGTGCGATGAGATTTACTCTTATACCGTATTTTGCAAACTCAATAGCCCAAGTTTTTGTCAAACCTATGAGTCCTGCTTTTGCTGATGCGAAATTTGCCTGCCCCCAATTACCGAGTATTCCCGCAACAGATGTCATGTTTATTATACTGCCACTTATACCTTTTTCAACCATGACCCGAAGGCACTCTCTTCCTATCAAAAACGCACCTATGAGATTTACTTTTAGAACATTTTCAAAATCCTGCAGAGTCATATCAAGTGTGAAAGCATCTTTTATGTTTCCCGCGCAATTTACAAGTCCGTCTATTTTCCCAAAGAGGTCAACAGCATTTTTTACGATGTTTTTTGCTCCTTCTTCCGATGTTATACTATCGTAGTTCGGATAAGCTATGCCTCCTTCTTCTCTTATTTTCTCAACCACGCTTTCTGCAATGGTCGGGTTTCTACCTTTCCCTTCTATGTCTGTGCCGGGGTCGCTCACAAGAATTTTTGCTCCGAGTTTTGCAAGGTACATGCATACCTCAGAACCTATTCCTCCTCCACCACCTGTTACCACTATTGCCTTCCCTTCAAGTAGTTTTTCGGGATTTTCAACTCCGTTCTTCTTGTCCATCAAATTCAATTTTAATTTTCATTGAGCTTTTTAAGATAAAATCCCACTTTTTGTCTCTGAAATTTTGTGGGACTGCAACAAGTAAGTTATCTTGTTCTTCTTGCATAACGATTCCAATAAATTCTGTCAGCCAATTTCTGAAAAAACCAATGAAATCTTGAAAGTTCTCGTTCTGATAAGATAGATTTATAATCTTGGTTTTTGGAATTCTTATTATCTTGTAATTTCTGAAATAAAGCTTTATCTTTTCTTCTCTTATTCTCGCTCTTTCTTCTGGACTTATTTTTCTTGTTTTCTTATTCGGTTCTATCTCTATTATTTCAGAAAATTTTGCAGAGAGATTTTTTATTTTGTCTGTTTCTGGGCTTTTGAAGATTATTATTTTGTGGGGTTTTATGAGATTTATTTTTAGAAGTAGTAGCATTATAGCCCTATCTTCTTTTATGTATCCCGGCATATCAACTATGAGGGGACCTTTATGTTTTTTGAGCTTTTGTAAGAATGTTGAGATAGCAATTAAAATCAGCCACTCTGAAAATCTTGGAGTCATTGAACCGATAAAAAATTTCAAAATTTTATCTTTGAGTTTTAGCGAGACACATCCCGGAATGAAAAGCCTCTGCTGTCCCGGGTCAAGGTCTGCCGTTGCCACATTCTTTTTGATTTTTTCCACTGCGATGCAAAAGCTCGTCTTGCCTGAATCTGTCTCTCCCAAAACCAGAACTCTTTCTCTTTCCCTTATTCTCTCTATTACATTTTTCCATTCTTCTGATACTTCTGGAACATCGGGGAACTTCCCTATTTTCTCTAAATCAACCATATTATGCCTCTTGATAGAAAATTATAATCTTGTTCTTGACTTTTCATCACTTTATTCTTTTCCAGATATAAATAGAGAAGGTGAGACATCCGAGAAACTGTAAAGTCAGCGAGAGAACGAAAAGAATTTTCAGTATATTTTTATAGATGAATGGTTCAGATATTATTCTTGTGAAATTTCCGGCATTAAGAAGAGCAAATGATAGAAAGACGATTTTTGTGTTGCCATAGAGGTTTTCTCTGCTCACTCTTGGGAACATCCAGAAGCTGACACCAAATATCATGTTGGTTATCCATCCGAGAGTTATTGAGTGGATTGATACGGGGAAGAGAGAGGGAAATTTATTTGATAGTATCATGAGAAAAAGTCCAATTATGAGGAAGATAAAAGATGTTCTCACAAATAATCTTGCAAGAAAAGGCATAAGCTTTTTTGACTTATTTTATTCCCATTTTATGAATTTGATTCTCACTTTTCCCACATATTCAAGAACTTTTACCCATTCTGAAACATTTCCTGTGCCTATTCTTACCCTGAGTATATCTGCTGGGAACAATCCCCATGTGGGGTCAAATTCTATCCATTCTTTTCCGTCAAAAGCTTCAACCCATGCGTGGTAGTAGAATTTACGGGAGTCGTAGATTAATCCGAAGACCACCCGCGATGGTATGTTGAGAGCTCGCAAGATTGCGACGGTGAGAACAGAGTGTTCATTGCAATCTCCTTTTTTGTCTTTCAAAACCTGTAATGCCGAAGGCATACTGAGGACCGATGTTTTTTCTAAATTTTTATAAACCCAATCAGAGACCGCTTTCATCAAATCTTTTGGATTTTTTCCGTCTGCGGACGACTTTATCTGCATGGCTATCTTTTTTATCTCTGGTGAATCAGATTCAATAAGAAGTTCAGAAGAAAGATACTTTGATATTTCATTTCCATCGTCTTTTAGCTTTGCGTCTTTTAGTATCTCAACGAGAAATCCTTCTTTCGTCTCTTTTGAAATTTGCCTCGGTGGGAAAGAAGGTATCTCTTTCACTCCACTTACAAGAAGCAGTACCCTTTTTATTCTGTTTCTCATTGATGATTCCGGGAATAAATTCCCTTCAACCGCAACAGATGTTGAGAAAATTATATCTATATCTTTTTTAGATTTTTCAAGTGCCTTCAGTACCTCATCTTTTTCTGATGTATAAGATACTATTCCCATCGGTCCCTCTTCTTTTATGAATTTTCCGGTTTTATCAAAGTATATGAAAGAGGAGATTCCGGCGAAGGTTTTACGGAATACAAGAAGGTTTCCCCATTCTCTCTCAAAGTTTATAGTCATTTCGTCTTTCCTGAGAACAGATGGGTCAAAGTATGGAATTGATATGTTGATTATTTTTTCTCCTTTTGATATAAGGTTTTCTATTATGAAGATAAAAGACGAGCCGGTCCAAACATTGCCTTGCGGTATTGGTATTTCATCAGAGTTTTTACCTGATGATATTTTAAGTTTTCCGGGAGCAACTTTTGCAGATATACTTATTTTATTTCCTTCACTTTCCATCTCAAAGTGGAGTTCTCTGAACGAATAATCTTCTTTTGATATCCAGTTGAGATACGTTTTTACTTCACGCTGAACTCCCATGGCTTTGAGTTTCATGTTTATTCTTTCTTCTACGAGTTCTCCCTTTTTTCTTACTACTGAGTATCCTATGATGCTATCTTTTATAAGTATTTTCTGCCATATTTCTTTTTGATTTGTGCTACCAGATATATGGTGTGATGGGAATGTGGTGAGAAAGAGCAAAAATATGTATCTGAAAAGATTTCTCTTTGTTTTCATTATGATACAAAAGATTTTTAGTTATGTTGTGATTTTATTTATGTTTTTTTGTTTTCTTTTATCTGACTTTCTTTTGATGGCGAAAGGTTTTTATGAGCATTTTGTGTATCCACAGTTCATGCAGGTGTAACATCCTTCTTGAAAAACGACCGATGAAGAGTGGCAATCGGGACATATACCGAGTTCTCCTGAAGATTTTACTTTTTTATCTTGAGGGTTATTTTCTCTTTCTGCCGGAGCGGGATTTTCTTTATCAGGTTTGTTTTTGCTGTTATTTTTTTTCTCATCATTTTCTTTTTGGGGTTTTGTGGGGTGTATCAGGGTATCGGGGGAATGTTTAAGAGATAGGCAGAACCTTATTGCTTTTGCTATTGCATCTGGTATAGAAGATACGGTGAAACTTTTTCCATCTTGCGCTTTGTTCCATACAACCTCTTCTGTTTTTATGTTTTCAAGAGTTTCTGCGATATCTTCTGCTGGAACTCCCTTTTGGAGTGCAAGAGATATAACTCTTCCGAGAGCTTCTGCGCAAGCTCTAACTTCTGAGCCGGGTTTTGATACGACGACAAAAACCTCTTTTATCTGACCTTCCCAGAAGTTTATTGTGATGAACATTGAGCCATGTGGTGTCTTCAACTTCGTTGTCAATCCTCTCATGGAAAAAGGTCTCTCAAACTCCTTAGCTCCCATAACCTGAAAAATTTTAATCTTCAATCATAATTTTATTAAATATTCAATATTTGAAGTTTTTTTTAATTAACAGATAAAAAAATTGAAATAAGAGAAATCAAATCGTCTTGCAGAAAAATTTTCGTATGCCAGATTTTCTGAAAGCAGAGCTTATAGAAAGAATTGACTTTTCGGAAGACCTCGGTATGTTCAAATTCAGAGTTCTTGATGCTGAAAGACCAAAGTTCGTTCCGGGTCAATATGCTACACTCGGACTTGAGGGAGATGACGGAAAAATAATCTGGCGTCCCTACTCAATTGCCTCATCTATATATGAAGAATTTCTTGAGTTCTACATAGAACTTGTCCCTCACGGAAAATTGACTCCGAAAATATGGAAGATGAAGGTCGGAGATAAGATATGGCTCAGACCAAGAATAGTCGGGAAGTTCACTCTGAACCCAGAAACAAAAAAGCATCTTATGGTCTGCACTGTCACTGGTCTTGCTCCTTTTTTGAGCATGATAAGAACGCAAAAGTACGAGCTTGAGATGGGAAAATTAAAGGAGCCAAATAAATTTCTTGTAATTCACGGTGGTTCAAGGTCGTGGGAGCTTGGAATATATAAAGAAGAACTCGGAGAGCTTTCAAAAAAAGTTGATTGGCTCATATATGTTCCTACGGTTTCAAGACCATGGGAGGATACAAACTGGAAGGGGGAAACAGGAAGAGTTGATGAGCTTGTCAGGAAATATGCAGATAACCACGGTTTCACCTACGAAGACACAACAGGATATGCTTGCGGTAATCCTGATATGATTAAGAATGTGAAAGATATACTGAAAAGAGCAAAGTTTCCAGAGAACAGAATAAAAGAAGAGAAATATTACTGATACTGAAAGAATTTTTGAAGCATGATTTTTTTCTTTTCTTTTTTCACTTGATTTATTTTTTGATTTTTATTTTTTCTCTTTTTCTGCTTTATAATTTTTTATTTTTGCTTTTCTATTGAGCGACGGGAGACGGAAGTGGAAAGGACAGAATACATTTGGTTTGATGGTAAATTCGTCAGGTGGGAAGATGCAAAAATACACGTTCTAACTCACACGCTTCACTACGGGCTTGGGGTTTTTGAAGGAATAAGAGTATATGAGTGTGAGAAAAATCTGTCAGGGATATTCTGCCTCTCTTGGCATGTGCAGAGATTGTTTGAATCTGCAAAGATAGTGGGTATAAAAATACCTTTTGAAGAGAAGGAGTTAGAAAATGCAATTGTTGAAACAGTCAGAATCAATTCGGTGAGAGCGGGATACATAAGACCGATAGTTTTCATAGGTGATGGAGATATGGGACTTTATGCTTATACAAATCCTGTTCATGTTGCGATAGCTGTTTGGCCGTGGGGAACATATCTTGGCGAAGAAGGATTGAAAAACGGAATAAGAGCCAAAATTTCTTCATTTCAGAGGCATTATGTTAATTCATCTATGGCAAAAGCTAAGGTCTGTGGATACTATGTCAATTCAATTCTTGCGAAAAAAGAGGCAAAAGAACTCGGGTACGATGAAGCTATTTTGCTTGATTCAAACGGGTTTGTCTCAGAAGGAGCAGGAGAAAACATATTTGTTGTGAAGGATTCAAAAGTTTTTACTCCCCCTCCAAAATCTATATTGCCCGGCATAACAAGAAGAGTTGTAATGATGTTTTTCAAAGAGTTTCAGATAGATTGTGTAGAAAGAGATATAACGAGAGATGAGCTGTATATTGCAGATGAGGCATTCCTGACGGGAACAGCAGCTGAGATAACTCCGATAAGAGAAATAGATGGGCGAAAAATAGGAAATGGAGATTTCAAGATAACCCGTATGATTCAACAGAAATATTTCAACGTTGTAAGAGGAAAAGACGAAAAATACATCAATCTCATATCTTTTGTCAAGTTTTAATTTCCGCTATTTTTCTGAATTTGAACAAATGTTCAGGAGTGAATAAATTTTACATTGTGGAGGAGAAACTTCATATAATCTGGGAGCCATACGGTCATTATCTCAAATCTCGGGTTGCGGAATTTATGCATAAATTCGGAGCAGAAGATATATGGGACCTCAGAAAAAAATCTCAGGAAGATATAGAACATTTCTGGAGAGAAGTTGAAAAGTTCTTAGGCATAAAGTGGAGAAAAAAATACACAAAGGTTTTAGATGTATCTCAGGGTATAGAATGGGCGAAGTGGTTTGTTGATGGGAAAATAAACCTCTCCGAAAACTGCTTAAAATATGATAGGAATTTTCTCGCGGTAATTTGGGAGAATGAAGAAGGGAAGGTGAGAAGGCTTACTTTTGGAGAGCTATCAGACCTTGTGTCAAAGATTGGGTCCGCTCTCAAAAAGCTTGGAGTAAAGAAAGGAGATAGGGTTGGACTTTTTATGCCTATGACACCCGAAGCGCTCGCATCGTTTCTCGCCATAGCTCATATAGGAGCTATCGTTGTCCCCATGTTTTCCGGCTACGGTCCTGATGCAGTTAGAATAAGGTTGCAAGATGCGGAAGCAAAACTCCTTATTACCGCAGACGGAACAAAAAGAAGAGGAAAATTTATAAACATGAAGGAGGTCGCAGATGAGTCGGTGAAAGATGTCCAATCCTGTGAAAAGGTTCTTGTTTTCAGATATACAGACGAGAAAATTCCAAGAACCCAAAAAGATGTCTTCGCTTCTGATGTTATATCTTCTGATGGTTATGCAGAACCTGAGGAAGTTGATTCAGAACATCCTTTTATGATAATTTATACATCTGGAACTACGGGGAAGCCAAAGGGAGCTGTTCATGTTCATGGTGGTTTCCTTGTCAAAATAGCGGAAGAAGGAGCGTTCCAGATGGACCTCAAACCTGGCGATATAATGTTCTGGATAACAGATATAGGGTGGATAATGGGTCCGTGGGAGTTTGTTGCCTCACTCGCAAATGGTGCTGCAGTGTTCTTATATGACGGAGCTCCTGATTATCCGTACCCTTCACGTGTTTTTGAGATGATAGAAAAGCATAAGATAACCTCGCTCGGACTTTCCCCGACATTCGTCAGGTCTCTGATGAAGTTCAAAGATGAAGAAGTTCTGAAACATAACATAAGCTCTCTTAAATATATAGGTTCTACGGGTGAGCCGATGAACTACGCTCCATATATGTGGGTTTTTGAAAAGGTTGGGAAAGGAAAGATTCCGATAATAAACCTTTCTGGGGGGACAGAAGTTGCTGCTTGTTTCCTATCTCCGCATCCGATAGATAAAATCAAGCCGATGAGTCTTGTCGGTCCAGCTCTCGGGATGGATATAGATATATTCGGGAGCGATGGGAAACCTGTGAAAAGGGGGGAGGTTGGAGAGCTTGTGTGTAAGAAACCCTGGCCTGGTATGACCCGCGGTCTGTGGAGAGATCCCCAAAGATACAAAGAAGCATATTGGTCAACATTTGAAGGAGTGTGGTATCATGGAGATTTTGCCTCGCAAGATGAAGATGGTTTTTGGTTTCTGCACGGTAGAAGTGATGATACGCTGAAAGTCGCCGGCAAAAGAGTAGGTCCTGCTGAAATAGAAACCGCTGTTATAGAAAGTGGTAAGGTTGTTGAGTGTGCAGCAATAGGAGTTCCAGATGAAGTGAAGGGAGAGGTTCCTGTTGTTTTTGCTGTTTTGAAACCGGGTGTTGAGCCATCAGAGAAGGTCAAAGAAGAGATAAAAAATATCGTAGCACAGAAGCTCGGTAAAGCTATTGCTCCAAAAGATGTGAAATTCGTCAGCGCTCTTCCCAAAACCAGGAACGCTAAAATAATGAGAAGATTGATAAGAGCGAAGTATCTTGGAAAGCCACTGGGAGATATATCTTCTCTTGAAAATCCCAGCGCACTTGATGAGATAGAAAAAGCTATGTGAAACTTCCAGAGCAAAAGCAACGAGTCAAAAATTTATGCCAAGAAAATCAAAACATTCAAAAAAGAAAACAGAAAAATTGAAAGCAAAATCAAAAAGTTCAAAGATAAGAAAGGCGAAATCTTCTGATAAGAAGAAGAGGAAAGAAGATGCAAGAAAGAGATCAAGTGTGAAAAAGAGATTAGCAAAGAGATTGCCTTTGGAAGAAAAACCTTATGAGCATTCGGAATTAGAATCATATGACGAGAAGAAAAAAGTTATCAGCAGAATTTTGGAAACTTATCCCGATGAAAGATTGGACCTCAGATTTGCAAGTCCTTTTGAGCTTCTTGTTTCTGCTATTTTTGCAGCTCAAGCAAGAGATGAAGTTGTGAATTCCGCGACAGAAAAGTTATTTCAAAAATATAAGAACCCTGAGGATTTCGCTAACCTGAAACCAGAAGACCTTAAAGATTATGTGTCAAAGATAAACTTTTGGTACAAAAAAGCCCAGACGGTAATAAATGTATCAAAAGAGATAATTGAAAAGTATCAGGGAAAGGTTCCTGATTCTGTTGATGAACTTGTGAAGATAAAAGGTATAGGAAGAAAAACAGCTAATATGGTTGTCCTGATTCTGTTGATGAACTTGTGAAGATAAAAGGTATAGGAAGAAAAACAGCTAATATGGTTGTTGGGGGAGCATACGGGAAACCCGCGATAATTGTTGATACGCACTTGATGAGAGTATCTCAAAGATTAGGTTTAGTAGATGAAGGACTTTCACCAGAGGAAATTGAGTTCAAGCTAAAAGAAATTGTGCCAGAGGAAGTCCAGACCAAGTTTTCGTTTGCTCTTATAAGACACGGGAAGAAAGTTTGCCACGCTAAAAACCCGGAGTGCCAGATTTGTGATTTAAAAAACCTTTGCAGATGGTATAAAGCTTCCTTCAAATATACCTGAAAAATCAAATTTACAATTTAAAAAATCTCTGGAAAAACTTTTCCAATTCCTGAAATTATTTATCATGGGTATGTTTGACATAACACTCAAAGATTTGTTTTCAGGCATAGAAAGTGAGATTCTGAAAATATGTGGAATAGAACACATAAAGATTGAGAAAGTTGAGAATGTTGAGTTTCCGCATGTCAGACAAAAAAGAGTTGACAAGCTTTTTTTAGGAAAATTCAAAGATTCGGAGGCGGTCATAAACTTTGAGTTTCAGCTCAAAATATCAAGAGAGTTTGCTATAAGATTGCTTTCATACTATACAGAGATAAAAAGCGCGTTCCCAGATAAATTGGTTATTCAGCTTGTTTTCACTTTTGGCGGACAGGC
>BEHV01000018.1 GCA_002898315.1 bacterium HR19 | reverse complement strand
GTCTTGGAAGAACCACTTCTCAACATTGCCATCACAGTCGTTATCTTGTGAGTTGTTGCAGTTCAGAGGAGCACCAGGGTATATAGAAGCATTACTATCATTGCAGTCCCCAGAATTTGATACATAGCCGGGCGGAGCTGAACAAGCTTGAGTTGTTGAAGAAGGAGAGCCATATCCATCTCCGTCTGCATCTTTGTAAAATATCGTTTTCACTCCTTCATCTATTTGCCCATCACAGTTATTATCTACCCCGTCGCATACCTCTGTTGCCCCCGGTTTTATGCTCGCATTACTATCGTTGCAGTCCCCAGAATTTGATACATAGCCGGGCGGAGCTGAACAAGCTTGCGTGGTTTCCCCGCTATATCCATACCCATCTCCATCTGCATCTCTATAAAACGTAGTTTTTACCCCTTCATCAATCTCTCCATCGCAATCGTTATCTTTCCCATCGCATATCTCTGTACTTGGAGTTCCAGGACTTGCATCGCATACCGTGGTAGTTCCATCTCCACTACATACATACACCCCATATCTTTGACATTCACCTATTCCAACCGAGCATATTTTACCTTTGTTCACAAATACTTCATCAATATTACCATCACAATTATTATCCCTTCCCTCGCATATCTCCGTACTACTTGGATTTATCAATACGCTGTTATCATCACAATCAGAAAAGCCGAGTATCTCGGATGCAGGAGTATATCCCACAGATGTTGTCTCAACGCAGAAAGATACAGAAGTAGGAGAGTATTTATCTCCATCTTTATCTATGTAAGCCCATATCTTATCTGGTCCATCGCAGACCCCAACGCCTGTTGGGACATTCACAGAAGGGTCTCTATCATCAATATCTCCGATTGCTATCTCACTGCCTACTGTTATAAAGCCGGGATACGTCATCGCAAGGCAGACGGAAACGGAGTTTGGAGCATACCTATCACCATCTTGGTCTGTATAAGCCCAGAATTCAATGATTCCATCGCAGTTATTATCTTTTGAATCATCGCAGTTTATTGGGGCTCCGGGATAAACCGTTGGGTCATTATCATCACAATCTAATTCGGTTATGCTTTTGAGCTTATCTGCTGGATAAAATCCGCTTTTTTGAGCGAGTTCTAATGCGCTTTTAACATCGCTTGAGACACCAACTTCCTGTTTTATCAGAAGGAGAATTTGCTTGATTTTATTTGCAAAACCGGAGCGGACTTCTTTTTTCAGAAACTCCTTGATGGATTTCGTATTGCCTGACGGGTAAAAATCTCTGTCTTTATCTTCAAATAATATCGTGTCGTCTAAACCTAATATATATGGATTTGAATCATCAAGGTCTCCACCTACGGTCGTTATTCCGCTCCCCATTTCGCTTTCATAAGATACAATAGGTTCTCCTCCTATGCCATCCCCATCAGCATCTTTATAGAAGAGCGAAAGGTCTAATTCATCTATTTTTATAAAGACAACTTGACCGGGTGAGACAACATAAAAGTTCCTTCGCCAGACCTTAAAGTTTCCCGCATCGTCTCCTATAAAAACATCCACAGAATGCGGTTTTGCGTCCTCATATACCGGAAGGTCAAGAATCAATTCTCTCTGCAAAACTAAAAACTCCTGCTGATTTACCTGCATCGTAATTCCCTCTTTTGATTCTTCGGCAAAATTTATGTTGAACGATATATAATCTTCGCAAGACAGAGAATCGCAGACGGAAAGAATTGTTCCGCATCTTTGAGTATAAAATGAACAGGAGTTCTGAAAATCAGATGATGAAGTAATTGGAGCAGATGTGAAAAAAACATTTTCCGGGGTAAACTTTTTTTCTGAAATGAATTTCAACTCCGCTTTTTCTCCAAAGCTCACAGCTTGTCTTATAATTTCAAGGGATTCCTTATCTTCTTGTAGGATGTATGGTTTTACAACAACTGAAATCTGCTTTACCGCATTCTTTTTCTCCTCGGGTACAAGGATTTTGAGGATTATTTTCCCCCTGTCTGTTGCACTTTCTCTCTCACATCCAAACAGTGATAAGAGTAAAATCAAAAATATTAACTTTGCTAATATTTTATACATACAAAAAAACTCCCTCGTCAAAGTATTACGGAAATTTTCTTTTTCTAATTCTAAACGAAACAAACATTAATTTAATAAGAAAATTAATACTTTTTCAAAAATTTTCCATATTTTTAATCGGAAGAAAAAATATTTATTGAAATCAAAACCCGGGTGAAATCACAAGAAACATGGAAATAAAAACCTTGACTTATCTTTTTAGAGCTCAGAGCTATACACAAAGCTAAATTCTTTCAAGATTGAAAAAGCCGATTAAATAAAATAGAAACTGCAATTTGATTAAAATTAAAAGTGCGGAGAAAAAATGAAAAACAACAACCAGAACAAAAAACCCACAAAGAAAAACCATCAGATAGATTACAGAATCGTCTCGGAGCTTAAAGTGAAACAAGGAGAACTCTGGAGAATATTCAAGATAATGAGTGAGTTCGTTATGGGATTTGACGAGCTCTCAAAAGTAGCCCCGGGGGTCACAATATTTGGGAGTTCAAGAATATCAAGAGAGCACCCATACTGGCAGAAAGCATACGAACTCGGATACAAACTCGGCAAAGAAGGTTATTCTGTGATAACCGGAGGAGGTCCCGGAGTTATGGAAGCGGCGAACAAAGGCGCATTTGAAGCTGGGGCTATTTCAGTTGGGCTGACAATAGATATTCCAGACGAAGTCCCATCAAAAGAATATCACACTATATCTCTGAACTTTGATTACTTTTTTGTGAGAAAAGTTATGCTAGTGAGATACTCAATAGCTTTTGTCATTTTTCCGGGCGGGTTTGGAACTTTTGATGAGCTATTTGAACTCCTCAACCTTATCCACACCAAAAAGCTATACTCATATCCTGTTATACTTTTTGACTCAAATTTTTGGACTCCACTGCTGAAATTTATCAGAGAAGAACTTATGGGAAAAGGATTTATACTCCCGCACGGACTTGAACCAATTTATGTGGTAGACGACATAGATTCTGCAGTGAAAATAATAAACTCTTTTCTTATTGAAAAATATAAAATAATCTCCGCTCATCTCCACCCTCTTGAAAGATACAGAATAAAAAAACTTGTCAAAAACATAACGCACAAAAGCGGAGAATGACAGGCGATAAGAGAAAAAGATTGAACATGCAGAAAAGAGATGAAAAGAACGGAACAAGAAAAATAGATGATTTTTTCTTCAAGTCGTTTCCCAAAGACCCGTTAAATTCCGCAATCGCATTCTCAAAGAAATTCTCTCTATTTGAAAAAGGAGATAAAGTTGTAGTTGCTGTATCGGGAGGAAAAGATTCGGTATTTTTACTCCATATTCTTTCAACTTTCAAATCAAAATTTGGAATAAGAGAAGTTATCTCGGCACATTTTAACCACATGACACGAGGTGAAGAATCTTCAAGAGATGAAAAATTTGTCATCTCTTTAAGTGAGAAATTTGGAATAAAGGTCATAGTAGGAAAAGCGGGCAAAAAACTTGAATCAGAAGAAGAGATGAGAGCTGAAAGATACAGGTTTTTAGATGAAGTGGCAAAATCTGAAAATGCGAATAAAATCGCAACCGCACATACACTTGACGACCAGCTTGAAACATTCCTTCTGAACCTTGTGAGAGGAAAAGGGTTCTTCTCAGCGGGCGGAATATTCCCGAAAAACTCCTCAATATGCTCTGTGCCAGTGGTAAGACCACTCCTTTCAGTAAAATCAAAAGATATAAAAAACTATCTTACAAAAAACAATTTACCATATATCTTTGACTCATCTAACATAGACCTGTCTTTTACGAGAAACAAAATAAGGGCTTTTTTATCTATGCTACCTGATGAGATTTACGATAGCATGCTGAACGGATTCTTCAAATTCTGGCTCGGAACTATGGCAGTATATAACCTCCTTTCAGAAATACACCAAAAGAGTCCAGATATAATCCCAAAATTTTTAGGAATTCAGATAGAAAGTTTTCTCAAGGGAGAAAAACTATCTTTTGAAGAAATCAAATTAGCTCTGTCAGAAATAGAAAAAGGAAGGAGTTAAAATTTTCAATAACCTTTTCAACATCAACACTCCAAAAAATCTGAATTATTTAAAAATGGAATCAAGTTTAAAACCTTTTGTATTATGCACTATGTCCTGATCGCCATCGCCAGCACAATACCGTGGATAATTGTGAGATTTACACAACACGAACACATCTCACCTTATATGTCTGCTCTTTTGAGCGGAACATGTATAGTCGGAGCGGGATTTTTACTCACATGGGCTTCTGACTCTTCAAGAAAATATATATCGGGAGCATTAGCAATAGCAATCGTCGCACTCCTTGCAGTTCTTCCAGAGTACTCCGTAGATATGTACCTTTCATGGAAGGCAGGAATAAATGAGCAATACACCCACTACGCGGTTGCCAACATGACAGGAGCTAACAGATTACTTATAGGGCTTGGATGGTCAGTAATACTTTTCATACATTTTATAAAAACAAAAAAAAGAGAAATAGAGTTTGATGAAAAGATAAGAAATGAACTTCTGATACTGTTTATCTCTACCATCTGGTCGTTCAACATTTTCTTCAAATCATCAATATCTCTATTTGATTTTGTTTTTCTTTTCGCTCTTTTTGTCTTTTATATTTACAGAGCAAGCCAGATGGAAATTGAAGAGCTTGAAGAGGACTTTGAACCGGTGAGAACAATTCAGGAAATGAAACCCTCGCTCGGAATCCCTCTGATAATTTTCATGTTCGCGTGGTCTGGCTTTTGCATCTTCATTTCCGCGGAACCATTTGCAGAAAGTTTAATAGAAATAGGAAGAAGCTTAAATGTAAGCGAATTCTTACTTATTCAATGGGTAGCTCCTCTCGCATCAGAAGCACCTGAATTCATCGTGACTATAATATGGGCTTTCAAAGAAAGAAGTTCAGACGCTCTGAGGGCTCTTGTGTCATCAAAAGTAAATCAGTGGACGCTTCTTATCTCCACAATACCGCTTGTATTCACAATATCAAAAATTTTTCACGGTGTCGGAAATGTTCTCGCTCCTCTACCTCTTGACCACAGACAAAAATGGGAGATGCTACTGACATCTGCTCAATCTCTCTTTGCCTTCTTCATCATATATGACCTCAAATTCTCACTTATTGAAGCATCTCTGCTCTTTCTGCTTTTCTTCTCACAATTTGTATTTGAGCAAATAAGAGAAGAAGTAACATTTGCATATCTTGGGCTATCTATTCCTTTTTTAATCTTGAAACTAAAAAGGAAGTAAAACTTTTTTGAAATTTAAGACGAAAGATAATAGAGTGAAGAGCAACGGGAGAAAGCTTGCGGAAATCATTCTTACATTTTTCGGAGTAGGAAAAATTCCTTTCGCACAGGGAACTTTCGCATCGGCTATCACGGCTACCTTATACTACTTCACATTATCTGGAAAGCTAAACCTTGAAATTCCGATCACTCTCTCTACCTTCATTATATCTTTATCACTCACAAAATACATAAGAGTTATCTGGAAGGAGAAAAATGACCCTCCCGAAGTTGTAATAGATGAAGTTTTAGGAATGATGCTCTCTATGTTTGCTCTTCCTAAAAAACCCGAAATCGCAATAGCATCTTTTCTGGTTTTCAGGTTTCTTGACATAACCAAAATTCCACCTATAAATCTCTTTGACAGAATGAAATCTCCATACGGAGTTATGCTTGATGATATAGTAGGGGGAATAATGGCGAACATCATCTTAAAAATAGCAATATCAATTTTTCCGGAGTTATGATAACTATTTTTATGCTTATAGCTCTATTCCTGACAAAAAATCTTTTAAAAAAGAATTCAGCAATCAGAAGGATTACTTTTATTTATAAGCTGTCCCTGTAGCTCAGAAGGAAGAGCACGGTCCTCCTAAGTCCGGGGTCGCGGGTTCGAATCCCGCCAGGGACACCACAGAAACTCAATTGAAATTTCTTGGAAGATTAACCGGGTTTTACGCTATTCACCTTAAAAAAAGGTTCTTTCTCTTCATAGACACATTTCAAAAAAGCTTAACCATAGCCGAACTCACAGTAAAAGATGAATTAGATGGTAAAAAACTTCCTGTTCTCATACCTGCTGGATTTTTTTCTGAAAGGAGCATCTATGTGAGGTGGGAGATGAAAATAACTCCGATACATCTTATTTTATTTTTCTCCACTCTTCTTACGACAACGGTTGCAGGAGCTATGATGCAGGGTATAAATCCGCTATCAAAAGATATCTGGAAAGGATTTTATTTTTCAATCCCGCTTCTTTTCATTCTCTCATGCCATGAGTTCGGGCATATCTTTGCGATGTGGAAGTATGGCGTGAGGAGTTCTTTTCCTTTCTTCATACCTGCTCCTAACATAGTTGGAACTTTTGGAGCGATAATGGTTCTGCGGGAGAGAGTAAGCAGAGCTTCTCATATAGTAAAAATAGGAGCAGCTGGACCCATAGCAGGCTTTTTAGCTGCAATACCTATAGCCATATTAGGATTGAAACTCTCATATATTGCAGAGATACCAAAATCTGGGGGAGATTTTTTCATAAAGCTTGGTTCACCGCTGATATTTTCCTTCATAGAAAAGATATTTTTTGGGAACTTAGATAGCAGTAAAGATGTTATGCTTCATCCTGTTGCTTTTGCTGGCTGGATAGGTTTTTTCGTGACCGCGATGAATCTCATACCGATAGGGCAGACCGATGGCGGGCATATAGTTTTTGGCATCTTCCCATCTCTCCACAGAAAAATCTCATTTCTCTTCGTTATAACTCTCTTTTTGCTCGGTATATTTTTCTGGTATGGATGGATATTCTGGGGAGTTCTCACAGCACTTTTAGGGTTGAGAAAAATACCATACTCTCCCCAAAAAGATGCTGGCAAAGGTGAAAAAGCAATAGCACTCCTTGCATTTATAATATTCATCTTAACTTTCATCGTAACTCCTATTGATATTCAATTCTGATAGATAATAAAAAAAAAATCTGGCTGAATAAGAAAACGAGAAAGAAAGGAATAAATTTTATATACATTTTTGATTTCAAAGTTAGCAGTAGTGGGTCAGTAGCTCAGCAGGTAGAGCATGGGACTCTTAATCCCAGGGTCGCGGGTTCGATTCCCGCCTGACCCACAAAGAACACATGGAAGACCTCATCAAAACCACCGCAAAATTTATAATAATGATAGGTGCAATAATGATTCTTATGGGACTTATCTTCCTCTTTATATCATCGCTTGACCTTAATATAGCCAATTTCAAACTCAAAAAGCTCCCGGGAGACATACTTATCAAAAAAGATAACTTCACTTTCTTCTTCCCCATAACGACCTCAATAATAATATCTATACTGCTGACGCTGATTTTAAATGTGATAGCAAAAATACTCGGCAAGCATTAAAAATCAGAAAAAATCTTCTTGATTTTTTGATGTAAAAATCTAATGGAAAAAACTTTTCTATTATGAAGGTAGGTATAAACGGTTTTGGAAGAATTGGGAGGTTAGTTTTCAAAATAGCATTAGATAGTGGGATTGATGTTGTAGCGATAAACGATGTGGTTCCAGCAGATGTATGCGCTCACCTTCTAAAATACGACAGTGTATTTGGTAGATATAAAAGGAAAGTAGAAGTAAAAGGGAACAGCATAATAATAGATGGAGAAAAAGAGATAAAGGTTTTCTCCGAAACCGACCCTGAAAAAATCCCATGGGATAAAATCGGAGCTGACCTGGTAGTTGAGTCATCTGGAAAATTTACAGAAAGAGATAAGGCAGAGAAACATCTGAAAGCAGGAGCAAAGAAGGTTGTAATAACCGCACCAGCTAAAAACCCAGACATCACAATAGTCATAGGAGTAAATGAAAATCAATACTCTCCGTCTCATAAAATAATATCTAACGCTTCGTGCACAACAAACTGTTTTGCTATGCTTGTGAAAGTTCTGCACGAGAATTTCAAAATAAAGTATGGAGAGCTGACCACAATTCACTCATATACAAACGATCAGAGAATAATAGATGCCCCGCACAAAGATTTGAGAAGAGCAAGGTCAGCAGCAACAAATATAATACCCACATCAACAGGAGCAGCAAAAGCAATTTACGAGATTTTCCCAGAACTAAAAGGACGGCTCTCAGCACTCGCTATAAGAGTTCCTACCCAAGATGTATCTGTTTGTGATTTCTCATGCGTGGTTGAGAAAAAAACAGATAAAGAAGAAGTGAATCAGGTCTTCAAAGATTACGCAGAGAAAAAACTCAAAAGGTTGCTTGAATACACAGAAGACGAAATCGTTTCATCAGATGTTATAGGAAATCCCGCTTCGTGTGTTTTTGATTCAAAACTAACAGAAGTTGTTGATGGAAACTTTGTGAAAGTCATAGGATGGTACGACAATGAATACGGATACGCCTCACGAGTAGTGGACCTGATAAAAATCGTTCAGGAAAAAGGATAAGACAAAAATTTTCGTTCAGACCCTCTCTTTAATCTCCCTTCCGAAAATACCCTCTGGTCTCAAAGCAAGAGATATTATACCTATAAGAAAAATAAAAGCGGTTTTATACTTTATAGAAACATAACCTCCGAAAAGTGATTCTGCGAGTCCGACTATTATACTTCCAAAGACAGCACCTGGAACGCTATCTATCCCTCCTATAATTGCTCCTATAAACGCCTTTAAAAACGGGTCAAAAAGAAATGTCTGATCAACAGAGTAAAGTGGTGCAAGAAGGATTCCCGAAATTCCGGCGATAGCAGCAGAAATACCCCATATAGATGAAACAACAAAACGAAACCTAACTCCTAAAATTCTTGACATATCAGGATTTTGAGAAACAGCTCTTATGGAAATTCCAAACTTCGTTCTGGTTATAACAAGATAGAAAACAGAGAGAGTAAGCAGAGAGACAATAAGAACGAGGATAAATGTTTTTGAAAGCGAAAAACCGAAGAGCTCAATTCTACCTGGGAAAAAACTCGGAACCGATTTGGGTTCTGCACCCCAAATGATAATCTCAATGCTCTGAATGAAAAAAGATACAGCAATTGTTCCTATTGTTATGCCGAGCGGAGAAACACCCCTTCTCTGCGCCTCATAAAACACGAAGTAAGATATAAAAAAAGCTATGAGTCCGCTTGAAAAAAATCCTAAAAAAGCGCATAGTATTGTAAAACCTGAACCCAAAATGTTGAGAGCGGAAAGAAATATAAACGTTCCAAAAGTTGCAAAGTCAGCATGAGCAAAATTTATAACCCTCGTAGCTCTATACACAAGAACAATACCCAGAGCCAAAAGAGAGTATATAAACCCAAGCTGAACTCCTCCCAAAAAATAGTCCATACCACAAAAAATTATAATTAAAGGTAATCTAAAATTTCTTCCAGGTTAGTTATGCTTATATCTGGGCTTTCGTATGATAAAAATCTTGTTGGTGGGACAAAATGTTTTTTCGTTTGAGAAGACCTGACGAGTACAGCGGTTATACCGAGATTTTTTGCTCCCTTTATATCTGTTTCTAATTTATCTCCCACCATGACCGCGAACTTTGGATTGACACCGAATTCTGCGAGAACGAAACCGAAAATCAATGGGTCTGGTTTTCCTATTTTAATATATCTTTTCCCCGAAGCGAAAGAGAGCATTTCACAAATCGGGAGGTCTCCTATAAAAACTCCTTCCCTACTGCCGAATCTACCACGATAATAGTTTGTGTATCCGACAGAGATAAGTTCAGCTCCTTCAAGAATACACTCCAGAGCGAAGTTCAGTTCTTCAAAGTTTATGTTTCTTTTCATACCGATGACAACGAAATCAACTGGCTTTTCAAAAACGAGCCGAGCGGAATTTTCCATCTCAAAGTCCACTATAAGTCCCCTTTCAGATATGACAAAAACTCTCGCGTTTTTCTTTCTCTGCTTGATGTATTCTACGGCGACCTTACCTGCGGTGAAGACCTCGTTTTGTGATTTGGCAAGACCGAAATCAACGAGAATTTCTGCAACACGGAAGAAAGGAGTGCGAGATATGTTGGAAAGGAAAGCTATTTTTTTTCCTTTCTCCCTCAGCTTTTCCAAGGTTTCAACAACCTTTGAATTCACCGCAATATCTTCATCGTCAATAGAACTCAAAACAACCCCTTCTATATCAAAAATAAACAGCTCTTTTTCTTTCAAGTTAATTTTCATACATTAAAACCTATATTTCTTGTTTCTTTGTTTTCATTTTCGGCTATTATCCATCTCCTTTTTTCTATTTGAAGTCGTCAAAAATTTCCCAAAAATTAAAAAAGAATATTAAATTTACAGTCAGTAAAATAAAGTAAAATAAAACAAAAGAAAAAATGAAAGGGGTAATCAGAGATGAGGGAGGAAAGGAAATCGTGTAGAAGCTTTTCCTTGGCAGGGCAACTCTCCTTTTCCCTATTTTCCCTTACTTTTATGCTGATACTTCTTCCTTCATACGGATGTAAAAGAAATAAACAGGAAGTGAAAACCTCACAAGAACACAAAGAAAGCTATGAATATCAAGGAGAGGAAACAATTACTGTTTTTTATCAGATACCTCATCAAGCTGACCTGAAAAATTTAAAAAATCAGCAAATTGACCTGAACGGAAAATATAGAGTAAAACTCCTTACAGGAAGGATACTTACCGGAAGGTCTCCACTTCTCCCAAAATCTGATATATCACAAAAGCAGAGTTCAACGGAATACTGGGGGAACTTGGAATTTCAAGAAAAAGGAGGCTTAACCTACGCATATTTTAGGTTGCCTCGCTCTGATGGTGAGTGGCAGGTTGAAATGACATTCTACGCCAGAAGTATAACTATAATAAAGTCGTCAGGAAAATTTCCTGTTCCACCCACAGCAAACGAAATAGATATAACACCTTTTGTGGAATTTGAACTTGTAGATACAGACGAAGACGGAATACCTAATTTAGCAGAGCTGCTCACTGGTTCAGAACCAAGCCAGAAAGATTACTGTGAAAAACAAATATTTTACGAGGATAGAGATGGTGACGGATACGGAGGAGAAATAACGCTTGTAGCTTGCTCAAAACCGAAAGGATATGCAGATAAAGGCGGAGATTGTAATGAAGGGAATGCATCAATTTATCCAGGAGCTCCTCTGAACTGCAATAACTCTAAAGATAACGACTGCGATGGCAATGTTGAGAAGTGGTTCTTCCAAGACCAAGACAGTGATACTTGGACTACATCTATATCCCAGTGTGCGAACACTATGCCCTCTGGTTTTACATCAACTTCTAAACCTCTTGACTGCAATGATAGCACCCCGGCAGTTAATCCTGCAAGGATTGAGGTATGTAATGGAATAGATGATAACTGCGATGGTATCACAGACCCAGAAAATTCTGCCGGTTGCATAATCTTCTACTACGATGGCGATAATGATGGATATGGAACAAGCTCTTCAAAGTGCCTTTGTTCTCCGTCTTTTCCTTACAGAGCAACAATATCTGGCGACTGCAACGATTCAAACTCCTCTATTTATCCAGGTGCTTCACTGAACTGTTCAGATTCAATAGATAACGACTGTGATGGAAGAGTTGAAATATGGATTTTCCAAGATTCAGATAATGATACATGGACAAGCTCTGTATCACAATGTGCAAACACAGTATCTGCCGGTTTTACATCTGTTGCAAAACCTCTGGATTGCAATGATAATAATCCACTTGTTAATCCCGGCTCTTTTGAATTGTGTGGCGATGGCATAGATAATAACTGTAACGGTCAGACAGACGAAGCCACATGTGTGCAGTATTCCGGCTCTGAAAAAATTTCAGCCGGTGCAAGACATACCTGCGCTGTAAAATCTGATGGTTCTTTGTGGTGCTGGGGGGATAATAATTATGGGCAATTGGGTATTGGTGATTGGAAAATAAAATACCCTGCACTGGTGACGGGTATTAGCACTCCCGCTCCAAAGATATACTCCAACTTTGAAACGAGCTTAAAGTTTGAAAATAAAACGGAATCCAAAGGTTATGGTTGCAACACTGTATCTGCTCTACCACAGGCAGTTATTTTTGCTCTGCCACATATCTACTACCTACTCCGAAGAAGACATATAAGGAAAGGAAAAAACAGAAGAAAATAATGAGTTGAAGGTTTTTTATGTATTTTGTTCGCTAATACCCCCTTTTGCTTTAAGGTATCCTGTGGGTCTCATATCAAACTCAAGCGTAGATGTCTCTCCAAAAAGAATATGCCTTAATCCCCCCAAAAAAGCTATCATAGTCCCATTATCTGTACAATACCTCTGCGAAGGAAAAATAAATTCTATATTGTTTTCTGATTCAAGGTTTTTTACAACTTGTCTGATATAAGAGTTTTTCGCCACCCCTCCTGTCAAAGCAAAATGTCTTATTTTCAAACTCCCGTCCCCGAACTTTTTCAACACATCAAAAGATTTGAATAAAATCTCATCTACTAATTTTTTCTGAAACGAAGCAAAGAACTCTGGCAAAGGAAACGGTCCAAACCAGTGCTCCGGCACCCTGACACTGAAAGTTTTTATTCCAGAGAAACTGAAATCTTCTGACTCAACCTCAGGGAAAGAGAAAAATTGCTCTGCTCCACGAGAAAGAGCATCTATAATAGGTCCGCCCGGGTAGCCGAACCTGAAAAATTTGGCAACCTTATCAAAAACCTCTCCGACCGAATCATCTCTTGTCTTCAAAACGAGCTTATATTTTCCAACACCTTCAACTAAGTAAAGCGATGTATGTCCGCCCGATACCACAAGCGAAGCGAATGGGAAAGGTATATTGTGTTCTATAAGTGGAGAGATAATGTGCGCCTCAACATGATTTACCGCTATTATTTTTTTTGATAGTGATTGTGCTAACCCTTTTGCGAAAGATACACCTACGATAAGAGAACCGGGAAGCCCCGGCTCGTTCGCGACAGCAACAAGGTCAATATCTTTGAGTTCAACTCCCGCCTTTTCTAACGCAAGACGAAAAACCCGTGGCAGATTTTCAAGATGAGAGCGCGAAGCTAATTCAGGAACAACCCCACCGTAAACAGAGTGAAAATCTTGGGTAAGAACAATCAAAGATAGCTCTTCTGCATATGGCAAACCGTTCAGAGCTCTTTTCTTCTCGTGAAATTTCAAAACCGCAACTGATGTCTCATCACACGTTGTCTCTATGCCAACAACTATCATAAAAAATCAAGAGAAATTTTAAGCGCAAACAAAATTTTAAGAAAATAGGTAAAAATAATTGAGCGAATTCTGAGCTACCCTAGAACAGCCTATAAAACATACACAAAAATATTTTATTTTTCTGAATCTTGACCGATTTGTTTCAGGTATTCTCTGATAAAACTTATCGCCGACTCTTTATTTGGCTCTATCTTACCTTCAACTATTGCGTTTATTACCGCCTGCTTTATCTGACCGATAAGAGGACCAGGTTTTAGGTTGAAAATTTTCTGAATCTCGTATCCGTCAATTGGACTTTCTATTTTAGTTTTGCCGAGCTTCAATATTTCAGAGTATATCCTATTTCTAAGCTCTTGGATGTTTTTGAGTTTTTCAGATGGGTCTTTTAAAGCTTTTATATCGTATTCAACAAATTTTAAGACAAGTTCTGGGTCATCTCCTATTCTTCTCAAAAGTCGTCTCACCGCTGAATCAGACCACTGCGAAGTGTAATATATCATGTGATTTTTCACAACAAAAACAATTTTTTTTCTTTCATCATAAGGGAACTTGAAAGTTGAGAGAAAATCTTCTGCGATCTCAGCTGATACAACTTCGTGTCCCCAGTAAACAACTCTTCCGTCTGGGAGTATTTTTTCTGTAAAAGCTTTTCCTATATCGTGGAAGAAAGCAGAGAGTCGCAGAACTATATCGGGAGGAGTAAGGTCTACAACACGAGTACAATGTTCAAAAACTCCTTCAAAATGATATGGCGACTTCTGGTCTTTGTATAAAGCGGGAACTATCTTCGGATATGCATAGTTGAAAAACTTTATATCTCTGAGAAGGAAAAGCCCCAATGAAGGTTTCTTTGAGAGAAAGAGCTTTCTGAGTTCTTCTCCCTGTCTTTCTTTTGGGACGGAATTTATTGAAGGGATTTTTTTCTTCATAGCGGAGATCAGTTTTTCATCGGCGAAAAATCCATCTGAGACGAATCTTCCTGCTCTTATTATACGGCAAGGGTCTGCAGCGAATGTTTTTTCTGGGTCTGATGGGGTTCTGAGGAATTTACGGGTTATATCATCGGTAGCGACCCCGAGCGGGTCAAGTATATTCGGTTTTGGGTCTTTGAGTGGTATGACGAGGGTGTTTATTGTGAAGTCCCTTCTTTTCAGGTCCCCGATAAGGTTTTTTGATTTGGGCGGAGATATATCAACCGTGAGGTTATCAGAGAGGATAATTCTTATCATCTCGTATTTTTTTGCTTTGAAGAAGTTCGCTTTTTCTCCTATTTCTGATATGAAGATTTTGGCAAAGGTAGAGTAATCTTGACCAAACACTACTACATCTATGTCTTTTGGTTCAAGTCCGCAGATTATATCTCTTGGAGCACCACCGACTATGTATGCGGATACTCCCAATTTTTTTGAGGTTTTGTGCAGAACAGAGAAGACAAAATCAAAAATTTCTCTCCTTTCCTCCTTTTTCAACTTTTCCATAACAAGATATGTAAAATAAATAGGTAATAAATTGAGAGATAATGAATTATTATTCAAACATAAAAGCGTTGAGAGATAGATTTAAAAAATGAATATGAAGCTAAAAAAGGAAATGAAAAGGAAAAGAAAAGCCAAAGAAAAATTCGTAAGTAAAAAAAGTAATATTAAATTTATACCAATCGCTGGTCCGTGGATAACCTCTTATGAAGTAAAGAAAGTTTGCTCCGCTGTAAAGAATGCTTGGTACGGAGGAGCATACAGGTATCAAAAAGAATTTGAAGAAAAATTTTCAAAATACATCGGAAGAAAATACTCCTTATCAACTTCATCATGCACAAATGCTATTCATCTTGCATTGCTATCGCTTGGGATAGGACCAGGGGATGAAGTGATTGTACCTGATATAACATGGGTGGCAACAGCTGAACCGGTAATATATGTGGGGGCAACTCCCATATTTGCAGATATATCTCCCGATACATGGTGTATATCTCCTGAATCTGTTGAGGAAAATATAACTCCAAGAACAAAGGCAATAATTGTTGTTGACCTTTATGGTGGTATGCCTGATATGGATAAAATCCTGAACATAGCAAAAAAGCATGGAATATTTGTTATTGAAGATGCAGCAGAGGCATTCGGTTCAGAGTACAAAGGTAAGAAGGCGGGAAGTTTTGGAGATATAAGCGTTTTCAGCTTTCACGGAACAAAAACAATAACAACAGGTGAAGGTGGTATGCTTCTTACAGATTCTGAGAAAATCTACGAAAAAGCAAAAAAGTTAAGAGACCACGGAAAATCAAAGGAAAAAATTTTCTGGTGCGATGAGATTGGATATAAGTATATGATGAGCGACCTTCAGGCAGCACTTGGAATTGCCCAACTTGAAAGGGCAGAAAAAATAATTGAGAAAAAAATAAAAATATTCAGATGGTACGAAGAATTTTTGTCCGGAGTTGATGGAATAAAGTTAAACCCATCTTTACCCTATGTTAAAAACTCATACTGGATGGTAACAGCAATAATTGATGGTGTTGATAAGGAAATTTTGATAGAGAGATTGGCGGAGTATGGAATAGCATCTCGTCCTTTTTTTTATCCTTTGAGTTCACAGCCATCTTTTCGTGATCTCCCGACAGCAGAGATTGGAAGAAAGAAAAACAGAGTAAGTTATCAGTTGAGCAAATTCGGTATCAATCTCCCTTCTGCCCTTTGTTTGAATAAAGAAGATGTAAAGCATGTATGCCAAACACTCTTGAATGTAGTAGAAGATTTGAGAAGAGAGAGAAAAAAAATTTGAAATTGTGTTCATTCAAGGACTGCAAAAGATATTTGAGGGCAGAATTCAAAGCGTTGAATTTTAAGATTTCTTATTCCAATCTCTTCAAGGACTGCTAATGTCTCTCCCGGCCAATACGGCTGATTTAATTCATCAAACCCTATTACTGATCCTTTTGGCATTCTCGGTAAGAAGTGTTCAAGAGCAACTTTTGTTGGTTCATAAAGGTCAAAATCAAGATAAAGCAGAGCAACAACAAGATGTTTATTTTTATCAACATATTCCGGGATAGTTTTACAGGCATCTCCCTTGATAATCTCAATGCGAGGAATATGACCCAGCGGTCTGTTTAGATCATACAACCTTATGCATTCTTTTAGGTCTTCCTCTATACCTTTGACTGATAGTCCTCCTTTTTTCCTCTGAGGATAGTCTGCAGAACCTATATCTTTCTCAGATATATCCGGGAAACCAGAGAAAGTATCAAAACCTATTATTCTTCTTGTATGATTGTAAGGTTCATAAATAGCACTGAGTTGAGCCCATGTCATAAGACCACCTCCCAGGAAAACTCCAGCTTCTATTATGTGTCCATGCACATTTAAAATTTTCTTAAAAATCTCATGTTTTGCAAGGAAAAGAGCGAGGGATTGGCGAGGAACATACTTTGGAAAATTCCTGAGCTTATCCATCACTGTTCCCAGGCTGTTTTTGAAATATTCTTGCATGCCTTCGGAAAATTCAATATCATTTTTTGTCAGATTTTTCGGATGGGACATTATAAACTTGCCGATTTTCTCCTTCTTTATTTTAGATTTCATTCTCATATACCTCCCTTATACACATATTTTTTACTTTTGAAAATCTCAAAATTCCAAGTTAAAAATTAAAATCCTTCGGAAGTTCCTCAATTTTTCTTTGATTTTATGCTTTCAATTATTTTCTTTAATCCTTCTTCTATTTTTATTTTGGGTTCCCATCCCAAAATTTTTTTTGCTTTTGATATATCAAGAGTTATGCTTGAAGTTATATCATCAACATCTATGTAGTATATTTTGCTTTTTGAATTCATCAATTTTATTATTTTTTCTGCGACTTCTTTCACATATACTGCTTTTCCTGAACCTATATTAATCACACCTTTCGGTTTTTTTTCTATAACTTTTATAATTGCTTCGCATACATCATCTACGTAAATTAATTCTAATTTTGGAAATCCGTTTTTATATCTGTGAACACCTATATCTTTGTTTTCAGAAGCGTATTCAATAAAGTTCCATATAAATTTTGGTTTATCGCTCCCTTCACCATATACGGGACATATCCGCAAAATACAGTACTGTATATCTGAATACCAATGCGTTACAAGCTGTTCTGCCAGAAATTTGGTATAGCTATATGTATCTTTTGGTTTTGGAGCGAAATTCTCATCTACAGAAAGCTCTTCCCCTTTATATCCAGAAAAAATAACCCAACCGCTTGGATATATTAGATACACATTATTTGTTGAACAGACATCAAGAACATTTTTAAGCATAGTAAGAGTTTCGCCAAGAGAGGAGTTACTCGTGTAGTTTTTCGGGTTTGCAAGATGAAGCAAGGTGTTTATCTGGTTTTCTTTTATGAATATATCAAGTAATATTTTATCTTTCATCAGGTCTAAATCATTCCTGGTTATAGGGAAGAAATCTATTTTGCTATTCTCTCTGAGTTTCTGAACCAATCTTTTTCCTATAAAGCCATTAGCACCAGTTATAGCTAATCTTACAAATGACGAAGTTTTTTCTGTCTTCTTACCTTCAACCGCTTCCCTTACCGATTCAATGACTTCAATCTTAATTTCTGTTTCTTTTGTTTCTTTATAAACTATTTTCAGAGCTTCGTCAAAAGATATTCTTTCAAAAGAACTAATAATTCCTGCAGCAATAGAATTACTTCTTGATACTCCCTGATCGCAGACAACAACAATTTTTTTCCCACTTTGCAGGGCCTTTAAACCTTCATCTATTTTTTCACGAATTACTTTCGGTGAGTTCCCTGAACCATCAAGTAGAACCCTTACATCAAGAATAAATATATCAGGATGCTCTTTTTGAATTCTTTTTATATCTTTCGCAGAAGCTGTCCCAATATAATTTTTTATCCACCTTATCATTTCATTCCTTAATTTTATCTTCTCCTACAAAAACTTCGGTAAAGCTCCTCAGAAATAATCCCTTCTTCACATCAAAATCATATCGCCCGGATATTTTCCCGTAAAGATGCTCTATAAATAAGTGAACTTCATTGAATCCAGCAAGAGCTCTCGCATATACTGATGCTGAAAAGCGAGGATTTATCTCAAAAGGTAGAAAAAATCCATCTTTTAATCTCCCTTGTATATTCATTGGTCCTTCGCTCATCAAAGAAAGAGAGATTTTTTCAGCCTGTTCTCTTACATCTTCAAAATCAGCAAAGTAGCCCTGAGAATATCCAGAAGATATTATTCCGTAATCTGTCTTTAATTTAACGGAAAGCTTAGATGGATATAATCTTTTCATCACAATTGAACCTATTATTTTTTTGTCCTTTCCTGATAAAACACCAATAGTAAATTCTCCTTCAGATTCCGGGATATATTCTTGGACAACGGGCCTTATAGAATTACTTAACAGGTATTCTATGAAAAGCATAGCTTCTTTCTTATTTTTGGCGAGAAAGGTAAAAACGCTTCCCCCACTTCCTTCAGATGGTTTTATAACGCAGGGGAATGGGAAATCATCAAGAGCACTTATATCCCTATCTAAGTTTTCTACAAGCAATGTTTTTGGACATTTTATGCCTAGTTCCGAAAGTTTTGAGAAAAGAGAGTGTTTACTTGAACAGATTTTTATAACATTTTCAGAGTTGCAAGCAACCTTTATTCCTTCTCGCTCAAATATACCTCTGTTTAATCCCAAAATTACAGTAGTCTCCTCAGCTCCTGGTACTATAACTTCTATGCTTTTTTTTCTACATAATTCAAGAACCTGTTCAATATAATTTTCTTTCTGAACAACAAATGTCTCTTTAAAACCCTGCATGTAATGCCCAAAAGCATAATTAGATATATCGCAACCATAAATTTCGTATACTCCTGCAAGTTTCAAACATTTGAAAATCTCTGTCCCTAATGATGCACCTCCTATTCCAGCTATTAAAACCTTTATTTTTTCCATATCATTGCGCCTCTCAGATTGAAAATAGTTCTCAAAGAATTTTAATTTCGGAAAATTTTAAAAATTAGAAGAAGAAAAACCCGTAAAAGAGATAGAAAAATTTCGATGAAACCTAACATAGATATAAGTAGATTCTCTTATCAGATATTATAGTTAATTGACAAATATCTGAGCCTAATATGGGTAATAACCTTTCCAATCCCATTTATTCCTATATACTCTGTAATATTAGCTCTTCTCATGAGATAGATTGGATTCAGAATAACATGATAAACAGCTCAAAAAATAGTCAATTAACTATATATAGATGTATCGTCAATGCACAGATTTAAAAAATACACTATTTTATTTTTGTTGCTTTTGAGACCGCAAAACGTTTGGCTCTAAAATGCGCAGAATCCCTCAAACTTAAAATAAAAGAAAGAAGCTTACCCTTCGGCTTCAACTCCTCCCTCTCAAAAATCAAAGTTATATCCCTCGTGTTCCTTTCCTCTTTCTTTATACAGGCAAAATTAGCTCTCAAACCAAAGGAAGAAAAAACTTCTCTTGCTACACTCCAATGCCCCTTACCTCCATCTATAAAAATAAGGTCAGGAAACGGCAAATCTTTACCCTCAAAATAATCTCTCACCCTCCTTGAAAGAACATTTTTGAGTGCTAAAATGTCATCGTATCCCTCATCACTCACATTGTAAAGACGAATACGAGAAGGAACAAACTCCCCATCTTCAAAATGAACCTTCACTCCAACAAGATTCTTACCACCAAAATTTGAAAAATCAAAAACTTCTATCCTTCTCGGCGTATCTCTAAGTAGAAGAAAATCTCTCAACTCCTCAAGAATTCTGAACTTTTCAAGAAGAATATTTGATGTCTGGAGTATCTGCTCAACCGCGTTCTTCTTGGCAATAAGCATAACCTCATTTTCGTCTTCTCTCGGTGGTCTCACCAAAATACCACCTAATTTAAAATCTCGTTCAGCAAGGTCTGTAATAAGCTCGCCTTCTGAACCAGAGTTATCATAAAAAAGCCCCAAAGCCATATCTAATATATCTTGTCCCCCATATTCAAAAGCTCCCCCATAACCTCCGAAAAATCTACCCTCACGAACCTTCAAAACAAAAATCCCCAGCTTTCCCCCAACTACATCGTAGCTTAAATAATCTCCCCCCCTCATATCAGAAAAAATCAACCTTTTTGTCTCAAAGAAATTTCTGATGACAGAAATTCTGTCTCTTATTCTTGCTGCAATCTCAAAGTTTTCTCTCTCGGATTCCTCCCACATCCTCTCTTCAAGCTGTCTTAACACATATGAAAATTTTCCTTTCAGAAAATCCATAGCTTTGTGAATCTCTTTCATGTAAGAACTCCTTTTTATCATACCAACACACGGTGCGGAGCAAACTCCTATCTGTCCGTCAAGGCATGGTCTATTCCTTTTTTTGAATTCGGAAAACTTTCTTTCTGTACAAGTTCTTATTCCGAACATCTTCAAGACATTGAAAATTTCTCTCGCGTCATAAGAAGAAAAAGGACCAAAATAAACCGCACCGTCTTTCTTTTGAGGATACCTCCTTAAAGATAGAGATGGAAACTCATAAGATAAGTCTACCCTTATATATTTCAGTCCCCTTTGGTCTTTGAGTTTTATATTGTATTTTGGAAGGTTTTCTCTTATAAGTTTTTGCTCAAAAAAAAGCGCGTCTTCTTCTGTTGAGGTTACGAACCACCTGAGGTCGTCTGCTTCTTGAAGGATTTTCGGAACCGTTTCGCGAGAATCTAAAAAATTAAAATATGCTTTGAGTCGTTCCTTTATATTCTTTGATTTACCAATATATATAGGTTTCCCATCTTTGAGGAATAAATATATCCCACATGATGAAGGTGCAAAATCTGCTTTTTGTTTTAGTTTCTCCAACATCAGAAAATAAATAAAATAATCTCATTTCAAATAATCTTTTTATGGGCAGAATAAATGTTGCAAAAATTAAAAGAGCTGGCTAATTAATATCATTCATCTGAACTGCGACTGCTCTTTTATGAAATACACAATATATCTTTCATAATTTTCAACAACACCCAGATTTTCTTCTGCTTCTATCCATCTTATAAAATCTTTTTCTACAATCTTTCTCGCTCCTACTCTTTTCCATAATATAAACCCACATCTTTTGTAGAGAGATATTGCTTTATGATTATCTTCAAATACTCTTAAATACACAGAATCTATTTTAAGGCAATTGAAAACCCAATCAATTAAAGATTCTAACGCATAAGTCATAACCCCGGGAAGTTCATCTACACCCCTCAACACAGAGTCAATCTCACATGTATTTTTTTCAAAATCAAAGTTAGTAAGCCCAATATGCCCAATAGGTATCCCTTCAATATTTTGAATTAAAAAAAGTATTCTATCCTCACGAACCATTATGCTTTCTATCCATTTTAATGTTCCATCTACGGTAGCATGAAACCAGGTAAAAAAAGAATACATGTGCTTATTTCTCCACTCGGTCAAAATCTCCGCATGCTCTTTGGTTTTTTCACAGAGGAAAGATATGCTATCACCTGCTGACTCTTATCTCTGATCGGTATGTTCTTATCTCGTTCAAATTTATAATCACGTATGACCGATAATACATAATCTTTATGACGCATCTTTGGAAAAATTTTTAGGTCGCTTTCGGTTTATTTTCTGATTTGCATGGTTATTTTACGAGATATATGAAAATTAACTGATTTATGTAAGCAGATGAAAAAATCTGTTTAAATTTCTTTACCATGTTAAAAACACCCTTTTTTGAACTTGAAAGCAGATACAACGCATTTTTTACAGAATTTGCCGGCTGTCTTCTCCCACTACACTTCGGCTCCGCAATAGAAGAAGCTCTACTTGTGAGAAACGACTGTGGATTCTTTGACATATCTCACATGGGAAGAATAAAAATAAAAGGAGAAGACGCTGAAAAACTCATAAAAAAAATATTTTCTCGCAACGAACTCAAAGAAAGAAAAGGACACTACGGTTTCCTTGTCTCACAAGAGGGAAAAGTAATAGACGATATCGTTGTTTTCAAAAACAATCCTTCGGATTTTTTTATCGTAGTGAACGCTGCGAGAAAAGAAAAAGATATTGAACTACTAAAATACGAAATAGAAACAAACAAACTCAAAGCAGAAATAAAAGATATATCTTCTGAAACCGCTTTTGTAGCAATACAGGGACCGAAAGCAAAAGATAGAATAAAAGAGCTATCAGAGATAAAAAACTTACCCCCTGCTGAATCAATAATCCAGCTCAAAAGATTTTCGTTCATAGAAAAAGGAGAAACCTTCATCTCCCGAACAGGATACACGGGAGAAGATGGTTTTGAACTCTCTCTGCCTGCCGAACTCGCAGAGGAAATATGGAAAATTCTTGTAAGAATAGCAAAACCATGCGGACTTGCAGCAAGAGATATACTCCGACTTGAAGCGGGACTTATTCTTTACGGACTTGACCTTGACGAGAACACATCCCCCTTCGGTTCCCACCTTGAAAAATTTATATCTGAAAAATCTGAAAGGTTTGAACTCGTGAAAAAAAATTTTCTCGCAAACCCTCAATTCCTCAAAGGAGTTATATTAGACGGTTTCCCCATACCCCAGAGCGGAGATGAAACTGAACCAGAAGGAAAAATAACATCTGCTGTATTTTCTGCTGTCTTGAAAAAACCAATTGCTTTTGCAAGGTTCAAGGAAAATCTCAAAGAAGGAGAAAGAATAAATGTTAAAGTAAGAGGAAAAAAAATCGTTCAGGGAACCATAACAAAAGTCCCGTTCATTCAAAAAGATTAAATCAAAAAAATTATCTCTTTGGACTTATAAAACCCAACTTATCAAAAGAAGGATTTTCATAACCTAATTTTTTCGCAATAGTGTAGAGATTTTTTGGATTTTCAATTGTCATAAGTTTGGCTTCAAGAATTTCTTTCTTATCTTGAAGCTCCTCAATCTTTTTCACGAGAGCTGAAATTTTATACCCCTGCTTTATCACCTGCGACTTAACATAAACGGTAAAGAAAAACGGAGAAAAAGCCAAAAGAACACCAAAAAAAAACCCTAAAATATCTTTCATACCCTTTTCAGATTTATTTCGGAATTTCAAAACCAAAATTTTATCTCTATCAGCGTAAAACTTCATATCACCCATGGCATTTTTCAATTTTAAAAAAAATACCTGAGTTTTTCAAAAAACACTCTACCGGTCTTATCATAAGATTTTTATGAAGGTATGGTTCTCAAAGTATGAGGCGTTAGGAAATGACTTTATAATAATAGATTTGCGAGTGCCACAAGGGGGTGAAAATTTCTCTCCGTATGAGTTCGCAAAAAAATACTGTGAAAGAAGATTCGGAATAGGAGCAGATGGAGTCATAACTCTTGAAAACCCATCGTCAGAAGAATTTGATTTCAAGATGAGAATAATAAACAGCGATGGATCAGAAGCTGAAATGAGCGGAAACGGAATAAGATGCCTCGCAAAATATGTATATGACATGAACCTCATATCAAAAGATTCAGTTGTCTTTGAAACAAAAGCTGGACCAAGAGTGGTGAAAAAAGTTCAAGATAACTTTGAAGTAGATATGGGAAAGCCAAAAATAAAAGATAAATTTTTTCTCAGGGAAGGAGATAACTGGGGAGAGAAATTTGAATGCATAGAGGTAGATGTGGGAAATCCACATGTGGTTATTTTCGGAGATTACCCAAGAGAAGTTTTCCTTTCCTTCGCACCCCAAATCTCAAAGTCAAAAAATGTGAATGTGGAGTTCGCAAAAATAGAAGATAAAAATGTCATAAAGGTATGGGTATGGGAAAGAGGAGTGGGAGAGACATTAGCGTGTGGGACAGGAGCAGTAGCCGTCTTCCCATCAGCAAGAGAAAAAAAACTCATAAAAAATGAAGCCGAAATTTCTTTCAAGGGGGGAAACATAAAAGTCAAGCAAAAAGATGAAAAGGTCTTTATTGAAGGAGGAGCAAACTTCGTCTTTTCAGGATATGTAGAAATATAAAATCCCTTAAATCATTATCCCGCAAGTCCTGCATACAAGATGAGAGTTAGAACTTTTGAGAGAACTACCACACTCAGGACAGTTCTCAAAAACCGCTTCAAAATCCTCACTTTTGCTCTTGTACTCCTCTTCGGTTATAAGAACCCCTTCCCTGCTTCCTTCTCTATAAACCGTTATACCCTTGCAGCCATATTCCCAAGCAAGCTCATATATCTTCCCTATCTCCTCAGGTGTTGTGCTTTTTGGAAGATTAACAGTAGAAGATATAGAAGAATCAATGTGTTTCTGTATCACTCCTTGAATTCTCACACGCATCTTCGGGTCAATTTGGTGGGCGGTAATGAAAAAGTCAGGAAGGTCCTCTTCTCCTTTCCCTCCGTACTCCGCAAGGTATAGAGCAACAAGCCAGTGATAAACTTTAAATGTACCCTGAGAAAGTGATTCAGACCTTCTTATATATGATAGAGCAAAAATCGGCTCTATTCCTCCTGTTGTTCCTCCGAGAATAGCTCCAGAGCCAACCGGGGGAATAGTAAGCAGACAAGCATTACGGATACCGAAATTCCAAATCTTTTCTCTTATCTCCTCGTTGATACCTTTTACGAACTCCATATCAACATGTTTTTCTCTTCTGAAAGCGGGAAACGAACCTTTTTCTTTTGCTATCTCCACGCTCTCGTCATAAGCTGTATTTTTTATGAACTCAAAGAGCTTATCCATCATATAAACTGCGGAATCTGTATCGTATTTTATTCTCATCTCGCAGAGCATATCTGCAAGACCTGTTGCTCCAAGCCCTGTTCTTCTTGTGTAAAGCGACGCCTCACGCTGCTGAGGTAGAGGATGACGCGGAGCCGAATAATCAAGGACATCATCTAAAAACCTCATTCCGACTCGCACAACCTTTTGAAGACCTAAAAGGTCAGGGTAAGCCCATCCTCTACTTTCTGCGTATTCCATAGCTTTTTCAATTCCTTTTTTCTCGACAATCTCCCAGAACTTTTCCACATCTGGTTTTTTACCAAATACATTTTTGACGAACTTCATGAGGTTTATATTTCCCAAATTGCAACAGCCGTAATCTTCAAGCATCTGCTCAGAGCATGGGTTACATCCTTTTATACTCATTTTCTCATCGTATTCTGTTGGGGAAAATCTTCTCGCAGTATCCCAGAATATAACACCAGGTTCCGCCGAAGACCAAGCTCGGTTGCAGATTCTTGACCATAAATCCCTCGCTCTGATGCGTATCTCAATTCGCTTTACCCTCTCACTCTCAAACCAGAGAGTGAATATACCGTTTTCTTTTACTTTTCTCATCAACTCGTCAGAGACCTTAACAGATATGTTTGCAAATCTGACATTCAGCCGAAGAGGGTCATCTTTGACATCTATAAAGTCAAATATATCAGGGTGTCTATCTTCTATTGTTATCATAAGAGCACCACGACGACCCGCCTGCCCTATCGTTCCCGTCACCTTTGAAAAAAGGTCCATAAAAGACACAGCACCCGTTGAAAAGATAGCAGAGTTGTTCACAGGAGAACCTTTCGGTCTCAAAATGGTTATATCAATTCCGACTCCTCCTCCGAATGAATAAGTTCTCGCCATCTCCTTCGCACAATCAAAAATCCCCTCTATTGAATCCTCCTTTATCGGAATATAATAACAATTGAGGAGTGTTGCCCTTCTCTTATTTCCCGCTCCGAACATTATCCTTCCACCGGGAATGAATTTGAAATCTGAGAGAATCTCGTAAAAAAGAGAGGAATAGAGCTCCCTTTTCTTCTCATCTTCTTCAACAGAAGCTATCTCTTTTGCCACGCGTTTCCACATCTCAGGCGGTGTCTTTTCTATCTGAACTCCGTTCTCGTCACGCAGAGCGTACTTTTCATAAAATACACGAGCCCGAAGTTCATCTCCTCCAAACCATCTCAATGTCTCTTCCGGTATTTTTGCTCCCACAGAAGTTTTACCTCCTTCCTCTTAATTTAAAACTATATCTTTTTGTTTTGTTGATTCTCAACCTCATCCTCAAAATTTTAATAAATATTTCCATAAAACTGTGATAGAAAGTTTCTCCGTACTTCGGCGAGATTCACTCAAAATTTTTGAAACTTCAAAAAACTAATACCTTATCAATGATACAACTTTGATTCCCTCCTGTTCAATTTTCTTTCTTCCTCCGAGTTTTTCAAGTTCTATCAGAAAGACACAACCAACAGGAACTCCTTTCAAATCTCTCACGATTTTGCACGCAGCAAGAGCGGTTCCTCCGGTTGCAAGAAGGTCATCAACTATCAAAACCTTTTCATTCTCATCAATAGCATCAATATGAATCTCAACCGTAGCAGTTCCGTATTCAAGTCCATAAGAATAAGAAATAGTTTCTGCTGGAAGCTTTCCTTCTTTCCTCACGATGACCAAACCTTTCTTAAATACATACGCTATGGCAGAACCAAATATAAAACCTCGCGATTCTATACTTACAACCTTTGAAAATCCGTCTTTGCCTACGTATTTATCTATGTTCTCACATAAAATATCAATTGCTTTCGTAAAAGCTTTTGCATCTTTTATAAGAGTGCTGATGTCGTAGAACAAAATTCCTTTCCTCGGAAAGTCAGGAATCCTCCTTATAGACCTATCAAGATAATCTAAGTCCTCTTTTGTCATAGCAAGGTTAAATTAATCAGTCATTACAATAAGTTAAAAATTTTTTCAAAAATTTCTCCTCAATGAAAGGGGAACTGAAAGAAATACCTATTTCCGAATTTCCAGAATTTAATTTCAAAGATATAGAAGAAGGGAGAAGGAAAATTTTGGAGATAAGAAGAAATCTGCCGGAGGGATTTATAAGAGAAAATTCAGTGAAAATCGCAAAGAACATAATTAAAACAGATACATTTCAGAAGTCAAAAAAAATAGCGTGTTTTGTAGGAGTAAAAGGAGAGCCGGACACTTCTTTAATACTTCAAACCTACAAGGAAAAAGAAATTTTCCTTCCAAAAACTATCGGGAACGAAATAAAATTTTTCAGATACGAAGGAGAGCTTGAAAAAGGAAGGTATGGCATTCCTGAACCCGCGTCATCACTTGAAATTAACCCAGAAGAGATAGATATTTTCATTGTCCCCGGAGTCATATTTGACACGAGAGGTTTCAGAATAGGATTTGGCAAAGGTTTTTACGATAGAGTCCTCAAAAAAGTAAAAGGTAAGAAAAAAATAATAGCATTAGCGTGGAAGTTTCAGATTTTCAGGGAGATAAAAGGAGAGAAAGAAGGGTTTGATGTTTTCGTAGATGAAATATACTCCGAAGAATTTGTGCTCTATCCTTCTTTGGCAAGAAGTTCAAAAAATTCTGTGTTGGTTCGTGTCTTTGACATCTTCTCGTAGAGAAGCTCCATAGCATCTGTTGTGCTCATAGGTTGCAAAACCTTTCTCAAAAGCCACACCTTAGGCAAAATATCAGAAGGTATAAGAAGCTCTTCCCTCCTCGTCCCAGACCTATGCACATCTATGGCAGGAAATATTCTTTTTTCAGCTATTCTCCTATCAAGATAAACTTCCATATTACCAGTTCCTTTGAACTCTTCAAAAATGACTTCATCCATCCTCGAGCCGGTGTCTATAAGACAGGTAGCAAGAATTGTCAGAGAACCCCCGTCTTCTATCGCTCTCGCAGCTCCAAAGAACTTTTTCGGAAACTGCAGAGCAGCAGAATCTATTCCACCAGTCAGAACCTTACCAGATGAAGGAACACACTGATTATACGCACGTGTAAGACGAGTGATTGAATCCAAAAATATAACAACATCATAACCATACTCAACGAGCCTTTTGGCTTTCGCAAGGACCATCTCTGCAACCTTTATATGATTTTCTGGTTTCTCATCAAATGTTGAAGAAACAACCTCAACCTGTCTTTCACCTGCATACTTAGCGACTATGTTTCTCTTCCAATCAGTTACCTCCTCAGGACGTTCATCTATCAGAAGGACAATAAGAATAACATCTGGATGATTTGTTAGAATTGCTTTCGCTATATTCTGCATCAGCATAGTTTTTCCCGCACGAGGTGGAGAAACTATAAGACCTCTCTGACCTTTACCTATTGGAGCTATTATATCTACAACTCTGCACGATATATCTCCATCAGGTTGCCAATCAAGATTGAACTTTTTCATAGGATAGTAAGGAGTGAGGTTTTCAAAAAGAGTTCTCTCTCTCGCCTTCCTCGGTTCCGCAAAATTTATCTTCTCAACACTGTATAATGAAAAATACTTCCCTTTATCTTCCGACGGCGGAATTATCTCTCCTAACACTATATCACCAGTTCTCATTCCATACTTTTTTATCATCTGCTTTGATACGAAAACATCATCGTTAGATTGGAGGTAATTATTATGAGAAAATCTTATGAAACCCGAACCTGTATCTATCATCTGGAAAACGCCTTCGGCGTAGAGATGAACCCCATAATAAGTATATAAAACATTCATTATCTCAGCGATGAGTTCTTGCCTTCTGAAAGAAGTTGGGTCTGATATACCAAGAGACCTCGCTATCTCTATGATTTCAGAAATTGATTTAGCACTTATCTTGTTGAGGAGAATGTATTTTTTGCCTTTTTCATCAACCTCAATCATACCTTGCAGAACATCTGGTATTTCTCTTACCTTCACATGAGGAACTTTAACCTGCCCCTCATACTCTTCTTCTGATAACTCTTCTTGCAGTTTCTCTTCCTCTTGAATATCTTTCTCTTCTGATTCTTCGGGTATTGCGGATTTTTCAATCTGATCTATATCAGTCAATCCCTCAGCTCCTTCAGGCATCCCTCCGTAATCTGAAATTTCCTGACTCTGCTCCCGAACATCTTCACCTACTCTCTCATCAGAGATTGCGTAATCAATTTCCTCACCAGAAGAGGTTTGATTAGATGAAAATTCCTCATCATAAGAAGCAATGCCATATTCTCCTGCAAAATTCTCTGATTCCTCTTTATGAGAACGAATATCTTCTGAAAAAAGAGAGGATGATTCCGCGGTCTTTTCCTCCTCTTCAACTTCGCCAGACCTTTCCTGTTCCCTAGATGTTTTCCTTGTTCTTCTTTTTCTCGTATGCTCAACTTCAGATTTTGAACTTTTCCTTTCTTTTGCAGAACCTTTTCTTATGGTCTCATTCTTTTCTTCTCCGCTTTCCTTGATTTCGCTAATGTTTTCCTGTTTTTCCATGATTTTCTGCTACCTCCTCTCTTCAGCTCCGGGAAAAAATAAGAAATTTTAAATGAAACCCAAACCTATTTATTTACTGAACCACAAAAAATCTGGAAAATTTCTTTATCTAAATATTAATTTTAAAAACAAAAAACCAAAAAGTGCTTGAAATCAGAAAATCTTGGGAAAATCAAAAATAAAAAACAAAAAAGACCTATTTCCCGTGGTTTAGCTTCTTTTCAAATTCTCTGAGCGTCTTTGTTCTGATAACTTCTTTTTTGAGCTCTCTTAACTTTTTTATATCATCTATCATTTTGAGTTTCTTTATTACTTTCTTTGCTCTCTGACCAAACCTTGAAAGAAGGTCAAGCTCTATCGCTTCTTTCAATCCCTCTCTTAATCCCTTTTGCATTCCCTTTTGTATTCCTTTTTGGATTCCTTTTTGTATTCCCTTTTGTATTCCCTGCTGGATTCCCTTTTGGAATCCTTCTTTTAAACCTTCTTCTTTGCCCTGTTGAAGCACTTTTTCGTATGCTTTTCTGAAAAACTCTATCTCAAGCAGGTTTATCTCTCCTCCCTCTCCTACCATCTCTCTTTCCACCTCCTTCTCTCTC
>BEHV01000017.1 GCA_002898315.1 bacterium HR19 | reverse complement strand
CAAATTCCAGCAAATTTATTCTTCACCAATTTATTGTGGTTTTTGATTTTTTCTTTTTTTGAAGAGGTCAAAAACTTCATCTGGTGATAACTCATAAACCTATCTTAGCTTTTTTTCTGGACAAAGCAGATACGAAGAATAAAAAGTTGAAAAAGGATGACAAAAAATCAGAAAATAACTACTATTTCTATATATGGCTAAGCTGAGCGAAGGCAGTGAAAGTTGTTCATTTTGCGGTAAATCAAGAAAAGAAGTCAAAAAACTGATAAGCGGTCTCAACGGTGCTTTTATATGCTTTGACTGTGTGAGAATATGCTACGATATGATAGAAAGTTCAACCTTTGATGACGAAGATAACTTTATATCAGAAGTTGATACGAACCGCCTTAAAAATCTCACTCCACGCAAAATAAAAGAATACCTCGACCAGTATGTAGTGGGACAGGAAGTAGCGAAAAAAATTGTCTCAGTTGCTATCTATAACCACTACAAGAGAATAATTTTGAGAGACCCAACCATAGAAAAAAGCAACCTGCTTTTCGTCGGACCTACCGGAACAGGAAAAACACTGATAGCAAAAACCATTTCAAAAATACTTGAGGTTCCAATGGTCATAGTTGATGCTACAAGCTTCACAGAAGCGGGATATGTGGGAGATGATGTTGAAAACATTCTCTACTATCTTTATGTCAACGCAAACTATGACCTTCAAAAAACGCAAATAGGCATAGTTTATATAGATGAGATTGATAAGATAGCAAGAAAGTCGGGAGAGGTCAGTTCTTCTACAAGAGATGTTTCAGGCGAAGGCGTTCAGTATGCTCTGCTCAAAATAATAGAGGGAAGCGGAGTTAATGTCCCCATAAGAGGAAAAAGAGGAATATCGGAAAACCTGTTCATTGACACATCTAATATTTTATTCATAGGCGGAGGAGCTTTCTCAGGAATACACGAAATAATCCAGAACAGATTAGGAAAAAGGAAAATAGGATTTTCTCTGCGCTCATCAGAAGAGGATGGAAAAATTGGTCAAGATAAAAAATCTGAAAGGAAAAGATTTTCAGACCAGAGAGAAGATGAAATAATATATGAAATAAAGCACGAAGACCTCATAAAATACGGTATGATTCCAGAGCTTATGGGAAGATTCCCTGTAATAGTTCCATTTCACTCTCTCACAACAGAAGATATTGAAAAGATTCTTGTTGAGCCGAAGAACTCTTTGCTAAAGCAATACATAAAACTGCTTGAAATTGAAGGTATAAACCTCGTCTTCACAGATGGAGCTATAAAAGAAATAGCAAAAAAAGTAGATGTAAAAAGAGTTGGAGCAAGAGGGTTGAGGTCAGTAATTGAAGAGATTATGCTTGATATAATGTTTGAAGTCCCAGACATACCAAATGTGAAAGAGATAATAATAAACGAAGAGACCATAAGAGGCGGGAAACCAATATATGTTGAAGGAAAAAGAAAGAAAATAATCTACTGAAAATTTATCGCTCAAAAACCATAAAGATGTTTCTGAGGGAATGATTTTGATGTGATAAAATTAGTTGCAAATTTTTTTCATTTAGAAAATTTTTTGATTTTTCCACCTACCACAAAACAAAAACTAATTTTCTATTGATAAAATAAAAAAGGAGGTAAAAAGCCATGGTTGATGGTTCGGTAAAAGAAGTAAAAGTAGGACAGAAAGTCCCGGACTTCAAGATAACCTATTATGACCCACAGAAAAAAGGTTTCGGTTCAGTAAATCTCTACGACCTTTTACAACAGGGAAAGTGGGTTGTTCTATTCTTCTATCCAGCTGACTTCACTTTCGTATGCCCAACAGAACTCGCAGATGTAAATGAAAAATACAACGAACTTACAAAAATCAATGTTGAAGTCATATCTTGCAGTACAGATACTCAATATGTCCACCTCGCATGGTGTAAAGAAGAACCACTTATGAAGGACTTCAAATGGAAAATGGCAGCTGACCCAACCGGGTATATATCACGGCTCTTTGGTGTTTATGATGAGAACTCCGGGCTCGCACTTCGTGGCACATTCATAATTAATCCAGACGGTATTCTTGTTGGTTCCGAAGTAAATCATTACCCGGTCGGAAGAAATGCAGACGAACTTGTGAGAAAAGTTCAGGCATATCAATATGTTTATGCACACCCAGACGAAGCTTGCCCGGCAAAGTGGCAACCCGGCAAAAAGACACTCAAACCCGGTGCTGATATAGTAGGAAGAGTCGGAGAAGTTCTCAAATAATTAAAAATGCGCATTTAAACAGGGGAGGGAAATTTTCTTCTCTTAAACCCCTCCCCTTCTCTCCTTTCACCTCTTTCTTTCCAAACTTAACTCAAAAAGAAATTTTTTCTTCTCTGAGATATAACTTTTCATCAAATGCTCTCCTCACCGCATAAAAGGGAGACAAAAATATATATTGAAAAAATCTCTTACCTTCTTTCTGCTATTGAAAGGAAGGTTCTTATCAGCAAAAAGTTCTGGAAGATACCCCTTGGACGATTCATTCAAAAACTTATTTTTCTCAAAAGGTATTCAGATAATTTTGAGGATTTCCTGATGTTTCTGCTTTCTGCAAAAGATAACGCTGAAATCTCTATAAAAAAGAAAGAAAAAATATTTTTCAGCAGAGAAGACAGAAAAAATCTTTTTCAATCAGATAATCTCAGGTTGTATAAAGCCATATCAGGATTTTTTTGGCTTGAAGAGATGGGAATCTGCAAACCCAAAAACGACAAAATAATACTCAAAAAAGATAATGTTGAGCTGGAAATAGAAAAAGATAAAATTAAAGGTTTTGATCTTTTCTTTGAGGGTCTGATTTTGCTCGGAGATAAAGTCAAGTTTCTATCGCTAAAAGATAAAGTCATACTCCTATCTTTTGAATTTCCGCGCGATAAAAAAGATGAAGTAAAGATGAGAGTAAATCTTGAAACCAACCCGGATGCTCTATACAATATTTATGAGATATTCTTTGAAGAACCTTATAGGTGTTGTGATTTTTCAGGGCTTTCAGTTATTGATGTTGGATGTGGTATAGGTGATTCTGTGATTTACTTTCTCAAAAGTGGGGCGGAAAAAGTTCTTGGTTTTGACATAAGCGAGAGCGCAATACATGAATGTTATGAAAATCTGAAACTCAACAACCTATCTGCTGAGCTTTTTTGCAGAGAAATTACTCCATCTGACATATTATCTGAAAAAGCCGATGTTCTCAAAATTGACTGTGAAGGATGTGAGAGGGAGTTAATTTCCCGCTATCCTTTGACGGTGAAGCATATCGCTTTTGAATTCCACTTTTTTCCCGCAAAAATCTTTCTCAACCTCATAAAAAAGCGGTTCCTTCCTACTTTCATCTCATTCTACAACACTTCTTTTGGAATAGCTCACTTCAAAAAGATTTGACCTTGAAAGAGAAATAAAATTTATAGATAGATGATAAGTCCAAATAAAGTAAGATGTGGAATAAGAGAAAAAATCAGGTTTGTGGAGCTAATTATATTTCTTTTACTTTTTTCGTGTAGCTCAAGCAAATCATCAAAAAAATCGGTTGAGATAGAGATAAAAAATCCTTTTGCGGAGAAGGTTTTAGGGATTGGGATAAAGATACCTTTGGAGCCATCAAAGCTGTGTGTTTCAGCACACATCAATCCGTTTTCAGAGGCACAAAATATAGAAAAAGAGCTTGACACCATAAAAGAAGCGGGATTTGAGATGATAAGAAAAGATATACTCTGGCTTGATATTGAACCCGAAGAGAACAGAATAAATCAAAACGCATTAGAAAAATATCGTTTCCTTTTCACGAAAGCAAAACAAAGAGGGATTGACATAATTGGGATTTTAGATTATGGGAACTGGTGGGCAAGTGATAGCTCCCTCAATTGTACTCAGGAATGCATAGAAAAAGGTGGTGAGACCCAAAGCTGTAAGAGCGTATGCAGTTTCTTCATACCAGACCCACAGAAGTTCGCAAAATTCGCAGAAACAGTATCAAGAGAGATACCCGAAGTCCAGAGATTTGAAATATGGAATGAACCGAACTGGATAATTTTTATGAACCCACCAAACCCATCTTCATACGCAGAGCTGTTCATATATGCAAGAAACAGAATAAAGAACGAAAAAAATGAGGTATTTACAGGAGGGCTTATGATGATACGCCCGAGCGGAATTCCCTCAAATGTTATTTTTCCATGGAACGAGTTTTTAGGAGAGCTGAAAGTCAGGGGAGTGATAGAGCTTTCTGATGCAGTGGCTATACACCCATACACAGGTTCAAATCAGCTTCCTTATCCACCCTTGCTCCCACCAGAAGATTCAGCAAACACAAACGGCTCCCTTATAAGTTTCATAAAATCAGTCATCAATATATTAGGGATAGAAAAGAACATTCCAGTTTACATAACCGAAATGGGATGGCCATCAGACCCTACTTCTCCCCAAAATTTCGTTTCCGAGGAAAAACAAGCGGAGTTCCTCATAAGAGCTTTTTTAATCTCATCAATGTTCGGAGTTAAAATCTTTTGTGTATATACGCTCAAAGACCTGCCAGACGAATTTTACACACCACTACCTGCTGAAAGATATTTCGGAATAACCAAAAAAGATTTATCTCCCAAAAAGTCATTTTCAGCTCTGAAATTCGTCTCCCAAAATCTGAAAGGCAAAAAATATATCGGAGATATGAAAATAAATCTGCCAGAAAACGCGAACCAAACTTCATCTGACGAAGAGGGAAAGATTATATTTTCGCCTGTGTTTGAAGACGAGAAAGAGTATCTCGTATTTATCTGGGCAACGAAAAGCACGGGAGAAGAGATACTTTCACCTTTTGAAATAAAAATTCCATCAAAATCAAAAGCGTTCAGTATATACGGAGAAGAAATACCAGCAAAAGATGGATACATCAGCATTTCATCAAACCCCGTGATTATCAAAATAACAAAAGAGTAAAACCTTACTTTTTCTTAAAAAATGAAAAAACGGGAATAAAATAAATATCAGGTGAAGGGTTCGGAACTGAAAGAGAAGCTAAAAAACGGAGTATCGGGAGTGAGAGATAAGGTTGTTGAAGTTGAAGAAAAAACCCTCAAAAAGCTCATCAGGTTGCTTTCAAAATTTGATTATGAAAAGGAGCTGGCAGGAAAAGTGAAGATAAGCTCAATAATAAAAATTGCGATAACCGCTTTATCTCTATTTCAGAGAAAGTTCTATCACTACCCGATAACTCTTTTTGCAGATATATTATTGACCTTACTTTATGTTGTAATAGTTGGAATTATAACCGCGAAAAAATTTGATTTCAATCCAGATGAAAAAGAAGAAGTGGAATTTCTCATACAAGCAATAAAGAAAATACTGCGAAAACACGGAAAGTTAATCTTCACGCAGAAAATCCTTCTGCAAAGGAAAGGTAAATTTTTCTTTCTGAACAACATAAATCAGAGTGTGAAACTTCTAAATCTTATTGAGGGAGAGTTTTTAGAGGAGTATGCGGACAGAATATCAAAATCAAATCATAAACAAAATAGGAAAACAAAATCAAGTTAGTATAAATTAAATTTTGAAAATGTCGTTTGGGTAGAGAGTGAAGAAAAATCTTGGGATGACCGCTGGAACAAAAAAACAGGAAAGCGAAGAAAAACAAAAAAACTTAGAGATAAAAATAAGAGAAGGAAGAGAAGAAGACATTGAGAAGATAGTTCTGATAGAATTCAGCTCTTTTGAAAGTCCGTGGAGCAGGAATCTTCTTATTCGTTCAATAAAGAAAAAAGAACTTTTTGTCGCCGAACTAAATGGAGAGGTGGTAGGATATATCGTTTTCAGCAAAATTCTTGATGAGGTTCATTTGGAGAACATAGCGGTAGATGAAAGATGGAGAAGGAAAGGAATCGGCTCAAAACTTCTTGAGTTCTTGATTGAGAAGAACAAAGAAAGCTCAATATTTCTTGAAGTTAGACCTTCAAACACACCTGCTATAAACCTTTACAAAAAGTATGGATTCAAAAAGATAGGGATAAGGAAAAAGTATTATGTGAATGAAGACGCAATTATTATGATGAGAAATCCAGAGAATATTCAACCCGACTAAAACCTTCTCAAAAATGGTATAACACAGAAAGGGAGGGAATTTTTTATTGCAGTTTTTTATTTATTCGCAAGATTCAGAATTAAGAATGATAAAAGTATTTTTGAGGACGAAAGCACGGTAGAGAAAATAAAAAAGAAGTTGCCTTATATGTTTTACCTCGCTGAGAAAGAAGCATCAAAAGGTGGGAAAGTCGGAATGGAAATAGGAACATTAAGGGAACAGATTTTAATTGCTTTGCTGATTTATAAATTTGGTGCGGATAACGTTGAGTTGGGAGACCCATCTTCTCCTGATTTTGATATTAGATTATTTGGATTTCCTATTTCAATTAAAACGAAAACAGGTGTCTTCCCGAGAAATCCTGAAAAACTCTCTGGAAGCGGAGTAAAATTGATATGGACCGTTGATTGGAAGAAAGTTCATGAATTTTTTAATTCGTATGAACCTAATAGCGAACTTTTACTTGTTGAGGTTGTTTGGAACAGAGAAGGTAGCTTTTATTATATTCCGCTTGAAGTTCAAAGAGAAATTTTTACAAAAATTGGCAAGGAAAAATATATATTTACACCAAGGAAAGGAACTAATCCGAGAGGTGTTGAAATAAGTAATATTGCTCTGAGCGAACTTATAAGCCATAAGCAAACAAATAGAATTGGAATATGCTGGCAAAGACCTGAAAAAGAGGAAATTGATATATATGAGCCTTTCAGGAGGTGGATTGAGCTATGGGAAAAAGAATAGGAACTAAAACAAGCAGCTTTGGTTCTCCTGGTAGAATAAATCATGACGCTTCAATTTTCTATTCAAGAAAACTATATCAGGATTTGCCAAAGGAGGAGCAAGTTGAGTATATTGAAAATAAAATTCCCGATGAATTTATAAATAAGATTTTCTGCAAATCAAGTGAGAAGATGGAAGAATTGCCAGATAATTCTGTTCATCTTGTTGTAACATCTCCACCTTATAATGTTGGAAAGGAATACGATAATGACTTAACACTAAATGAATACAGGGACTTTTTAAAAAGGGTTTTTTCAGAAGTTAAAAGAGTTCTTGTTCCCGGTGGGCGATTAGCGATAAACATTGCAAACCTTGGAAGAAAGCCATATTTACCACTTCACATTTATGTAATAGAAGATATGATTTCACTTGGATTTTTGATGAGAGGAGAAATCATCTGGAATAAAGCAGGTGGAGGAAGTCCATCAACCGCTTGGGGTTCCTGGCTTTCTCCAAAGAATCCTACCCTTCGTGACCAGCATGAGTATATACTCGTTTTTTCAAAATCATCTTTAAAAAGAGAAAATCCTTTCAAGAGAAAAAGCACTATATCAAGAGAAGAATTTCTTAATTTTACAAAAAGTGTATGGACATTTCCACCAGAATCTGCAAAGAAAATAGGACATCCCGCACCTTTCCCGGTTGAACTCCCTTATCGCCTTATCCAGCTTTACACTTTTGAAGGTGAAATTGTCCTTGACCCATTTATGGGAAGTGGTCAGACGGCGATCGCTTGTCTTATGACCAGCCGGAAATTTGTCGGATATGAAATCAACCAAAATTATGTGTCTCTTGCTGAAAGAAGAATTAAACAATTCATTTTTCAAAGAAAGTTTTTTTGACCTCTCAATTTTGACTAACTTTTTTTGATTATTTATTGAGTTGTTTTGAATCAACTATTTCAAGAGATGGTATAATGCAGGAAGGAGAGAAGGAGGCGAAGGGGCTATAAAGGATGGAACCAAATCAAAAACAAAATAAGCATCTTATCTTGAGAAATTCTTAATGTATCACTTTCCTTGCGTAAAACGAACTCAAAACAACATAACCAGTTTAAAAGTTGGTAAATTAACTATAATATTAAAATTGAAGGGAATATGAGCGATTCAAAGTATTTAAAAATACTCAAAGAGCTATATTCTTTTTTATCGGCTCATTTCAGCATAGATTTTGCGGTGAGAAAAATTGGCGGTGATATAGAAAAACACATACAGAGAGGTTTGCCTCTATCAGCAAGCTTGAAAGCAGAAGGTTTCCCTCAAATACTTGTTCAGAACATAAAAATAGGTGAAGAAACGGGGAAGCTCAAAGAGGTACTTGGAGAACTCGTAAAACTGCTTGAAGACAAAATAAAATTAGAAAGAGAAATTGTGTTCTCGCTTTTCTATCCAGCTCTATCAATTTCAGCTTTTCTCATATTCTTTTTAGCGGTGGGATTTTTCGTCATACCAGAAATTTCAAGAATGCTCTCTGAGTTAGGAGTAGAAGTTCCGAAATCTATCATCGTTATAGAGAGCATAAAAAACTTTCTGAAAGGGAGATATGAAATTTTTGCAATTTTTGGGGTTATAGTTTTTTATTTATCTTATGAGTTCAGAAAAGGTGGTATTCCCATAGTGAAAAACGCCAAGTTTTCTCTTTTCCTCAAAGCATTAGCAATATGCATAGAAAATAAGATAGAGTTGCAAAGGGCGCTTTTGATGACATCAGACCTTGCACCCGAAAACATAAAAGAAAAAATTGAAGAAGAAGCATCAAGAATAATAAGGGGTTTGGAACCGACTTTTGAGTTCCTCGGAGAATTCCAAAGTGAGATTGAAAACGCTTATAAAACAGGAGAACTATCATCTGCATTGAGAGGACTATCTCAGATCTTTTATGAAAAGTATATGAAAAACTCCGAAATCCTGAAAAAATCAATAGAACCTCTCTTCCTCATAGTAGTAGCAATACTCACAATATTCATCGTCTCAGCAATCTATATACCCATGATAGAGAAGATAAGAGATATCATGTGATCTTGAAAATAAGGATGTCAGGATAATCTTTGCGTTTAGTCTTTTTCTTCCCGGACTTATGCAAGTGGAGGAAGCGAAGCGTTCATTATGAAGCAGAAAGCCCCCACCGAACTGAGGAAAAAAGATCACAAGAAAAGCTCTTTGAAAAGATTTTCAAGAATCTTCATATAGTCCTCTTCTCTTCGCTCAACCTTATCCATTTTTTCCTCAAGCTCTCTTGTGTAGTCCTCTGTGGTATAGATTTTGTATTTCGGGTGGGAAGAAAGTATGTTGTATATTTCTTTTCCGAGCTTGGTGATAATGATGTATCCGCTTCTTTCTATGCAGTATCCTCTGTCAAGCAGGGTTTTTATTATATACGCCCATGTTGAAGGACGTCCTATACCTTTTTTCTTCATCTCGTCCACCAAACTCGCTTGAGTATAAGGTGGGACAGGTGGGACGAAAGAGAACTTGAAATCTGGCGTCTCAAAATCAATCTTTCTTTTTTCTAAAATGTGTTCGGCGAATCTCGGAATCGGCAAAAACAGAATTTTATTCCAACCATCCTCAAGAACTTTGAGCACAACCTCTATTTGTTTTTTGAGTTTATTTTCATCTATACCATTCCACGACACTTTTTCCTCTATTATTCCTTTTAGGACTTTAACTGGGGTCATCTGAGAAGCCATAAATCTTGTGAATATGATTTCGTAGAGATTAACAGCTTCTTTTGGCAAAGAGATACTGCCTATTTTTACAGATATTGAGAGTTCGTCTGGCGTCAGGTTTTTCGTGGGGCGGATGCACTCGTGAGCTCCTTCCTCCTCCCAAACTCGTGGAGCAAAAAGTTTTTCCCCATAGTTTTCTGAAATGAAGTCCCTGGCGATAGATATTCCTACATCTGAAACATGATGGGAGTCGGTTCTGTGATAGGTTATAAGTCCAGCTTCAAATAGGTTCTGAGCTAATGTCATGGTCTGAGTTGCAGAGAACCTGAATTTAGAAAATGCTTCTTTGAGCATATCAGCGGTATTGAGAGGGGGTTGAGGTTTCAGTTCTGCGGGAAATGTCTCTTTGAGTTCAAGAGATACCTTTATTTTTGCGTTCCTCAATCTTTCATCATCTTGTTGAGGATCTTTCCTCTTTCTTCCCTTAAGTTTTCTGATAGATGAAGATATCTCCTTTGCAAGAGATTTATCTTGAATCTTAATTGAATCGTGGATTCCGTAATCTCCTCCTTTGAATTCAAGGTTTCCGATTTTTTCTTTCATCTGTTTTTCTCTTTCAACGAGCCATCCCAGAACAGTAGTTTGAACTCTACCAGCGGAAAGCCAGATTTTATCTTCCTTCTTTTGAAGGTACTCGCTCATCACGAAACCGGCCCACCTATCGGTTATCCTTCTTACTATCTGAGCTTTGACCAGAGATAGGTTTATATCTCTTGGGGAATCTATTGCTTTGAAAATCGCGCGCCTTGTTACCTCGTGATACTCTGCCCTTTTTATATCTTTTTTGAACTTGGGAACAGAGAGGAAGATGTCAAACGCTATTTTTTCTCCCTCGTGGTCGGGGTCTGTTGCTATGAATATATAATCTGCTTCTGAGCATACCTGCTCAATAGCTCTGATTATTTTTGTTTTGTCTTCAAATTCTGTTGAACCGCACCACGGGCAAGCGTTCTCTTCAAAGAAATTTTCACCGCAAGACCTGCACCTTTTTATAGCCATATATTTTGGAACGAACAGAAATCCCTCTCCGTTTTTACTCTCATATATAACTCCATACTTCTCGCCTTTCTCATCTCCTCTTCTTGAATAGGAAAAAGGGAGGTCAAATATATGCCCACCTGACGCAAGTATTGTGATGTTCATATCTCCTCTTGATACTTCCCAAACATCAACGGTCTCACCGTCGTTATAGACGCGAATTTTTCTTTTTGTTGGTTTGCCTATCAACCTCGCTATTGTTCCCGCTTTATTTGGGGACTCAACTATAAAAACCGCCGACTTCGGTGGCTTGACAGATGAAATACGAGATATAGTAGTTAAATCACCCTTTATGATATTTTTTATGTTCTCTCTATCTTTATCTATCTCTTGAATGACAGCAGAAATATCTACCGACGAGAAATCCTTAAAATTGAGGTTTTCAAGAAGGTCTAACTTCAAACGCTTTTTCAGCTGGAAGAAAGATTTTCTGTCATCTACTATAAGAACCGATAGACCTTTTGATAATCCACCTATATAAAGGCGTGATGTTCTTCCGGAAGCTTGAATATAAGCAGATGAATCCGCAACAACAATTCTGAATCTTCCATCTGACTCAACCCTTATCGGAACATCTTCTGAATCTCTTATTTTCTGTATAAATTCCGGGTCTTTCAACCTTTCATTTATGAACTCCTTTATACTGTCTATTTTGTTTTTTATAGCTGGATATTTTTCTATATCTTCTGCTCTCATTCCGGCGTATTTTTTCATTGTTTCTATGAAGGAGTAAATTTTCTTTCCGTTTCCGAGGATGTTTCTTAGGGAGAAAAGGACTCCTATAAGTTTTGCGGGTTCGTCTATTTCTCCCATTGAGAAGACAAATCTGGGAATACCTGCGAAGACAGCGTATCTCACAGCATCTGGCATATCTATTCCCCTACACAGAGGATTTCTCAAAGATGAAATTCCTATCACCACATCAATCTCTCCTGCTCTGAATCTCTCTTGATTCTTCTCGTTGAACTCTTCATAGGTTATGGAATTTATACCTTTCGTAACCAGGAAATTTTTGAGTTCTGATACAGATTGTTTCCCGTATTCTGAGGAGACGAAGACGAAGCAACCTTTTCCGCACTTTCTTATTGCATCTGCTACCTTTTCAAACACATTTATTTTGACCTTCTCTATTTCTTCCCCCTGTTTTATGTCGTAGTCGGAATATAATACCGTGTCTTCAATATTTCTGAGAGTTGTTGTATATGGTGATATTTCAAATCCGAAAATTTCTCTGAAATATCTTATTGTTGATGCTCTTGCTTTTGCGGTAGCGGAGGAGACAACCAAGACCCCGCTGATTTTTCTTCTTATTTCTGCTACCTTTTCAGATATTTTTTGGAAATCTTTTATCTTATCGGCAAGGGTTTTTTCTCTATCTCTTGCAAGGAAGAATTTCTGGTTCATAAGGTTTTTGAGTTCTTGCATATCTTCATCTGAAAGCCCCATAAGTTTCAACACTCTTTCAACATTTTTGGGTTGCTTCAAGTATGAATCAACATCATCTATAAAGATGAAATCAAATTTTTTTCTGCTGACGAGTTCTTGATTTCTTGCGAGAAACATGCTTGTTGTTATGAGAATATCGTAGTCATCTTCTACAACCCTAACTTTTGAGCTGGGTTTAGATGAATCAACAAAGAGGATTTTTTTATTCACTCCCATTTTATCTGCCGATTCAATCAATCTTTTGACGAGGAGTTTTGAGAGGAGTTTGGTTGGCATTATTATGTATGATTTTCCACTGATGAAAAGAGACATAACCATGCCGAAAGTTGTTTTTCCAACACCGGTTGGAGCGAGAGCCATAAAAGATTGAGAAGAAAGAACTCTTTTCGCCCACGCCAACTGCAAAGACCAAGGGGGAAAACCAACGATTTTCTTGAAAAACTCCGCAAATCTCTCCGATTCCTTCTCAATATCGTAAATTCTCTTGAAGTTCTTGAGTTTTCCTGTATTTTCAAGGATTCGCAATATATCTTCAAAGGTTGCGCCTTTTGGAATTTCGGGAACACATTTATCACATGGGAACCCCAAACTCAATCTATCTGATGTTATGTCTCCGCCACAGTTAGGGCACATGCTTATGTAGTAAGCTGGGACGAAATTTTGATCATAAGCCATAACTCTATATTTTAAGTAATTTTTATCGCTCTGGTCATCTAAATCCACAACTTTATATCTTTTAGTTTCGGCAGAACCCATTAGAATATTATTTTACAAAAAAGAGTTCAAGCAGAGCTGAAAAAATTGCGGTCGGCAAAACCCGTCTGAAATTAAAAAAGTCAAAAGCGGGTATATTTAAAAATCTGTGAATCAATCAACCCCGTATTTTTCAAGAACTTTTTTGACCTGTGGGATTATTCTCAAAAAAGCAGAAACGACTTTTGGGTCAAAATGTTTTCCGGATTCTTTCTTGACAAAATCAACAACTTCATCTATGCCGAACGGCTCCTTGTATGGTCTGCGAGATAAAAGAGCGTCTACAACATCAGCGAGGGCAACTATTCTGGCTTCTATTGGTATTTCTTCACCTTTCAAACCCCGGGGATAACCCTTGCCGTCATATCTTTCGTGATGGCATAAAGCTATGTTTGCTCCCATCTTCAAAATATCAATGTCTGAATCTTTGAGAATATCGTATCCGTAAATGGTATGTTTTTGCATCTCTTTGAACTCTTCATCAGTGAGTTTTGAGGGTTTGAGGAGTATTCTATCGGGGACTCCGAGCTTTCCTATATCGTGCATAGGAGCAGCTAAACGAAGTTTCTCGCACCATTCCTCATCAAAACCCATCTCCTTCGCTATAAGGTAAGAGTAGATAGACATTCTGACAAGGTGATTATATGTTGTTTTATCTCTGAACTCAGCAGCTATTGATAACCTCACAACTATCTCCTCCTGCGTTCTCTTTATTTCAGAGTACAAAAGGGCATTTTCTATTGAGTTTGCAGCATAAGTAGATAGTATCTGCGCAAATTTGATGTCCTCTTCATCAAACTCTTCCTCAAACTTATTTATACCTTCTATAACTCCGACTATGTTTCCCGAATATGTGATCAGGGGAAGTGCGATTATATTTTTTGTTTTATAGCCCGTTTTTTTATCAATATCAGGGTTAAATCGCGGGTCGGAATATGGGTCGTTTATTATAACCGGTCGCTTTTGAGAGAAGACAAACCCCACAATTCCCTTATCTGGTTCAAGTTCAATAATTTCATCAAGTCCAAGAGCAACTTTTGACCAGAGCTTTTTCTTTTTTTTATCCCATATAAAAATTGATGCTCTGTCGCAGTCAAGTATTTTGCAGAAAAAATAGGCGGTTTTTTCAAGAACAGAATCTATATCACGGAGCGCGCTGGCAGAAAGCGCGAAATCAAAAAGAAGCTTTGTTTTATCAGAAGAAACCCCGCTATATTCTTTCTCTGCATCTTTCTCAAAAAACTCCGCACCTTGTTCTTCAAAAAACATCGCTCATAAATTCAGCAGAAATAATCCCATAAATATTATTCATTTCATAAAACGGTTAGTTATTTTCCAAGAGCAAACAAAAAAGCGAAATTCAGAACAAAAAATCAGCGAAAAACTAAATAAAAATGAAATGAAGAGAAAAATCAACAAAATTTTTTATATGAAATTAATTTCTATAAGCTTACTTTTGACATATAATTCTTGTTTTCTATGGGTAGCAAGGGCTTTTCAGAAATATGAGGATAAAGTGAAAGTGGAGAAAATAGATGAGTTTCCAGAAGATGATTTTCTTGTATGGCTTGGGCACTCTACTTTTCTCTTCAAAGTATCAGGAAAAGTTTTCTACACAGACCCTGTCATATACGAAAAGATTGTTATCATAAAAAGGCAGACAGAATTTCCTGCGGAAGTGTCAAAGCTCCCTGCCCCAAACTTCATCATAATAAGCCATAACCACTATGACCATATGGATATTCCATCGCTGAAAACTCTATCTGAAAAATCAAAAAGCGAAGGAAAAATTCCCGTCATACTTGTTCCTGAAAAAGCATCGCATTACCTTGACGGAGTGGGAGCAAAAGTTATTGAGCTGAAATGGGGAAAAGAGTTTGACGCAGGAGATGTAAAAATAAAATCGTATCAGGTAAAACATTTTTCTGGAAGAAATCTTTTTGACTGGAACTTTTCAAAGTGGAACGCTTATCTTGTAGAAACAGATAAGATAAAAATTTTTTTCGGAGGAGATACAGCATATGTAAAGCTTCCCGAGATATATCCTGATGTTGCGCTTTTGCCCATCGGAGCGTGGAAACCAAGATGGTTTATGAAGAGAAACCATGTCTCTCCCTGCGAAGCGGTTCAAATAGCAAAAGATATAAAAGCAAAAATTATGATACCTATGCATTATGGAACTTTCAGGCAGGGGCTTGACAACCCTGAAGAATCACTTCGGGAGATGAAAAAATGCGCAGAAAAACTCGGAGTAAAATACATAATTCCCCACATAGGTCAGATGATAAAAATTCAAGAAATTATCGGAGAGGAGTAGAAATATTTGCACATTAAAATCATTTTTTGCCCTCCTCAAGATATTTGAGAATTGAGTAAGTATCTATCACGAGGACTGGTTCTCCCTCGGCTGAAATAGTTGCTCCCGCTATACCCACCGCTTTTATTCCGCTTATGGTTTTGACAGCAACCTCCTCAGAGGATATAACAGAATCAACAAGAATACCAATTCTCTTTTCAGCTATACCAGCGACTATGAGGTGATACATATCAAGGTTGTTTCCACCTATTCCGAGAATATCTCCGAGATAGACGACAGGTAGCATAATCTCTTTGCGCCAGTTTATAACCGCCTGTCCGCTCGCATATTTGAGTTCAGATTTAGAAATCCTCGTTATCTCAATGACAGAAGATAGAGGGATAAAAAATGTGCTACCGTTGCATACAACTTTCAAGGTGTTCATTATTCCGACTGTGAGAGGGAGCTTTATAGTCACTTTTGTCCCTCTCCCTACTTCTGTGTTTATATCTATTGTTCCTTTGAGTTCAACGACTTTGGCTTTGACGACATCCATTCCAACACCTCTTCCCGAGAGTTCTGTGACTTTATCTTTTGATGAAAATCCTGGCAGAAAGATGAGATTTATTATGTCTTTTTCGCTCATAGTCATGGCTTGCTCATAGCTCACAAATCCTCTCTCAATAGCTTTTTTTCTTATAACTTCTGCATCTATTCCTTTTCCGTCGTCCTCCACCTCTATGACGACATTTTCACCCTCATAGTATGCACGGAGGAAAATTTTGCCTTCAGGAGGTTTGCCCATAGCCACTCTTTCCTCAGCTCTTTCTATACCGTGGTCTATGGCGTTTCTTATAAGATGTATCAGTGGCTCCTCTATCTCATCAACTATGTTCCTATCTATTTCTGTTTCTTCACCTTGTATTATGAGTTCTACTTTTTTTTCAAAGTGTCGGGCGAGGTTTCTTACTGTTCCCGGAAATTTGGCAAAAAGCGTCCTTATCGGAATCATTCTCATTTTCATTATTGAGAACCTGAGCATAGATATGATTTTATCTATGTTAGCTATGACTTCTGAAACTCTTGCGACGTCTTCATCTCTTGGATATTTCTCCTCTATCTTCGGGAAAAGATTTACAAGGAAGTTTCTTTCAAGTATAAGCTCTTCTGAAAGAGCCATGACCTCATCAACTTTTTGCGTAGATATTCTTATTGTTTCGTAGGCGAACTTTCTTTTCTTCTTATCTTCCTGTCTTTCAGCTTTTGTTTCTTCGGGTCTCTCTTCTCTTTTCTCAAAAATTTCCTTTCTCATCACTCCTTCGCTATACTTAACTTCGTCTTCTTTTCTTTGTGCGGGTTGAGGTTGAGATATAGCTTCGGCAGAGCTCATTTTTTCTTTCTTTTTATCTTCACCTGCAATCTTTTTTTCTGTTTCTTTCGCTTCTGTTTTTACTTCTGTTGACTGCTCTCTTTTGGTTTTTTCTTCTTCTGTTTCAGGTGCTTCTTCAGCGATTTGCCCCGAAATCTTCTTCAAAATCTTTTCTATTTTTTTTATCTCTGGTTCTATATCTATGTCTCCTTCTTCTCCCGTCAGGGTTATATTTTCGGTGAGGGCTTTGAGTTTTTCAAGGGCATCAAAGATTGTGTTTATTATATCTTCTGTGAAAGAAATTCCTTCGTCTCTTATTTTTGCGATGAGGTTTTCAGTTTTGTGAGCGAGCTCGACTGTTTTTGAAAATCCCAAAAATCCCGCTGCGCCTTTTATGGTATGCCAGCTTCTGAACAAGCTATTTACAAACTCCTTCTCATCACCTTCTTTTTTCTCAATTGAAAAAAGGTCGGACTCTATTTTCGGTATTATATCTTTGGCTTCTGCTATGTATTGAGAGACATATTCTTTGAGCGACTCTTCCCAGCCCTCAATGTTTTCCTCATCTGCCATATATAAAAATTTTAATAAGCTTATGGGAGATTTTAAATTTGTCGTTTATACTGGGGGATTTTATTTATTTGTTGGAGATTATATTTTCAATTCCTTCGCATATCAGGTGAATTACGACCGAGTGCGCCTCCTGAATTCTTTGAGTATCTGATGAGCGAACAGAGATAACAAGGTCTGAAAAGTGAGATACATCTTGCGTATTCTGTCCAACAAGAGATATTGTGGTAAGTCCCATATCTTTTGCTTTTTTTAGAGCCCGCAGGACATTTTTTGATCTGCCAGATGTTGAGATGCCGAATGCGACATCACCTTCTTCTCCGAGCGCTTCTATCTGCCTTTCAAAAACATACTCAAAATCCCAATCGTTTGATATAGCGGTGAGAGCAGATGTATCAACTGTCAGAGCAATTGCGGGGAGAGCTTTTCTCTGCGAGCTTCTGAACTTCCCAACAAGTTCGGCTGAAAAGTGCTGAGCATCTGCCGCACTCCCGCCATTACCAAAAATGAGAAGCTTTCCCCCTCTCTCAAAACTATCAGCTATTAACTCGCAAGCTCGCTTTATCTGCGGTATGACCTCTACCAGAGATAAAATCACCTTCGCGCTCTCATCTATCGCTCCCGAAAAAATTTCATCAAGCTCCATCTTATCAGAACCTGACTTCATAAAATTTAATTTTATATTTTTTTGGACTGGCTACTTCTTCTCTTGAACTTGATCAACATCTGCTCTGCCCTGCGTCTCCCTCACCTCTGCTCTAAATCTCTCTAAAACCCGACTTACATCAGAAATATGGTATGAACCAAGAGATAAGATGAATTTTAGCATGTCATCTGGCTTCCATCCCGGAAGGTTTATAACCTTCTCTTTTGGAACAACGAAGATAAATCCAGCAAAAGAAGAAGCAAGAAGGATATTTGAAGTTTTCCCGTCAGATATGACTTCAAAGCCGGGAATATACATACCGCCGATGTCAATCATCACTGGTTTTCCGAGCTCTGATCTGCTTTTTTGAGCCATATCAACCAAACTCTTGAAAGCAGAGTAAACCATATTGGCAACGGGAATTTTCGCTACACTCCTTTCAAATACAGAGATGAGATTATTTATTATGTATGTTCTCGCAACCGCACCGGTGACTATTATAAAAACAAAGAGAGTTATAAGACCCGCCCCGGGAACAGGAAAACCGAAAATATTCTGATATATCTGTCCAAATATTCTGTCTAAAAAAGAAAAAAGCAGGTATAAAATATAGATTGTGCCAAATATGGGTCCAACAGAGATTAGCCCGAAAATGAAGTTATCTTTTATGAATTTCTTCAGCTTTTCAAACATGAAAATAAAGATTATGCTATTTTTTTGAATTTTTGTGAATGCGAGAAAGTTCAAAGTATCTCATCGCCGACAGGTAAAACATCTTGAACTCTTTTTCTTTGAGGAACCTTTTTATTTTTGCTGGGGAACCGACGACTACTGCTCCCGGTGGAACTTTCATGTCCTCGGGAACGAGCGCACCGGCTCCAACTATTGCGTATGGACCAACTTCTGCTCCGTTCATTATCACAGCTCCCATACCTATAAGGCAGAAATCTTTTACTATGCATCCGTGAATTACCGCTCTGTGTCCGATAGTTACAAAATCACCTATATAAGTTGGAAAAGAAGCTGTCTCAGCGTGAATGACACATAAATCCTGAATGTTCGTGTATCTTCCTATACTTATCCAGTTCACATCTCCTCTTATAACTGAGCCATACCAAACCGAGCTACCTTCATCTATTTTGACAAGACCTATCACAAAAGAGCCGGGAGACAAAAAAACGCTCTGATGAATAACAGGAGAAAAAAGAACTCCGTCTTTGAATATCGGAATAATACTACCCCCAAACATAAGATTAAAATTATTCACCTCTCCTCAAAAAAGAAAAAAATTTTCTGAAAAAGAGAACAGAAAACCTTAAACAAATGAGATTTAATTGAATGAATTTTATTTTTGATTCCCCTTGCCTATTTTGATTTCCCTCAGCTTTTTGGGTTCTTCTGCGGTCATCACTTCTCCCGAAACCTTGAATAGAATCAACCCTTTTCTTTTTGCGTATTTTTCTGCTCCCTTGCTAAAGCTTATTCCTGCTATCGCTCCACACAGAGTATAACCCGGAAAATCCTCTCTCATAAAAAACTCAAAACTTTTCATATCTTTCAGAAGTTCGTTTACTTCTCGGAACCTCACGTGCGTTCTCGTAGATATAAGAAGAATAAATTTTTTCTTTCGGGATATAATCAGTGGACCAAAATCAACGTCTTTTCCATATTTTACTCTTTGAGCGCTCAAAATTTCTGAAAATCCTTTTTTTCTCAGGAACTCCTCAGCAAAAGGACAAAGCTTATATTCTACAAACATTCCCCAGCTGTCTACAACTTTGTCAAATTTTTTATCGTTCTCACAGAATTGAATCCCTGTTTCTCTCAATTGCTCATCTGCCTTTTTCTGCGATTCCCGCAGTTCTTTTATCTGTCTGCTCGCTTCTCTCAATTGCTCGTCTGTCTTCTTCTGCGACTCTCGCAATTCTCTTATCAGCTCATCTGTCTTTTTCTGCAATTCTCGCAGCTCTCTTATTTGCTCGGTCGTTTCCTTCTGAAATTCTCGTAGTTCCCTTATTTCAACGGCGATTTTTTCTACTAACCTTTCAACCCTTGATAACCTGTCGTTTTTCCTTGAAGACACACATTTATCTTATTCTGATTTGGTTTGAATTTCAAAACAGTAAAAAACCTCGCTCTGATTTTTCCGTCCCAAATTCTATGTTTAGCATATACTTCCTCAAAAATATTAAATTCCATCTATGCAGATAAGAGCTCGGATAGTCAGCGGAGATACTGAGCTATCGGCGGTAATACACAAAGTAGAGAGCGAAAGCAAAAAGGTTGTTATAGCTTTTCACGGTTTTGAGTCGTTCAGAGATAGTCCAAAATACATAATGATGGGAGAAGGGTTTGAAAAAGCCGGGTTTAATTTCATAAGGTTTGATTTCAGGGGTTGCGGTGAGTCAGAAGGAGATAAATACGACCTTGAAGGGCGAATACAGGATGCTCTGAATGTGATAAACTTCGCAAAGAGCGAATTTTCAGATGAAGTATACTTTGTCGGCTCAAGCCTTGGAGGAACGATTGCGATTTTGCTCTCTGAAATGTCAAAAGGTGTTGTCGCTCTTTGCCCCCCATTTGTAAACATAGGCAAAAGAAAAATTGAAGAATCTCTCAAAAAAAATCCACCCCTTCTTATAATACACGGAGATAAAGATGAGACGGTGCCAATAGATGAGGGAAGGAAAATATATGATATGGCAAATCGTCCAAAAGAGTTTTTTGTAGTTCAAGGAGGAGATCACAGATTTTCAAATCCAGAGCATCTGAAACTTGTGATAGAAAAAACCGTAAGTTTTATCGCGTCAATCTCTGATAAAAACCTAAATAAATAGGAACCAAAGAGAAAACAAGCAGTAATAAATTATAAAATAAATAGTTTATGGAGGAGAAGAGAAAAAGTATTGTGATAACAGGGAAACCGAGTTCTGGGAAATCAACTCTCATTTCAAAGCTTGTAAAAAGATTGGAAATGCTCGGATTCCAACTATCGGGTGTAATAACACCAGAGATGAGAAAAGAAAGAGCAAGAGAAGGGTTCTATGTAAAAGGGATAAGAACGAAAAAAGAAAGGGTATTTGCGATAAGAGAAAGAGAAATCTCACAAATAAACGAAATATACTGCAAATATGGAAAATACATCGTTTTCCCAGAAAGGTTTGAAGAGGTTCTGCGGGAGGAAATTGAGCAAAAAACAGAGGTGTTCATCTTAGATGAGGTTGGACCTATGGAGCTTGCCTGCTCAAAAAATCTTGATGTCAAGTGGCTCAAAGAGATTTTAAACCTCTCATCACAAATCGTAATAACAGTGAAAAAAGAACTTGCAGAAAAACTCAAAAACATCTTATCTGAAAACTTTGATGTCATACTTAAAGACATAGATAAAGATGGATTTGACCTATCTTACATCACAGCTCTTGAAAAGCTCACGGGAACAGAAGCGTTCTTGATTGACCTTGATGGAGTTATAATTGATTCATCTGAATTTCACAAACTATCTTGGTTTGAGGTGATGGAAAAAAGAGGTGTGAAATTTACCGAAGAAGATTTCAGAGAGACATTCGGAATGACAAACGACCTGATAATAAAAAGATTTATTCCAAACGCAACAGAAGACGAGATAAAGAAAATCAGTCAAGAGAAAGAAGAGATTTACAGGAATCTCGCAAAGGGCAAGATAAAACCAATAGAAGGAGCAGATGAGTTTCTGGAGTTCTTCTGGTCAAAGGGATTCAAAATGGCTCTTGTATCATCAACTCCAAAAGAAAACATTGATTTCATATCAGAAGAACTTGGAATAGGAAAATTTTTTGATGTCGTTATTTCTGGTTCAGACATTTCAAAAGGCAAGCCAGACCCAGAGTGCTACATCAAAGCAATAGAAAAACTCAAAGCAAAACCCTCAAAATGCTATGTCATTGAGGATTCACAACACGGAATTGAAGCGGGATTAAAATCAGGAGCAAAATGCATAGGAGTTCTGACAACTCATAAGGACCTACAAGACACAGATATAAAAGTGGAAAACTTTCAGGAGTTAAAAAGCATACTTGAAGAAGTTCTTGAATAGGTATATGGTTTTAGGTTTGGACCTTGCTGGAAGCGAAAACAGAAAAACAGGCGTATGCATAGCAGATAAAAAAGTAAAAGATGTCTTCACAGTCAAGAAAGATGAAGAGATAATAAAAGTTGTCTCCGAGATAAAGAATTTGAAAGTCGTAGCAATTGATGCTCCTCTCTCACTCCCAAAAGGGAGAAAAAACATAGATGAAAAAAACTCCACACATTTTAGAGAATGCGATATTGAACTTATGAGAATGAAAATAAAATTTTTCCCCATAACTTTGGGACCTATGAGAATGCTCACAAAAAGAGGAATTGAGTTGAAAAGAAAAATAGAAAGCTTGAAAAACATAAGAGTGATTGAGGTTTTCCCCGGAGCGCTATATGATATATTCAAAATACCAAGGAAAGACAAGAAAAAAATCTTTGAGTTCTTTGTTAAAGTTGGGTTTATTGCTGAAAAACATGAAAGAGAATTGAGTCAAGATGAGTTTGATTCTATCGCCTGCGCTTTCACAGCGAAACTCTTTCTTGAAAACAAAACAAAGGAACTTGGGAACCCAAGCGAAGGAACATTGATAATTCCAGAACCATCGCTATTTGGCTTTATCTGAGAAATCTCATTCAACGGTCACACTCTTTGCGAGGTTTCTCGGTTGATCTACGTCATGTCCCAAAATCGTAGCGGTATGATACGCAAGAAGCTGAAGAACGGGAACGGTAAGGAAAGGAGATAAAAACTCCTCAACATCTGGAATCTCTATTTTCTTCCACACATCTTTGACATCTGTATTTTTTGTAGTTATCAGAATAACTTTTCCGTGTCTTGCAGATACCTCGTGCAGGTTTGAAATTGTTTTCTTGAACACTCTATCTCTTGGGGCGACGAATACAGAAAGTGTAGATGGTGAAACAAGTGCTATGGGTCCATGCTTCATCTCTCCTGCAGGATATGGTTCAGCGTGTATATATGATATTTCTTTCAACTTCAGCGCTCCTTCCATAACCACAGGATAAGATATCCATCTCCCAAGATAAAGTGCGTTCTTGAGCTTTGAGACATCTTCGCTTATCTCATATATAAAATCACTCAAAGCCAAAACCTCCTCTATCTTTTCTGGGACTTTCTGAATGTCGTAGAGCATTTTTGATTTTCTGCTCTGCCCGGAAAGAAAAACCGCAAGAAGATAAAGAACAGTTATCTGCGAGAGAAAAGTTTTTGTAGCGGCAACACCGATTTCGGGTCCAGCGTTCGTATGCAGAACAAAATCTGACTCACGAGAAAGAGTTGAACCGAGAACATTCACCAAAGACACAACTTTTAAACCTTCTTCTTTCGCTCTTCTTACCGCTTCAAGAGTATCCGCGGTCTCTCCCGATTGACTTATAGCAATAAAAAGAGAGTTCTTCTGAATATAATCTTTGTATCTTAGCTCTGACGCATAATCAACTTCAACGGGTATTTTTGCTATATGTTCTATCCACAGTTTTCCTAAAAGACCAGCGTGGTAAGATGTCCCACAACCAGTTATTATTATTTTTTGAAATTCGCCTAGGTTCAGCTCGTCCCACCGAGATAAAAACTCGGCTGTTGTATCTACAACAACATGAGGTTGTTCGTAAATTTCTTTGAGCATAAAATGTTTGAACCCTGATTTTTCCGCCTGCTGAGCGTCCCATGGGACTTCAATCGGCTGTCTTTCAACACGAAAACCATCTTTTTTTATCTCAACCGAGTTCTCCTTTACTATAGCTATCTCTCCGTCTGAAAGAGGAATTATCTTTTTTGTGAAGATAAGGAGCGAAGGTATATCAGATGAGACGAGGTTTCCATTTTCATCCCACAAACCTATAACAAGTGGTGCTTTGTATCTTGCGCATAAAATCCTATCTGGCTCACCAGAAAATATAGATACTACTGCGAAAGTTCCTTCAAGCTGTTTTACCGCAAACTCAAATGCTTTCTCAAAGCTACCAACTTCCTTCAAAGCGTCTTCAATGAGATGAGCTATAACTTCTGTATCTGTTTCTGAGGTGAATTTGTGATTTTTTTCAAGCTTTTTTCTGAGCTCTGAGAAATTCTCTATTATTCCGTTGTGGACGACCGCGATTTTTCCGGAGCATTCAAGGTGTGGATGTGCGTTATTATCTGATGGGGGACCGTGAGTAGCCCAGCGGGTATGTCCTATTCCTACGCGAGAAAAAGTCGGAAAATCAATCCGTGAAACGAAAGATATGAGTTCTGAAATCTTTCCTTTCTTTTTCGCCAACCTTATTTCTCCATCTTTTATAACAGCTATTCCTGCGGAGTCGTATCCTCTGTATTCAAGGCGTTGGAGCGATGGTATAATAACGTGCAAAGCGTTCGTCTTACCTATATAACCTACTATACCACACATAAAATCTCAAAGACCTCTTGCTTTAAATTTAATTTCGTTTCAGCAAAGTGCAAAATAAGCAAGCAAATCAGTGAAGAAAATCAAAATTCGTAATATAAATAAAATGAAGACAGGGAAAATTTTTCATGCAGTTATTTTTCTTTTTCTTATCTCTTGTGGCACCCAAATCAAAGGAGAAAAAGTCGGCGACTTCACAATAAAAGAAGATGGCTCAATATATTTCAAAGATAAAAAACTCATCAGAATAAAGAAAGTTTACTTCTCTGACTATGACCTGAAAATAGAGGAGAACTTCATCGTCGGTGGGTTCTTCAAAAAAAGCGGGACCCTGAAACAGAAAAACGAGGTGAGCATAAAAGAAAAAATGAAGTTTTCAGCAGACGGACAAAAGCTCTTCATAAATACAAAAACAAACGGGGAAAACTCAGTAGAGTTAGAGATAGAATGCGATAGAAAAGAGCTGTTCTTCGGAATGGGAATGCAGTTTGATAGCTCAATTTCAAACGGAAAAAAGAGATTTATCTGGGTGGAAGAAGGGCATTTTGGCGGAGATGGCCAGAACCCTCCTTTTCCTGACGGAGAGATAAAAACCTACTTCCCTCTGCCGTTTTTTGTGTCAAACAGAAAATACGGGTTTTTACTCAACTCCTTCTCTCCTTCTCTCTTTGATTTCTGCTCTGAGCAAAAAGAAACATTGAGAATAATTCTTTTTGACAGCGAGTTTTCCGCGGAGCTATATTATGCTCCTCATCCGCTTGAAATAGTGAGCATATACACCGAAAGAACAGGAAGACCCAAACCCGTTCCCGACTGGGTATTTTCAGCGTGGATAGATGCGATAGGCGGAAGTGAAAAAGTGAGAAAAACAGCAAAACTCATAAGAGAAAAAGGTATAAGAGCTGATGTTATATGGACAGAGGACTGGCGGGGTGGAAAATACATAGAGCCACTCGGAATATACACAATAGGCGGTGGAACAAAACCTTCGCGGGAGCTTTATCCTGACTTTGAAACACTCGTTGCAGAACTAAAAAGCATGGGATTCAAATTCCTCGGATACTTCAACAGCTTTGTTCTTGAAGGAGACGAAGGATGGGATGAACTCGTGAAAAACAACGCACTCATAAAATACGAAAACGGAGAGATTGTGAAAGTTATGGTCCCCGAGAGCCAAACCGCAGGTGGAGTAAAAGCGGGAATACTTGACCTTACAAACGAGTTTGCTATAAAGTGGATGAAAAATGTTATGCGTTCAGCAGAAAAATATTTTGATGGCTGGATGGCTGACTTCGGAGAGTGGGTCCCCGCAAAATCAAAACTATCAGACAACTCAACAGGCGTAAAATCTCATAACAAATACCCCCTGCTCTGGCAAAAACTTCAAAGAGAGTTCTGGGAAGAAGTGAGACCTAACGGTGATTTTGTCTTTTTCACAAGGAGCGGATACATAGGAACTCAGGAATTATCTCCCGTTGTTTGGCCGGGAGACCAGAACACATCTTGGGAAAAATACGATGGACTGAGGTCAGCAGTCGTCGCAGGAATATCTCTATCTTTTGCGGGTGTATCTCTCTACGGTTCAGATATAGCCGGATACACATCTCTCATCTCTCCTTCTGATAAAGAGCTATACATAAGGTGGACCGAGTTTGGAGCATTCTCTCCCGTAATGCGAACTCACCACGGAACCAATCCCGATAAGAACTGGCGATTTGACAGAGATGATGAAACTCTCGCTCTTTTCAAATTCTACTCCGAAGTTCATGAAAAACTAAAAAAATACCTGAAAGAATACCATCAAAAAGCAGTTGAAAAAGGGCTCCCCATAATAAGACATATACTCTTGCAGTATCCAGAATATGAGATTTTTTTGCAAGATGACCCGGAATGTATTGAGACTGAATATATGCTCGGGGATTACATTCTTGTCGCTCCCGTCGTTGAAAAAGGCAAAAGAGAAAGAAATGTTTTCTTTCCTGACGGGGAATGGGTAGATATTTTCGATGGCAGTGTTTATAGGGGGCACGGGTTTTTCAAAGTTCGGGCGCCTTTGTGGAAGATTCCTGCTTTTTTCAAAAAGGGTTCACCAGCAGAAGAGATTTTTGCTGGACTTGCTGAAAAATGTGGTGATTACTGCAAAACAGAACGATAGCTCAAAAAAACAAAAAACTACCTTTTCCTCACAACTTCCTTTTTCAGAAAATCATAAACAAAAAGAAGCTCTTCATCTTGCATCTCAGAAGACCTCGCTATAGCTCTTTTCAATATCTTTGAGACATAATCTCTCTTTTCTTCTGGGGTTTTATATCCGAGCTTATTGAGAAGCTCTCCTATCTGTGAGAAAATCTCTCTCCGTTCAAACTGTGTGAGCTTTCTTTGAGCTTGAGGGGTTCCTTCAAAAATCTCCGTTTCCTGCTTCGGCTGAAATTTCTCTTCATAAACTTGCTCTTCATCTAAATGAGGACCTTTTTCTTCTTCTTTTTTGAGTATGATATCGGAGTAATCTCTTATTTCTCTTTCAAGTTTTCTTTCTTTTTCCTGCCACTTTTCAATTATTTCATCTTGCGGAAAATCTGATATTTCTTTTCTTTCAGGTTTTTTAGCTGATGTGTATGAGATCGCATCGGCATCTTCTTTTATACCATCTTCAAGTCCGAAGAAGAACGAAACCGCTCTCCCGAGCGCCCTTGTATAAGCGGTGTATGATATGAAATTTTCGCTTTTTCCATCAAACTCGTCAGTTCCCGCCACTCCTTCTGCCTCAGAGAAAACACCATCCTTAGACGATACCCTTATTATGTATCTCCATATCACAACCTTTTTTCCCTCTTTTTCTGTCTCTAATCTCTCTGAGAGCTTGATTTCGCTTGAAAGAGAAAGAGAGGTTTTAAGTTTAAGCCAGCCAGAAAATCTTATATGCTCCCTGCCATTTTTCATCTCAACATCTTCGGGTTTCAGAACACTCTTTTTTATCTCCTGAAACCTGAAAATAAAATCAGATACTTTGCCGTCCATAATAAATATAAATTATGAAAATTTTCAAAATTTTCCTAAAACAGAATTTTGTTGTATTTCATCTGTTTTTTAAAATGTATTTTGAATGAACTTTGTAAAATCAATTTCAAAATCGGCAAAGCTAATAGTGATTTCAATCTTTATTTTCTCTAATTTTTTCCCCAAGCGTGTAGCTTATGGAGATGATAAAAGCGGAGATGAAGAGATAAAGTATCTTATATTTTTTGGTGGTTTTCCAGATATAAGGCATCAGGGAGCCGGAATAGTTCATCCGCATTCGGAGTCAAACCCGGCATCTCTCGAACTCATCAAAAAGTATGATGTGAATTTTTCTTTCGGGTTTGGTAAGTATAAAATCGCGGAGTTAAGGGCAACAGACAGCATAACAACGAGGTTAAGTGGTGGAATAGGTTTCAAGTGTTTTTTTGAAAGGACGCTATGCGGGAGTGAGTCGGCAAAAATAATTTCAGCAGACCTATCTTATGGGTTTGACATTCAGAACATCAGAACAGGGGTGGGAACTTTTATTAAATTCAAGTGGAACGATCAGTTTGAAGAGGAACTTGGGAAAAAAGATGTTTTCTTCGGTGTCGGAGGGGTAGCAAGTTATGAGATGGAAAAAGTTGGATTTACGGGTGGGGTGGTCTCGCTCACAAGCCCGAACTCACTCAAAGAAAAAATTCCGGCAAGGGGGGGAGTTGGACTTGCGATTTTCACAGAAGATATTTTTATATTCTCACAGGTTTTTTACCTTAAAAAGTTGAACTTATCAGCAGGTGCGACAGCAAAAGCTTTAAAGTGGTTCAGAGTATCTTTATCTTATTCGCAAAAACCAATTTTAGGAGTAGGTTTTGTCTCTCCGAGATTATATCTTTGGGGTGGATACTATTTTGGCAATCTGACTTTAATAAGTATCGGGATTATTTTCTGATCACTTTTTCATTTTTTCTGATATTTCTTTTGCTTTTGCGAGCGCCTTTTCAACAGCGGAAAAGATAAACTGCTTTGATTTTGTGATTTCAACAAATGCTTCGGCAGTGATACCAGCCGGGGTCATCACCTCTTCTTTTATTTGAGATGGTGTCTTTCCTTGTATGATAAGCTTTGCTATTCCTAAAAATGTCTGTGCAGATACCTCTCTGGCTGTGCTTCTCTGGAGACCGCATCTTACAAGAGCATCTTCAAACGCTTCAAAAAGAGGAGAGAAATAACCCACCGCAGAAGCAGAAGTCGCTGTAAAAATATCTATCTCATCATCAGAGCCAACAATGAAAACCTTCCCGCAATTTTCAAAGATTTTTTTGAGAAGTAGAGAGTCATCTTCACTGTGCGAATACACCGCAAAAATTCCTTCTCCTACCTCGCAGGTTATAGATGGCATAACACGAGCCCACCTTTTGAAAAAACGCCTTATGAAATCAGCTCTTATACCAGCGCAAACGGAAACAAAAAGCTTATCTCCTATGTAAAGAGATATATCTCCCGCAACATCGTAAAAATCTTTTGGCTTCACAGCAACTATAACAATGTGAGATTGAGATACAAGTTCTTCAAGTCCTACCTGAAAGCCCCTGAGGTCATCTGGGATTTTGAATTTGTCATAAAGGAGGAGCGGGAAATCTTTTGAGAGCGCTCTCGCAAGAGCAGAACCCATCTTCCCAACTCCTACTATCCCTATCTTAAAATCATCTTTCATAAAATCAGTTCTCTTTCGCTTTCTGGACGGGAACAGGTTTTATGAGTTTGAGGGCGAACTGAACCGCTTCGTCTAACTCCGGATTATCTCTCCTCTGAATAAGCTCCTGTGGAGAAAGTTCTGAAATTGGCTGAACTCGTGTTGGCTTGAAAGCAATATCTGGCTCTATTCCCTTTTCCTCTATGTTTGTTCCAGACGGCGTGTAGTAGTGAGCGGTGGTAAGGCGCAAAGCTCCACCGTCTGAAAGAGGAATAATTGTCTGAACAGATGCTTTGCCAAATGTTCTCGTCCCAACAATAATACCTTTTCTCGTATCCTTTATCGCTCCCGCAACTATTTCTGACGCAGACGCAGAACCCTGATTCACAAGAACAACAAGAGATACACCCGATGGAAAATCAAAGCTATCTTTATGTGCTTTATAGCTCTGAGAAGACCTCCTGCCTTTTGTGCTGACTATAACTCCATCGCTCAAAAATATATCTCCTATTTTCAGTGCTTCGGAAAGCAAACCACCGGGATTATTCCTCAAATCAAAAATCACGCCTTTTATTTTACCTTCATATAGACCACTTTTTGAAAATGCATTTTTGAGCTCCTCTGACGAGTTCTCCTGAAACGAGCTCAGCCGAACATATAAAACATCACCATCTATAACCTTGCTTCTGACGCTTTTGACCTTGATTATGTCTCTTATCAGTTCAAAATCCTTTGGTTCTTCCCATCCTTCTCTTTCAATTGTTATCACAACACGGGTTCCTTTTGGACCGCGGAGTTTCTGGACCGCTTCCGGCAGGGTCATATCTCCTGTCGGCTCTCCGTTTATTTTTATTATTCTGTCTCCCGGCAATATTCCAGCTCTCCACGCAGGAGTATCTTCTATCGGAGCTATAACGAGTATGTAGTAATCTTTTTTGGTTATCTCTATACCAAGTCCACCGAACTGACCTCTTGTTTCAACCTCCATCTCTTTCAGCTCCCGTGGAGACATATAAGCAGAGAAAGGGTCAAGAGAATGAACCATCCACTTTATAGCCCTCATCATAAGTTCTTCATCAGATACCTCTTCAACATAGTTATCTGATACCTTTTTTATGACCTCGGTGAGAAGGTTTATTTTCTGATAAATATCTGACTGATTCTGGGTGTTTTTTTCATTCTTTGCTTTTGCCTGATGGCGAATAAATATTGTTCCTAACACAAGCGAAAGGAGTAGCGGAACCAAAAACGGCTTCAAATTAAAACTGTCTTTCATCTCTTCTTCACCTCCTCAAACTGTTTTTCCTTCACATTAATTTATGAACTCAAAAAGAAAAAAAGAACAAATTTTGCTATTTTTTGATTTTTCAAAACTGGGATTACTTTCACAATCCAGTAGAGCAGGAGAGGATTCCACCAGATGGTTTCCCTACATCAACGAAAAATTCTTTCTCCTCTACATTTCCTCTCTCGTCCTTCGCCCTCACATAAATTCTATATGTTCCCACTTCATACGGCACCCTTATCATCTTCACCCCAAGTCCGTTCTCTACATAGTCCACATACGACCACGCACTCCACTCCCCTCCTTCTATCTTATATGAAACCTGTATGTCTTTTGGACTTGTTATGTAATCCCACACCTTCAATTCCATCACCCCCCCTCTCTTATAATAGCTCTTTTTCGGCAAAAATACCGATGGCGGTGTATCATCTACTGTGAATCTTACTGTTATTGGTGTTATGTCTGGCAATGCTCTCTCATCAAGTGCTCTCACCTCTATCTCATACACTCCATCTGGAAGTCCTTTTATCTCTATCTCTGATGATGGTATCCAGTTGAACCACATCTTCCCTTTCCATCTCCACGAGTACCAGCAGTTCTCGGGTTTTGTGTAGTCATCAACGCACGAGAGTTTTATAATTGTTCTTGAAGAGTGAGCGGATATGCTTTCAACTACTGTCTCAGGTGGGAAGTCATCTATTCCACGAGCTGAATTATTATTCTTCGGCTCAACATATCCCCCACTCTCTATCTTCTTCACAAAGTCCTTTATCTCTTTGAAACTTATAAAGTATTCTTTGCCGTTTTTAACTTGATTTGCGAGCTGAATTAAGGGTTGGAGTTTTCCGTCTTGGTTTTCCATAATTCCGCCCGCAAGCGGTGGAGCAAAAAGTTTTGTCCGCCCGCTCAAAACCTGACTCAAAAGATTATATATAAAGTTAGGATGAATATCTCCCTGCAGGTCTATCGCAATTGTCAAAAATTGAGTAGGATAAAGAGAAAGGTCAGGATCTGAGTTCCCCACATCATCTCGTCTTATGTATGTGTGAGTTAGAAAGTCAGCGGTCGCACCTTTCGTATGTCCTCCTATTCTCACAACATTGTTGTTTGCAGGTGTAGCGGAGTACAGGTTATCATCTGGGTCAAGAATTGCAGAAAGAGTGTAACCGAGTTGAGCATCTATCGCAAGAGCGCCAGATAAAATAACCGCTATGGCATCTGCAATAAATCCCGCAAATGTACCACCTGAAAATGGGTAATATGACCTTACGACCGTGGCATCGTTATAAACACTTACAGCTCCAACACGCGATAGAATTCCAAGCGTCAAGTCCAATCTTCTCAAATGGCTCACAGTTGTGCAGTTCCCAGCGGTTGCAGGGTTCCACGGGTTATACCAGGTTGTAGAAAAACCCCATGCGGGTAAATTTCCGAAAACCTTTCCCGAGCCCCTTCCGCACCCGAAAAAGTTGAGGTCAAGCCCAAGCGTAACTCCCACATTAAACTGCACTATAAACCTCCTTTCCTGAGGTCTATCTACTGGGTCGCCAATAGTTGTATCGCAATCAATAAACGAAACACAATCTGGAAAGTTATTGTAAAAAGCGTTTCCAATTGGACCGACATCTATTGTTCCCCGAGCAGGAGGAGTAGTACCAGTTGGGAAAGCGGAACACCATCCGCCGGACAGGGGAGTTGTTCCATATGAGCAAGTTCCGGCAACCTCTCCTGGACCTCCTCCCCACTGCTCAATTTTATTATCTACATCAACCCATATTTCGAAATCGTTATTTGGAAGGGTGAGAAGAACATCTCCGGTTATGGGAAGCGGGTCCCAAGCGCCTGAATCATCTACAAGAGATGCCTGAGGTGTTTGAGGAAACCCTGGATATGCAGGATAAAGTTTCGGTTTGAAAACGAAAATCAAAGGAATATCTGTAACAGCTGAGCCGAACTCAGATTCAAGGAAGTTATATAGGTCTGGCATCATAAGTTTGAACTGTCCGACGGTGTAAATAGGTAGCGGTAGAGAGCCACCAACTCCCTCTCCCTGTTTTGATATGGCAAGGCACATTATACCAGACGAAGCAACATCTGAAACCAAATATGTGAACACATTTTGAAAGAGAGATATTCCGACAAAAGTTGCACTGCTTTCACAAGATAAAACAGATAGGCTATCTCGCGAGCCGGCGTGGGGAAGCTGACCGAAAGTTGCGGGTCCGGCGAGCATAGCAGGAGCGGGATGAACTGTGGGACCGAGGTATCCACACCCTGGCAACCTGTGGTCAGCCCACTGATTCGGGTCTTTCCAGTTCGTTCCCTTCCTGA
>BEHV01000016.1 GCA_002898315.1 bacterium HR19 | reverse complement strand
TTTCTGAACCCCACACTTTTTATAACCACAAAAATGACCTTCAAGATAGCTTCGGGAACTTGGTAAGAAAGTAGTTTTTACTCCCAAAATCTTTTGTGCAACAAGTAAAGAAATCTCTGAAGTTTGGAAAAAAGAGAAAAAACTCAAATTTTTGCTGTGAAAAATCTTTTTTCCGTTAGCTTTCCCTTATCTGACAAGGCAAAGATAGATGTTCATTTTGCTTGACTTTTTCAACAAGAGTGATTATTATTTTGGTATGAAAAAATATCCCGAAGGAGGTATTGAAGTTATGGGCAAAAAACTTTTGTGGGGTTTAGTTGGTGTCTTCGGCTTTTTACTTTTTATCACAGTGGGGCAGTCAGAGGCAAAAAGAATTCAGGAAATGCACCACGCAATAACAAAAGATACAGGCAACCCGTATTCTGTTGGAATAAAAGACCCTATAAGATGGGGAGGGCTTCCGCAGGTTTCACCTGGTTTTATAACTCGTGAGGCGCTTGAAAAACACAATGTTGTGGTAAGAATAACAAATTCCGGAATGCAAGAGATAGCAAACTTTATTTCAGATATTTTGCAGTCCGACCCTTCTGTTGCTAATCTCATAGACCTCCTCGCAAGACAATTTCTTGATAAATGTACAAATACCAAAGTTGTGGGGGATCTATGGGATTCTCTTTTCGATTTTCAGCAGTGGCTAACAAATAACTACCCTAAGGACCCAACATATAGCTATTATTTCAGGAACGCTACTATGGCTTGTGCGATAACTACTTCATCATCACTCTGGCAGTACGGAGAAGGTTTGACTCATTGCTTCGGCAACGGAATTTACTTTGAATACATGGCAGGATACAACCCAACAGGAACTTGGGATTCAGGAAAGAATATGTGTAAGAACGATGGAAAGGGAATCTTTTCTACGTGTCTCCCAATTCCGCTTCTGAACGATGAAGGTGCACCACTATGCGTCAACGCGGTGATTTTCGGACAAGAAAGGAATAAGGTCGTCGGAACTTTTGCTAACCCAATCCAATATTATTCAGGTGGTTTCAGCTGGCCACCTTTTGGAAAATGTGGAAGAGAAATGCCAGGAATTTGCCCAACTTCACAGGGGTGGGATAACTACTACTTTATAGATAGAGTCACAGGAAACAGGTTGATTCTTGACTATAACAGAAACTCTATAAGAGTTACACTTCAAGGGAACATAGGAACAGATTTTCCCGCTACTGCGACATGCGAAGGAGACCTCACAGAGCACACTTCAGATGACCGACTTGACGTAGGAATAGAGATAGGTAATTTTGAAATAGCTTTGACTTTTGTATCTCCTTTTGTTGATTCGCAGACAAGATATGTGGATTGCAACTGGGTTGGAGGCTCATGTCAGTTCAAAGCAGGGGTTACCACATTCCCGAACGACCTTTCTTATTGTTTCAAGAATGCTGCTGCTGTAAACGACGAGCATATATGCGACCCACAATTTGATAAAAATGTAACTCAATATCAATATAAGCCGGAAAGAGTTATCGCGAACTACATAAACGGAAGAGCATTTGTGAGAATGCCACTTTTAGCCATGCGAGTTGGTATTCAAATAAAAGGTAATTTCAGAGATTGGACATCTTACAAGGATTGGGAACACATGGTAAGAGGTCTTGGAATAAACCTCAAATTCCTTGATGTTGTTGCGGGTGTAGCGTATGACTTTGTTCCTATGGCAAGCAGTGCTACTACACCGGCGTGCTGGTCTACTTCGTGGAACCAGGTCGGTTCTGTTCGGTACTGTCCAGAATACAGAGTATCGCAGAAGTTTGCAAAAACTCTGCTGTGGCTTGACGTTGTTTTGAGAATGATAGCGGTAGATAACTTCAATACAAGCTGTATTCCAAACCATACTGTAACCCAGTACGATACCTGTATTGCCTATTTCTTGTTCCCCGGCCAGGTCTTTGATTTAAAGAGCATAATAAATAGCATAAACCCAATAGATCATCCTCTGGAGGAAGTTGTTTATGTTGGACCTACTACATACTATGACTTGAAACCAAATAAGATATTTATAGATTTTGGATTCACGAATGATTTCTGGGCAGATAGTGCTGGAATCTTGCTTGCTATGAATGTTGGAGTAGATATAAGGTATGTTCTCTGGAGCTCTTCTGCGACAAGTATAACATTTGTCAAGAGAGATTACTCTGTGTTTAAGGATTATGTATCTACATGTGTGCAGTTTGCTTCTTCTTTTACAGCTGCTACAAGCCCGATAATTCCTATTGTAGAATGTCAGCCGCAGACGGGTTGTCCATCAACAGTTCGCGATGTTAACTCGTGTCCAATAGTTAACGGTGGAACTCCGAACTTTGTCTTCAAGACCGAACTTTTGCCACAAGCTCCTTCATCTCCAACACTTGCCGAAGGTAGATACGGATACTCTCTTACAAACTACTATGTTGGAATAGGAATTCACCACAACCTGATTTCAAGGATACTTTATGAGGCGATAGGAGATGGACTTGCCTGCATATGGGTAGATAAATACACTCCAATGCTCGGCGGGTTTGCGGGCGGATTTCTCAAAACCGATTCGTTCGGGTTCTTTATGCCCATGCTCAAAGATAAATACCCAGGAAAAGAGATGGCAATAGAAATTATACCGAACTACAAAGACCCAGGAAACCCATCAAGGAACACGGGTGGAGCAGCTTCTTATAACAAACCGCTTTCTATTGTCGCATACGCTAAAACGGGTGGTCCAACTTTCAGACCTGTTCTTTCTGTCTACGCACAGGGTTCAACAAGAGTTGATTTCTGGGCTGAGTTCGTTAAAAATGCAACTTATGGTAGCAGTTTTACAATGTTTGTTCAACCCACAACATGGTTTGATACCGCAGACCTCATGATAGATATTCCTTATGTTGACCTATCGTTCAATGTTATAACAACAGGAAATATCACAGACCCGATGGCTTCTCAGACATGGATGAGGATATTCGGTCTAACAGTAGGTCTACAGCTTTCTGTTGATATAGATATAGTTCCTTGTGTTTCTCCTGATTGTGCAAGAACCGTGGAGTTCCCAGGATTAGATTCTACTGACTTCACAAAACCACTTACTTCATACTACAGAGATTACTATGGCAACCCGGTGCCAGATCCATCTAAGGGAGGTAACTACTTCCCGAACGGTGGGACATTTGCTCGTGTGATAGACCTGACGCTGTATGTTGACCCAGATGTAAGATACTTTATCGCATATAACACAAACGCTTTGGGGCTGAGCGGTTCTGATTGGGCTGAAATACTTGGCAATATCTTACCCGTTATACTGAATGCTGTTGCAGGAGCTAAGTTGAGATTGGCGTTTGACCCCGCAGCTCTTATACAGATACCTATTGCGCTGAACTTCCCGTGGGTAGGTCCTGAGTTTGGCTCTACTCTTGCCTATGACCAACCGTTTGCTGGTAATCCGAAAGACAACATAGGAGATTACTTTGAGATATTCATACACTGGCAGGGAAGAACAGGATTAGGAAGATTGATAAAACTTCTGAAATCGTTTGGAGTTGATATTGTTAATATAATAGGAGGGGTTGCAGGGCTTTCAGCTCCGCCAGCAGCTATTAATGTGCATCTTGCAAATGCGGATGGAAACGGGAACGGATTCAAGGTTACACCTCCTGAAACTCTGATAACCTACACATCTGACCCGCACGCGCTTTACACAAGAATTGACTTTTCTGCGTTCTCTCCTCAATCTTCAAGGTTCAAGTATTCCTGGCGACTTGATGGCGGAACATGGAACCTGTGGCAGGATGAAAACTCGGTTGTTCTCACACATCTTCTTGAAGGTTGGCACACCTTTGAGGTCAGAGCAAGAGATGAGAACAAGCTTATTGACCCAACACCTGCACGCTTCGTGTTCAGAGTGGATACACTCGGTCCAGATATAAGGGTCTCGGGTCCAGAGCTGGTAAGAGGTGATAGAGCAAGGTTCTTTGTTGATGTGAAAGATGCACAGGCAAAGAAATCAGAAACGCTCGTTGCATGGAGGGTAGATAACGGAGAATTCGGAGAGTGGGTGCCAGCGTCTGATGTAAGCTATGTTGACATTGACTCTCTCTCAAAAGGTGAGCATGTTCTTGAAATCAAAGCGAAAGATGATGTAGGGAATATATCAACATACTCGCACAGGTTCTTTGTGACAGAGAAGGTTGGAGTGTTAGGTTGTTCTGCTTCTGCTGGATTTTCGGGATTTGGAGCTTTACTCTTTGCTCTTTCATTCCTCTTTATTGCGATAAGAAGGAGGGTTGAGTAGAAAGAAAGTGTTTACAAGATAGGGAAAGGGCGGGTAGCTTTCCCCGCCCTTTTTTCTTTTTTTCTCCGCTTTTTTTTTCTTTTTTAAGTTTAAATCTTAAATTTAATTCGCTATGGGTAGGTTTTTTCAATCATTCACTTTGATAGAGATAATGGTCGTTGTGCTTATTATAGGTCTGCTCGCAGGTCTTGTTGGTATAAATGTAATAAGGTATTTTGATAGAGCGAGAGAAAGAACCGCTCGGGCTCAGCTCACAATGATAGAGCAGGCACTTGAACTTTATAAGATTGAAAACGGCAGATACCCCACCACTGATGAGGGGCTATCGGCACTTGCAAGAGGTGGATATATAAAAGGGAAACAGATACCGAAAGACCCCTGGGGGTCTGACTATTACTATATTTCAGATGGCTCAACCTTTACTCTTAAATCTCCTGGACCAGATAAAGTTGTTGGAACCCAGGACGATATTTCAGCGGAATGAAAAATCAATCAGACAGAAACTTGAAAAGAAGCTCTTTCACTCTGATTGAGATTTCTGTTGTATTAGCCATTATAGCTTTGTTTTTAGCTCTTGCTTTTCCGAGGATACCAGTTTTTAAGGAGGAAGCTGTAAAATCTGAGGCGAGAAAGCTTGTTGCATTCTTCTCAAAAATCATAGATAAGGTCTCAAGAGATAAAAAGAGTTTGAAGTTGCTCATAAAGAAGAGGGAGAAGAAAATAGAGGTTTTAGATTGTGTCCCTATTAATATGACCCAAGAAGAGAAGCAAAGATATGAAAAAATTAGCGAGCAGTTAAAAGGTTTTTTTGGCAAATCAAATCTTCCTTTTCTTCCTGTTATAACTCCTCAGGTTCCGTGTGAGTGGAAGAAACAAGAAGAAATAAAGTTATCTTCTGATATAACTTCACTTTTTGTTGATGCCGAGGAGACATTTGGAAAAGAGGTTGAGATACTTTTACAGTCGTCAAGGATTCCGCTTGTTGAGATAGAGCTTGAGAAAAAAATCTGGGTGAACTTGAATCCTTATACTTTCAGGGTATATGTTGGTGAGGAACCAATTCATTTTGCGAGGAGAAAATGAAATTTCCTTTATTGTTTTGTTTTTTCTGTATTTTTGATATTTTCTGCAATCTTTTACTATATGAAAGTTGCTATAGGTTCTGACCACGCTGGTTTTTTCCTGAAAGAGAAAATAAAAGAGTTTTTAAAAAGTAAGGGTATAGAGTTTGAAGATAGAGGAGTAGATTCTGGTGATGGCAAGGTAGATTATCCGGATTTTGCTCGTTCTGTTGCGGAGGAAGTTTCTTCACATAGGGCAGATTTAGGTATTTTGATATGCGGGACGGGTATAGGAATGAGCATTACAGCTAATAAGTTTCCGGGAGTTAGGGCTGCGCTTGTGTTCAACGAGTTTTCTGCTCGCATGGCAAAAGCTCACAATGACGCAAATATAATCGTCTTTCCCGGAAGAATTATCTCACCAGATTATGCCATAGAACTTCTGAAGGTCTTTATGGAAAGCTCATTTGAAGGGGGGAGACATTTGAGAAGAATAGAGAAGATAAAAGAGATAGAAGAAGAACTTATCTTTTCTCTCTCTCACATTTTTGGAATGATAAGAAAGTTTGACCCAGATGTTTTTTACGCTATACGTAATGAGATAGAAAAGCAAGAAAATACACTGAATCTGATAGCTTCTGAGAACCTGACGAGTTTGAGGGTTCTTCTTTCGCTTTTTAATCCTATGAATAACAAATACGCCGAGGGTTATCCATCAAAGCGCTATTACGGAGGTTGTGAATTTGTAGATATTGTTGAGGAGATAGCTCGTGAGAGGGTGAAGAAGATTTTTTCAGCGGAGCACGCAAATGTTCAACCGCACTCTGGAACGCAGGCGAATCAAGCGGTTTTCCTGGGATTCCTCGAGCCGGGCGATAAAATCATGAGTTTGGAATTATCTTCTGGCGGGCATTTATCTCACGGTGCAAAGGTCAATTTTTCTGGAAAGATATATCAGCCTGTTTTTTATACTGTTGATGAAAGGACTCATCTTTTGGATCTTGATAAGATAAGAGATATAGCGAGGAGAGAGAGACCAAAGATAATAATTGCGGGTGCGTCTTCTTACCCAAGAGCGATAGATTTCAAAGCTTTCGCTGATATAGCAAAGGAGGTTTCAGCATATCTTCTTGCAGATATAGCTCATCCTGCTGGTTTGGTTGCTGCGGGCGTTTTCCCTTCTCCTGTTCCATACGCAGATTTTGTGACATTTACAACACATAAGACCCTGAGGGGTCCTCGTGGTGCAGTTATTCTTACGAAATCTGATTACGCAAAAAAGATTGACTCTGCTGTTTTTCCGGGAACACAAGGGGGACCGTTTATGCATGTTATAGCTGCGAAAGCGGTCTGCTTCAAAGAGGTGATGGAACCCGATTTCAAGCTTTATGCGGAGCAGGTCGTGAAAAACGCAAAAGCTCTTGCAGACGAATTCCAGAAACTCGGATACAATGTCATAACAGGGGGGACTGACTCTCATATCGTTCTTATAGATGTATCTCCAAAGGGAGTCAGCGGTGGAGATGTTGAAAGAGAGCTATATAAAGCGGGAATAATTCTTAACAAGAACGTCATACCTTTTGATAAGAGACCCCCGATGAATCCATCTGGAATAAGATTAGGAACATCTGCTCTCACAACGCGTGGTATGAAAGAAGAAGAGATGAGATTTATAGCTCGTATGATAGATAGAGTGATATCAGCAAATTTTGATGAGAAGGTTGTATCAGATGTCAGAAACGAGGTTAGGGAAATGTGCGCTAATTTTCCGTTCTACAGAGACCTTCTTATGCTTCTTGGGAGTAGATGAAGATGCTTTTATATTTACCGAAAAATTTTATTTCCGAAAAATTTTATTTCTCGGGGAAAGTTATTATAATTTTTTCTGCTATGGTTCAGAGGTTGAAGACATTTTTTCTATTATCACTTTTGACTTTTTTCTTGCTTTTTATGGGTAATCTTGTGGGCGGTAAGGTTGGGCTTACTATTGCGCTGGTTATGGCGGGTCTTATGAACTTTATAGCATACTTCTTTTCAGATAAGATAGTTCTTGCTATGTATGGAGCGAGGGAGCTTTCTCCTGAGGAGGCGCCAGCTGTTCATAGAATTATTGAAGAACTTTCTGCAAGCGCGGGTATCCCGAAACCGAAGGTTTATCTTGTCCCTTCTCCTTCTCCAAACGCTTTTGCTACCGGAAGGTCTCCTTCTCACTCGGCTGTTGCTGTAACTGAGGGAATACTCAGGGTTCTTAACGAAAGGGAGTTGAGAGGAGTTTTAGCTCACGAGTTATCTCATATTTTGAACAGAGATACGCTTGTTCAGGTGGTGGCTGCAACTATTGCGGGTGCGATAATGTATCTTGCAGATATGTTGAGATGGGGTCTTTTCTTCTTCGGGGGAAGCAGAGATAATGAGAGAGATTCTGGCATAGGTGGTATCATAGGTCTTATTGCTCTTGCTGTTTTGGCTCCCATAGCTGCATTTTTGGTTCAGATGGCTATCTCTCGCTCGCGTGAGTATCTTGCAGATGAAAGCGGAGCAAAGCTGTGCGGGGACCCGCTGTCTCTTGCATCTGCTCTGAAAAAGATCGCGGGGTTGAGCCAGAAAGTCCCTCTTGATGCTAATCCTGCTACCTCTCACCTTTTCATAGTCAATCCGCTTTCTGGTTCTTCAATACTTTCTCTGTTTTCAACTCACCCGCCGATAGAAAAGAGAATAGAACGACTTTACAAGATGGCAGGAATTCCCCTTGACCTGGCATGAATTTATTTTCTCTTTTTTTCAAGAAATTCTTTCATTTTGTTTTTTGCGTAGGGCGAAGATATACACGAAGCGCAGAAAAGAGCTTCGGTTCTTAAATTTTCTTCAAGCTCTCCACTGCTTGATATATTGCAAAGCTCAACTATATATCTCAGAGCGGTGGGGTTTTTATCTTTGAACTTGAAGATAATTTCTTTTGCTTTTTTGATGAGTTCTTGATTGTCTTCGGCTATATCATCTATTGCTCCTATTTCAAGTGCCTCTTGTGCTGAAATGATTTTTCCTTCCATTATCAGCTTTTTTGCTTTTTGGGGTGAGATAAGTCGTGATAGTCGTTGGGTTCCGCCATAGCCGGGTAAAATTCCGAGATTTATCTCCGGCAATCCTAACTTTGAGTTTTTTGTTGCTACTCTGAATGTGCATGCCAGAGCAAGTTCAAAACCTCCGCCAAGGGCATAGCCATCTATTGCTGCGACTGTGATATACTTTAATTTTTCAAGTTTTGAAAGAATCCTCTGTCCATTTCTCAAATACTCGTAAGCTTGATGGAAGTTTTCAAGTGAATAAAGCTCGTTAATATCTGCTCCTGCTGAAAAAGCTCTTCCTTCCCCTCTTATAATTACTCCCGAGTATTTTTCATACCATATTTTATCTATGATTTCGTCAAGTTCTTGTAAGATTTGGCTGGAGAGTGCGTTAAGTGTTTCAGGAGAGTTCAAAGTTATTATTAAGATTCCTTCTCCTTCATCTGTTTTTACTTTTTTGGTGTTCATTTTTTAGGTTATTATTTTTTTATTCTTCTTTTCCTTCTTTTTCGTCTTCAACCTGAACTTTTATGACCATTTTTCCGAAGTGTTTGTTCTCATACATAAGCTGGTGAGCGAGAGGAGTTTCTTCAAACTCAAAGACACGCGAGACGATAGGTTTTATTTTTTTCTGTATTATCAGTTCGTTAGCTATGTATGCGTCGTATGCGTTTGCGAAGTGAGAGCCGATTATTCTTTTTTGTCTCATCCAAAGGTATCTTACATCAAAAACGAGGTTATATCCTGTTGTAGCCCCACAGATTACAATTTTTCCGAATCTATCTGCAACATACACGCTTATAGCAAAAGTTTCATACCCGACATGTTCAAAGACAATGTCTGGGTCTTTGCCTCCTGTTAATTTTCTTATCTCGTCTCTGAACCTTTTCATCTCTTTGAAGGTTTTTTCATCTATTTTACCGTTTTTTGGCGTTATATCAAATTCTGTTCTATTGATGAAAAGTTCTGCTCCGAGTTCGCGGAGTATCTGGGCTTTTTCTGGTGATGATACAACGCATACGGGAATCGCTCCGACGAGCAGGCATATTTGGGTCGCAAATATACCGAGCCCTCCTGCTGCTCCCCATATTAGCACAACATCTCCGGGTTTTATCTCTGCTTGTCTTATGAGCATTCTCCACGCTGTAAAATAAGTTAATCCATAGCTTGCTGCTTCTACCCAAGAAAGATGTTTTGGTTTTGGGAGAACCTGCTGAGCTTGAACGAGGCAGAACTGAGCGAACGCTCCCCAGTTTGTCTCATAAGCCCAAATTCTCTGATTTCTGCAAGCCATAGGGTCAAGCCCGTTGCATTCGGGACATTGCCCACATGACTGGTTGCAGTGCAAAACCACTTTATCTCCTATTTTGCAGTTTGTAACACCTGGACCAACTTTCCAGACAATTCCCGAAGCATCGGACCCGCCTATGTGGAAGTCATATCCTGTGTATTTCATAACGTTTACGGGTTTCCCAAGCGATGCCCAGACACCGTTGAAATTCACTCCCGCTGCTTTGACAAGAACGAGAACTTCCCCCGGTCCGGGTTCAGGAACATCTATTTCTTCAACTTTCATGGCTTTGATTGGCTCTCCCAATCTATCTGGTCTTATAACTATTGCCTTCATTTTTTTTACTGGAGTCCCGGGTTCAACATTGACCTTTCCAAGAGGAAGGATATCAACTTTTTGCATTTTCTTTCCCTCCTTTTTTGGATTTTGAGCTTTAAATTTTTATGTTTTTTTTACTTTTGGTTTTGCTTTTTCAGGAATTTTCTTTTGTGCTGAAAAAGTGAGGAGGAGATTTTTTCTGGTTTTTTTGTAAGTTGAGAAAGGTTTATGAATTTTTATTAAACTGATTTTTTAGGTAGGGGCAGGCGTAGCTCAACTGGTCAGAGCACCAGCCTTCCAAGCTGGGGGTTGCGGGTTCGAGTCCCGTCGCCTGCTCCACTGAATATTTCGCCCATGTAGCTCAGGGGTTAGAGCGCCTCCTTGGTAAGGAGGAGGTCAGGGGTTCAAGTCCCCTCATGGGCTCATAAGAAAACTCACATAAAATGCCAATAGGGAGATTTCTCAGGAAAATTTTCGGTTACGGTGGAGACCTCGCGATAGACCTTGGGACTGCAAACACTGTCGTCTGGCATTCAAAAAAAGGTCTTATAATAAACGAACCTTCTGTGGTTGCAGTTATGGAGTTAAAGGGTGGAGTGAGAAAAGTCATAGCTGTTGGAAATGAGGCAAAAAGGATGCTCGGGAGAACCCCAGAAGATATAAAAGCAATAAGACCTCTGCGAGATGGAGTTATAGCCGACTTTGAAGTAGCTGAAGCAATGCTATCTTACTTTATAAGAAAGGCACTTGAAGGCGGAAGCAGATTTTTCAAACCAAGAGTTGTCATAGGAGTCCCATCTATAATAACCCCTGTTGAAAAAAGAGCTGTGATAGAAGCAGCAGAACTCGCAGGAGCATCAGAGGTCTACCTTGTATATGAACCTATGGCAGCTGCCATTGGAGCAGGTCTTCCAATAGACCAACCCGGAGGCAATATGATAGTAGATATTGGAGGCGGAACTACTGAGGTTGCTGTTATATCAATGGCGGGTATTGTCTGCTCAACATCGCTAAAAATAGCTGGCGATGAATTTGACGAAGCAATAGTTCAGTATTTGAGAAGAAAATTTGGTATCCTCGTTGGCGAAAGAACTGCTGAACTTATAAAGATGACAATAGGAGCTGCTATGGAGATTGAACCAGATAAAGATATTGAGCTATATGGGAGAGATGTGACTAACGGTATTCCGAAAAAGATTGTTATCTCACAGAGAGATATTGTTGAAGCGTGTAGGGACCAGGTTTCTGCAATAATTTCTGCCATAAAAAGTACTCTTGAGAAGACACCGCCAGAGCTTTCGGGAGATATATATGAAAGAGGGATTTGTCTTACAGGAGGTGGTTCTCTTCTTGCTGGACTTGATAAACTTGTTGAGAAGGAGACGGGTATAAAGACATTTGTTGCGAAAGAACCGCTTTTCACAGTAGTTAAAGGTTGTGCAAAAGTTCTTGAAGATATAGAACTGCTCGCACGAGTTAATGTCGCTCAATGAACATAGCAAAAATCCTCTTTGCAATTTTTCTCATTTCTCTGCTTTTTGTTCTGCAAAAATTTAATATCTACATCAAATTTCCTGGTTTTTATGGTTTTTACAATCTTTATCTCTCTCGGCAAGATATATGTGGGTTAAATTTTGCTGATGAGGTGAAGAAAGCAAGGGAAGCTATTGAAAATTCTGTCTCTTTCTCTTGTGATTTTCGGGAATCTGAATTTTTTTCTTCTGTCTCAAATTGTAGCTTTTGGGATAAGAATTTGCGCATTAGAATTATTGTCTCCAGGGTTTTTCCTGTTTCTCCTGATAAATTTCCCGAAGAATTCATCATTTTATCTGGTAAGAATGAAGGTGTCAAAAAATACTCTCTTGTTATGAAAGATGGGTTTCTCTTTGGAAGGGTTGTAGATGTTTTTGATAGGGAAAGCAGAGTTATTTCTATTTTTTCTCCGCAGTTTTTTGTTGATTCGGTTTTCGTAAGTTCGGGAGTAAGAGCCATTTTGCGAGGAAATGAAAATGGTTTTATGAATGTTTTTGCTTCTTTGGGACCGATAGAGTATGCTGACGGAGATATTGCTTTGACCTCCGGGAGCAAATTCAGTTTGCCAGAAGGTATAAAAATTGGAAGGTTGTATGGAGAAAAAATCAGAGTTTTTGCAAGTGTTGAGAATCTTGTTTATGTCTCTGTTGTTGTTCCTATTTCTGATGACGAAGAAAATTAGATATAGATTTTGTTTTTGATTATGAGAGGTGTAAGAAGTGATATAAGCAGAGAGAGATTGATTTTCATAAGTTTTTTTCTTATTCTTTTGCTTTTTCCTTATTTATATTTTGGTTATCTGGCTTTTTTTCCTGACATTTTTTGTGTTCTTGTGGTATACTGGGTGATTTCAGATGAGCAAAAATCTTTTGGTGCTATACTTATTTCCGGGTTATTAGCTGTTTTGAGAGTTTTTTTTGGCGGAAGCCCTTTTGCTGGAGCAATTTATGTTTTGTTTGGATTAGCTTCAACTTTTTTCCCTCAATATTTTGCTGGCAACATATTTTCTGTGATTTTGTGGACACCTGTTATAACTTTTCTCACCTCACTTGTTGTATCTTTTGATTTTTCTGAATTTTTTTACAGTATTTTTCTTTCTCTTTTGAAATTGCTTTCAACGACTATCTTTGCTGTTATTATTTTTCCGCTCCTATTTAAGGAGAGACGAAAGATTCTCATCTGAATTTTTCAGCTCATATTTTCAAGAGCTTTCTTGATAAGTTTTTGACTTCTTTTTTCTATTTCTTTTGGATTTTCAAGTATGTATGAGATTACTGCTACCGCTCTTGCAGATGCCTTTACTACTTTATCTATGTTATCGTAGTTTATTCCCCCTATTGCGACAACGGGAAGATCAGAGAGTTTTATCGCTCTTTTTAAGTTTTCAATTCCTGTTGTAGGGTATGGATTCTCTTTTGTTTTTGTTTTGAAGATGGGACCGAAACTTATATAGTTCAGAAGATGTTTTTTCTTCATAGCATCTTTTACCTGCCTTATATTGTGAGTTGAAAGTCCGATTATAAAATCATTGAATTTTTCTTTTAGTTTTTCAGGAGGAATGTCTTCTTGTCCGATGTGAATTTTGTTTTCTCCAATTATGTATGCGAGGTCTGCTCTATCGTTCACGAAAAAAAATATTCCTTCTTTTTCACATTCGTATTTCATCTCTTCTGCTTGTTTGAGTTGTATGAACATATCTAATTTTTTTGCTCTGTACTGCAATATTTTAACTCCTCCGTCTTTACATCTTCTGACTATTTCTTTTATTTTTGATATATCTTTTCTGCCTGCTGATTGAGGTAAGAATTTATCATCTGTGACGACATAAAGGACGAATTTTTCTTTCTCTATAAGTTTTTTTAAGTCAAACATAGAATGACAAAATTTAAGAACTTTTCGTTTAGATTGTGGAGATAGGAATTAAGTTTTTTGTGAGCGAGGGGATTAAATTTTGTCTGATTATTTATGGAAGGAGTTATTTTGGTTTTGCCTTCGGTATCGGTTGGTTTGAGCGGGGTTTTTGTTCTGCTTGGCGTATGGGCGATAAAGATAAAAAAAGATATAAAACTTCACAGGTTTTTTATGACATCGGCTTTCATCTTGTCTTTCATCTTCATATCTTCTTACATATTGAGGCACTTTATGTTTGGTGTAAAAAGATATGAGGGGGATTTCAGAAATTTATATGTTGTGATTCTTTCTTTTCACACTTTTTGCGCAACGCTGAATTTACCGCTTTCTATATATACGATTTTTTTGGCTTTTCGCAGAAATTTTGCCCGTCATAAAAAAGTGGCTAAAATCACCGCACCTTTATGGATCATCACCGCAATAACCGGCTGGATAGTGTTTTTCTTTCTCTATCTTTGAAACTACAATCTTTCCAATCTCCGTGAAATTACTTCCGCTATTGATGTTATGGGATCGGGGAATTTGCATATTTCAGGTTGATACGAAAGCTCAAACCTTCTCAACTCATCTATCTTTATTCCTTTTTTTATGCAGATGTAAAATATGTCAAGAAAGTGTCTGACTTCCGACCTGAAATTAGATATGGCTTGTGCTTCAATTATGTTCCCATCGTTATCTACTTTCAGGAAAACTTTCATTCTATCTTCTGAAAAAGGCATGATTTTTATATCAAGTGTGAATGATAAGGTATTTTGCTCTTTACCGCTTTCTTTTTCTTGTATTTTTCCGACTTTTCCTATTTCAAATCCGAAAGCTTTGAGTATGCATGGGGAGATGATTTTTTGATATTTTTCTTGGGGTTCATTTCCGTTTATGATTGCAAGGATATTTTTTGCAGCTATTCTTGCTTGTTCTGCTGCTCGCGGTGCGACATATGGAATGTTTTTATCTTCAACGCAGTCGCCCGCAGAGAAAACATCTTGATAAACTCCTTTCCCATCTTCATGCTTTAATCTCATAAAATCATCTACATATATTTTGTGCAGAGAAATTGTGTTTGGCTTGAATCCGACACAGAAAAGAACAAAATCTGAATCAAGTTCGTCCGGATTATCAACCTTCGTTCCGAAATTGAAACTCACTTTTTTGTTCGTTTCCGTTATTTTTTGGTATAGGAAGTCAGAAAGTGTATCTGAGAGGAAATTTGGCAGAATTTTTTGCCCCATCTCAAAAATTTCAACTTGGGTATGCTTTGATATAGCACTTGCCATTTCAAGTCCGAGTATTCCGGAGCCAACAACTGCGACCTTTCTGCTTTTCTCTAACCTTCTTTTTATTTCCAAGACATCTTCGTATTTTGTAGATTTTAAAGATTTTTCAGATTTTGGTAATGGTGTTTCTCCCCCTGTTGCGACAAAGATGAAATCAAATTTTTCTTTTTCTGTTTTCCCGTCATTTTTTATGTATTGTATCGTTTTTGAAATTGGTTCAATTTCAACTGCTTTACCTTCAACTCTTATATCTTTGAACGGCAGTGGTTCTAATAGTTTTTCTGGCTCTACTCTTCCTTCTACTGCTTCGGGTATTGAGCAGGGATGGAATATTTTCGGTCCCCTTTCTTCAAAAGCGACTATTTCAATGGAGTTTTTCTTTTTATATCTTTTGAGTTCTGATATAAATGTTATTCCCGCTGTGCCAAGCCCTACGACTCCTATTTTCACTCCCATAAGAGAAAAATTTATGGTTTTTTCCATCTTTTGACGATACTTTCAAATTCTGGAAAATTTTTCAGAAAAAAATGAAAAAGTAGATTTTAAGAAATATTTTTGTTTAAAATAAAGAATACTATGAAAATTTTTAGGAAAAGATTTTGTATTTTTGATAAAAAACTTTACTGCGGGTAAGGTAATAGAAATAATTTGATTTGATTTTGGGGTGAAGAAAAAATGAGGTGGTTTTTATTTGCGTTGATTATATCGGGTATTGCAATAGGAGTTCCTATCGCCTACTCTAAATTTTCAAAACCAAAATACATTTTGTCTTCATTATCATATTCTTCGGAGGAGATAGAGAAAAAGTACAGAGATGAAGTTGTATCTCAGATAAATGAAAAACTTCAAGGTAAAAATGTCAGCACAGAGGTTAAAGACATTTTGGAAAAACTGAAAAGTAATCTTGGAAAGGAAGAGAATAATCAGCTTGTCGAGAGATTGAACTCACTTCTTCAAGACGATGAGATAAAATCAGTATCTTCAAAGCTCATTATAAGGTGGGAACCAGAAGAGAAAAAAGTTAAAAGAGGAGAAGAGCTTTTTCAAAACCTTTGCATGACCTGCCACGGAAGAGAAGGAGATTCTTTAAGTGTAACTCCTGAGGGGCTGAAAACAGACATAGGATACCCTATTTATGCAAGAGATTTTACAGGAAAGTATCACAGAGAAGGAAAAGTCGTTTTCAAGTTTGCTTCTGATTACTTCGGAGAATTTGCGGGAGATGAGGACCTCAAAAGAATAATAAAGGAAGGACTTCCCGGAACTCCTATGCCTGGCTTCTCTTACCTTTCAGATGAAGAGATGAACTCTCTTTTAGAATATATCAAGTCGCTTAATCCAAGATGGAAATTCGCTTCTCCGCAACCTAAAAGCTATCCTGTTCCACCATCAGACCTGCTTTCAGATGAGAGAATAGAGAGAGGAAGAAAGCAGTTTATGACTGTATGCATCGCCTGCCATAGGAATATAGAAGCGGGAGAAGAACCGTTAGAGCAACCACTCGCCTGGTATAAGTTTGACAAAAAAGGGAACATAATAACTCAAGATGGCTCCCCTTCTTTTCAAATGATGAAGGCAAGATGGTTCGGAAGGGAACCTTTGAGAAGAGGAAAACCCGAATACACATTCGCTACTATACGAGACGGAATAGCCGGAACAACTATGACTCCTTGGAGACATCTTGGAGACGAGACGATTTGGGACATTGTGTCTTATATCCTTTACATTGAGAAAAAAGGTTTTCACAAGTAGGAAAAGAAAGGAGGAGAAAAAGAATGCTTCCGGAAGATATATCACAGTATGGATACCTTGTTGACAGAGTTATAAAGCTTTCTATCTGGGGAATAGTAATAGTGGGGATAATTTCTTTCTTTATTGTCTTTTATATTCTTTATAAATTTAGGAGGACGAAAAATCCCTTTCCTCTTTCAGATGTTCCGTCAGGACTGAAAAAGGTCGTAGTTATAGATTATGTTATGATAATTTTTGACCTGATACTTCTTTTTGTTAGCACGTGGGCTTGGTTCTTCTTTTTCGTCAGACCTGTTGAGAAGATAAAAAAAGAGGTTCAGGAAAAGGGGGAGAAGTTTGTTGAGGTAAGAGTGATAGGCAGGCAGTTTTTCTGGGCAGTTGAGTATCCGGGGAAAGACGGAGTTTTCGGAACGTATGATGATTTCAAACTCGGAAATCTTTTGGTTGTTCCGGAGGGCTATAATGTTTTTGTGAAACTGACAAGCGGAGATGTGTTGCACTCCTTTTTTATTCCAAATGTGAGGATAAAGTACGATGTTATTCCGGGAAGGGAGACGCATCTTTGGTTCAAGCCGGTGAAAGTTGGAAAATATGAGATAGCGTGTGCCGAGCTTTGTGGTGCTATGCATTACAGAATGAAAGGTTACCTTGTTGTCCTGAAAGAGCAAGATTACTTGAAGTGGTTAGATTCTGCTCCTTTTTCTGAAATTTCCTTTGTCTATCTTGAGGGTGATAAAATTAATTTTGTGAGAGGGGGTGAAATGAGATGAGCGAGGCAGTAGCATCTGCTGGCGCAATCCATCACGAGGAATCTTTTTTGAGAAAATACCTGTTTTCAAAAGATCACAAGACAATAGGTAAGCAGTATCTTATTACGGGAATTGCTATGGCTATTTTGGGGGGAACGCTGGCGATTTTGTTCAGAATAAATCTCGCTCACCCTGGATTTTTGACGAATGAGCAGTACTATGCTTTCGTGACATATCATGGAGCTATAATGTTTTTCTGGGTTGCTATGCCCATTTTGCTCGGAGGATTTGGTAATATTCTCATTCCGCTTATGATAGGTGCAAGAGATGTGGCTTTTCCAACCCTCAATATGTTCTCTTACTGGGTGTTTTTCGTCTCTTCTGTGATTTTAATTATTTCTTTTTTCGTTCCCGGTGGGGCTTTTTCTGGTGGGTGGACGGTTTATCCTCCGCTGAGCGCTGACCCTGAAAGGTATCTTGGAGCAAATTTGGGAACGGTTCTTTTTCTTTTAGCTCTTGCTCTTGAGTTTGCATCTATGCTTATGGGTGGAGTGAATTTTATCACAACCGCTTTGACGATGAGAGCGAAGGGACTTACGCTTATGCGACTTCCTATTTTTGTGTGGATGGAGGTTGTTGCTTCTTTGCTATTTTTGTTCTCGGTAACCCCCCTTATTGCAGGTGCTGTAATGCTTCTTCTTGATATTATTCTTGGAACTCACTTTTTCAGGGTTGAAGCCGGAAAAGTAGGGGACCCTGTTTTGTGGCAACATCTTTTTTGGTTTTTTGGTCATCCCGAAGTTTATGTTATTTTGTTCCCGGCTCTTGGGATTTTGTTTGAGGTGATAACGACTTATAGTAGAAGACCTGTTTTCAGTTATAAGTTGGTTGTATATGCGGCGATAGTTGCAGGAATTTTGAGCTTTCTTGTTTGGGCTCATCACCAGTTTGTTGCCGGAATAAATCCACTATCTGCCACCGCTTTTTCTGTGACCACAATACTTATTTCCATTCCGTTTTCAATGACTCTTGTTGTTATGGGGCTTACATTTGCAGGTGGTTCAATTCGTTTCACTCCCGCTATGCTCTTTGCTATATTTGCTTTTTTGATGTTCATAATAGGAGGACTATCAGGACTTCCGCTTGGTGCAGTTGGTAGTGATATATATTTTCACGATACTTACTTTGTTGTTACCCACTTTCACTACACTGTCTTTACAATTGCGGTCCTCAGCACAATAGCGGGTATATGTCACTGGTTTCCGAAGATGTTCGGAAGAAAGATAAATGAGACATTTGGAAAAATTCACGCGTGGCTTACCTTTATCTTCTACAACGGTTTTGCTTTCCCTGGATTTTTCTTGGGTTTAGCAGGTCATCCAAGGAGATACTACTCTGCGCTTGAATTCGGATATCTACAAAAATATCAGTGGGTTCATGAGCTTATGACTGTATCTGCTGTTCTTCTTCTTACAACACAGGTTGTATTTCTTTTTGTTTTCTTTTACAGTATTTTTGCTGGGGCGGAGGAGAAGTCGCCGAATCCTTGGAAATCAACAACTTTGGAGTGGCTTGCCCCATCTCCTCCACCACATCTCAACTGGGGTTCGTTTGCACCAGTGGTTGAGAGAGGTCCGTATGAATACGCCAGAAACGGAAAAGATATAGATTACTTGCCTCAGGGGAAGCTTGTTAAATTGAAACAGCCCGCTAGTAGTGGTCATGAGCATTGAACCTGAAAGGAGGTTTTTTATTTATGGATGAGCAAGTAAGGGTTTTAGATGAGCTGGAAAAAGAGGAGTACGAGTCGGTTCCTGTTCCTTTTCAGAAACTTGGTTTTTGGGTTTTTCTTGGGGGAGAGATAATAATTTTGGGTGGTATAGTTGCTTCTGCTATTTTGTTTCGTCTGAGCTATCCCGGATGGTTCAAGAGTTCAGAACACACAAATGTTGTTATTGCTTCAATAAACACGATGGTTCTTCTTACAGGTAGCTTGACCGCTGTTCTGGCTCACAAATTTGCTACAATTAGAGAATGGGGTAAGGTTCAGTTATTTTTGGGTCTTACAGCTCTGTGCGGATTTACATTTATCGGTATAAAATTTATTGAGTATTCTCGTGAGATTCATCACGGATTTGTGCCAAGTGCTGGAATTTTTTGGATGTTTTATTATGGAATAACGGGCCTGCACGGACTCCATGTTCTTGCTGGTTCTCTCATAATTTTAGGTGTTATGTTGTTTTTGAGGAAGAAGAAGCTGGTTGAAGCGGTTGAAAATGCAGGTCTCTACTGGCACTTTGTTGATATAGTTTGGCTTTATATATTTCCGCTTTTTTACCTTACATAATTTGAAGGAGGGTATGAGAAGATGAAAGTTGGAGAGAGGTATGGGATAGAGGCAAGGAATCATGAACATCATCATCCCCCGTATGTTGGTATTTACTTTATTCTTGTTTTTTTGACTCTTGCGTCTATTTTGATATCTCAGATAGTTCATCGTCAGAAGGCGCCTGCTTATGTTTTTTCAATAAGTACTGTGAAAGCGTTGCTCATAGCTTTATTTTATATGCATCTCAAATACGAGGGCAGATGGGTTCTCGCTTTCGCTATCATACCGCTTATAATATTTGCGCTTGTTCTCTTTGCTCTTATGCCAGATGTGGTGCCATATCAGAAAATGTAATTTTTTTCCCAACCTTTTTTGCGTCAAAATTATTCTGGATGAAGATCAGAAGGAAAGGGAAAATCTCAAAAATTGGGAGAAAAGTAAAAAGTGCTCTCACTTATTTGGATGCCGGGGTAAATTTAGACAGAGCGGGTGAGATAAAACAGAAGATAAAAGAGATAGCAAGTGGGACTCTTTCTCATAGAGTTTTACAGGGGGTTGGACCTTTTTCTGCGGTCTTGGAAGTAGAATCTGGTCGGGTTATGCTGGCTACCTGTGATGGTGTTGGAACAAAAACACTTCTTTCTCTGAAATATGGTAAAGTAAAAGAGCTTGGGTACGACCTTGTTGCGATGAATGTGAATGACATTCTGGCGATGCATGGGGAACCTGAGTTCTTCCTTGATTATATAGGACTGAACTCTCTTGATGAATTTGATATTTTAGAATTTATAGAAGGTGTTGCAGAGGCGTGCAAAGTTTCAGGTTGTTCTCTTGTCGGAGGAGAGACCGCTCAGATGAAGGGTTTTTATTCAAAGGGAGCGGTTGAACTTGTTGGTTTCTGCATAGGATTTGCGAATCCTGAAAATCTCCCCAGAATAGAGGATGTCAAGAAAGGAGATGTTGTTTTCGCCTTTCCTTCGTCTGGCATCCATTCAAATGGTTTTTCGCTTATGAGAAAGCTCGTTGAAAAAGGACTTCTGAAGATGAACTCAAATTTCAGAGGCAAAAAACTATATGAGATTATTTTGAGACCGACAAGGATTTATGTGAGAGATTTTTTTTCTCTCGTAGAAAAGGTGGGATATCCAAAGGTTTCAGCACATATAACAGGCGGTGGAATTCCTGAAAATCTCGGAAGAGTGATTCCCGATGGATTTTCTGCTTTCATAAGTGTGAAAAAACTTCAAGAGATTCAGGAAAACTTTGCAGATGGAATATTTGATTTGATTTCAAAATTTGTTGAGGAAGATGAGATGAGAAGAGTTTTTAATTTGGGAATAGGTTTTGCTATGGTTTTCAGTTCTGAAATTTCTGATAAGATAAGGAGTTATTCTTCTGATTTGGGGGTTTTTGAAGTCGGATATATAGATGATTTTGCTGGCAGTAAAGTTTTGTTCATTTAACTGATTTGAACATATAAGAGAAATAGTGAAATCAATTAAATGCTTTGAGTATTTCTTGGGATAATCCCGCTTTCTGTGATAGGTTTTCAAGTGTTTTTTGGTACTTTTCAAGTTTATCTTTGTGTATCACGAGGTCAAGGTTCATTTCTTTTATGATTTTAATTCCGTTGAGGCATGAGATAATTTTTTCTATTTCTGTTTTTGCTTTTTCAAACGACTCTTCTGCGATTTTTTCTGCGGATTCAAAATCATTTTCGTTTAGTTTTATTCTTGAAAGTGCTATCTTGAACTCTGTTTGATTTTGAATATCTTCGTATTTTTCCTTTGCTTGTTTGAGGAGTTCTTTTGCGGGTGATATTTTTCCTTCAAGAACAAGAGATAGAGCGATAAGCGTTTCGTATTCCGCTTTTTTATAGTTTGAGTCGGTCTTCCTGTACAGCTCTTCAATTATTTTTCTTCCTTCTTCTGTTTCTCCGATGAATATTTTCATTTTTGCGAGCATATATTTTGTTTCCCTTGTCCCGTATTCATCACCTATTTTTTCAAACATTTCTATGCTTTTTTTGAGGTTTTCCATTGATTTTTCAATGTTTCCTCTTTCAAAGAGTATTTGGGAGATATTTGCGAGGGCGAGGGCTTCTCCTCTTACATCCATTATTGATTTTGCTATTTCAAGGTATTCTTTGAAGAGGAGGAGAGCGGTATCGTGGTTGCCAAGCATGTAATGGACTGCTCCGTAGTTTATTGTTGCTATTCCTCTTTTTCTTATGTCGCTGATTTTGAGCGTCACATCGTATAGTTCTCCAAAAAATTTTTTAGCTTTTTCATAATCTTGAATTAGGAAGTATGTTCTTCCTAATGCGTTGAGAGCTTCTGCGTATATATCTTGATTTTCGGTTTTTATCTCATTATCTATTGAATTTAAAATCTCATCTGCGTATTTTATGGCTTCTTCTGGCTGGGACTTATCAACGAAAAGATGGCATAGTAGTGCAAGCGTCTTTATATACTCTGATTTTTTTCTGTTTTTGAAAAGTTGAAGTATTTCAAGGTATATTTTTTCTGCGGATTCAAATTTTCCTTTTATCTGAAGGCAGTCGGCTATCCATCTTTTAGCTATTGCGAGTTTTATTTCATCTTGTGAGAAGTTCTGCGATTTTTCAAAGATTTCTATCGCTTTATCAATTTCTCCTATTCTGTAGAGGATTTCTCCGTATTCTATGAGGAAGTCGTACACTTCGGAGATTTCATCAATTTTGAGATGAGCTTTTTGGAGTAGGTTCAATGCCTTTTCAAAATACTCTTTTGCGCTCTTTATGTTATGTTTTATTTTTGATATTTCTCCTGCTTTTTTGTACATCAAGAATGCGTCTTTGAACCTTTCTGATTTCTCTGCTTGCTCTCCTGCTATCAAGATAAGAGTTATATCGTCTTTGCATATTTCATATGCCACTTCAAATAAAGCCGAATGAATTTCTATCCTTTTAGCTTTGAGCAATGTTTCATAAGCTATCTCCTTTAATATGTTCTGGTTGAAGAAGAAGAAGGGATATTCTTCTCTTATTATATCTTTTTCTTTGAGGAGTTTTATTGATTTCAAGTATTCGGGTTTTGAGCTGAAAAACCTTTCTATAACATCTTTGTGGATTGAATCAAGGCAAGACATAACAGAGAGAACTTCTCTTGCGCTCTGCGGTAGTTTATCTATTCTTGAAAGCATGACCTGTGTCATCCCTATTGCCTTTGGTATCTTCACATTTTCCTTTATCTTTATTTTCCCATTTGTTCTTTCAAATTGGTTATTTTCTCTGAGAAGTTCAACAAGCTCATATATAAAAAGCGGGTTTCCGCTTGTTCTTTCCCAGATTATTTTTGCGGTTTGATCACATACATCACTTTCAAGAATTTGCGAGATGAATTTTTTTGTTTCTTCAAAGTTGAAGTTCTGGAGATGAATTATGTGAAAATCTTTTAGTTTTTTTTCTTCAAATCCGCCTTTTTCAATTCCAAGCAATACAGAAAACTCCTTCTCTCCATCTGAAATGAATATGTTTTGACTTTGTGGGTCTATTTTATCAAAGTTATCAATAGCTATCACTTTATCTTTGAAGAGCAGGGAAATTATTTTGTTTGAGACCTTTAAAGTTTCTTCTTCAATTTTTTCAGGAGATATGTAGTTCAATATTGAATCGGGGAAGTTTATTCCGAAGATGTATCCTAAAAAATGGAACGATAAATCAAATTTTTCTGCCATTTCTAATATTTTTCGTTGGTCAATTTCGTTTCCTATTGCTGAGGTTATTATGTTTTTCACCATACCATAGGGTTCATTTTTTGATGATAGCTTTGCGAGAAAGACATCACTTCTTTGCTCTGCGATTGTTTTGATAAGTCGTGATACACCTGTTCCTGCTTCACCTAATATCGCTATGCGTGCCCTTTTTTTATCTAGGATTTCATTTATTTCTTCTATTTCTTTTTCTCTTCCTATGAAGACAACCTGATGTTTTTTCGGTCCAAGTAGCAGATATACTTTTGTATCTTTTTCTTTTCCTTTGAGCTTCACATCTACGGGTTTATAATCAAAGATATGTTTTGTGAGGAGATATGTATTTTCGTCAACGAGTATCTCCCATGGGGAAGATTCTTCTTCTAATCTTTTTGCTATGTTTACTGTATCTCCCATTGCGGTGTAATCTTTTTCTCTTTCTGAAATTGAGCCAACTACGGCTTCACCTGTTCCTATTCCGCAGTGTAGAGAGATGTTCTGGTAGTTTATTCTTATGAAATCCATCATTTCTATTGCTGTTCTTACCGCTCTTTCGGTATCGTTTCCGTATGCGAAAGGTGCGCCAAATAGAGCCATGACTTCATCTCCTATGAATTTATCAACATATCCTCCGTTTCTTTTTACTATATCTGCGAGTTTTCGCAAGACATCTCCGATGAAAAATTGGAGTTCTTCGGGGTCAAGTTTTTCAGAAAGCGAGGTGAATCCAGAAATATCTGCAAATATCACAGAGATAGGTCTTCTTTCCCCTTCTTTTTTAACTCCTTCTTTTTGTGTTTCTGTGATTTTCTCAACTTCTTTTCTTTCGGCTAAATCTTCTTTCTTCAATTCTGATGGAGTTTCTTTTTTTTCTTTTTCTTTGGGTTCTTCTTGTTTTTTGACTTCTTTTTGCTTTGCTGTGGGTATTAGAGGGGTTCCGCATTCTCCGCAGAATTTGAAATTTGGGGGGTTTTCAAAGTTGCAGTTAGGGCATATATTTTTGAGTTTTGTTCCGCATTCTCCACAGAACTTGAAATTCGCAGGGTTTTCAAATCCACAGTTTGGGCATTTCATCTTATCCCTACAAATAAAATTTTAGCTCTTGCTATTGATTTTTCAGAAATTTCATCAAAGCGTTTTTTGCTCATTCCTGCGGTTTCTTTATCTCTCTTTTTTTCCATGTATAAAATATCGTTGGGTATATGAGGAGCTCAAGTATAAAGCTTGTTATAAGTCCCCCTATCATTGGAGCAACTATTCTTTTTCCGACATCTGAGCCGGGTTCTTCTCCTATCATTATTGGGAGAAGTCCTATTATTGCTGTCAGAACAGTCATGAGTTTTGGTCGCAACCTTTTGACCGCTCCATAAAATATCACTTCTTTGAGGTCATCGTCGGTTTTCAGAATTCCTTTTCTCTTTGCATCTTCGTATGCTAAATCAAGGAATAAAAGCATCACAACTCCTGTTTCTGCATCAAGTCCTGCGAGCGCTATCAGACCAACCCATACTGCCGTGCTTATGTTATAACCAAGGATGTATAAAATCAATATGGCTCCAACGATGGAGAAGGGTACAGAGAGAATGACTATCAGCGTCTTTACGAGCGACTTCGTGTTAAGATAAATAAGCGAAAAAATTATAGCCAGAGTCAATGGGATTACGAACTTCAAAGTTTCCTTTACTCTTTCCATGTATTCATACTGACCGGACCATTCTATCCAATAACCCGGGGGAATTTGCACACTCTCTGCAATAACTTTTTTCGCCTTATCAACATACCTTCCTATGTCAATTCCTGATATGTCAATATAGACCCAACCTGTGGGATAACCTTTCTCTGTCTTTATTGTTGATGGACCGCGGGAGAGAGTAATTTCAGCTATTTCTCCAAGAGGTATAAAGTATCCAGAAGGAGTTGGAATGAGCAAATTTTTGAGAGATTCTATATCTTCTCTGAAATCTCTTGCGAATCTGACCTGAATAGGATATCTCTCTCTGCCTTCAACTGAGAAACTGATGTTTTTCCCACCTATTGCTGTTTCAACGATTTCATAGACATCACCAATTTTAAATCCATATCTTTCTGCTATTTCTTTTTTCACTGTTATATCTGCATAGTAGCCATCTATGACTCTTTCGGCATAGACAGAGCGGGTTTCAGGAAGTTTCATAAGCTCTCTTTCTATATCTACGCCTATTTTCTCTATAACTTTGAGTTCGGGACCGAAAATTTTTATTCCAAGAGGAGTTTTTATTCCTGTTGTTATCATATCTATTCTGTTTTTTATGGGCATCGTCCAGGCGTTGGCGACTCCGGGAAACTGCATCTCCTTATCCATTGCGTCTACGAGTTCTTCCCAGCTCCATCTTCTGCATTCTCCGAAGATTTTTTTCAGTATTGGTCTTATCAACTCGGGAGCGAAACTATATTTTTTCTCTACCCGGCAGGGCCAATCTTTTTCTGGTTTAAGTATTATTGTTGTTTCTATCATTGAAAGAGGGGCAGGGTCTGTTGAGGTTTCTGCTCTTCCCACTTTACCAAAGACGGTCAGAACCTCGGGGAAAGATTTCAAGATTCTGTCTTGAATTTGCAGTAGTTTTGTCGCTTCTGTAATAGATATTCCGGGAAGTGTTGTTGGCATATATAATATTGTTCCTTCGTTAAGCTGAGGCATAAATTCCCTTCCGAGTTTTCTGAAAAGTAAAAACGAAAATATGATTGATACTGCGACCAGCGGTAGCACAATATTTCGCCACCTTATCACAAGACCTAAAAGATGATGATAGATTCCCGTTGTGATTTTGAATATGGGATTTTTTTCTTCGTGGATTGGCTTTTTTCTTATGAGGAGTGTTGCTAACGACGGTGTCAAAGTCATTGAAACAAGGATTGCAAAGAACATAGAAAGTGTTTTTGTCCAAGCAAGAGGTTTGAACAATCTTCCCTCCTGAGCCGAAAGGAAAAAAATGGGCAAGAACGATACTGTGATAACAAGCATAGAAAAGAGAAGCGACCTCGCGACCTCTTTCATGCCTTCTGATATAATTTTTTCTCTTTCTCTTTTTTCTCTTATCTTCTTTTCATCTTCGTTTTCAAGTTTTTTGAGCGAGTTTTCTATCATTATTATCATCGCATCTACCATAGTTCCTATTGCCAATGCTATTCCAGCAAGAGACATTATGTTTGACGTTATTTTAAGGTAATACATTGACATAAGGGCGAGAAGGACAGATACAGGCAAAGCTACAACTACTACCATTCCAGCAGAAAAGTTAAAAAGAAAAATAAGTGATACAGCGAGAACAACCACACACTCTTCAGTTATTTTTCTTTTGAGATTGTCTATTGACCTTTGAATGAGATCTGACCTATCATATGTTGTCACGATCTCAACTCCATCGGGGAGAAAACTTTTTATTTCTCTCAATTTCTTTTTCACATCTCTGACAACTTTGAAAAGGTTCTCTCCGTATCTTACCACGACCACTCCGCCCACTGTTTCCCCTTCTCCGTTGAGTTCAGCAGCTCCCCTTCTTATATCTCCGCCAAGAGTTATGTCTGCAATGTCTTTGAGGAATATTGGAGTTCCATCTTTCGTTCTTATTTGTATTTTCTCTATATCTTCTTTTGATTTTATGAAACCTGAACCGCGTACGAAAAACTCTGCTCCCGATATTTCAATCAATCTCCCTCCGACTTCAAGGTTAGATTTTCGTATTGCAGATATTATTTCTTCTACGGGGATGTCGTAAGCTTTGAGTTTCAACGGGTCAAGAAGAACCTGATACTGTTTTACAAACCCTCCTACCGATTCAACTTCAGCAACTCCGGGAACAGACCTCAGAACATATCTTATGTACCAGTCGTTCAGAGAACGGAGACACGCGAGATCGCACTTACCTTTTTTATCAGAGAGAGCGTACTGGAATCCCCATCCTACTCCTGTTGCGTCTGGACCGAGCATAATCTGGACTCCTTCTGGTAGTTCTATTCCTTGAAGGTATTCCAATATTCTTGACCTTGCCCAGTATATATCTACTCCATCCTCAAATATGACAAATATGAGAGCAAATCCGAAAAACGAGTATCCTCTTACTGTTTTTACTTTTGGAGCTGAAAGAAGAGATGATACAATAGGGTATGTTGCTTGTAGTTCTACTGTGGTTGGTGATTTTCCTTCGTATGAGACATATATTATGACCTGAACATCTGATAAGTCAGGAATAGCATCTATTGGTAATCTCTTTAAAGTCCATACCGACCAGAGAACCAAAAATATGTATATATATATGACGAAGAATTTGTTTTTCTGGCACCAATCAATGATTTTATCTACCATGAGTGTGTCCTCCTTCTTCCTGTTCGTTCAGGTTTTTGTTTTGAGTTTTATTTTTTGCGTCTTTTTGGTTTTCTGAGTTTTCGTGTGTTTTGCCATGCTCATGCATTCCTCCAAACGATTCAAGAGCATATTTTAGTTTGCTTTCGGAATCAACGAGGAATACTGCCGAAGATACAACTTCGTCTCCTTCATTTAGACCGCTCTCAACTATATACTTTCCTTTTAATTTTTCTCTTAACTTTATCTCTTTTGGTATGAGTTCTCCTTCTTTTTCCCCTTTCAGGAACACATATGTTTTTTCTCCCGAAATTATCACAGAGCTTTCAGGTATAGTAAGTCGTTTCCCAAGTGGGATTTTGATATAAGCATATGAGTATAGGTATGGCTTTAATTTTCCGTCATCGTTCCGAAGAGAAACTCTTATTTTGATTGTTCTTATCTCTTTTTCTACATAAGGATATATGAATTCTATTTTTCCTGAATAAGTTTTCCCTACTGATTCTATGAAGATATTTATTTTTTCCTTTTCTCTGATGTTAGATAGGTCTTTTTCATATATTTCGCCTATGAACCAGAGGTGAGATATGTCTGCTATTTTGAACATTTCTGAACCGGCTTGAAAATAGCTCCCTTCAAATACTTTTTTTTCTATCACTACTCCGTTTGACGGTGAGCGAATGATTATGTATGGTGATGGTTCTTTGAGTAATTTTTCTATTTCAGCTTGGGGGAGGTCATAAAGCAGAATTTTTTTCTTCGCTGATTCTAAGAGTTCAGATAAAGTTTCTTTTACTTTTTCGTTTCCTGCTTTTTCGTGTTGTTTTTTTAGTATAAGATAATCTTGAAATGCGGAGAGGATTTCTGGTGAGTAGATTTCAGCGAGGGGTTCTCCTTTGCTGACTTCTTTTCCTTCAAAGTTCGCATAAAGTTTTTCTATCCATCCAGAGAACCTTGGTGATATTGATACTATTTTTCTTTCATCGTAGCTTATGTATCCGTAAGTTCTTATTTCTTTTTCTATTTCTTCTTTCAGAACTTTGGTGAAGCTCACACCTATGAGCTGTAATTTTTGCGGTGAGATGAAGATTGATTTTTCTGGTGAGTTTTTTTTCTCTTCATTTTTTTTTTCGGGTTCTTTCTTTTCTATAAGGTCCATACCGCATATTGGGCATTTTCCCGGTTTGTCAGATGTGTAGTGCGGATGCATGGGGCAGTAGTAGATTTTTTTCTTCTCTTTTTCTTCTTCCTGTTTTTGCTCTTCTATTTTTTCATGAGTTTTGCTATTGTGTTCATGGTTGTGTTCTTTTTCGTGTTCATGATAGTGTTCATGAATTGTGGAATTTTGATTTTTCTCCCGAATGCTTTTTCTTTTCTCCGAGCAGTAGGAGGTGAAAGCGAGAACTTTTATAATGAGCAATAGTAATATGGTTTTCAAAGTTTTTTTGATTCTATTTTTTGTGATCTTGATTTTTCTGAATTGATTTTTTGTTTTATCTTGCACGATTTATCACCTCCTTTTCAGTCATGCCTAACAATCTTTCTATTTCTGCGTTGTATTTTCTATTAAGGTATATCTGCTTTTTTTCTTCTATTTTGTAATTGAGGAGTGTGATGAGGTTTGTTATAACATGTATGAAGTCGGTTTTACCTGCAATCCAGTTTGACCTGGAGGACTCAAAAGACGCTTCTGCTTGGGGTAAAATTCTATTTGAGTAGAGATTCCAGAGTTCAAAGGAGCTATCGGAAGATGATTTAAAGGTTCTCAGCAGATATATTATTTCTCTTTTTGTATCTTCAAGTTTTTGTTTTTGAGATGTGAGAATTTTTTGCGATTCGCTAACTTTGTTGCTTTCTTTCCACCAAAAATATGCGGGGATTGTGAAAGTGAGCATAACTCTTGGCATTCCGCCCATTGTATCAAACATAACAGATGAATCTGGAAAGTAGCTTGCTTTTTCTGACTCCAAAACCGCTGTGAGATAATTTACATTTGCAAGCTCATATCTGATATATGGAGAGTTTGATAGAGCCAAACTTTCAAGCTCTTTTATGTTGGCATCTATTTTCAGGGGGAACGCATCTTTTTCAAAATCTATACTTTCTATATCTATGTCTCCCACTATTTGTTTCATTTTTGCTGACGCGGATACAATTTCGTTAGATAGCATAATGAGTTTTTCATCTAATTTTGAGAGTTCAAGATATGATTCAAGTAGAGATGGAAGATTTTCGGTTCCCACTCTGTATTTTGCTTCTGCTGACTCAACTATTTGAGAAAAAAGTTCTTTTGTTTTTTCTATAATTTCTTTCTGATTTTTAAGAAACCAGATTTCAAAGAATGACTTTTTCAGTTCAGCAATAATCTCGTGTTTTAAAACTTCAATATATTCCTTTTCAATTTCAGATTTTGAAAGAGAGATTTTTTTGAGTTTTTCAAGTTTTTTGGGGAATGGGATTTCTTGCTCAAATAGGAATTCGGGTTTTTCTCTTGATATTGAGTATCCGATACCTAATCTGGGATTCGGGATTGAGTTTGAATATTTTTGTGAGAACAAAGAGGCGGAATATTTTTCTTTTGCCGAAAGCAGGGTGGGGTTACTCCCGACCGCTATTTCTATAAGCTCATCCAAACTCAAAGATGTTATAAATAGTGTCAGAAACAAGACCGCCATTTTTTATACACCTCCTTTCTCTTTTGGGCTTTTGTTTTTTATAACTGTTTTATTTTTGGATTTATTTCAGAGAATCTATATCAGAGGACGGGGTGGGTCTGATTTTTTTCTCTGGAAAATTTCTTTATACAAATCTTTTATGAGTGTTTCCTCTCTTGCAAATTCTATTTTTTTTATTTCTGGATTTTGGTTTTCTGTGAAGACCTGATGTGTACATCCGCAGTTCCCGAATATACAGCAATTTACATGACTTTTACTTATAATCTTTTCAATTTTTCCCCATTTCTCTTCTTTGCAACATTTGTGTTCAGTATTTTTTTGAAGTGTCATAAGGCAGGGAGTTTTTATAGCTTGTGATAGGAAAAAAAGAGAAAGAAAGACGAAAAAGAGCTCTTTTTTAAAAGCTCTCACTGTAAGATAAATTTAAGGCAAAATTTTACTTTTGTCAAGTTTGATGAATTTCTTTGATTTGATTTTTTATTCTGAAAAATTCTCCTATTTTTTGGAGTTGTGTGATAGATGATATAAAGCCATTTGCTTCTTTGAATTTATCAAGGTTTGTATCTGAGTTGTAAAGAAGCATGAAAAATGTGCCAGAATTTTTTGCGGTTTGGAGGTCTATTTCTGAGTCGCCTACAACGATGAGCTTTTGTGGGGGGACATTTATTTTTTCTGAAATGTAATATATGGTTCTGGGGTCTGGTTTGAATATCTCCATCCCATCATAATTTATGTCTCCTTCTCCTACCACTATATCTAAAAGGTCGCCTATTCCGAGATGTTTTATAAGTTCTCTCAGAATATCTCCTTTTTTGTTTGATAGTATTGCTATTTTGTATCCAAACTCTTTCAGTTTTCTGAGTGTTTTTTCTGTTCCCAAAGCGAGCAACGTTTTTTTCAAAAACACTTTTTTATACCTCTTTCTGAATATCTCAACAGCTTTATTTGCATTTTCTTTTCCTAAAATTATCTCAAAGCATTGTATAAGCGGTATCCCGATATAATCTCTTATGTTTTTTGGTAGCGGGGTGTTAAATTTTTTGAGAGTGTATGAGAAAGCATCATAAATACCTTCAAATGACCAACCTATCGTTCCGTCAAAGTCAATTACGAAACCTTCAACATCTTTTTTGAATACCTCAAGGATTTCATAAAAGTTTTCAAACTGAAAGAAGCTGATTCCTTTCATCTGGCAGATTTGTTTGAGTCGTGATTTAGCGAATACTATATCTGCGGATTCAACTATACACCTATCTGAAATACCGTTCCCGATGAAGACAGTAAATTTTTCGGAGTTGTTTCTGATTATTTTGAGTTTGCAGGTTGCACAGAGATTGCAAAAATCACTCTCGTTCGGGAAAATGAAATTAAATCCTGAATTTTCTTTGATGAGTTCGCTAGCCCAGAATCTTGCGGATATTCCCCATTTTTTGAGTATTTCTTTTATGTAGAATGAAAATCCGTCTGACACAATTTCAAAGTCATATCTCCCAGATACGAAGTTGAAAAATTCAAGAAATCCATCTTCTATCTCAAATTCCCTCACATAGTTTTGCATTTCTGAGATTTCTCCCTTTATTTTTTCTTTTATAAGGATATATGCGGATTTTGAGCCGATATTGCCTTTGACGACATTTTTTGGGAGTTGCTTCCAGCTTCCGTCTGTGAATTTATCAAGTAAAGCTATTGAAACATCTTTTTTAGTTATCGTCCCATCAAAATCACAAAGAATTTTTATTATGCCTTTTTTTTGTTTTTTTGTGCCTTCACCTTCAAATATTCTCCAAAGATATTTTTCTTTTGTTTCTGGGATTTTGATATATTTTTTTGCATGAGGTGTGTTGTACGATAGCAAAAGAGCTATTGCGCTTGATTCAAGATTTTCCGCTAAAAAAATTTTCCCTTCGGCAATAAACCTTATGCATTTTGAGACCGTTTTGACCATGTTGAGTGTTGAGAGATTTATGATTGAAGATACAGGAAACCTGTAATTTGCCCCAGCTTCCTCCATGAACTCTTCTATCATTTTACTCTCTGTTTCTACTTCATCTGGAATTATTCCTGTGATCATTTTTATCCATGTTGAAAAGAGAAATTTGTGAATTTGACTCTTGCTTTCTACATAGAAAAGATGGCTTTTGCTCCTCTTTAATCTCTTCGGATTTATCTCAGGAACAAGTATATTTTCCTGAAACTCTATCAACCTAAATTCTGTGTTGAAAATATCTTTTATAAGTTTTTGAGTTTTCTCGTTGAATACCGCATCTTCTTCACTATTTATGTTTAGTTTTATTTTTGGTTTTCTTTGAAGAGGGTTTTCTTCTTTGTGTGCGAACTTCAGTATTATATCTGAAATTATGGACTCAAGCTTGCCTTCTTCCATTTTATTTATAATACTCAAATTGGAGCTCCCAAATCAAAATACTAATTTTTTGATTTCTGTTGTGGACGAAAAACGACCGATGCATCAAAAGCTTTTCGGTTAGGAAATTTTACTTTTTTTGATGGCTTTTACTTTTTTTATGAACTCGTCAGGTGTTTTTGCAAGAAAGATATGCTTTTTTATCTTTTTTAATTTCCTGATGTCATCTATTTTAGAAAGCAAATTTTTCAGCTCATTTAACTTGTTTTTTCTTAACTCTCCATTTCCAAATTTCAATTCAAAACCAAGTAAAATCGCTTCTTTCAATCCTTCTCCCTTACCCTCTTCAAATCCAATCTTATAAAGTGTTGTCTTCTCAACTGGTATTTCTATCTTCGGTATCATCTCTCTTGATAACTTTATTTTAAGCATGTCTGAAAGCAAAATCAAGTTTTTCATAACCTCTTTCCTCTCTTCTTCATCTCTTGAAAG
>BEHV01000015.1 GCA_002898315.1 bacterium HR19 | reverse complement strand
AACCCGCTCAAAATTGATCATAGATGGTTATAGATTGAAACTTATAACTTCGCTCGGATTTGATATTTCCGATATTCCTTCACCTGTTGAGTCATCAACAGCACATCATGACCTTTACGGATGGAGTAAAGAGGCGAAAAAACCATATCTTTACATAGGTAAAATAGTTCTCTCGGGTGTGAAAAATATAAAAGGCAGGTTCGTAGATAAAGCGGGAAAACCAATCCCTAATGTGTATATAAGTATTACAGGCAGTAGAAGAGGGATATGGATATTGTCAGGTTCAGATGGAACTTTCTCCGCTTCCATCAATGCTTTCAAAGGAGGGGTTCTGCAATTTTATGCATTATATTGGCCGTGGAGCTACTCAAAAAACATAGAGGTAGGAGATCAAAACGAAATAAACCTGGGTGATATAGTTATTGAGGGTATTCCACCACAAATTGTTAGTGTGAAAGGTCCTACAAGTATTGAGAAGGGTAAGACCGCTGAATTTGAAGTCAGTTTTATCGGAGGAGAATCTCCTTCTGTTAAGTGGTTTAGATGGAATTATTATGAAGAAGGAGGGGCAGAGATAGGCAATACCGAGAAAATATCATATACGCTCAAAAAATCTTCTTATATTTGCGTTGAAGTTCGTGATAAAAGTGGAGGTGATTCAAGATGCACCTCGGTAATCGTTATAACAGAACCACCGGAAATAAAAGTGTTTTTGAGCGATGGAACGGAACTCAAAGAGAAAACAGAGTATGAATTTGACGAAAAAACCTATGTTCCTTTGAAAATATCAATATCTGACCCAGATTCTCCTAAGGAGGAACTTAATTTTTCAATTCGGAGTGATTATCCTCTTGCGCTCTCGTATATTTACTCTCTTTCTCCTGTGCTATATACCGGAAGCGTGAAACAAGATGGCACTTTTTCATTGATATTTAATGCTTGGGATTCTGACTGGAACTTTGTCGAAAAAGAAATAAAAATAAAAGTTAAGAATAAACCCATTACTCCTTCTATTTCTATTTTCCCAGATAAAGTAAGCGGTAATGCTCCTTTGAATGTCTCTTTCCGTGTTCAAGCAAAAGACCATATAGGATATGTATCTTTTGATTTTGATGGAGACGGCAAAGAAGATTTGAGGTTATACTCAGATTATGTCCAGAAAACATTTGATAAAGAAGGGAATTATACCGTAAGAGCCAAGGTCGTAAGCGAAGATGGAATTCCTGCTGAAAGCTCGGTAAATATCTATGTTTTCCCCGAGTTCAAAATAACTCAGTTTTCAGCGAGTGTGACTCAGGGCAAAAGACCGCTTCGGGTTAATTTCACAGTCCAGACCATCACCAATGCATCAAAATATGTATGGTTTTTCGGAGATGGCTCCGGAGCCGAAACATATCAAAACACTATATCTTACACATATAACCCGAGATTGGCAGGAACCTACTACGCAAGAGTTATAGCGGTATCTCAATACGGCACAGAAAGGTCTTCAAATTACATACCAATAACTGTTCTCAACTCACCTCCAACTATACAGAGCTTTTCTGCGTCTTCTACATCTGGATATGCTCCCTTATCTATAACATTTTCTGTTTCAGCAACAGATGATGCGGGAATAACAAAGTATAAATGGGTTTTCGGAGATGGATATGTTGTTGAAACGACAACCTCATCTATTTCTCACCAGTATTCATCAGGCACTTTCACAGCCACCGTTACCGCATACGATACAGACGGAGATACTGATACCAAATCTTTACAAATTCAGGTTCTTACCCAACCTTCTTGTGATACACCTTCTGTATCCCTCTCTGCAAATCCCTCTTCGGGCAATTTACCTCTTACCGTCACATTTACCGCAAATGTTTCCACCCAGTTTACCATCTCTGAGTATAGTTGGGATTTTAATGGAGATAATGTGATAGATATTACTACTTCAAGCCCTACCACATCTTATACATATATCAAAAGTTATACTACCACGGTTACCGCTAAGGTTACAGTTGTGAATTCCTGCGGCGGCTCTGCGTCAGCTTCTACTCCAATTACTATAACTGTTCCTCAGAAACACTCTGCTGACTTTTTCACTCCTGTGTCAAGCTGCGTTTTCACCTCTGCCTCTATCATAAACGATGCTTCTTTCAGGGTTTCAGACCTCAACGGAGACGGATTTCAAGATGTCGCTGTAATAGATGTCTCAACGGGTTACCTACACATAGCAACTGGTTCGGGAGATGGAACTTACTCGTATTCGCTTTCACTTCAGGTCTGCTCATCATCATCTCCTTGCTTCACATTTGATATAGCCGATTTTGATAACGATGGCAAAAACGATGTTCTGGTCTTTGATGATTCTATAACTTCTCTTGTCTTTTTCAAAAATTCTGTTTCGGGGTTCTCATCTGGGGTTTCCTCATTTGTATCTGCTGTTTCTGATCCAAATGGGGTAATTCACTGCTCATCTTTTGATATTCGTTCTGCGGACTTGAATGGAGATGGGAAAAAAGATGTGTTCGTTGGATGCTCCGGGTATAGCTTTTATGCTTTTGGTAATGGGAACGGTTCATTTTCAGGTGGAACAACTCTTGGGTTTAATGGCTGGGTCAGAAGAGCAAAAATATCAGATATAAATGGTGATGGAAAACCTGACATAGTGGGTCTTGACCGTGATAATAAAAACATATTCTTTGCTCTTGGAAATGCTTTTGGTGTATCTGCTACCTTGACATTGCCGGGCGGTATCACTATTGAGTCGTTTGATATTGCTGACTTTGACCTTGACAGCAAAAAAGACATAATAGCCATTTCTTCTGATCAAATTCTATATCTTTTCAGGAATGGGGGTGGTACAAGTTTTTCTTTTTCATCTACGGCTAATGCATTAATTGCTTCACCTGCAAACTCTTACCTTCTTGAATCAGCCGAGATGAACAAAGATGGAGTGCCCGATATTCTCTGGACAGCTTATACAAGTTCCCCACAAGGTCTCACTTACTTTGATCTGAGTTTCCAAAATGGGACAACAGAGATAGCTTTTTCAGATAGTTATCCGAAGAACACATCAAGTTATTTCAGTAATGTTGATAATGCGGGTCCCATCAGCTATTCTCCGTTTGCTGTTGTAGATGTGAATAACGATACTTTTGATGATGTGGTTATGGTTTATAACAACGGTTGTGTTGTTTCGTTTAAAAGGAAGACGACAGTGCCTGCTCCTCAAATTAAGCTCGGTGAAGGAAAGATTTCCGATACCGCTAATAAGTCGCACTCTCTGGTGGGATGTTCTTCATTTACAGCTCAAACCACATACATTATCTTTCTCTATATGCTTTTGAGATTTCTCTTTCGCAAGAGAAAAGCACGGTTGAGATAAAGATTATCTTGTATCTCAAAAAACTCTGGGTTCAAAATTTGTGTGCTTATTTATTTTTTGTCAGATAGAGTAAAAATAGAATTTTATGGTTGATGTATGGGAGAGCGACGCTTTATCTTTTGAGATAAAGGGGGCTTCGTTTTCAAGTCCCATTATTTTAGCTTCTGGGACTGCTGGATATGGCTATGAGCTTGAAGGTATTCTTGATTTTTCAAAGATAGGAGCTGTGGTCACAAAAGGTATTTCTCCAAAGCCACGCGATGGTAATCCATCTCCAAGAATAGCGGAGTTCTCGGTAAAAGGTTTCCAGATAGCTCTTTTGAACTCAATCGGACTGCAAAATCCGGGGGCTCGCGCCTTCGCAAAAGACCACATGCCAAAGCTCAAAAAAATCCCAACAAAAATTATAGCCAATGTCTTCGGAGAAAAGGAAAGAGATTATCCACATGTCATAAAGGTTCTTGAGAATTCTGAAAACCCTCCCGACGCATACGAGCTGAACCTATCGTGTCCTAACACACAAAAAGGTGGTATTGAGTTTGGAGTGAATCCGAAGTCCGTTCAGAGAATTGTTCGCTTATGCAGAAAGTCCACTTCAAGACCAATCCTTGTCAAGTTCTCGCCGTTTTCCGAAATACTCCCACAACTTGTCAGAATCTCTCTTTCCGAGGGAGCAGATGCTTTTACTATCTCAAACACTCTTCCATCTGCGCTGTGGGATAAAAAATATGGGTTTTTCAAAGGTGGTATGTCTGGCTATCCATTAAAGCCAGTCGTTCTGAGGTGTGTTATAGAACTCTGTGAAAGGTTTGAAGACATCAAGATAATCGGTTGCGGAGGTATTTATAACTTTGATGATGCGATGGAGTACTTTTTAGCCGGGGCTACCGCTGTTCAGATTGGAACAGCTACATTTTTGAACCCAAAGACCGCAGAAGAAATTTACGATAACTTGCTCTCCGAACTTAAAAAATCTGGAAAGACATTAAGGGAAATTATTGGTTCTGGATTGAAAATCACCGCTTATCAGAGAAATTGAAATCGGTTTTCAGTCCTTTCCAGAAATCTCAAAATTTCTCACAAAATATCACTAAATTTTTATTTGTGAGTTTATGTCTGTTAGCATAAAAGAGATATGCTCTGCCATATCAAGCTATCATCCTATGCCTGACCTCTCTCTTATAAGAAGGGCTTACATATATGCTTCTTATTACCACAGAGATCAGTTCCGACTTTCTGGAGAGCCATACATAGTCCATCCCCTCTCTGTTGCGAAGATTCTCACAGAGCTGAAAACAGATGATAAGTCAGTTGCTGCTGGGCTTTTGCACGATGTTGCAGAAGATACACAAAAAACAATAGAAGATATAGCAAAGCATTTTGGAGATGAAGTGGCTTTCTTGGTTGACGGAGTGACGAAAATCTCAAAGCTTGATGTTAATCTCAAAGCAGAAGAAAGGCAGATAGAAAACCTCAGAAAAATGTTCGTCTTTATGGCAAGAGATGTGAGAGTTATACTCATTAAAATAGCGGACCGTCTTGACAACATAAGAACAATTGAGTTTTTGCCAGAAGAGAAAGCAAGGAAGATCGCAGATGAAACCCTCAAAATCTTCGCTCCAATAGCCCATAGATTAGGACTTTACAATATAAAAACAGAACTTGAAGATAGGTCATTTGAAGTGCTTTATCCGAACGCAGCAAGATACATAAAAAACAAAATAAGAGATATAATCTCAGATGGCAGAAAACTCATAAAAGAAGTAGAGGACTATACCTCATCTATCCTCAAAAAAGAAGGTATTGAAAACTTCAAAGTTGAAAGCAGAGTAAAAGGAATATACAGCATCTGGAACAAAATGGTGGGACAGGGAATAGACATAGAAAATGTGTATGATATAATAGGATTCAGAATAATTGTTCAGACCGTTGAAGATTGTTATAGGGTTTTGGGAGTTTTACATACATATTTCAAACCCATTCCCGGAAAGTTCAAAGATTACATAGCTATACCAAAGCCCAACGGTTATAAATCTCTTCACACAAAAGTGATTTTAGAGGGAGGTAAGAGAGCGGAGTTTCAGATAAGAACATTTGAGATGCATAAAGAAGCAGAAGAAGGAATTGCTGCTCACTGGGCTTACAAAGAAAAATCCCCTATTTCCCCATCAGGTCTGAAAATATTCTCTTGGTTAAGGAGTGTGCTTGAACTTTCAAGAGAAAACCCCGAGTACGAAGTCAAGAAAATAAGCCAAGATATATATCCGGATGAGATATATGTTTTCACTCCAAAAGGAGATGTCAAGATTTTGCCTCGCGGTGCTACTGTTCTTGATTTCGCCTTCACAATCCACACAGACCTCGGTCTCTCGTGCGTCGGAGCGAGAGTCAACGGAAAACTCCAACCCATAGATTATGTCTTGAGAAGCGGAGATATTGTAGAAGTTATAACATCTAAAAATCAGAAACCTAAGAGAAACTGGCTTGACTTTGTCGTCACAGAAAAAGCGAGAGCCAGAATAAAGCAGTGGCTCTCAAAGGGAGAAAAACAGATCAACATAGAAACAGGTGAAGAAATCCTCAAAAGAGAACTCAGGAAGTTCGGACTGAATCTCAACGATATTATCAGGAAAGGAATTTTATCAAAAGCAATAGCATCGCTTAACCTGAAATCCCCGCAAGACCTATATATGTACATAGGAGCAGGGAAGATTCCACTCTCTTCATTCCTGCGCGTTCTCAAAAGATTTATTGAGCAAGATGGAGAGCAAAAGAAGCAGGTCTCTCCCGAAAGCGATAACGCCAGAGAAACAGATAATACAAAAGAAATATCTCAAAAGAGCTTTCAAACTTTTCTCTATGGTGACTTGAAAGGAGTTCAGATGAGATTTGCCCTTTGCTGTACCCCGGTGTATCATGACGATGTCGTCGGATATATAACCAAAGGTTACGGAATAGTAATACACAGAGCAGATTGCCCAGAATTGTCTCACCTTGATACTGAAAGAATAATAAAAATACCAAAAGATTATCTGCCAGATAATATTGACTACATAAGCAAGATAAAATTCAACATAAAGTCGTTTGATTCTCTGAACGATGTATTGCAGTCGCTGAGGAAAAAAGGATTTAAGATAAGCGAGTTCATATCAAGAGAAGATAACGGGGCTTTTCAGGTTGAGCTGAAAGTCAAAGTCAAAAGCAAGCAAGAGGTTGAGCAGATTCTAAATAACCTCTCTGCGATGAAAAGCGTAGAAAATGTCAGCAGAATATAAATAGCGATTTGAGTTTTTCAAGCCGGTTTTTGAATTTGTTTTTTTCATCTCCCGAAAATCTTTGAAAGTTCTCTTATTTTTTCAGATATTTCTTCTCGTGGGAGTGTGTTCATCTTCCATTCCCAGTTCCCCGATGGTTTTGCCGGTGTGTTCATTCTTGCCTCCTCTCCGAGACCTAAAATATCCTGCATCGGAATGATTGCGAAGTTTGATGGAGATGAATATGCCAATCTTATCATCTCAAAATGTATATCTTCTTCGCTCACTTTTTTGCCTGTGTAGAGTTCAAATCTTTTTTTTGCGTTTTCGTCAAGCGTTCTGAACCAAGCTTTTGATGGCGGATTATCGTGTGTTCCTGTGTAAATGACGGAGTTTTTATCGGCGTTATGCGGAAGATGTTCTTGGTCATCTCCGTAAAATCCGAACTGTAAAACCTTCATTCCGGGAATTTTGAAAAGCTCTCTTATGTATTTTACATCTTCTGTTATGAAACCGAGGTCTTCTGCAATTATGTTTGCGTTCGCTATTTTTCTGAAAACTGTTCTGAAAAATTTTTCAGCCGGGGCTTTTATCCATCTCCCTTTCTCCGCGGTTTTTTCTCCATATGGCACCTCCCAGTAAGCAATAAACCCCCTGAAATGGTCTATCCTCACATAGTCATAAAGCTGAAAAGAAAAGTTTAACCTCTTTATCCACCACGAAAACTCTTCTCTTTCAAGTTCGTTCCAGTCATAAACAGGAGTTCCCCAGAGCTGTCCCGTTATGCTGAAAAAGTCGGGTGGAACTCCCGAAACATACTTTGGTTTCCCGTCTCTATCAATCTTGAAAATATGCGTGTTTTCCCATACATCACAACTTTCATAAGAGACATAAATCGGCAGGTCCCCTATTATGAATATTCCTTTTGAGTTCGCATATTTTTTCAACTCAATCCACTGAGAGAAAAAAATAAACTGCTCAAAAACAAAAAAATCAAACTCATCTCTCATCTTATTCCTCACTTTTTCTGCTATCTTTTCATCTTTCCCGCTCCATCTCGTCTCTTCATCCCATTCATACCACTCTTTTCCGCTTCTCTCTCTTATTACTGAAAAAGCACAGTATTTTTTGAGCCATGTGTTTTCTGAAAAGAATTTTTCTATCTCATCGTTCCACCTGAATTTCTCAAATGCTTTTTTGAGAATTTTTCTTTTATTGAAGTATGCATTCTTGTAATCTGTCTTTTCAGACCTCACTTTTATCTCCTCTAAATCTTCTCTTTTTATCAGTCCAAGTTCAAGGAGTTTTTCTGGGCTTATGAGTATGTAGTTCCCTGCAAATGTGGAGAGTGGATGGTAAGGCGAATTACCAAACTTTGATGATGTTTGATGAATAGGAAGTATCTGCCAGAGAGTTTGACCAGACCTTTCTAAAAAATCAACAAATTCAAATCCGCTTTTTATATCTCCTACGCCGAAATCAGACGGAAGAGATGTTATATGTATCAGTATTCCTGCTCTCCTTTCTCTGATCATATGTTTTTCACAAAAATCTCTTTTTGAACGCAGAGAAGTTTTCTCCGAAAAGCAATCTTATATCTTTTATTCCGAACTTTATCATAGCTAACCTCTCAACTCCCATGCCGAAAGCAAATCCCTGAACATTTTCATATCCTACGCTTTTGAAGACCTCAGGGTGAACCATACCGCATCCTGCGACTTCAAGGAATCCCGAACCTTTGCACACTTTGCAGTTTTTATCTCTACCTTCGCATAAGCAAGAGACATCAACTTCTGCTGATGGTTCTGTGAAGGGAAAATAAGAAGGTCTGAACCTCACTTTTGTTTTTTCTCCGAAGAATTTCTTGAAGAAGAAATCAAGAGTTCCGAAAAGTTCTGACATTTTGACTTTTCTATCAACGAATAGCCCTTCTACCTGATGGAATACGGGGGAGTGAGTGGCGTCAAAGTCCCTTCTGAAAACTCTACCGGGAGCGATTATTTTTACGGGAAGTATTCCTTTCCTTTTGAGCATCGCTCTTATTTGAACTGGCGATGTATGAGTCCTCAAAAGTCGTCCATCTTCAAGATAGAATGTATCTTGCATATCTCTTGCGGGATGGTCTGGAGGTATGTTGAGTGCGGTGAAATTGTGCCAATCATCTTCTATTTCCGGACCATGCTCAACCTCAAATCCCATTTTTTCAAATATAAGGATTATTTTTTGCAGTGTTATGGTTATAGGGTGTAGTGAGCCGAGAAATCCTCTCCTCCCAGGTAATGTTATATCTGGAATTTCCTCGTCTTTCAGAATAAGAATCTGAGATTCTGATTCATATTTCGTTTTTTCTTCTATGTATTCCTTCAGGTCGTTTATGAGTTTCCCTATCTCCTTTCTTTTTTCTTCTTCTTTTATTTGTGGTATGATTTTGAAGAGTTCTTGTATCAAACCCTTTTTCCCAAGGAATTTTGATTTCGCTCTTTTTATGTCTTCTTCACTTTTTGACTTTTTAATTTCCTCTTCAAATTCTTCTTTTATTTTTTTTATTCTTTCTCTTATCTCTTCTGTGATTTCTTTTTCTGTCATTTTATTATTCTATCTTTAAGCAGTGCTCTGATGTTTTTTGTTTTTGCATTTTTTGTTGTTCGGAAAATTTCTGGCTAAACCCGACAAATTCCTAAAATCTCTTATGTAAAGATTAAAAAATTTTTTAACGATATTAATTTTATTATATTTGAGATTGAACTTTTCATTTATTGCTTTTTGATTTTGCTTTGTTTTGTTTATGAACCTGACTTCTGAAAGAGAGCTTTTTGAGATTTTCAGAAAAGAAGCTATATCTCTTCTTGATAAATCTCTTCATAACATTGAGAAGCTGACCGAAAAATACGATGAAAAAATCCTCTTTGAAGTTTACTCATCTGTGCATACTGTGAAAGGTGAATCTGTTTTTTTTGGATTGAAAGATGTCGCTCAAACGCTTCACTCTGTTGAAGACGAAATTATAAAATGGAGAAACGAAAAGAAAGTTTCTCCCGATTCTCTTGAACTTGTCAAAAAAAAGCTCGTTTTCTCCGATGCTATGCTGAGGTCTTTTATCCCGCAACAAGAAACTATCAGAGATGTTATAGAGCAAATGAAAAGGTTTTTTGATGAATATTCAAAAATTCTCGGAAAGCCAGCAGATATGGATATACAAATCTCTTCAAATCTCTCTCAAAGTGAAATCTCAGAGGTTCTACATATCTTCATAAATCTTGTAAGAAACGCATTTGAACACGCTTTCTCCTATGAGAAAAACAATAAAATGGTCTTTTCTGTAAGTAAAACAGAAAAAGCTGGAAAAAGCAAGATAGAAATCTTTTACGAAGATAATGGTTCAGGCTTTGACCCAGAAATTATAAAGAAAATAGAAAAAAAAGGATTTGAGGCGATACTCGGTGTTTCTACAAAGGAACCATCTTTACACTCAGGAAGAGGTATGGGGCTATATTCAATATATAAACTCGCAAAAGATAAGAAGGGTGGAATTATAATAAAAAGCGAAAAAAACAAAGGAACTTCAATGAAAATATACTACTTTTCATCGTAAATTTTTTCCCTTCTCAAAAACCTACCTAAAATTAGGTTAATTTTCACATTTTTCTGAAAAAAGATTTTTACATTTTTGATATGCCCGGTGGCAACGGTCAAGATGGGTTTTTTGAGAAGATAAAGCGGACCATCGCTGATTTACCATTGAGGTATCCTCTGCTGATTATTCTATCTGTTGTGATACTTTCTGGATTATCTATCTGGTCGCTTCGGAACTTCCAGATAAAGCTTTCACTTTTTGATGAACTACCGCCTGACCATCCACAGCTCAAAAAGTTCAAGTATGTCTCAGAAAATTATGGTGGAACTGACATTTTGTTTGTAGGTATAGAAGGAGATAATCTCTCTCGTATGAAAGAGTGCGCTTTGCGTGTTCAAGAGGAACTCAAAAAAATGCCAGAGATAAAAAGTGTAAGAGGAAAAATAGATGTTGAATTTTTCAAAAATTACGCTCTCTACTACCTTGACAAAAAAGACCTGCAAGAACTCTACGACCTTATGAAAAGAAGGAAAGAAGAGCTGAAAAAACTTTTTATGATTTATAGCTTCCCAGATTTTATAAGCAAATGGGCTGACCTCATTTCGCAGGAAATTTTAGAAAGAGAAACAATAGAAGAAGATAGGAAGAACGAATTTCTTGAATCAATCTCGGCTATTCGCCTTTGGGTTGAGCAAATCCGCCAAGCTATAATTGATGGTAAATTAGACCCTGAAAAATACAAAGATACTTTTCGCAAAGCGTTTTTGATGTATGGAGACCAAAAGAGAGAAGGCTATTCTGTTTATGAAGATTTCCTGATAAGCGAAGACAAAAGCACAATACTTATAACCGCTCTCCCTTCAAAGCCAGCAGATGACTACAACTTCAACAAGATAATATACGATAAGGTGATGGATATGAAAGAAAGGGTACAAAAAGGTGAGTGTGCAGGAATGAACCTTCACATAGGAGGAAACCACATAGGTCTTGAAGAGCAGAGAAGAATTGTCATACAAGATATGGCGAGAACCGGAAATCTGAGCTACATACTTACTATGGCTGTTTTCCTTACAGTTTTCAGAGGATTTTTCGGAGCTCTCACATTTACCATCTTCCTTGTTGTTGGGGTTATTCTCACTTTCGGCTTCCTCATGCTCACTTATGGATATGTCACAGTTATCTCAGCTCTTTTTGGAAGCATACTGATAGGTATGGGCATTGATTGGGGAGTATATGTTTTTTCAAGATGGAAAGAAAAGATTCAAGAAGGACAAAGGGGAGATAAAACAATTTCGCAAGCTGTATATGAGCTAATTCCGCCTATGTTTGAGGCAGGAATAACCACTTCTCTTGGTTTCCTCTGTGTTTATGTTTCACAGATAAAGGGTGCTAAAATTCTCGCAGTTGTTGCCTTTGCTGGAATACTCATATACCTTATCCTTTCTTGGATATTTTTACCCGCTTTGATGAAGATTTTCTCAAAACAACTTGCAAGAGGAAAGGTTTCAGGCGTTGTTGATGTATTCTTTGAAAAGGTTGCTGACTTTGTCGTTTCAAAAAGCAAGTATATTGTTGCTATTTCTGTCCCAGTAATAGTTCTTGTCATTTTCTTCGGATTTGAAAAATTTGGCTTTGAGTACAACCTGCGGAAGATTCTACCTCATCTTTCCGCCATAAAAGCAGAAGATTTTATCGTATCAAAGTTTGGTAGGTCAAAAGATTACACCGTTATGCTTGCAAAAGACATTGATGAACTCAAAGAGAAAGTAATGAAACTGAAGCAAACCGAAACTTTCGGCAGTGTTGAATCAATACTTGTGTTCTTCCCAGACGATATAAAAGATAAATTGCAATATGTTGAGGATATAAATAAAATAGTTTCTGATTTTAAGGGTGGAGTTATACCATCTGGGGGTGTCTTTCCAGCACTATATATAAAGTCATCTTTTGAGAGAATGATGTCTGTTGCGTCTGCTATGGCTGAACTTGCTGTTCTTTCTGGAATGTTTGAAGCAGAAGACGAAGCAAAAAAACTCAAGCAAGATATAGTGAAACTCCTTGATTCAATAGATAAATTAGGAGATGGGAATATAGATATTTCTACCTTGCAAAGAGTGAATGCTGAAAGTTTAGATGAATTCTTGCGGGACTTAAAGACCGCTGCAAAAAGCAGAGGGTTTGAACTCCAAGACCTGCCAGAAGATATACGTCGTGAGTTCATAGGTAAAGATAACTCATTCATAATCTTCGCCTATCCTAAAAGGCCTATATGGGAAGATGAAATTTATATGAGGAAAAATCTGAACGAGGCGCTTTCGGTAGACCCTTCCGCTTTCGGGGTCTCTGCTCTGTTTCTCTCTATTTCAGAAAGAGCTAAAAGAGACCTTTTACTTTCTCTTTCTCTTGCTTTCTCGCTGACTTTTACCTTTCTGTTTTTGGCTTTTCGTAGGATTCTACCTACAATTTTGGCTATGATACCTGTCACTATCGGATTGATTTTCGCTGCGTCTTTTTCAGCTCTGATCGGCATAAAAGCACATTACATAAATATTGGAGCTTTCGCTATAATAGCGGGAACTGCCGAAGATTACGGAGTTCAGATAATATACCGGCTCTTTTCTGAAAAGAATGTGAAAAAAGCGGTTGCAGGAACTGGAAGAGCTATTTTTATCGCCGGACTCTCAACAATTGCTGGATTCTGCACTGTCGCCCTTGCGAGATTTCCCGGATTGAGCCACTTTGGAATTCTGATAACAATAGGACTCGCAACTTCTATCTTCGTTTCGGTTTTCCTTCTCCCAGCATTCCTTGAAATCTTCAAAGAAAAAATACTCAAATCTTATGAGGAAAAATAATGTTCAAATTGATCTTTTTGTTTTTTGTGTTGAAAATATATTGAAGGGGATTTGGTTTTCAACGTGTTTTCTTTTTTGAGAAGGATTTATGATTGGGTTATAGGGGCGAGCAATTCAAGGTGGGCTTTTGCAGTTCTTGTTTTTGTCGCTCTAACCGAACCGGTCTTCTTTCCTATCCCTCCCGAAGTCGTCCTTATGACAATGTCTTTCAGCAGACCAAAAAGAGCTCTCTTTTACACAGCAGTATCTTCACTATTCACATTGCTCGGCGGAGTTATAAGCTATCTTATAGGAAAATTTTTCTGGAACGCAACTCAGGATTTTTTCTTCAAATATGTTTTTTCAGAAGAACTTTTCAAAAAAGCATCCAAAGTTTATGACCAGAATGCATTTATAACAATCTTCACAATAGGTTTTACTCCACTGCCAGATAAGGTCTTCCTTATAACTGCTGGAATATTCTCTGTGAATTTCTCTGTTTTTCTGCTGTCGTATGGGCTTTCAAGAGCCATAAGATACCTTATAGTTGCTGTTCCTATATTTTTCTTTGGAGATAGAGTGAGGGGCTTTGTTGAGAGGCACTTCAATACTGTGACTATGGCTCTTGGGGTTTTGCTTGTGATAATTTTTCTCTTTGTCAGATACTTTATTGCTAAGGTTATTTCTCAGTGATCTTTGAAAATTTTTGGTTGAATTCGGGCTTTACCATCTGTAATGTGCAAAAGCTCTGTTTGCTTCTGCTATTTTGTGCAGTTCTTCCTTTTTCTTTACCGCTTCACCTTTACCTTCTGCTGCTTCCATTATCTCATAAGCTAACCTCTCTATTATTGTCTTTTTATCTTTTCTCTCTCTTGCCGCTTCAACTATGAATTTTAGCTCGAGATGAATTTTTCTCTTCGGAAGACATTCTATGGGGACCTGATAGGTTGCTCCTCCGACTCTTCTTGTTCTTACTTCCGTTTCTGGTTGGGTGTTCTCTAGTGCCTTTTTGAAAACTTCAAGCGGGTCTTTCCCGGTCTTTTGCTTTATCAGGTCAAATGCAGAATAAACTATGTACCTTGCAAGAGATTTCTTCCCATCTTTCATTATCTTGTTTATGAGTTTTTCCACCTCTACACTTCCGTAAACTATGTCTGGCTTTACCTCTCTGTGTTCTACTTTCCCTTTTCTCGGCATAACTTTCCCTCCGAAAAATTTTTTAAATGTTTATCATTTAAGCAAATTTATTTGCTTTTTTGTGTTTCTGTTTTTGGTCTTTTCGCTCCGTATTTTGACCTTGATTTTCTTCTGTTTTCAACACCAGCAGCATCAAGAGAACCCCTTATTATATGATACTTCACGCCCGGCAGGTCTTTTACTCTCCCCCCTCTTACAAGGACAACCGAGTGTTCTTGCAAGTTATGCCCTATCCCTGGAATATAAGCTATTATTTCTCTGCCGTTGGATAATCTTACTTTCGCAACCTTCCGAAGTGCTGAGTTTGGTTTCTTAGGTGTTGTTGTGTACACTCTTATACATACTCCTCTTTTTTGCGGACACCCTTCAAGAGCAGGAGATTTGCTCTTCCATTTTCTCGGTGTTCTCCCATATCTCACAAGCTGATTTATGGTAGGTGGCATAATCTTTAAAATAAAAAATTTTCAGTTGATTTGTTGAAAAATCAGAAACTTTACATAGATGCTATTTCAAAAATATTCTGAATAGAACCTTTGAGAAATCAAGCAGAAATATCATGTTTTTTGAACCTCTGAAAAACAGAATATCTACTGCTCCTATGTCAAATTGCGCGGGTACTACTCCAAGAAATCTTATTGGTCTCCCGAATTTTATGTATTCTGTTGCGTCAAACACCATCAGAGCTGAAACTTTTGAGTAAATCTGTGGTATTGAAAGCCCGGCAAATATAAGGTCAATATCTCCAGTGCCAAAAAATTCATCAAAAGCCGAAGCTATCTTTACAGATGAAACAGAAGGATAAACGCCAACATAAAAAGAAAACTCGTCTTTTTTCACAAGGTTTGTGTCAAAAACCTTTATGCTGATGTAATTGCCACGCGAACCGACTTCATACAGCAATCCCTTGTAAAATCTGAGAATCCCTCCTCCTTCTTCATCTAATTCTTTTTTTACCTGATTCCCATCTATGAGAAAGATTTTTTTCGGTGAGCTTATAAAAATTTCTCCCCCAGGTATTCCCTCAAAAGATAAGGGCGACTCTCCGAACTTGATTCTTCCAATTTCCCTCACACTGAAATCAGAAATATCAATTTCGTAAGTTATTGTTGTGTATTCTGTGGTCTGGCATTTTGTTCCAGATACAATCATTCTGTACTTGAATGCAGAATCTTTTATCACAAAAAGATTTGAAACCGAATGTATATCAATTTGGGAGTAGGGTATATACACTTTGTACTTTCTTCTTTTGAGCAGGTCAGAGTTTTTCATATCATATATTATTATGCCTGAAAATATCCATTCTTCACCGCAACCCGGCTTCTCTAAAACCGCAACGAGTATGTTATCGTCTAAGTAATGCTCTTTGACGGAATATGTGTTATCAGCGAATTTTCCCTCAGGTCTAACATAAATATGAGAGACAAGGTCAGATAAGTTCCCATCAAAGTTGAATTTCAAAATATTTACTCCTCCTGCACCTCCGAGAGATACATAGAAGTCCCCTTCTTTTTCATATCCCGACAGAGATTCGGGTTCAAGAAAGAGCGAATCTATATCTAAAATTTTTGAGCTGGTTTTTGCGGAGAAATCATATAAAGATAAAAATGCTTTTGATGATAGAACCGCTGTCGTTCCCCACGCATAAACAATATTGCTCTGAGGTTCTGTTTCTACGCAGTTTGCGTTCAGGTTTTTCAGCACCTCTCCACCGGAGAAGATAAACGGATATACCGCATTTTTGGCACACTTTCTCCCCCGCGTGATGTCATCAAGACACAAAAGCGATAAGATACACTTTAAGTTTCCGCAGAAAGCAAAATCACTTGGGATCAGGAAATCAAGAATGTTCGCTCTGAACTCCGACGGCTCAGACGTTGGACATATCTCCATACGGGCTATATTTGAAATGACGCTTTCCATACTTATATTTGTTCTCTGAACAAAAGAGCAGTTCCCTGTTCTGCAAGATGAAAAATCTAAAATATAGGTTCTGTAAGCTACTGAAAAATTTATGTCTGCTGAGGAAATAGCAATATATATCTTTCCGTTTTCTTTGAAGAACTCTATGTGTGATGAAGGATATGCAACATCTACCTCGTAAGTTTCGTTCGGACCCTCCAAAATATATATTCCGTAAGAAGAAGAAAATTTCAAAGAGAAAGAATATACAACGACTTTTAGGTATCCAGATACATAGTGGGCGACGAGAAGATTGTCTCCGTCAATAAAAAATGAGTACGGAGAAGAAAACCTGTATTTTAAAGAATACCTCAAACATACTTCACCAAGGAATCCAGCCGATGGCATAAGTGGGCAAGCAGAAAATACATCCCCGGTGAAAGTAGCGATAAATGTCACCTTGTTCTCAAAAGATAAGAATCTCATTTCCTCGTATGTCAGATTGATTTCGGTTATCTTATTTCCCCAATTAACTCTGTCTGATATAGGAAAAACATAAATTTTTCCGGGTGTTTTGTAAAATATCGCAGGTGTTGAATCATATTTCCCGAAATCTACTCCGATATTTGTTTCTCCGATTTTTTTTGTTGATTCAAGTATGAGTTCTGGTTGAGATTTATTTATTGTGTATTCAGATACGCCGAAATCAACTTGTGATGAAAAAACTTTTATTTTATCGTTCAGCTGAAAGGATTGTATAGAAGGGAAGATGTTTGAGAAAAAGAGCGGATTAATTTTTTCTATTCTTCTTGCAACATAAACGGGGACAAAGTTTTGACTTTCGCATTCGTTCCCTCCGTCGTCAATGACTTTGACTTTTGGGGTATAGATTCCGAAAGAGTTATATGTGAAGGTGAAAGATGGTTGATTTGTTTCGCCGTCGGGAGTGAAATCTCCACCTTGATTATCTGCATCCCATATAAATTTGAAGTTGCAGGTGGTTCCCTGAGCTGCTGTGAAGTTCCCACATTTATCGTCTGTCACTGCTGCACCTAACTGAACTGGAAAGGGTGGAGGAGATATGGGGGTTTCCTGTGGGGATACAATATATATGTTTACAGAGCATGGCTTGTTCTCATATACGATGACTTCTGATAAAGCGTCTTTTTTTATCCCCTTTGAGTTAGTTGCTTCTGCTTTTATTTTGAATATTTTTGCTGGCGCTCCCGTGACCACCAGTAAGTAAGAGAGGTTTATGTCTCCGAATTTCCTTCCTCCTGTGATATTTATTGAAAAGTTTGTTATTGTTTCGGAAAAATCTCCGCTTATATCTTTTGAGAAAATCTCTTTTTCGTCTATTGATACTGATATGCTTTTGAGTTCAATTTGGGAATTAATTTTGACGCTGATAGTTATTTCAAGTGGTGATATTCCAGATGTAGGGGATGGGAAGACGGATACTTCTGGTGCTGGTGCTTTTTTTTCCGGACATAGTGCTAATCCCACCGCTATACCGACTGCTAAGATGAGGAGCGCTATGAGAGGTATGAGGATTTCTTTTTTCAAAATATGTGGTCGGGGCAGCCGGATTTGAACCGGCGACCTTTGGCTCCCAAGGCCAACGCTCTCGCCCCTGAGCTATGCCCCGATAAAAATAATTTTAACTACTTTGAATCAACCTGAATTTAAAAGTTAATCCTTACCTTCTTCCCTTTGATAAAATGCAAAATTTCCGGGTGAACTTTTCCCAATATTCAGGTATTTTAAATAAACTATCTCTCATTTCTAAAATGTTTTTGTTATTTATGAGGAACTCTTATGTCAAAGAATTTTTTCTTCTGCCCAATTTTATAACATTGTTGCGACTTATCCTCGCTTTTCCTCTTGTGTTTTTTATTTATCATGAGAGATGGTGGTATTCTGCTCTTACTGGTTCTGTTACCATAATTTCTGATTTTTTAGATGGGTTAGTTGCAAGGAGGTTCAATATGCAAACTGACTTTGGCAGAAAGTTTGACCCGACAGTTGATAAAATTGTTCTCATCTCAATATTCTTCATCTTCTTTTTGAAAGAACTTACTCCTCTTTGGTTCTCTTCACTGATGCTTTTGAAAGACCTTTCTATCCCCCTGATTTTGCTTCTTGGAAAGATAAGAGGTGTTGAGCTTAATTTTTCACCGACAAAACTCGGTAAATCAGCAGTTGCCTCTCAATTCTCGTTCATAATACTTTTTATAATCTGGAAAATTTTTGAGAGGAAAGAACTTTTTTTTGTGCTTTGGGCTATTATGTTCCCTGTTGCATTTTTGTGTATCTTATCTATTTTGAGCTATGCTTTTCTTATTTCAAAGCTCATAATGAAGACAAAAATGGAACAGAAAATAGATATTTGAAACATTGATTTTATTTTTCCTCTTATGGTATCAACAAAATAACCTTATGACTTCCGAAAGAATATAATAAAAGGGGTGTTTTTACTCTATGACGGTTGAGGTGGTAAAAGGTTCAATATACATAATATTTATAGTGAAAGATAAAGACGAGAGAGTTCTGGGAATACTTCCGATAAAGGTAAGCGATTTTTTCAAGAACGAAATCAAAGTCAAAGAGGATATAAGAAATTTTTTAGGTAAATTTGAAGAGGTTCCAAAGGTTTTGAAGTTTTTCCCACACTCGCAAAAAATCCAAAAAATAGTGAATGAAATTATCGGAGAATCTGGAAAGATTGAAGAAAAAACAAAAGTTCATATCTGAAATTTTCCTCTTGTTGAAGAGGAAATAAGTTTCTGTTTTCTGTATTCAGAGATTTCGTTTTAATTTAATTTTAAGCTATGGTTGAGATTTTTGTTGAAAAGAAAGTCCGAGAGATTTCGCAGCTGATAAAGAAAAAAGAAATAAGTGTGAGAGAAGTTGTTGAATTTTTTCTTGACAGAATAAAAAAATTTGACCCACAGTTGAATGCTTTTTTATACGTTTGTGAGAAAGAAGCGATTTTGCAGGCGGAGGAAGTCCAGAAAAAGATAAACTCGGGAGAACTTCAAAATTCAAAAATCGCAGGAATACCTATTGCCATAAAAGATAACATAGCAACATACAAGATAAGAACGACCTGTGGTTCAAAAATACTTGAAAACTGGATACCTCCTTATGATGCCACGGTCGTAAAGAGAATAAAGTCCGCAGGTGGGATAATAATAGGTAAGACGAATTTAGATGAATTCGCTATGGGTTCTTCAACAGAAAACTCCGCTTTCTTCCCGACAAAAAATCCGTGGGATTTAGATAGGGTTCCCGGAGGTTCTTCTGGTGGTTCGGCATCCGCAGTTGCTTCTCTTATGGTCAGATTATCTCTCGGTTCAGATACTGGTGGCTCAATAAGACAACCGGCGGGTTTTTGTGGTATCGTCGGACTCTGCCCGACTTATGGTAGGGTCTCCCGGTTCGGACTTGTTGCCTTCGCATCATCTCTTGATAGAATCGGTCCGTTTGGACTATATGTTGATGATGTTGCAGATATTTTATATCACATAGCTGGATACGATGAACTTGACTCTACCTGCCCATATTTTCCTGTTCCAGATTACTCAAAAGAAATAGCTATTCTTGAAGAGAAAAATCACAGGGTAAAAATTGGAGTTATAAAAGATTTTGTTGAAGCTGATGGTTTAGATAAAAGAGTGAGAGATATTATCGTTTTGGTTGCAGATAAGTTATGCAGAGAATTTGGCTTTGAGTTAGAGTATGTTTCTCTTCCGACTTTTAAGTATGCTGTTCCGATATACTACATAATAGCTCCAGCTGAGGCATCTTCAAACCTTGCACGCTATGATGGTGTAAAATACGGCGTAAGAGATGACTCTGAGGAACTCTCTGAAATGTATGTGAAAACAAGAACAAACCGCTTTGGAGATGAAGTGAAAAGAAGAATTTTCATCGGAACTTTCGTCCTTTCATCTGGATACTACGATGCATACTACCTGAAAGCTCAAAAAGCTATAACTCTTTTGAGAAGGGACTTTGATGAGACATTTAAGAAAGTTGATGTCGTTATTTGCCCGACTTCTCCAGAGCTTCCGTTTAAGCTCGGAGAAAAATCACAAGACCCTTTGAAGATGTATCTTTCTGATGTTTTTACAATTCCTTCAAGTTTAGCTGGACTTCCCGCTATTTCTGTTCCTGCTGGATTTGTTGAAGAAAACGGAAAACCTCTGCCGGTCGGATTACAGATAATAGGAAAACAATTTGATGAGGTTTCTGTTCTGTATGTAGCAAAGTGTGTTGAAAAAGTTTCAGGTTGTGCGGGAAAAATACCAAAAGATTTAATCTAAAAAAGCAGAAAAAATTCTCTCTTGCTCGGAAATTCTCAAAATTGACTTTATGAAAAAGTTCACACTTTTTACGCCGGGTCCAGCTGAGGTCCCCCCAAGAGTTCTCAAAGCGCTTTCGGAACCAATAATACACCACAGAAGTCAGGATTTCAGGGAGATATTTTTTGAAGTGAGAGAGAAGCTCAAAAAACTTTTTAAAACAAAGCAAGATGTGATTGTTTTTGCCTCGTCTGGAACAGGTGCTATGGAATCGGCTGTTGTGAACTTCTTCTGCAAAGGTGATAAGGTTATTGTTGTGAACGGAGGAAAGTTTGGTGAAAGATGGACGCAGATATGTAAAACATACGGGCTTGATGTTCATGAGATAAAGGTTGAGTGGGGATATGCCGTTGAACCTGATGATGTGAAAAAAGCTTTGGAGAAAAACGGAAATGTAAAGGGTGTTTTCATTCAGGGATGTGAAACCTCAACGGGTGTTGAGCATCCAGTAAAAGATGTAGCAAAAATAGTAAGAGAGAAAAGAGGAGATGATACTCTGTTCGTTGTTGATGGTATAACTGCTGTTGGTGTTTTTGATGTGGATATGGATGGTTGGGGGATAGATATTTTGCTCACTGGTTCCCAGAAAGCTCTTATGCTTCCTCCGGGGCTTTCTATGATTTCTGCTTCTGAAAGGGCTCTGAAATTTATGGAGAAGTCAGACCTTCCTAAATTCTATTTCAACATAAAGAGGGAGATGAAGGCGCAGAGAGAAGGAGAGACCGCTTATACTCCTGCAATATCTCTTATAAAAGGGTTAAGAGAATCTCTGCGTATGATAATTGATGAGGAGGGTTTAGATAATGTTTTTGCAAGGCACAGGAAACTCGCATCAATTTTGCGTAATATGGTTGAGGGGTTGGGTCTGAAAATTTTTGCAAAAAGACCTGCCCCGGGACTTACAACAATAGAAATAGATAATGCTGAGGAGATAAGGAAGAAGATGAGAGAACTCGGAGCGTGGGTCGCAGGTGGTCAAGATAAACTCAAAGGAAAAATCATAAGAATAGCTCATATGGGATACTACAACGAAGGAGATATGATATATGTCGGGAATGTTCTGAAAGCATGCCTGCAAAATTAGCAAAATGAAACCAAAATCTCGTCATAGTATTGTGTCTTTTTTGAAGTCAATATCGTTTTTGAACGGATAATCTATGTTAAAATGAGTTCCTCTTGATTCTTTTCTTTGCATCGCAGAAATGATGATAAGCTCAGCGGTTATGGCGATATTTCTCAACTCTATAAGGTCAGGAGAAACATAATACTTCCAGTAATCCTCAATAACTTCTTTTTTTATTATGTTTATTCTCTCATATGCTCTCTGCAATCTTTTTTCTGACCTGACTATCCCAACATAGTTCCACATAAGTCGTCTTATCTCGTCCCACGTGTGAGATATTAAGATTTTTTCATCTTGCGGTATGGTTTTTTCTGATTTCCACGGCGGTATGTCTTCCTGAGGGATATGAATTTTTTTTGGGTATTCAAGGCACTTTTTTAATGCTCTCTTTGACATAACCACACACTCCAAAAGTGAGTTTGAAGCAAGTCTATTTGCTCCGTGAAATCCGTTATATGCCACCTCTCCAATAGCGAAAAGTCGTGAAATAGATGTTTCTCCGTACGAATCTGTCAGAACTCCACCGCACATAAAGTGAGCGCCCGGAGCGACAGGTATAGGTTCCTTCGTTATATCTATCCCAAGCGAAAGACATTTCTGATATATTTTTGGAAACCTCTTTATTATAAAATCTTTCGGAAGATGTGTTATGTCAAGATAGACATGGTCTTCTCCTGATTTTTTGAGTTCCATATCTATTGCTCTTGCTACTATGTCTCTTGGAGCAAGTTCTCCCATAGGATGATACTTTTTCATAAATGGTTCTCCGTTTTTGTTCCTGATTATACCTCCTTCTCCTCTCACTGCTTCTGATATAAGGAAATTTTTTTCTTTGTGGTGATATAAAACTGTGGGGTGAAACTGGTAGAACTCCATATTAGCTATTTTTGCTCCTGCTCTTTTCGCCATCGCTACTCCATCTCCTGTTGCGGTATCAGGGTTTGTCGTTATGAGATATACTTTCCCAGCTCCACCTGTTGCTAAAATCACAAATTTCCCAAAGATTGTTTCTATACTTCCTGTTCTTTTGTTGAGAATGTATGCTCCGTAGCATTCGTCTTCAACTTCTCCTCCCTTCCTTCCTACGAACTTGAATTTGGTTATGATGTCTACTGCCATGTTTTCCTCAAAGATGAAGATGTTTTTCTGATTTCTTACTATTTCGCTGAGTTTTGTCTGAATTTCTTGTCCTGTGTAATCTCCTTTGTGAAGAATCCTTCTTGCAGAGTGTCCTCCTTCTCTTGTCAGGTGGAAATTTCCGTCTTCTCTGTCAAATTCAACATTCCAGCTTACCAGCTCTTCAATTGCTTGTTTTGATTCTTCTATTATAGTTCTGACCACTTCCGTGTTGCATAGCCCATCTCCCGCTTTTATTGTATCTTCAATATGTTTTTCTACTGAGTCCTCATCTGAAAGTGGTGATGCTGCTATTCCTCCCTGTGCATAAAACGAGTTTGATTCTTCAATTTTTCCTTTTGTTATCAGAGCTACTGACCCGTATTTGCTTGCTCGTATTGCGAATGACAAACCGGCAAGTCCTGATCCTATTACTACAAAATCAAAGATACTGCTCATTTTCTTTCAGTTGAAGCAATTTTGGTTGGAAAAATGTTTTTACGACGGCAAAATCTCCCATGAGTTTTTATCTATGAGTTTTTGCAGGTTCCCTTCTCCTTTCAGTTTTTTCGCATGCTCAATCTGGTTGTGGAGCAATTCCTCAAATGTTGGAACTTTTACCCTTCTTATTATACCTATTGGTTCTGGAAACTCGGGGTAGTGCATTGTGGCTATTACGAAGTTAAGGTAAAAATCGGTTTCGTCATAGATGGTTATTTTGTCTTCTGTTATACCGTTTTCTCCTATCTTCACGACTTTTGGTTTTCCATTTTCAATTACTATTCCTTTGTCAAGGTTTTTGCCGAAGAGAAGAGGTTTTCCGTGCCTCAATTCTATAACCCTTTCGCTTCTCACTTCTTTGCCAGCAAAATCTTCAAATGCTTTATCGTTGAAAACAACACAGTTTTGATATATTTGAATGAACGCTGTCCCTTTGTGTTTTCCTGCCTCAACAATTATTTCTGTTAATCGTTTTATATCTCTATCTATTGCTCTTGCGATAAATGTGGTTCCCTGCGATAAAGCGAGCATTACCGGGTCAACAGATCTTTCTATAACTCCATACGGAGAGCTTTTTGTGATCTGTCCTATTACGCTTGTTGGGGAGTATTGACCTTTTGTCAGACCATAAATTCTGTTATCAAAAAGAAGGATTTTTATATCTATGTTTCTTCTCATTGCGTGTATGAGGTGGTTTCCTCCTATTGCGAGACCATCTCCATCACCAGTGACGACCCATACGGAAAGGTCTGGATTTGCCACTTTGACTCCCGTGGCTATTGCTGGGGCTCTGCCGTGTATTCCGTGCATTCCATATGTGTTCATGTAGTATGGGAAACGAGAAGAACATCCTATTCCAGATACGATAACAAATTTTTCTTTTGGAATTCCAAGCTCTTTTGAGAGTTCTGCGAACGCAGACCTTACGGCGTTGAGAATAGCGTAATCACCACAACCCGGGCACCACCTTGGTTCTTCTCCGGAGTCAAAATCTTTCGGAGTGTAGTTTATTACCACTTGCGATATACTTTTTTCTTCAAGCTGTTGCATGTTTTACCGCACCTCCTTTTTCTTTTTCTTCAAATCTTCCTTCCTGTATGTGAACTGGTTTTGAGAGTTTTCCTTCTTTTTCCATGTTCATAAGTTCTCTTTCTACTGCCATCATGAGCTCTGATTCTTTGAAAGGAGTTCCTGTCACCTTGTTGAAACCAACAGCATCTACGAGGAATTTTCCTCTTATAAGCAGGAGTAGCTGACCGAGGTTAAGTTCAGGAATAAGGATTCTTTTGAATTTTTTGAGTACATCTGGAAGGTTTTTGGGGAATGGGTTGATGTATTTTAGTTGAGCGTGAGCGACTGGCCAGCCCTTTTCTCTTGCTCTTTCAACTACTGCTCTTATGTGTCCGAATGTGCTTCCCCATCCAAGGACCAGAAGTTCTGCGTCTTCTTCTCCGTAAACTTCAACATCTGGTATATCTGCCTGAGCTCTTCTTATTTTTTCAGCTCTCAGCTTTACCATAAAGTCGTGGTTTTGTGGGTCATACGAAACCCTGCCGTATATGTGAGATTTTTCAAGCCCTCCGACTCTGTGTTCAAGCCCCGGAGTTCCTGGCTTTGCCCACGGTCTCGCAAGTGTGTTCTCATCTCGTGAGTATGGATAAAATTTTGTTCCATCTTTCCAGAACTTGACTTCTATATCTGGTATTTTACTTATATCTGGTATTTTCCAGGGTTCTGAACCCATGGCGATGTAAAGTTCAGAAAGTATTATCACAGGAGTCATATATTTTATTGCTAGTTTTGCTGCTTCTATTATTGAGTAGAAGCAATCTCCTGCACTTATTGGAGCTATGACGATCAGGGGTGATTCACCATGCCTTCCAAAGAGTGCGAATAGAAGGTCTGTTTGTTCTGTTTTTGTAGGCATTCCTGTTGATGGTCCTGACCTCTGCTTATCTATGACAATAAGAGGAAGTTCTGTCATCACCGCGAGGTTTATTCCTTCTGATTTGAGGGAAAGACCCGGACCACTTGTTGCAGTAATTCCAAGAGCACCTGCAAAAGATGCTCCGATTGCTGTGTTTACAGCAGAAATTTCGTCTTCCATCTGCAAAGCTATTATGCCGAAGTTTCTATATGATTCAAGGTAGTGCAAAATATCGCTTGCGGGAGTTATCGGATACGATGCAAAAACAATGGGAATTTTCGCCTTCTCTTTTATCGCAAGAATACCGAGTGCAAAAGCTTCATTCCCAGAAATGTATCTATATTTTCCAGGCTCAAATTTGTATTTTGGTATTTCTATTTTGACAAATTTGTGTTGAATTTCAAGAGTTTCTCCGTAGTTATAGCCAGCTTTGAGAGCGAGTTCATTTGCCTTAGCTATCTCTGGTTTCTTTCCAAAGTTCTCTTTTATGAATTTGAGGATTGGTTCAAGGGGTCTTACAAATATCCAGCATACAAGACCGAGAGCAAAGAAGTTTCTTGACCTTAATTTTTCTTTGTGAGGAAGATTTACATCTTTGAGAGCATCTAATACGAGTTTGTTCATCTGAACTTTTATCACTTCGTATTTTGAGAGTATTTCATCAAGGTTTTCTTCTCCTTTTATTATGCTGTGCCATTCTGCTTTCTTGAAGTTTATTTCGTCAAACTCGTCAATGTTCAAGATTACAAGCGCCCCGGGTTTGAGAAGATTTAAATTAATTTTCAGAGCTGCGGGATTGAAAGCGACAAGAGCATCTGGTTCGTCTCCCGGCGTCATTATGTTTATCGCTCCAAATTGTATCTGGAATGCTGAAACCCCATAGGTTGTTCCAGCCGGGGCTCTTATCTCTGCTGGAAATTCCGGGAAAATAGCAAAATCATTCCCATATATTGCTGTTGATACAGTAAATTGAGAACCAATAAGCTGTATTCCGTCTCCTGAATCACCTGCGAATTTTACCGTTACCTTTTCTAATTTTCTTCTTGCGCCAAGTTCTGATTCTTCCATTTGATTAAATCTATATTAGTAAATTTTTCTTTATTTTTTTGTTTTTTCTGTTTCTTTGGGTTTTTGGGGTATAAATTGGTAGTTTTCTTTATTCTGTTATTTTTTCGGTCCTGAACTTTTTTATTTTTGCTTTTTTCCATGAGTCGTTTGGGATTCCTATTTTTCTGCACAGCATTTCAAGGAATTCCTGTGGTGTTTTCACTCCGTATTCAACTGCGACTTCTGGAAGAAGCACTCCCCCCTTACCTCCTATTTCCATAATTATTCCATCTTTTCCGAGTTCTATCTCTTCTATATTTTTTATGTCTTTTGGGTCATCTAATACTGATATTTCTATTTTTATGTCTTTGAGTTCTTCTTTTTCTACGGGTGGGAACCTCGGGTCGTTGAAAGCCGAAAAGACAGCGTATTTTTGGACCTGAATCCATATTTCGTCTTTTGAGATTGTTCCTATGCATCCTCTTACTTGACCAGATTTTTTCAAAGTGACGAAAACACCTTTTTTTTCTTCAAGAATTTCTGCGAGTTCTTTTTCTTTTTCTATATCTATGATTTCGCTGAGCGGAGTTATGGTTAATCTGTTGTTTGCTAATGTTTTTTCTATTGCTTTTCTCGCAAGTTCAAGTAAAACTTTTTTTCTCTTTTCTTCTTCCATCAAAAAGCAAAGATTTTGTTGCGGAAGAAGCGTTTTTCTAAAATTATGCTCGCTTGAACTTTCTGATTTCGGTTTTTATTTTTTCAACTATCTTTTCTGCTGTGAATCCGAGTTTTTCTTTTATAACTTCGTAAGGAGCGGAGTGTCCGAAAGAATCAACGCAAAAATAAAGTGCGTATGGACCTGCATATTTTGCCCAACCAAATGAAGACGCTGCTTCTATTACAACTCTGAAAGGTATTTTTTCAAATTTCGGAATGACATTTTCTTTGTATTCTTCTGGTTGTTCTTCAAAAATTTCCCAGCTTGCAAGATTCACAACTTTTGAAAGCAATCCTTCTTCTTTGAGTTTTTCATGAACTTCAATAGCAAGTGGGACTTCTGATCCAGATGAGATTATAAGCATGTCTGGATTTTCAATATTTTCTCCCGCTATTATGTACCCACCTTTTTTTATAAGGTGTGGTGGAGCATATTTTTCTCTGTCTATCACTTCTACTGGTTGTCGTGTCAAAATTATAGCAACGGGTCTTTTTTCTCTGAGGGCGATTTCCCATGCGTATGGTACTTCGTTCGCATCTGCTGGTCTTATTACAACAAGGTTAGGAATGGCTCTCAAAGATGGTAGGTGTTCAACTGGTTGATGAGTAGGACCGTCTTCTCCTAAAAATACACTGTCGTGCGAGAAAACAAATATGACTTTGTTTTTCATAAGCGCTGCGAGGCGTATTGCAGGTCTCATGTAATCGCTGAATATAAGAAAGGTTCCACAGAAAGGTATGAATCCGCCGTGCAGAGCTATTCCATTAGTTATCGCTCCCATAGCGTGCTCTCTTACTCCAAAGTGTATGTTTTGCCCCTGAAAGCTATCTTTTTTTAAGAAAGGAGATTTTTCTATGTATGTTTTTACAGATTCAGCAAGGTCTGCTGCCCCACCTATGAGATTGGGGATTTTCTCCGCGAGTATTTGTATTGTATCTCCCGATGCGTTCCTTGTCGCTATTTTCTTACCTTTCTCGTATTTTGGGAAAAATTTTTCAAGGTCATCTGGAATTTTGAGTTTGAAGAAACTATCCCATAGTTCCGCCATTTCGGGGAACTTTTTTCTGTACTCGTTGAATTTTGTTTCCCACTTTTTGTATTCTTTTTCCCATTCTTTTCTCCTTTTCTCAAAGAACTTTTTGACTTCTTCGGGTATTTCAAAGGGTGGGAGTTTCCAGTTGAATTTTTCTCTCATCATTTTCACTTCTTCTTCTCCGAGCGGTGCGCCGTGAGCTTTTGATGAACCTTCTTTCTTTATGCTCCCTTTCGCCATTATAGTATGGCAGATGATAAGCGAGGGTTTATCTTCTACCTTTTGTGCCTCTTTTATGGCTTGTTCTATGGCATCTATATCGTGTCCGTCTATTTCAAGCGTGTGCCATCCTAAGCTCTCAAATCTTTTCTTCACATCTTCTGAAAATGTGAGCGATGTTGAACCATCTATTGTTGTTCTGTTGCTATCATAAAGGTAAATTATTCTGCCGAGACCAAGGTGACCTGCTATTGAAGCTGATTCATAGGAAATTCCTTCCATAATATCTCCATCGCTCACTATTGCATATATGAAGTGATTTACTATTTCATAGTTTTCTCTGTTGAAGGTTTCTCGGAGTTTTCTTTCTGCTATTGCCATTCCAACTCCCATACCGAATCCTTGTCCGAGAGGACCTGTTGTTGTCTCTATTCCGAGTTTTTGGTCAACCTCGGGGTGTCCCGGGGTTTTGCTTTTCCACTTTCTGAAATTTTTCAGGTCTTCTTTTGTGATGTCGTATCCTGCGAGGTGAAGCATTGTGTAGAGGAGAGCAGAGGCGTGTCCTGCTGAAAGAATGAATCTATCTCTATCTTCCCAGAGGGGGACTTTTGGGTTTATTTTCAAGATTTTGCCCCAGAGAACGGTGGCTATTTCTGCAAGCCCGAGCGGAGCGCCCGGGTGCCCCGATTTTGCAAACTCCACCATCTCTGAACAAACTATTCTTATTGTTGTGCTTATGAGTTTGAGGATTTCTTTTTCGCTCTCTGGTCTTTCTTCTTCTTGAGTGCTTTGAGGTGCTGTCAGAGAAAGCTCCATTTCAAGATTTCTAAAAAGTTATATATTTTGACCTATCATTATAAATTATCAGAATTTTTAATCCCTTGCAAGCAGGGCTGTTCCTAAAATAAAATCTACCGGTATGTTTTCAACGATTTTTGGAGTGAGATAATTTTCTATATCTTCTCTGATTCTTTTTTCTCTCTCATTTAAGATTACAGCTCTTTCTATTATTTCTTTGTAGCTTTCAGGTTCTATTTGGTATTTTATCCAAAAAGATTTTTCTTTTGTATCTATCACTCCAAGGAGTTTTTTGTTGTTTTTTAAGCTTACAGATACTGGAAATATTTCATTTTCTGCTTTTTTTCTTATCATTCGGAGGGCTTGGGTGATGTTTTCTGCTACTAAATCTGGTCTGGCTTTTGTGATTTCTTTTTTCCCGTGTCCCGTCAGCACAAGAATTGTTTTCGCTCCAACTCTTTCTCCCATCTCTATGTCTGATGCTTTATCTCCGATGACGAATGAGTTTTCAAGAGAGATTTGATATTTTTCAAGAGCTTTTTCTATAAGTCCTGTTTTTGGTTTTCTGCAATTGCAGTTTTCATCTGGTGCGTGGGTGCATACAAAAAAATCATCTATGAGCCAAAAAAGTTTTTTCTGAATCTCCTTGTTGAAAACTTCAACATCTTTTTCGGTGTAGTATCCTAACTTTGCGCCGGCTTGGTTTGATACAACAATTATGTAGAATCCTAACTTTTTGAGGTAATAAAGCTCGTGCAACGGGTCTCCTATTATTTCAAGGTCTTCTATTTTATTTGAATAACCTTTATCTATGTTAAGGGTTCCATCTCTATCTAAAAAAATACATCTCATAGTTTAAGGTTTTCTTTTAAAGTTTATTGTTTTTATATTTTAAATTTTTGTCCGCCCGCATCAGAGAATAATGCTCTTTTTCTTGTTTTTATGCTTTTTCTCAAGTGCTTCTAAAATTGTCCTTCTGTCTGAAAAAGAAATAACTTTATTTCCGATTATTTGGTATTCTTCGTGCCCTTTTCCTGCGACCAAGATTATATCGTTTTCATCAGCTCTCTCAACGGCAAAAAAAATGGCTCTTTTTCTATCTGGCTCAACAAAAACTTTGCCACTTTTTAATGATTCTTCGTCTATACCGCTTATGATGTCTTTTATTATCTCATCAGGGTTTTCACCACGGGGATTATCAGATGTTATTATAACGAAATCTGCTTTCAGAGAAATTTTTCCCATCTCGGGTCTTTTGCCCCTATCTCTTTCTCCACCGCATCCGAAAACTACAAAAAGCCGTGAGTTCTGGTCCTTTTTCAACTTCAAGCACTCATCTATTGCAGAAGATAAAGATTCAGGTGTATGGGAATAATCTACTATTGAAAGCGGATTATAAGATACAATTTCCATTCTTCCCGGCGGACCTTCTATCTCTTCAAAAGCATTGCATATTTCGTCTTTGCTGAAACCTAAATCCCCGAGTATTATGTATGCGGTCATGTAATTTATACCGTTGAAAGAGCCGAGAATTTTCGGTCTGAACATAGCTCTCTCTCCGTTCAGATGCAGGATAAATTTTCCATCTTTGTAATCTATCTGAGATTTTTGAAAAGAGAAAACTTCTTTTCCCTCACCTTTTAAAATCTCTACTGCTTTTTTGCCCCATTCATCTTCAAATACTACAACCTTTTTAGCTCTTCTGAGGAATTCAAGTTTTGCATAAAAGTAGTTTTCCATGGTCTTGTGGAAGTCAAGGTGGTCTCTTCCAAGTCCCAAGAATGCCCCGTATTCAAAATCAATGCCTTCAATTCTTTTTTGAACAACAGATATTGATGTCACTTCCATTGCGAACATTTCAAAATAAGATTCGCTCATTATTTTTAGTGTATCAGGTGCTTCTGGGGTTGTGAGCTTCCACCATACTGATCCTAATATGCCACATCTTCTGCCGAGGAGCGAAAGCGACTTTGCTGTTATTTTGACTGTGGTTGATTTACCTTTTGTTCCTGTTATGCCTATGACTTTCGTTTTTTGTCCATAAAAATTTCTTGCGATTTTTCCTAAGTTCTCTCTTGTGCTTTTTACTTTCGCAAAAGATGAATTTTCAAAAACGTATTTTGGAATATTTCTCAAATCTTCAACTATGAAAGCTTTTACATTTTTGGTGAAGAATATGTCTTTTATCAGGTTGTGGGAGTCGGTCTTGCTTCCTTTGATGGCTACGAAAGCGTGTCCTTCTCTTACCTTCCTGGAATCGTATTCTATTCCTCTTATTTTTATTTCGGGGTCTCCAAAAAATTCTGCTTCAATCCCTGCGAGGACCTCTTTCAAACTTTTAGTTGCGGTTCCGCTCCACATAAATTGAAAAATCTGCGAACTAAAATCATAAAAATTTGGAGAAGATTTTATTAAATTTTTGGTTATGTTGGAGCTGAAATTTCTGGACTGGCTTATTGTTTTTCTTTATTTTGTTTTTATCCTTGCGATAGGTTTTTATCTGAGGAGATGGAGTTATGGTAATGAGGATTTTTTCCTTGCAGGAAGGAGGAATTCTGCTTTGGTTTCAGCTTTTGCTTTTCTATCTGCTAACCTTGGATCGTTGGAGATTTTGGGTTGGACGGGTGCGTCTTTGAAATACGGAATTTTGACAGCTCACTTTTACTGGATAGGTGCGGTTCCCGCAATGCTTTTTTTGGGACTCTTCATGATGCGTTTTTACTACAAAAAAAACATAATTTCTTTGCCCGGATACCTCAGTTTCAGGTTTGACGAAAGAGTAAGATTTGTAAGCGCTCTATCGTTTGCCATCATGACTGTTCTTATGTCAGGCGTGAACATATACCTTATGGCTCTTATTTTCAAATTGATTTTGGGATGGAACTGGCATGTGAGTATATGGGTTTCTGCTCTTACTGTTGCGATATACACTGCTCTCGGCGGACTTACATCTGCTATATTTACCGAAGTTGTTCAGTTTTTCCTTGTGTGGTTCGGACTTGTCTTCGTAGCTGTATTAGGTATAATAGATTTTGGAGGATTTTCCTTTATCAAGGAGTTCCCAAAAGACATGGTTTCGCTCTGGAGCAATACACTTTCTCCTTCTCAAAATCCTATGGGTATAACATTTTTGGGAATTATTCTTGGATTGGGTTGGGTTCTTTCATTTGGTTATTGGACTACTGATTTTTTAGTCATTCAGAGGGCTTTTGCTGCGAAAGACCTTGAGTCGGCTCGCCTTGCTCCAATAATAGCTTCATTTTTCAAAATGGCTCTGCCTTTTGTTGTTTCTTTCGGCGGACTTATAGCACTGCGCCTTATCCAAACGGGAGAGATAAAACTCCTTTTAGACGAGAACGGCAACCATGTCTATGATTCCGCTCTTCCCGCTCTTATCATGCACTACTATTCGCCAGGTCTTATAGGACTTGGTGTTACCGCTCTCCTTGCTGGGTTTATGGCAGGTCAGGCAGGAAACATCACCGCTTTCAATACCGTCTTCACACAAGATATTTATAAACCCATCTTTAGACCAAAAGCAGATGAAGATGAGCTCGTTCTTGTCGGAAGGATTTCAACTTTTGTCGGCATACTCCTTTCAATATCCTCCGCTTACTGGGCTATGAGGTTCCCCACAATAATGGATTACATTCAGGCGATCTTCTCATGGGTTAATGCGCCTTTGTTTGCAGTTGTTCTTTTAGGTATGGTCTCAAAAAGAATTACTCCGACTTCTGCGTTTTATGGACTTACCATAGGGATTATTTTTTCGTTCTTTTTGTTTTTCGGAGTTAGACAGGGGTTTATATCTCCGTCACATATAGCATTCAGTCGTGATGCGAGCGAGATGAGTTTGAACCTCTGGCGTGCTTGGTGGAGCTGGCTTGTAACATTTATCATAACACTTTCGCTTTCGTTTTTCACAAAACCAAATCCAGAAGAAAAAATAAAAGGACTTGTCTTGGGGTTGGATACAGAAAGTGAAGAAAGTCAGAAGAAAAACATACCATTTTTCAAGAAAGCTGAGTTTTGGGCTTTACTTTCGCTTACAATACTCATCTTGCTCAACATAATATTTTTCTGATGTTTTCAGAGGTTCAGTTTCTTGATGAGCAAATCAAGTTCTTTTCCTGTTATGCTGATTTTTCCTTCGCACATTTGACCTAACGCATTTTCAAGAGAGCTGAGAACTGATTCTTCCTTCCTCTTTCCTACCCCCCTTCCGAGAAAGTTCTTTTCATATACTTTTTCTCCCTTTGTATTACGAAAATCAAGTTTTATTGATGTCTCTGATATGAAAATGTCTTCCCCCGCGAAGTTTTTCCCTGAGTAATTCACTCTGCTTTTTATATCTCCGATGATTTTTATTTCGCTTGATTTTTCGTTGTCGCTTGCTTTCTCATCTCTGATTTCTTCTGCTCTTATTCCTGCATTGGTGAGACACTGACTTATTTTTTCTTTGAGAAAGTTGAAATCAGTTTGAATTCCGAAAGAACATCTCTCCACTTTCACATTGAAAACTTGTGTTTTCCCTTTTCCAGATATTATCTCTATCTGGTTTTCCCCGGGTTTCAAAAACACAATTTGATATAAAGAAGCATATCCTCTGCCATCGGTTGATAGAGTGATTTCTTTTCTTCCGAACACTTCGTTTATTTTTACGGTTATGGGTAGTCCGGTTATAGGTTTTTCATCTGAATATGCCTTTGCGGAAATATGTATTTCGCTGATGGGATTAGGGAGATTTTCAGTCCCTTCAACCTTTATATCAGGGCTTTCAATTTTATCTTTTATATCTTTTATTTTTTCTTCTGATATGAGTGTGTATTTTCTTCCGAGAAGTTCAAGAATTATTTTGTTTTCTGTGGTGTTTTCTATTATTTTCTCTGCTGATGAAATTGCCATAAGAACTTTCTGGTAATCAATTTTTCCTTCTTCTTCTATCTCTCTTTCTATTTTTTTCAGGATTCCGAGCGCTTCCATATCTGATTCGTTGAGTTTTTCAGATGCTGCGAAAGCTATTTCATCTTTATCTATTATTGCAAGTGAGTACCAAACTTTATTTTTTGAGTCGTAGAATCTCTCTTTTATTATTGTGCCTTTGAGTATTCCTTCTGTACTCTCTCCGAATTTTCTATGAGCAAACTCCTGAATTGATACCGTTTTGCCTTTATCTTCTGATCTGAGATGAGTTTCCTCTTCTACCATCTCCTTTATTTTCACCTTGATTTGCTTCAAGATTTCATTTCTCGCAGATGAATCAGAAATTTTTGGACTCTCTCCCGTTCCTACTCCTACTATGAACCTTCTTTCGTCAAACCTTTTATACGGACTTTCTATCCATTCTGGAATTTTTTTTGAGCAGTAAGATATGAGAAAAAAAAGCACGAAAAGTTTTCCGTAAATTTTTTCCGGAGTTTTCTTCACATTTTTATTTTAGTGTGGTTTATTTTTGTTTTAATTTTTTTACCGCTTCGTTTTTCTATTTTTTTGACTTTTATTATTTTTATACATAAATTTTTGATATGTCAAAAAAAGATAAGGGAGAGAAATCAGAGGAAGAAGCAGGAGAGGAGAAAGATAATAAGAACGGCGAAGAAAAAAGTTCTAAAAAATCGTCAGAACCTTATAAGATAGAATACCTTGAAGATTATTTTTGGGCTATAAGAGACCTTTTCAATGACTTCCGCATGTTTATAAAAGCAACAGATAAAATAGTCAATCTCTCTCTTAACTCTTTAAGAGAGGTCGTTCAGATGATTGTCTCGGGAAAACCAGATTACAACAGAGTTGTTGATATACTTTCAGGTGTTAATGAGGAACTCAGAAATTACCTTGATAGACACGAGAAAATGATTTTGAATATAACATATCTTACAGATGAACTCAGCAATGAGAAGAAGGTTCAAGACCTGTTTGTTGATTTTTTCATGAGATTGGCTACCGGAAGGTTAAATACCAAGGCGCTGAAAAAATTCAGATCTTCAAATCCTGAACAAACAGACGAAGATGAGGAATTCAGTAATCTACTTGTTCCTTCCGCTATAATCAAGGAACCAGACGATATAAAGAAACTTTTCTCAGATATGGGAAATTTCCTTCTTTTTGAGGAAGACGAGGAAGAGCGTGATAGGAAAAAAGATAAGGGGAAGGGCAAAAACAAGAAGGAGCAGAAATAAATATTTCTTTCAACAGGAAAGATATTTGTCAAACCTTTTCTTTCAGAAAGTTTTGTAAGATGGGGAATAAGAGAAAAAAAGAAGATATTTTTAGAGGGAAAGGTGCGCTTGTTGGTATAATAATGGGTAGCGATTCAGATATAGAGGTGATGAAAGACGCGGCGGAAGTTCTTGAAAGTTTTGGAATACCGTATGAATTCACAATAGTTTCTGCACATAGGACGCCCGATAGAATGTTTGAGTATGCGAAAAGTGCGAGAGAGAGGGGTATAGAGGTTATTATAGCGGGTGCTGGCGGAGCTGCGCATCTTCCGGGAATGGTTGCTTCAATAACTCATCTTCCTGTAATAGGAGTTCCGATAAAAACATCTTCTCTTGGTGGATTTGATTCTCTTCTTTCAATAGTTCAGATGCCCGCGGGTGTGCCAGTTGCCACTGTTGCTATAAACAACGCAAAAAATGCTGCTTTGCTTGCTCTGAGAATCCTCTCAATAAAGTATCCAGAAATAGAACAAAAAATCGTTGATTTCATGAAAAGAGTAAATAGCGAAGTAAAGGAGAAGGCATCTTTGGTAGAGAAAATCGGTTTCAGAAAATATCTTGAAAGCATGAAGTTAAAAAAATAGTTTTCCGGTAAATTTTTCAGATCAAAAACTTATCTTATAAAAACTTTTGGAGCTTTTTTCCATTCAATGTAATCTTTTATTATCTGTGAGTGGTCAAAGACGAGTTTTTCAAATGGTATTTTTTCTATCTCTATCAGGAAAGCTCTTTTGGCATCATCTCCTCCTTTTAGTTTTGTTATGTCTTCTGGTTCGCATATAAAGACAAGAGTTATCACGTGCCCTCTTGGGTCTCTTTTCGGGTCGGAGTATACGCCGAGCATTGCTTTTACTTTTGCGTCAAGTCCTGTTTCTTCTTTCAGCTCTCTTAAAACTGCGGTTCTCACATCTTCTCCTATTTCAATAAATCCGCCGGGTAAAGCCAATCCATAAGGAGGGTTTTTTCTCTCTATAAGAACTATTGAATTTTGATGCTCAACTATTGCGTCTGCTGAAACGAGTGGTGTTTTTGGTGCTGGCATATTCAAAAGGTTCAAGAACTTTTCTCCAATCCCTTCAAGATTATATCAACTATGTCTTCTATATCTTTTTTCTTATACTGTCTTGACGCAAGCTCTTTCGTTATAACATTTATCAAAAAGGCAGCTTTCCTTATATCTACTTCTCTGAAAACTCCTTTCTCAATCCCTTCTTTTATTATGTCTTCTATTACTTTGTATTCTCTTGATGCAAGCTCTTTTAACCCTAACCTGTCTATCTCGCTTTTGAGCTCTCCCACTATTTCATCTGATATTCCGAACATCTTTATAAGCTCTCTTGTTCCTTCAACTTTTATCTCTATCATTTTTATGAGCTTTTCCTGAGGTGAATGAAAGTTCTTTATCTCTTCTTCAATCTTTGAAATTACTTTTCCTATTTCGTCTGAAATCGCTTCTCTGAAAAGTTCTTCTTTTGAGTCAAAGTAGTAGTATATTGCTGCTGCTGTAAATCCTATTTCATGCGCTATATCTTCCATTATCGTTTTTCTGAATCCATACTTTGCAAATACTTTCTTTGATAGCTCAAGTATTTTTCTTCTCCTTTCGTCTTTCGGGACTCTTTTTCTTCTCTCTTTCATATTTTCCACCTCCCCGATATTTTAAAGAATTTTAATTTATATTTTTAACAGATATAAAAAATAGGAATTTAGGGGAAAGAGATAAATTTTAGGAAATAATTCGTGTCTCAAATTTTTCATTTCCTGTCAAATGTATAAAATTTCTTTTATGCGCTTACTGAAAGGATTTTTCAAAAATCTGGTTCTGAAATTTTTTCTTCTCGTTGCTTTTTCCTTTCAGTTTTGGTTCATTCCCGAAAGAACTTTGGGGAAGATAATAGAGAGAGAGCCGAAAGAAAGTGAAGTCAATATCGCAAAATTTGCTTACGGTCTCAAACTTCTTGCTGACTATAAACTCTATGATAGGGCTATTTTTCTTCTGGAAAGTGGGTTAGATACATATTTTAGTGATTGGGCAAAGTATTATATTGGAAGAGCTTACATTATGCTTGGCAACTTCTCCGAGGCGGAAAAATATCTTACATCTATAACGAGCTATTTTGTTTTTTACGACCTTGTCCTGCAACTCCTCGCTTACATAGCTTTTCAGACGGGTAAAGAGCAGAAAATATGTGAGAGGTTTGAAAGTGAGAACTTCGCTTTACCTAAATCTTATATTCCAGAGTTTTTTGAACTTGCTCTCACATGTCTTGAAAGAAAAATCATATTCCTCAGAGAGAGAGGAAATATATATGAAAGTGAAAATCTCAAAGAGAGAGCGAAGCTTTTCCTTTATAGTTATGTAGATAGTCTGATAAACCCCCATGATTTTATTCCTTATTATCAAGATAGAATCAAAAGAGCCGAGGATTTTTCGCTGAGGTTATACGGTAAAAGTTTGAAGGAATCTCTTGACCCAAATCAGAGAGAAAAGATAGCAGATATGCTTTTCCAAAAAGGGATGTATAGAGATGTTCTGATGTGGACAGATGATAAGCTGAAAATTGCCAGAGCTTATTTTGGGATTAGAGAATACGAGAAAGCTGTAACATACGCCGAAAGTATCATTGACAAAGAAAGAAAAAAAGAAAATCTTGAAAAGCTTTATGTTGTTTTGCTTTTTTCTTATGCGAGAAAAAAAGTCCCAGATACCGAAAGATTTGAGAGTTTTGCTCGCAAATACATTGAGTTGTTCTCATCTGAAAGGTTGGCTGGAGACCTCGCTATAAAGCTTGCAGTAGAAAAATACCTGAAAGGAATTACAATTGAGAACGGGGAAGAGAAGAGAAAGTTGCATGCTGAATCACAAAAGCTCCTTCTTTCTGCATCTCAATCTGCTTATGAAGACATAAAAAACAGAGCAAGATACATTCTGCACCACATTTTTAATTTCAAAATATCTTATAAGCCAGAGGGCTTTTTATTCCTCATAGATAAATATAAAGAGGGCTTTTCTAATCTGAGGTTTGATGACGTAAGAAAAATTGATATAGAAAAGATTGATTTCCCAGCACCGTCAAAAAGGGTAGAGGAGTTATATTTTTTGAAAATTTATCTTTCTGATTCATCTTTGACTTATGGACTCATAAATTCAATCTTAAACTCTCTTTCTTTTACGCAGGAGGAAATTTCTTGGTTAAAATTAAGAGGATTTTTCAGATATTTTCTACCGACGGGAGATTTTCGCTCTACTTTTTCAGTTTATTCTCCCCCTCCCGTATCATTTGTCAAGGAGATAGCAAAAGCATCATCTATATATAAAGTTCCCCGAGCGCTCATATTCTCAATAGCTCTTATAGAGTCGCATTTTAACCCTATTGCAATTTCTCCTTCTCGCGCTATCGGAGTTATGCAGATAATCTTCCCAACTGCAAAGGAGGTCTTCTACGAGATGAAAATTCCTTTCACACAGGATTTTTTATTTGAGCCAGAAATAAATATAAAAGCTGGCACCCACTATATCTGGAAACTCAAAACCATGCTCGGCTCTTACATGCTCGCAATAGCTGCGTATAATGCTGGACCAAATGCGGTAAAAAAATGGCATGAGGATATGAAAGATATAATCTGTTCAAATCCAGAACTGTTCCTTGAAAATATACCTTACAGACAGACCCGTTTTTACACCATGAGAGCTCTCTCTTACTATCTTGAATACTCAAAACTTCTCGGAGATGAGATCAACCTTGATGATGTTTTCGGATGTAAAGGTCTTAAATATGCGACAGAGAATTGAAACTTTCCTGATTATTTTTAAATTTGCTAGGATAGGAATAAAATTTTCGCAGGAAGGGAGGAAAAAGAACTTTATGTCTTATGTTTCTGAAAAGGCAGGTAAAGATGGGAAACCTTCATATTCAAAGGGGCTTGAAGGGGTGATCATAGGTGAATCTAAAAAATGTTTTATAGATGGTGAAAGAGGTTATTTAGCTTATGTGGGAATACCAATAGAACAACTTGCTGAAAATTCCACTTATGAAGAGGTCTGCTTCCTACTTCTTAACGATAGACTCCCGACCGAAAGAGAGCTGAGGGATTTCAAAAAACTTCTTTACTCTTACAGAGAGATTCCGTCTGAGGTTTATTCAATTATCAAAAGTTCTGCGAGATACGGGGTTCATCCTATGGCTATTTTGAGGGTAGCTGTTGATTATCTTTCTATTTTTGATGAAGAAGCTGAGATTAATACAGATGATTTAAACTACATAAAGGCGCTTCGCCTTATATCAAAGTTGCACACTATAACCGCTTCAATAGGAAGAGTTATAAGGGGTTTAGAGCCTGTTCATCCTCTTGAAAATGTCTCTGTGGCTGCAAATTGGTTGTGGATATATAAAGGTCAAAAACCGTCGGAAGAAGAAGAAAGAATATTTGATATAATACTTATTCTGCACGCTGAACATGAAATAAACGCTTCCACATTCTCGGCGAGAGTCGTTATATCTTCTTTCACAGATATATATTCTGCTGTTATTGCTGCAATAGGAAGCTTGAAAGGGCCATTGCATGGTGGAGCTAATGAAGATGTTATGAACATGCTGAGTGAGATAAAAGACCCTTCTAATGTAGAAGAATATGTGAAATCAAAGTTGTCAAGGAAGGAGAAGATTCCGGGATTCGGGCACAGGGTGTATAAAAACTATGACCCTCGTGCTGCTATTTTAAAGTCAATTGCAGAAAAACTCGCAGAAAAAAATAGCAGAGTAAAACACTGGCTTGAAATAGGCAAAAGAATAGAAAAGTTTATGATAGATAACCTCGGGCAAAAAGGAATTTACCCAAATGTTGATTTCTTCTCGGGAATAGTAATGAGTTATCTTGGTATAGAACCAAGAATGTTTACTCCTATTTTCGCTACCGGAAGAATAGTTGGATGGCTTGCTCATATTATTGAACAGCTAAAAGATAACAGAATTTTCAGACCGAGAATAATATACACTGGTCCAGAAGAACTTAACTATGTGCCAATCAACCAAAGGTCTTAAAAACTCTTTTTTGGTTTAAGGTAGGAACTTTTCAGCATCTTCCGAATTTTTCTTCTATCTCATCAATGTCAAGTTTTATGACCGCGGGTCTACCGTGTGGACATCGTTGATTCACATCAAAGTCGCTCAAAATCGCTGAAATATCCCATATATTTATTCTGTCTCCTTTTCTCAGAGCTGTTCTGCAAGAGTTCCCTGCAAGAAACTTTTCAATCTTCTTGCTGTCCAATCCTTCTTCTACCTCCAAGAAGAAATCTTTTAGGTCAACTCCTGATAGATAAAAAGGTATTGCTTTTACGATTATTTTGTTTTCTTGAAACTCTGCTTCTATTCCCATTTCATATAGCTCGTTTTTTCTTTCTTTTATTATTTCTGCTGTTCTTTTTGGGACTTCCACTTCAAACGGAGTCACAAATCTTAATTTTTCTGTCTTTTTGTTTTCAAATTTTTCCTTTAAAGATGAGTATATTTTTCCTTCGTGGTATGCGTGTATATCAACAAGGTAAAGTTCTCCTTCCCACTCTACGACTGCTATGATTCCCCTAAGTACTGTAAGTATTTTTGGTGAGGTTTTGAGTAGTTTTTCTTCTTCTCGGGTTTTTGTTTGCTCTTTTTTATCTTGTTTGATTTCTGTTTGAGTGGTTTTTTCTGGTTGTGCGATTTTACTTTCTGCAAGTCGTGTCCTCACCTCTGATATTTGAGTATATTTTTTTTCTTCAATATAATCTCTTTTGACTTTGTGCCTTATAGATTCTTCTATTGCAGTTATTATTATCTCTTTTATTTTTGAGGGAGCTCTCCATCTTATTTCCGTTTTAGTTGGATTGACATTCACATCATAGAATTCGGGGGGACAGCTTATGAAAATTATGAAATCACTGCTTTTGAGAAAATTGAATTTGGATATAGCAGAAAACACAGTTTTATCTTTCACATATCTTTTGTTTACGAATATCCATCTTCCTGCTCCCACTTTGTCTCTCCATATAATTCCTTCCAAGTTTATATCTCCTATTGATAGAAGGAGTTCAAACTTATCTTTTTTAAGCGGTTCGCTCCCGAAAAGAGATGATATTGTATCTGAAAGAGTTCTTTTTGGTTTAAGGTTTAAAACTATTTTTTCGTCTTTTATGAGTTTGAGATATAAATTTGGAAAAGCGAGTGCGAATCTTGAGAAAACATCTACTATGTAGGAGAACTCAACATTTTCTCTTGAGAGAAATTTTTTTCTCGCAGGAGTATTGAAGAAAATATCTTTTACTATGACCTGAGTTCCTGTATCAATGAAAACTTTTTTTATGCTTTTGAGTTTTCCTCCTTCTATACTTATTTCTGTTCCGATCTCATCATTTTCTCTCTTTGTTCTTATTATCATTTTTGAGACAAGAGATATGGCGTGCAGAGCTTCTCCGCGAAATCCAAATGTTGATATATAGGTCAGGTCTTCCTCTGAACTTATTTTGCTTGTTGCGTGTTTTTGGAAACATAGGAGCAGATCTCCCTCGCTCATTCCTTCTCCATCATCAAAAACAGAAATCTCGTCTCTGCCTTTTACAAACACTTCTATTTTTCTTGCGCCAGCATCTATTGAGTTTTCTATAAGTTCCTTCGCAACAGAAGCCGGTCTTTCAACTACCTCCCCTGCTGCTATCAGGTTTGCTACCTTCTCAGGCAAAATTTTTATTTTTCTCTCTTCATCTGCCATAATCTAAAAACTATCTTGATTTTTCGTCAATATGTTAAATTTGCTCATCAAGGTGAATTTATTAATTTTTACCTTTAAGTTTTGTTTCCGTTTCCAGATTCGTTTTCAGAAGTGAAATAGAAGTTGGAAAAAATTGAAAAATCAGAGATTTAAATCTACCTTCATAAAAATAGATTACTATGAGGATAGGGGATAAGATAATTGATTTTAAACTTCCGGGAGTTGATGGTAAGGTTTATTCTCTCTCTTCTTTTGACCCGAAGAAACCAAAAGCGATTATATTCTGGGCGAACCACTGTCCTTATGTCAAAGCATGGGAAGATAGAATAATAAAACTCGGAAAAAAATATAAAGATAAGGTTGATTTTATTCTGATATCAGCAAACGATACCACGAAGTATCCCGAGGATTCTTTTGAGAACATGAAAAAAAGAGCTGAGGAGAAGGGTTATCCATTCCCTTATCTTTTTGATGAGAGTCAGAGTGTCCCCAAAGCTTACGGCGCCCAGAGAACTCCCGAAATATTCTTGTTTGATTCAGAAGGAAAGCTCGTCTATCACGGGGCGCCTGATGATAACTGGGAAGATGAGAGCAAAGTTAAAAACCACTACTTTGAAGACGCTATAAAGAGCTTGCTTGAAGGCAAGAAACCGGAAATTCAAGAGACACCCCCAGTGGGTTGCACTATAAAGTGGAAAAGCTAACCTTTATCTCTCGCTCTCCAAGGGAAACAAAGGAGATAGCTTCATCTGTAGCTTCAAGATTTAGGGAAAAGAAGCTTTTTCTTCTTTTCGGTGAGCTTGGAAGTGGAAAAACACTTTTTGTCAAAGGTGCGTCAAAAGTTTTCGGAGTTCCAGAAGATGAGATAACATCTCCAACATTCTCAATAATTCAGGAGTATTACGGAGAGAAAAAAAATATCGCCCATGTTGACCTTTACAGGATTGATAGAGAAGAAGATTTAGGAGATATTCTGAACTACATATATGAAAAGATAAATCAGGGCGATTATGTGGTTTTTGTTGAGTGGGCTGAAAAACTAGATATAAATCATTACAAAGATGAAAATTACATCATCATAAAAATCAGGGTTCTGGAAAAAGATAACGAAAGAGAAATAGAGATAACCGTTCCGAACAATCAGAAAATTGGTTCGGAAAATCTGGAATAAAAAAACTTTTTTCAAAGGAATTGAAGAGAAGAAGAGTTATTTTTATTTGACTTAAATTGTATTTTGTGGGAAAGAAGAAAAAAGCTCTGATTACCGGAATAACAGGTCAAGATGGCTCTTACCTTGCGGAGTTTTTGCTGTCAAAGGGGTACGAGGTCCATGGTATTGTGAGACGTGTTGCTTTTGAAGACCCAGAACACAGGTTGTGGAGAATAAAACATATACTTGATAAAATTATCTTGCATCCCGCTTCTCTTGAAAGCTATGCGAGTATTTTCAAGGTTGTTGAAGAGGTGAAGCCAGACGAGTGCTATCATCTTGCTTCTCAAAGCTATGTTAGCTATTCTTTTGAAGACGAGTTCTCAACTATGAATGTGAACATAAATGGAACTCATTTTATTCTTTCCGCTATCAAAGAAAGAGCTCCTGAGTGTAAGTTTTATTTTGCCGCATCAAGTGAGATGTTCGGGAACGCAAAGGAATCACCGCAGAATGAATCAACCCCGTTCTATCCTCGTTCACCCTACGGTATATCAAAACTTGCAGGATTCCACCTCACAAGAAATTACCGCGAGACATACAACATTTTCGCTGTAAACGGAATACTTTTTAATCATGAGTCCCCAAGAAGAGGTATAGAGTTTGTCACAAGAAAGGTATCTTACACAGTAGCAAAGATCAAATTGGGACTTGCCAATGAGCTTCGGCTTGGGAACCTTGATGCGAAAAGGGATTGGGGCTATGCTCCGGAATATGTTGAGGCGATGTGGCTTATGCTCCAACAAGATGAACCAGATGATTATGTCATAGCAACAAGCAGAACTCATTCTGTAAGAGAGCTTGTTGAGTTGGCTTTCAGCTATGTCGGTCTTGACTGGAAAGATTATGTTGTTATAGATGAAAAATTGTATAGACCTGGTGAAATAAACGAGCTTCGTGGCGACTACTCAAAAGCTAAAAAAAAGCTGGGATGGGAGCCAAGAACAACTTTTGAGGAGCTCGTAAGAATAATGGTAGAAGAAGACATCAGAAGATTAAAAAGTGCGTTGCGTTAGGAAATTTTTGAAGGAAGTACGCTTTTTACCATTATTTTCACATTTCCTCTCATTTTCGGAAACAGTGCGTCTAAAACAACTGTTGAGATGGTGAAAGATGTGAGAGAAGATATTATAGCTCCTATTACTCCGAACCTCGGTATAAAGATAAGGTTTAGGATTAAGTTCAAGATAGCTCCTGCAGCAGACGAAATGAGATAATAATTGAATGCGTTTTCACAGGTTATGTATATCCCCCTTACAATACCTATTCCACCCAGAATTAATCTTGGACCGAGTAGCATTAGAAAAGTTGAAGAAGTTTCGTATTCTTTACCGAAGACGAAATCTATTATTTGTTTTGAAAATATTGTGGTTATAAGGCAGAAAACGAAAGTTATCGTTATTACAGCTCTATAAACTCTTTTCAATCTTGATAAATATATTTCCTCATTTATTTTTTTTGCTTCGGCTATTGGTGGGAGTGATACCTGAAATAAAACCATAGGTATAGACGATAAGATTTCAATTATTTTCAGCGCCGCTGAATAGTATCCTAACTCGCGAGAACTTATCATTTTGTTGATAAAAACTTGGTCAATTCTTGCCTGTACTGAGTTCATAATCCCAACTGCAATAAGAGGTAAAGAAGTAAAAAGTATTCCTTTTGATATGGAGAGAGAAAATTTTGGGAATGAGCTTTTTTCTCTGGTCCGAAAAACAATAATAAAAGCGAAAGCAGAAATTATTTGTTCTGTGATGTTTGCAAACGCAAAGAATATAACATCTCTTTTCGTCAAAATGAAGATTATTTTTATAATAGAGGAGATAATTACCGCAGATATGAAAACAAGCACAGAAATAGAATTTTTGAGAAAAGATTGGTAGTAGAGGTCAACGACATACGTGGAGTAAAAAATAAGAGAAAAAGACGAGACCATTATAACTCCTCTTGCTGTAATATCTTTTTCATTTAAGATAGAAAATAGTATAAGAAAAGCGATGCAGAGAAAAGAACCTATGAACCTCAAAGTAAAGGCGTTCTCCAAAATCATAATTTTTTCCCCCTTCTGTGAAAGCTCCCTTATGATTAATGAGTCAAAAGATAGCGTAGCTAAGGGAAGAACTAAAAAAGTCAGTGCAGAAGCATAACTCAAAATACCATATTTTTCTGGACCGAGGTATCTCGCTACAAGAACAGATACCACCATCGTTATACCAATCCTGATAATCTTATCTACAAGTAGCCAAGCTATGTTTTCAAGAATTTTTGTCAGAACTCTTCTTCCGCTCAAAGAAGATTTCAAAGATGAAATTTTTGTCTTAATTTTCCGGAGTTCTAACTCATGTGGATTTATCTTTAAATCCATTTTCTCATTAAAAAGGAATAATTTTATCCCGAAAACTTTTATTAAATTTACTATTAGCAAAACTTTTATTAAATTTACTATTAGCGAAGAATAAACAGTTTTATGAAGAATTGGAAAATCTTTTCTATCTTTTTTTTATTTTTAGCGTACTCGTGCG
>BEHV01000014.1 GCA_002898315.1 bacterium HR19 | reverse complement strand
TATGGATGGGTTATGTGTTAGGGTGTTTGAGTTTGGAGAGGGGACAGGTTCAGGGAAGATATGGTGGAGATATTACAGGTTGAACGAAGGACAAAACGCTGTGAAATAAAACTATTTTCTGGTCAATCTTTTTATTTTGAGTGTTTTTTGTTTTATCTGAAAGCTTTTTCAGCAGAAAATAATTTTTTCTTATGTCTTTTCATCAAAGAGATGGAGTTCTTATTCCGTATGAAGGTTTTGAAATGGATTCTGATGTTGTGATAGTAGGCTCAGGTCCAGGAGGGGCAGTATTAGCTTATAAGCTCGCTGAAAATGGTTTGAAAGTTGTGGTTTTAGAAGAAGGAGATTATGTTAAGGCAGAAGACCTTCCAAGGAGCAGGCACGAAAGACCTCTTTATGCATTTGAAAGAGTTTATAGGAATGGAGGGCTTACAGTTGCTTACGGAACTTTGCCGGGAAAACCTCCTATACCTGTTCCGTTAGGGATTGGTTTAGGGGGTTCAAGTTTAGTAAATTCTGGAACATGTTTGAGAGCGGAGCCAGAAACATTTGAAAAGTTTCGCGATTTCGGAATAAATATAACCTACGATGATGTTGAACCTTTCTACGAGGAGGTGGAGAGATTTTTGAATGTCTCTCCTGTTTCTGAACCTATTTTAGGCACTCACGGAAAGATTTTCCTTTCTGCTTCAAAGAGGTTAGGATACTCATCTGGACCGCTTACTCGGAATATAAGGGGGTGTAAGGGGTGTGGGTTGTGTCAATATATCTGTCCTGAAAATGCAAAGCTCGCTATGCACATATCTTATATACCAGCAGCGATAAAATTTGGAGCGAGGTTTATCGTAAGATCAAAAGTTATGAGAGTTTTGACTCATAATGGAAGAGCAATTGGAGTTGAGGGGGAAGTAAAGTTATCTGATATTGATAGAAGTAAAAGAAGATTTCGGGTTTTTGGACGATGTGTTGTTATCGCAGCGGGAGCAATATATACTCCTTATATACTATCAAAAAGCGGTATTAGTACTCCCGTTTGCGGGAAGTTTCTCACAATTCATCCCGGAATAAGGGTTTCAGCGTTTTTTGATTTTGACATAAACCAGTGGCTCGGTGTCCCTCAGGGATACTTCGTTGATGAATTTAAAAAATATGGTATAATGATAGAGGGAGTTTCTGTTCCCCCGGTTGTTGGAGCTATGACATTACCTTTCGTAGGGAGAAAATTCAAAGAACTTATTGAAAGTTATGAGAAAATAATGAGTACTGGTGTTATGGTTTCAGATTCGGGATATGGCAGGGTCTTGACTTTTGGCAATGAACCTCTGATGATTTATAATCTTTCTAAAAAAGATGCTGAGAAGTTCAAGATGGCTATATACTATGCAGCAAAGATTTTCAGGGAAGCGGGAGCAAAAAAAATCTTCCCGCACATATTCGGTTTAGATGAAGTTCTCCCAGATGATATAGAAAGGGTGAAGGATTTGGATGTGAAACCATCTCATCTTGAGCCTATGGCTTTCCATCCTCTCGGCACTTGCAGGATGGGTAAAGATAGGTATTCCTCTGTTGTTGATGAGAACTGTCAGCACCACTTTGTTGAGAGACTTTTCATATCAGATGGTTCTATATTTCCTATTCCTCTTGGTGTAAATCCTCAGATGACTATAATGGCTTTTTCACTCAAAAACGCAAAATTTATTCTTGAAAATTTTTTCTCTTAAAGATTTTTTTAAGTTATGTCTGAAAACCCCCTTCGGAAACCAAATCCGTTATCTCAAATTCTTCAACTTCTCAAAAAAGATTTTCTTTTTATTACAAGAGAAAAATACTCTTTTTTTGTTCCGTTTATATTTGGTTTTTCTTCTGCGGTTTTTCTATCATTCGGATTGCCTTATGAAGTTCTTTCTTCTCATTCTTACTCAATATTTTGGATAGTTCTTCTCTTCTCATCTGTTTTTCCAGCTCAAGAGCTTATGAAGTATGAGGAGAGGGAAGAAGTTATTCTTGGTATTTTAAATTCTCCCGTAAGAAAAGAGGTTTTTTTCATTTCAAAATTTTTTGCTGTGTTTTTCATTTTTATCAGTGTTGGAACTGCTCTTTTTCTTTTCTTTGTTTTCTTTGCCAACATGAACCTTTCTCTATACGCTTTTTTATCTTTCGTATTGGGAGGAATTGGAATCGTTTCTCTATCTGTTGTTTTCAGTTCATTTTTTGTCAAAGAGAACATAAATATACCCATTTTGATTTTCCTCTTTCCTTTTTTTATACCTGTGATTGTGGGAGCTATTTCTTTTTCTGATGGAGCTTTTTCTTCTCTGAAAATTATTCTTGGTTTTGATCTGACTAATTTTTTTCTTTCTCTTGCTCTGTTTGACTTAGAAAGGTAGTTCTGTTTGTTTTCAATTTTCTTGATTTTTACGCAACATTTATATATTTGAGATAAATTTTGATGATTTCGCTATATGAGTAAAGGAAACTCAAAAGATACTTTGGAGAATTCAGCAGATGGAAAAGTGAGAAGCATAGAAGAAACATTATCACTTGACCAGCGAGTAGAGATAATAAAAAAAAGTGTTGAGAACATAATATATGCTCTCGGTGATGACCCGAAAAGGGAGGGGCTTTTGAAAACACCTCAAAGATATGCAAAAGCTATTTTAGAGATTTTGTGGGGATACTTTGCAGACCCAGAGGATATTATAGGGGATGCGATATTTGAGCAAGATTATTCAGGAATTGTTCTTGTGAGACACATAAAATTTTTCAGCATGTGTGAGCATCATCTTCTGCCATTTTTTGGCAACTGTTCAATAGCTTATATACCAGATGGAAAGATAATAGGTCTTTCAAAGTTGCCACGTGTTGTGAAATTTTTTGCGGGAAGATTACAGGTTCAGGAACGACTTACAGAAGATATAGGAAAATTCATAGAAAAGGTCTTGAAACCTCGCGGTGTTGCAATATATGTATCTGCTTATCACCTCTGTCTTGCGATGAGAGGAGTAAAAAAAGAAGGAGTGAAAATGGATACGGTCTTCTTTTCAGGAAAATTCCAGCACGATGACAACCTGAAAAACTTTTTTCTCAAACAGATAAGAGAAGATAGAAAGATTGAAATTTGATTCTGTGAGTGATTAAATTATTTACTTCCCTATGAGTTATTCTGTCAAGAAAGTTTTAGATTTGCGTGGAGTTGAGTGTCCGATGAACATAATAATTGCGAAAAAAGAGCTTGAAAAATTGAGCAGAGGAGATGTGGTAAAGATAATAGTTGATTTTCCAGCTGCAAAAGAAGATGTGCCGCGAAGTTTGCAAAGAGACGGTCACAAGATTCTATCAATAACCGATCTCAGAGATTTTACCGAAATATTCGTTCAGGTTTGATTCTGAAATCAAAACTCCCAGAAATGAAATTTTTTTGATTTTCATATCTTTTTATCTCATCTCCTTAATATACCAACAATTTTTACAAAAAGGAGGTTATGGGTGATGAGAATGGTAAATCTTTTGATGAGAATGCTTTTTCTTTCTGTGGTATTTTTCTTTGTAGCTGGAGACCTTTTTGCAGCAGAGGAAGTTGCAGGTAATTCTTTAACTGAACTTTCAAAGTTCGGTTCAGCAATAGGTGCTGGTTTAGGTCTCGGATTAGCAGCAGGATTAGGAGGATTAGCTCAAGGAAGAGTAGTCGCTGGTGCTATGGAAGGAATATCGCGAAATCCACAAGCTTCCGACAGAATGTTCCTCCCTCTTATTCTCGGTCTTGTATTTATAGAATCACTCGTTATTTACACACTCGTTATAGCTTTCTTCCTTCAAGGAAAAATATAGGTTTATTTTTGGAGAACATCGCAAGTTTTTATTTGCACAATGCCTAAAAAGTAATTAAGGGTTAAAAACACTTTCAAAAAATAGTTTTTCCGGGTCTTTTGGACTAAAATTTTCTTTTATGACTGTTCTATATGTTATAGTTGCTGTTTTGATTTTAGGGTTTATCATATTTTTCCACGAGCTCGGGCATTTTCTCTTTGCTCGTATGTTCAAGGTGAAGGTCTTGAGTTTTTCGGTTGGGTTCGGACCTGCTATATGGAGAAAAAATATAGGAGGAACAGAGTATAGAATATCTGCTATTCCTTTCGGCGGATATGTCTCCCCGCTTGAAAGAACAAAAATAGATATATTAGCAGAAGAGGTAAAAGAGAGGTTAAGAAAAGATAAGCTTATCTCATCTTTGAAAGAAGAATACATTGATTTGCTTGTTTGGGAAGAAATTGAGAAAAATTTCGGTTTCAGCAGAGAAGATATTCAAAAACATTCTCTTGAATCAAGACCTTTCTGGCAAAAGTTTTTGGTTGTTTTTGCCGGTCCTCTTTTTAACATTATTCTTGCCTTTTTCTCCATTTATATTCTGCTTTTGGTTGGGCTTCCTTCGCTCGGAACGAAGGTTGGGAAAGTTATGGAAAACTCTCCTGCTGAAAGAATCGGTGTAAAACCAGGCGATGAGGTTATTGAGATAAACGGGAGAAGAGTGAAAACATGGGACGATGTCAGAAGAAACATAGCTATTTCACGCGATAAGGTAATAATAAAGGTAAAAAGAGGCGAAGAGATAATTGAATTTACTGCTGAACCAGAATTCAGGAACGGGAGAAAAGTAATAGGAATACTTCCTGATGAGAATTCAAAGATTATGCTGAAATACTCTGTTTTCTCTGCTCTGCCTGAAAGTTTGAAGTTCTCATACGACTTTATGACCGCTCTTTTGAAATCTATACCGCTTTTGTTCTCCCGTGAGGGTGTTGAGAGTATAGGGGGACCTATATCTATTGCAAAATTTACCGCAGATGCTGTGAGCGAAGGAATATCATCTGTTCTCATGATATCTTTCTTTATGAACATAAATCTTGCTGTACTTAATCTTTTACCTATACCTGTGCTTGATGGAGGAAACATATTGATTTTCTTTGTTGAATCACTCGTGAGGAGAAGGTTGTCTTACAGGGTAAGGGGAGCGATAGCGATTTTTGGTTTATTTATTCTGCTCGCGGTAGCAGCTCTCGCGACTTTCAACGATATAAAAGGCATAATAATGAAAAAGATATGATTTCAGATAATAGTGTGGTGGAAGTTGAAGGAAAATCTTCTTCGTTTTTATCTTCTCTGATAGAAAAAAGCTTTAAGCCAAAAGGTATTTATGTTCATATTCCTTTTTGCCAGATAAAATGTCCATACTGTGATTTTCTATCGGGCATACCACCGGAAGATGAGCTTGTTAAACGATACTTCTTCGCTCTCAAAAAAGAGTTTTTAATGTATTCAGAGTTTCTTGATTTTTCTGAATGCTCAACTTTGTATTTCGGAGGCGGAACTCCTGGACTCTTCCCTTCATATCTTTCTGAATTCACTGAATTTTTGAGGAAATTTACAGATTTTGAAGAGATTTCTGTTGAGGTGAATCCTTCTTCTCGTCTTTTGCCTTCTGATTTTTCTTTTGCGACAAGAATTTCTTTTGGGATTCAGACATTTAATGAAAAGCACCTTATGTTTCTTGGAAGAAATCATAGTTTTTACGACTCTATATCTTGCCTTGAAAATTTTTCTCCTCACTTTTCTGTTAACGCCGATTTTATTTTCGGAATTCCTGAACAATCTCCTTCTGAACACCTTGGAGACCTGAAAATAGCTCTGAATTCTGGTGTGAGACATATTTCTGCTTATCTTCTAACTCCTTACGAGAACACTCCTTTGGGGGTTAAGGTGAAGAGAGGATTAGTTAAACTCCCTGAAGATGTGCAACCTTTCTTTGAAGTTCAATCATATCTTGAAGAAGTTGGTATGATAAGGTATGAGATTTCTAATTTTGCTTTTGAGGGAAATTTTTGCAAGCATAACCTTCTTTACTGGAACAGAGATGATTTTCTCGGAATAGGTGTCTCTTCATGGTCAAAGTTGGGGAACGTAAGATTTGCAAACACCAGAAATCTGAAATTGTATCTTTCACAAATTGAAAGAGAAATCTTTCCTGTTGTTGAGATACACCATATTTCAAAAAAAGAGGAGTTATACGAGATGATTTTTCTTGGGCTCAGAAAAGTGAGCCAGGGAGTAGATATTTTCAATCTCAATATTGATACTGAAGAATTTCTTAAACTGCTTTTTGAAAGAGGTCTTATGCAGTTTCTTGATTTTTGCGATGGGAAGATAAAAATAAAAAAGAAATTTTTGAGTATTGCAGATTTTATTATTCGTGAGATTTTTGATGTTTTAGATTTAACTTTTCAAAGTTCAGAGATTCATGAACACAAAAATCCCAGTCATCTTTGAAAAACTCTCTTATTTTCTCAAGCTCTTCTTTTTCTGGAAATACTTTCTCTTTTATTTTCGGTTCCGGAAGAAATCTCCCGAGGTAAAGTATAGAGTATCTTATGGGAAAGACATAAAGATATTTCTGTATCAGGTTATCTCTTGGTTTGTAATCTATAAACTTTGAGATTACGAAGGAGTATTTCAGCTCTTTTTCTCCGTAAGACCTATGAATGAATTTTTTAGGTATTGAGTTTTCCTTAAATTTTGCTCCCACATACTCTTCTATTTTTCTGAGAAATTTTGAAGGATTATTTTTGAACTCATCGTATATTAGTATAAGAGGTGGTTCTGAAAAGATGTTTTTTATATGCTCAATCTTTTTTCTGTACAAAAGGTCTTGGATTTTGAAGATACCGGTATTTTCAAAGTTGAAAAATTCAGAGAATTTGATATGGTATCCGTTTTTCAGAGTTCGCTTGAATTGAGAAAGAATCCATTCATCGTGTCTTCTGAAAACAACTATTATTTTGGCGTTCGGGAAAAATTTTGAGAATTTTAGAGTTTCTTTTTCAAGCTGTTTGTCAAACTCTCGTGAAAGAAGAATTTTGGTTGTTTTACCTTTCGGGCTTTTTATGATTTCATCGGATATTTTTTCTATCGCATCTTTGTAAAGTTGAGGTCTTATGTATTTTATACCGTTTAGTTTTGGAAAGAATTCACTCTGCAAATATTTTGTCCCTGTTTTCCCAAGTCCAATATGAAAAAATATCTCAATCATTTTACTTTATTTCTCTCTTATTTTAAAAACCCACAGTGTTCCTGAATCTGTGATAAAAGCTAACTTGTTTTGCTCTAACTTTATTCTTCTTGCAAACGAATTTATAATTATTTCTTTTCTGAACTTCAATTTCCCGTCTTTGTATTCTGCAATTACTATTGAATTTTTCAGAGGTAGAACTTTTCCCATGTATTTGCCGAAACTAACAGAGAAAATTATATTGTCTCCGAATATTTTTGGTGCCGATATTTCAACTATTCCTTGAATTTTTTTTCTCAGTATTTTTTTTCTGCTCGTGTCAAGAATGCTTATTCCGTTTTTTGATGTTATCACAAGTTTTTGTCCATCAAAATCTGTTCCGAGTATTTCCTCTTCGTAGATTTTTGCCAGCTCTTTGAGCTTTAGAGGATTTTGATTTTCTATTTCATATATGTGTGAGCTGTTTTCTGTTGATATAGCGAGCTTATTTTCTTTCAGAGCCAAAAAAGTTATAAAACTTGAATTTGAAAATTCTATTACGGGATATTTCACTTTCAGGTCTTCTGAAACCGAAAAAACTGTGTTCTCATATGGGACCAAAATTTCTCTCTCGCTTAACGCTATAATATCTGGCAAAGAAAAGTAGAGAAATGTTATTTTTTCTTTTTCTTCGTTAAGGTCTATGCAGTTTTTCGCTCCTTCTTCTTCAAATGTGCATAAAGTCCCCTTCATATCAATAGCTAATATTTTTTTGTTTCCTGTCTCTATCGGGGGGATTACGCAAGGATAATCAAGCTCAAAACTTTTGGTTTCGGAGTATAAACCTACTTTGACGATTTTGCTCTTTTGAGAGCAGAAAAGGAGATAATCTTTTTCTCTTTTCACTTCACTTATAGCGGTTTCTCCTAAATTTATTTTTATCTCTTTTTTTTGTGGGGTGTAGATTATTATTAAGTTGTTCAAGCTTATTCCTATATCATCTGATATGAAAAAGGGAGTTGAGAAGAAAAAGTAGTTTCCTTTTGATGGCTGAGAAAAAAAGTCAAGAAATAAATCAATTTCTGCTCCGGATACTCGTGGTTCGGCAAAGCTCAAAAGCAAGAATATAACGAGAAAATTTTGATTTCTGATTTTCATTTTTCGTTCATTTTGTCTTGTGCGAACTTTTTTATAACAAGTATGTATTTTGCTTTTTCTGGGGATATAAATTGTTCTATTGAGTATGCGAAGTTGAGTTCTGATATGATTTCGTTGAGAATATCTTTTCTATCTTTTGCACATTTTGAGACCTCAAAGTAGGTTCTGAGTGGAATTGGGAAACCGCTTTTATCTCCTTCCTTTCCCAGAGTGATTTTCTCTTTGTTTTTTGATTTGATTTGTTCCCATGTTTTTATGACTTCGTTGCAGTTTTTATCTCCGAGTATATTTATTTTCATTATTCTTGCGAGGTCTTTGAGTTTTTCATTTGCTGATTGGTCTTCTATTACCGAGTTGAGGGTTTGGGTTGCCTTATCTATTTCGCCGTTTTTTGAAAACGCCCATGCGAGAAGTATTTTTGAGATGTGTTTTGGTTTCTTATCTATTTGAGATAGCGTGTTAATTGCGTTCTCCAGAGCTGATTTATCACGAGATAAATCGTAAGTGTTTATGTACTGGTTTGCTATTTCAAACTTCAAAAAATCCTCCTTTTCTTTATTTTTCTCTCGTTCTCTTACAGCCCATACCAAAAATATAGCAAGAGATAAAGCTAATACTACGGCTATCGCTTCTTTCCATCTTTCTGCAAGTATATCAAATAATCTCTCGCCGAGCTCGTATATTTTATCTTGAAAGAACTCCTTCTTCTTACCCTTTGCTATGACTCTTTTGAACTCTTCTTCTCTCATTTTCTTTATTTTATTTATATTTTTCGGGAAATTTGATTTTTGGGATATATTTTAATTGAGAATGTTCAGGTCATTTCGCAGCTTTGCTATTTTTGGTCTCAGTGCTTTATTTCTGGTTTTTTGGATTTCGTGTGGGAATAATATAAGTTCTGAAAGAGGTGATGGAAGAAGCTGGAAGAGCTGCCAGAAGTTCAAAGGAATGAGCTTGCCTTCTTGGATGAAAGGAGAGCTCTCTTCTCAAAGATTTTTAGAGGCGCTTGATGAGCTGAAATCACTCGGATTGAACTCAGTGGCCATAGTTATCACGCTATATCAAGACGGACTGACATCTTCTCATATAATAAAGACAGAGAAAACCCCAGATGACTTTGAGGTTGAACTCGCTCTTTCAGAAGCTAAAAAGAGAGGATTCTGCGTTATGCTCAAACCCCATATTGACCCCATACCACTCACATATAGAGGTTTAATATCTCCACAAGACGTAAAAACCTGGAAAGAAGATTACATTCGTTTTATGCTATCTTACGCCGAAATTGCTGAAAGATATAAGGTGGAGATTTTTTCTGTTGGAACAGAACTTGAATATATTTCTGTTTCTTACCCAGATATTTTCGTGGAGCTTATAAAAAAGTTGAAAAGATTTTTTTCGGGAAAGCTTATTTATTCTGCTAACTTCACAGAGTATAAAAAAGTGAGTTTCTGGGATGAACTTGACTTTATTGGAATAGATGCTTATTTTTCTCTATGTTCCGAAGGCGAGGTGGCAGAAAAATCAAAGATAAAATCAAGATGGGAGAGCATAATAAGAGATATAAGAGATTTTGCCAGGGAGAAAGAAGTGGTCTTTACAGAGCTCGGCTATCTCAGCAGAAGAGGGACCTGTGCGAGACCTTGGGACTATACTCTGAATGCCGAAAGAGATGAGGAAGAGCAGGCACTGCTATACGAATCTGCACTTCAATTTGCTTTCCCGTATATAAAAGGAATATTCTGGTGGGAGTGGGAGTTCTACCGAGATGACGTAGATAAGCTCGGCTATACTCCGCGTGGGAAAAAAGCCGAAGAAAAAATCAGGAACTGGTGATTTGAATTAAATTAAAATTTGAGAATACAGGGTTCATCTTTGATTTTGAAAGTTGTTCATTTTTGAGGAAATTTTTTCAAATTTTTTTAACTTTAAAATTTAGACAGTTTTTGGCGGGGGTGGTTTCATTATGGAAGTCAGTTTGAAGCTTCTCCAAACCTGGGTTGGAAAAGAAAAAATAAAAATAGAAAAAGTCGCAACAGGTATGGCGATAATAATCTGGGACCCTTTCGCAAGAAGGTGTGCTGCTACACACTTTTTCTCCTCTGATGAGAGCAGAGTTGAAGAAAAAATAAGAGAACTTCTCAACGCATTGGGAGTGAAAGACCACGATTTTGAGAAGTTAAGGGTGAAACTCGCAGGAGGTGCAGATGTTGCCGGTCTGCAAATAGGAAAGAAATTTTCCGCAGCAGTGGTAAATGCTATAAGAAAATTGAAGCTACCCGTAGGGGGTTACGATATTGGTGGTAATGTCACAAGAACGGTGAGTTTTGACCCAGTTACCGGCAGATGTGTTATCTCTTATCTTATAGGAGGGCAGAGGGAGATATAGGTTTTCTGTCAAGCAAATAAAAAATTTACCGATTTGTTTTGAAGGATATGGCGAGGGAGTTTGACCAGAAAATAAAAGCGAAGATGGACGAGCTAATAGAAAAATACGCTTCCCCACCTCCGCAATACCTTACAAACCTTATAAATATGCTGAAAAGCGAAGATGATAAAATAAGCGTTTCAAAGATAGCTCTGGAGCTTGCAAAGGACCCTGTGATAACTGCTGACACCATACGAATGGCTAACTCTGCTTATTATGGTTTTTCGCAGGAGATAAGGTCGTTGGAACAAGCTATTGTGGTTCTGGGCAAAAAATCGCTTTTGCGACTTATTATTGCTGCGTGGGCTAAGAAAATAGCTTCAAGAGAGCTGAAAAGTTTCAGGTTATCAGAAGGTGAGCTTGTGATTTTCTCAATAACTGGTGCCTTTGCAGCAGTGAAGTTCGGAGAGATGGCAGGTTTGAGGTTTCTCAGTGATGTTATTTTCACGGCCGGAGCTTTGAGAACGATAGGGAGAGTTATAATGGATGGTCTTGGAGCATCTGCTATAAACCAGGTGTTGAGAGAAATTTTAGAAAAGAAAATATCTTTTCACAGGGCTACAAAGAACATATTTGGTTTCTCTCATAATGAACTTGGAGCTTATGCTTTGAGGAAGTGGGGAATACCAGAAGAGCTTGCGGTTGTTGTTGATTACTATCCATATCCATCAGAGTTTGTGGGAGATAAAACAACGCTCAAAATTATTTCCTGTGTCCATCTCGGAGATGTTGTAGCAATGCAGATAGGTGAAGGCGCCCCGGTAGATTCTATGATGCAGTCCGTTGATAAGACCGCTTTTTCGGTTCTTCAACTTGATAATTCTGACTATGTCTTAGAGAAGGTCTATGAGATGGTTCTTCCAGAAGTTGATAAGATAAAAGATACTTTTCAGATAAGAACTCACATTTGAATTCAGCCCATAATTTCTTTCTCTTTTGCCTGAGTGATTGAGTCAATCTTTTTTATGTGTTCATCTGCGATTTTTTGTATCTCATCGTTTATTTTTCTCATTTTGTCTTCTGAAATTTTGCCTTTTATGTCCTTTATTTCTTTCCTCGCCTTATCTCTTATGTTTCTTATAGATACCTTGAATTCTTCTGCTTTTTTTCTGACAAGTTTTATGAGGTTTTCTCTGGTTTCCTGAGTAAGAGGTGGTATTTTTATTCTTATGATTTTGCCTTCGCTTGAAGGTATGAGGTCTCTTCCTGATTGTAAAATTGCTTTTTCTATTGCGGTTTTTATGTTCGGGTCATACGGCTCAATAGTGAGTTCTGATGGAGATACAACAGAAATTATCGCTAATTGATTGAGGGGTACTTCCGAATCGTATGCGAAGACCTTTATTCCATCAAGCAGTGATGGGTGAGCTCTCCCTGTTCTTATTTTCCTTATCTCTTCTTCAAACTTCTCAACCGCTTTTTTCATCTCTTCTTTTGACTCAGAAAGAATCTGCTCCGGGGTTTTGTCTTCCTTTTCCTGTTTTTTATCGTCAGATTTTTTCTCTTTCATAATTAATGAATAATTATTTTGGCGGACACTTTTTGTTTCATTTCAATAAATTTTTCAGTAGAGGAAGGAAATAAGCATATACGATGGCTTTACCACTATGTAGTTGAAAATCGGGAAGCCGAGATTACTCAAAAGTACAAGTATGAAAATTCCTAAAAAACCCAAGATTTCGTATCTCATTGATTTTTCAAGGGTCATCCCGGGCAGGAGTGCGAAAAGTATTCTTGAACCATCAAGGGGAGGTATAGGTATGAAATTGAAGAAAAAAAGAGCAGAGTTTATGAAGGATGCGGTGAGGAAGAAGTTCTGTAAAAAATCTTGGGGACCGATCGCTTTCTCGGAGATTTTGTAAATGAGCGCGAATCCGAAGCATAGTAAGAGATTTGAAATCGGTCCTGCTGCGGATGCTATTGCGAGATGCATAAGTGGTTTTCTGAAATAAAAAGGGTTTATGGGAACAGGTTTAGCCCAGCCGAAATGGAAAAACACTGCAAAGAGAACTCCGATAGGGTCAAGATGTGAAAGAGGATTGAGTGTCAATCTTCCCATTCTCTTTGCGGTAGGGTCTCCGAGTTTCCACGCTACGTATCCGTGTGCATACTCATGAACCGAAAGAGAAAAAAGAAGAACAGGTATGACTATAAGAAGAACGCCGATTTTTTCAACCATAATTTATATTTTTATCTTTTTTATCTCTGATGGGAGATTTTTTATGTTTTTAGTTTTTTTGATGGTTTGGTTTTGGTTTTATATTTTTATCAGGTTGACAATAGGTCCGATTTCGGCTTTGAACTCAATAAAATCCCTATCTTCAATTTCTCCATCGTAGTTCAGTCCGCTCCAAGCTTTTATTAACACTTTGCTTGTTATGTCGTTGAAAGAGTGAGGAGGTCTTTTTTTGCCCCGAGCATAAGTTCTGAAATTTCTTATCGCGGTCCAAGCATCGCCGGAGTACACAAAGAAGAAAAATCCAGATTTATACTTATCTATTTCTGTAAAAGGTCTGAAAAACAGAGCCGGTTCTCTGAAAGTTGAGCCGACTATAACATAGTGGAATTTATAAGGGTATTTTGCTCCTTCTATTTCAATTTCCGCTTTTATTTTTTTTATGAGTTTTTCTCTTCCTCCGCTGACTACAAATTTAGCTATTGTTGAGTAAATTGTCTGAAGAATACTGCTTTTTGTCCCCAACCTCATTTCTACGACTTTTTTTGAGATGAGAAAAGGGACTCCGAGAAAGAAATTGAAGCATATTTTTGGTGTTTCATACCCTTTTATACTTAACTTGATTGTGTTAAGTTTTTTCAGATTATCTCTTGGAATTTTTCTTATTCCCTTTTTTTCTTCAAGGAAGTTTTTGAACCGAATAAGTATGTCATCTAGGTCTCCTTTGAGAGGTATTTTATCTGGAATTGCGTTCAGAGAGCCGGCTTTCCCGTGAAGTACAGGAATATCTAATTCGTCTTTCATGCCTGTTTTATACCAGAGATAGGTTAGACCTTGGTTTACAGTCCCATCTCCACCTACGAAGCACCAAACATCAACTTTATCAAAGTAATCATCAATAATTTCTTTCATATCTTTGAGTTTTTTTGTCTCCTCAATTACTTCTATGCTGTCTTTCAGTATGGCTTTTATTCTTGCGGATATTCCTTGGGGGACTCTTTGAGCGTTTATATTACATATCACTCCTATTTTCATTTTAGCGGGCAATCAAATATTTTTGAACTTTTTTTTGATGGAATGAAGAGTTTTTCTTATTTCATCTGGAAGTTCGTCTCCAAAGGACTTTAAAAACACTTCAATATCAGATATTTCTTTTTCCCATTCGTCTCTTTTCAGAGAAAGAGCAAATTCAACATCTTCTCTTTTCATTTCTAAACCTGAAAGGTCTATTTCTTCTTCTTTTGGGATTATTCCTATTTCTTTTTCTACGCCTTTTGCTTTGCCTTCTATTCTATCTATCATCCATTTTATCACTCTTATATTTTCTCCAAATCCGGGCCATACGAAGTAGCCATCTTTTTTTCTGAACCAGTTGACGAAAAATATTTTTGGTTTGTTTTTGGCTATTTTACCTATTTTGAGCCAGTGCTTGAAGTAATACGCCATGTTGTATCCACAGAAAGGGAGCATTGAAAACGGGTCTCGTCTCACAATTCCTACTTTTCCTTCGGCTGCTGCGGTGGTTTCTGCTCCCATTGTTGCGGCAAAGAATATTCCTGTTTGCCAATCTTTTGCTTCAAACACGAGGGGAATTGTGCTACTTCTCCTACTGCCAAAGATTATACCATCTAGGGGGACTCCTTTCGGGTTATCGTATTCTGGCGAGAGAATGGGGCAGTTTCTTATAGATACTGTGAATCTTGAATTCGGATGAGCTGCGGGTAAGCCAGAAGATGAATCCCAGTATTTTCCCTGCCAGTCAAGAAGCTTTTTGGGTTTGGGAATGTCTGGCTCTAATCCTTCCCACCATGGTATAAGGTTTTCAGGGTCAAGAGCGACATTTGTGAATATTGTCACAAGGTGTTTGCCTGATTTTAGCGTCTTTATCATGTTTGGGTTTGTTTTTGAAGAGGTTCCGGGAGCGACTCCGAAGAAACCCGCCTCGGGGTTTAGAGCATATAGTTTACCATCATCTCCGATGTGTATCCATGCTATGTCATCGCCCAAAGTTCTCACTTTCCAGCCAGGAAGTGTTGGCGAGAGGAGGGCGAGGTTTGTTTTTCCGGATGCAGAAGGTGCTGCTGCTGCAAAGTAAAATTTTTTCCCTTCTGGATTTTCAACTTCTATGATGAGCATGTGTTCTGCAAGCCATCCCTCGCACCATCCTTTATAAGATGCAATTCTCAATGCAATGCATTTTTTCCCCAAAAGAGCATTTCCACCATAACCAGAATTTAAAGATACAACAAGCTCTTCTTCTGGAAAATGGATTATGTATTTTTTGTCTTTATCAAGATTTCCAAGAGAGTGGATACCTTTTATAAACTTCCCTCTCTCTTTTATTTTTTCCAATGCTACTTTTCCAGCTCTTGTCATTATGCACATTGATATTGCGACATATATTGAGTCGGTTATTTGCACGCAGGGAAGAGAATAATGAGAATCAGGGTTCCCCATTATGAAAGGAATAACATACATTTTTCTGCCTTCCATAGCGTTTTTTGATAGGTTGTAGATAAGCTCTTTTGCTTCCTGAATTCCCATGAAGTTATTGGTGGGACCTGCGAGGTTTTTATCTTTGAAAGATAAAAAGGTTCTGTGTTCGGTTCTTGCAACATCTTCAGGATGGGACCTATGCAGAAACGAGTGCGGAAAAGGTGTTTGATTCAGTTCATAAAGAACTTTTCCTCCGATAAAATTTTCTTTCAGGGCTTGTGTCACCAAATTCTCTAATTCTTTTCCTTCTCCTTCACTTATCCAAACTATTTCTTTTGGTTTCAGGATTTTCGCCTGCTCTTCAACCCAATTTTCCAGTTCCTTCATTTTATGAGATAGGAAGAAATTTTTTTCTTTTTTTATTTTTTCAGTTTTCAGAAAATATTTTTACAAAAATCAAAAATTTAATTTTGATTATAAAATTTTGCGTATGCGGTTTGACGAGGAGAGACGGGGTATTTTGTGTGACTTGAAAAACCTCGGTGTTGATTCAAAAATTCTCAGATTTTCTGATATAACAACGGTAGGAATAGGTGGAGAACCTTATTGTTTTGTATTTCCAAAAACATTGCAAGATATTCAGAAGGTCTTGGAGTATATTCATAAAAATCAGATCCCTTTCTGGATAGTTGGTAATGGTTCAAAGCTTCTTGTGAGAGATGGAAAGATTCCGCGTGTCGTTGTTTCCCTTCACAGATTTGAGTTCTGTAAAGAGTGGGAGGACGGGAACTACTTTTATGTCCGTCTTGGTTCTGGTGTTTCTCTTCAGTTTCTTGTTGCTCTCGGAATAAAGAAAGGTTTTGAAGGTGTTGAGAAGATTTCGGGTATTCCCGGTTGTATTGGTGGAGCTATTAAGATGAATTCCGGAACTCGCCTCGGGTGCATTTCTGAATTTGTCCAAAATGTTGAAGTCATAACTATAAGCGACGGCGAGATGAATATAGAAAACTTAAAACCTACCTTCGGTTATAGATGGAGTAGCATACAGAATAATCAGGTTATTCTTTCTGCTTCTTTCCGTTTCGGGAAGGCAAAGCCAGGAGATGTTAGAGATAAGGTTTCAAAATATCTCAAAAAGAGATTTGAGACGCAACCTGTGAATTCAAAAACATTCGGTTGCATATTCAAGAATCCAAGCAACGGAGAATCTGCCGGGAAAATAATAGAAGAAGTCGGTCTGAAAGGTTTTAAAATGACAAAAAGAGTAAAAATATCTTCAATACACGCTAATTTTATTGAGAATGAAGGAGGAGCTTGCTTCCAGGAAGCAGATGACCTGATAAACTATGTCAAAGAAAAAGTGAAGGAACAGAAGAAATTAACCCTTCAAGAAGAAGTTGTTAAGTTTGTGGATTGAATTTTTATTTTTCTCGCATCCTGTAAGTCACCTTTGTTTTCTTCACTTTTGATTTCTCTCTGTTTCCAATAGATTATGGTTTTATGATTAAAATTTTCTCACAGATGAAAAGAGCTTTTACGCTCGTTGAGGTTCTGGTATCTATATTTATCGTTTCTTTTTCTCTTGCAGTTCTTTTCGGGATTGTTATAAATACTCTGAATTCAAGGGAGTTTATAGAGAAGGGAGCAGATAGGGAGGTTTCGGTTCTTTTTGTTATGAATGAACTGAAAAGAGAGATTGAATCACTTTATTATTGTGGAATAAAATGCGGTTTTATACTTCAAGAGGTCGGTTATTTCGGGAGACCGTTTGATGATATTGCTTTTACTACTTATTATGGGGGACATAAAGAGATTGAGTACTTTTTTGAGCCAGAAAAGGGTAGTGATACAGCTGTTATGTTCAAAAGAGTTGATTTGAAATTAGATGGCGACTTGAAAACAGGAGGTGTTGCTGTAAAGGTTGTTGAAGGGATAAAAACATTTGATGTGAGGGTTTTTGGAGATAAGGGATGGCAGGAAAGGTGGAATCAGCAGGATGGAGTACCAAAATTTTTAGAGATAAACGCAGAATTTAAATACGGCAGAGATAAAACCAGAAAACTCAGAATGATAGTTGAAGTAAGGCATAAAGATATAATTGGGGGAAAAGGTGTGATTATAACTCCGCAAAGGTAATTTTAATTTTATATCATAGAAACTTAATAGAAAAATATCAATTGAAAATTTGTTTTAAATTTTGTTTTTATGAAAGGTGATCAAGGGAAAGTAAAGAGTTTGCAGAAGAGAGCGGTTGAGAAGGAAAAGAAGGGAGATTTTAAAGGAGCGATTGATAAGAAGAGTGTCTCCGCCGAAGTCGCTCAAGAGAACTTCTTTTCTCTTACCTTTTTCCTGAAGGTCTTACCTTTTGTTCTGTTTGTTTCAGTTCCTCCACTTTTCAAATATGAGATAGAGTTTGTGTGGTCAAAGATATCAGTAGCGTATTTATCTATACTTCTTTCGGTCCCTGCTCTGATATATCTTTACTTCAAGAACGATAGAAAGATTTCTTTTAATTTCCCTCATACTCTTATTCCTGTTTCCGCTTTTATCATCTGGGGTATTGTATCTGCTTTTTGGGCTTATAACCCTTATAAGACGCAGAATCTCGCAGTTATGATAGCTCCGGGGATTTTATCTTATTTAGCTTTGCAATTCCTTTCTCTTTCGGAAAGAGAACTGAAAGTTATTGCTATTTTTACATCTTTCACATCTTCGGTGGTTTCTGGGTACGGTATATTACAGCTTCTTGGAGTTTTTCCTATGCCACCTGATCAGTATGGTAATCCAAACCCCATAACGACTTTTGGACTTTCTAATTTTGCTGTGGAGTATCTCCTTTTAGCTTTCCCTCTTACTGTTGCTTTTGCAATAGTAGAGAAAAATCCGATTTTGAAGACCATATTTATTATTTCTTCTGCTATTACTTTTGGTTATATTGTTGGAGCAAAAAATAGAGCGGGCTGGGTTGGAACTATTGTCTTCCTTATAACTCTAACAATGATTTTACTCCTTCACTTTTCAAGGAAAGCAGATTGGAGGAAAATTTTGAAGTATTTTATTCCTTCTTTTTCTGCGAGCGTTGTTATAATAGTACTACTCCTGTTTTACACTGATTATGGGAGAAGCATAATAGAGAGATTTAAAACTTTTGTTGAGCTTGGACCTGGTTCCTCTGTTTCTACAAGGGTTTTGGCTTGGTCTGGTGGTATTGAGATGATAAAACAAAATCCAGTTATCGGTGTCGGTGGGGGTAATTTTGAGATATTTTCGTGGAGATATGCTCCGCGACTTTTAGACGAGGCGACGATGTACACCAACACACGAGTAGATAAAGCTCATAACGAATATCTCCAGATTTTCGCTGATTTGGGCATAATAGGTTTTGCCCTCTTTATCTCCATAATATTTTTGGTTTTCAAGATGTATCTTGAGATTTTCAACGCTGGTGGAAAAAAAGAGAACGAAGAATTTTTTTTCGTATCAACGGGGTTGTTTCTGGGAATTTTTTCTACTCTTGCGGGGGCGTCTTTTAATTTTTCTTTGCAGTGGCCGGGGTCTGTTATCATGTTCTGGTTCTACATCGGATTTATTGAACTCTTCCACTCCCGAATCAGAGGAGAAGAGTATATTGAGTTTGATACTCATACTTCTAAGTGGGTTACAGCAGGGGTATCTTTGCTGATTTTTGCTGGCTCTTTGGGGTTTCCGTGTATTAACGGAATACCTGTATGTCAGGGCAAAAAGGGCTTTGATAAGTTGTCTTGCGATATAAGAAGGTTCCCTTGCAGGGCAAGCATAGGATTCTTTGCATCTAGAAACCTTATGTTAGCCGAAATATATTACAGAATTGCTCAGTGGCAGAAGAGGTTCAGAAACTTTGATGTAGCTGAAAAGTATTACTTGGCTTCCTTGCAATTTGATAATCCCGCTGAAAGAACGTACTACGACCTTGCATATCTTTATCTTGGGAAAAACGGTGGTATGCTCAATCCCAGAACTCTTGCTCTTCTTGAGGAGACGCTGAAATATGTTCCGTATTTTGGGAAAGGCAGAAGAGAGCTTGGAAGAATGTACATTCAGCTTGGTCAAATAGATAAGGGTATTGAATATGTTATGAGTTCAACTTATTCTAATCCAGCGAATATTCCCGAAGCTTATGCTATTGTTGCGAACGCATACTATATGAAGGGAGATTATGCAAAGGCGATAGAATATGGTCAAAGGGCTATTGCTGAAATAGAAAATTCTCCTTCTGTGAAAGATTACAAATTGAAGATTCCGGAGAGGATATTTGATGAGAACGAGGTGAGGTTTTTAGCTCTTTCTGCTATTGGGCTGAGCTATGCCCAACTTAAAGATTATGAAAAAGCGAAGGGTTTTCTTGAAGCAGCAAAAAGCATAAGGCCGCAAGATACAAGAATACTTGTAAATCTCTCCACTGTTTATATAAACCTTGGAAAATTTGATTTAGCGGAGAGCATTTTGAACTCAATAGAACCTCAGGACTATAAAGAAAAAGGCGCTAAGTTTTTCAATTTAGCTTCTCTTTACGCTGCGAAAGGTGATAAAGATAAAGCTATGGAATATCTTTCTCTTGCCACAGAAGTTGACCCTTCTTTGATAGATAGAGCTTATAGAGACAAATTTTTGAAGTCAATTTTATTTGATAAGGAGATGTGAAATTTTGCTTTTGATATAGATTTTGAGCGGTTATTGTTCAAGCCATTTGAGTTTGGTTCTCAAAGATTGGAAGAAGCTTGATTTTTCTCCTTTTACAAGTTTTATCTGGAAATCAGATAATTGAAAAGAAAGGACTTTTTTTTCTTCTTTGGTTTGAGGGAGTTCCATTTTCTTCCCATCTGCAAAAACGACGAAGCTGGTTTTCACCTCAACAAATATTTTGTTCTTTTCTGAAAGTACTATTGGTCTTGCTGAAAGTGAGAAGGGAGCGATAAAAGATACGATTATCACTTCAAGGTCAGGATATACTACTGGACCGCCTACTGATATATTGTAAGCTGTTGAGCCGATCTGAGATGATATAACTACACCATCTGCTCTTACTGATCCGATATACTCTTTTTCTGTTTTAAGTTCAAAATCAGCTAATCCATCTGAACTTTTTATGACGAAATCATTTACCGCGTATATTTTCTTTCCGAGAATTTCTCCTTCTAATGTTTTTCTTTTTTCTATTCTGAATTTTCCCTCAAAAATGTTTTGAATAACATCGTCTGACTTCTCTTCTGTTCCGAAGGAGAGAAACCCAACTCTTCCCATGTTTATTCCGAGAACAGGGATATTTGTTTTTGACTCTATTATTTTGTGAAATGCTCTTAAAATTGCTCCATCACCACCTAAAACTGTGATGAGTTCTATACCTTCTTCTTTCAGTTTTTCACTTTCAATGACATTTATTTTGATATTGTTTTTTTCTGCTATTTTGAGGAATTCTTGGCTGTATGGTTCTTTCAATATGTATATTTTTTTTCCGAATTTTGAGAGCTTTCCCGCTATGGAGAGAATTTCTCTTATATCTAACCCTGGTTTGAAAAACAGGAGTATTTTTTCAAAGTTCATATACCTTTTTATTTTTTGTGATTTTCTTTATTTGTTTTCTTATCTTCCAGATTTTTGAGTATGAAGGCATATACAGATGAGAAGTCAAGCTGTGCGAAGTGATTGTTTTTTGCTCTTTCAAATATCTCTTTTGTCTTTGAGAAGAAAAAATCTCGCTCTCCCATTTTCTCTTTTAAAAATTCTTCAAGATATTTTAGGTCTTTTGCTATTAGAGATACAGAAAAATGTGGAGAAAACTCCTTTGAGATAATTTTTGATTTTTTCGCTTCAAGAATTGCAGATTTTCCAGCTCCCGACAAGAGAATATCTACGATAAGCTCAGGTGTGAACCCCATTTTTTCTCCGATAGCTACTGCCTCTCCGATAGCTAACATAAAACTTCCAAGAACAAGGTTGTTTATAAGCTTCAAAATTGATGGCTTTGAAAATTCTTCTCCGATGAAAAATATTTTTTCAGCTATTGCTTTTATAAGTTTTTCTGACTCATCAAATATGTTTTTTCTGCATGCTACAATTGCTGTGAGCTTTCCCTGAGAAGCCGGAATAACACTACCTAAAACAGGCGATTCTACATATTCTCCTCCGTTTTCTCTTGTGTAAGATTCAAAAATCAAAACTTTATCTGGAAAATTTGTTGTAAGGTCAATCAGTATTTTGTTTTTTGTTGAGATTTTTTTAATTGTTTCTTCTACCGCATTGCTATCAAATAGGCATAAAAAAACAAATCTCACGCTTTCTGGAATTTTTGAAGGTGAAAGCAATCTTATAGCTCCCAGCTCAGATGATACAAGTTCTGCTTTTGAGATATCTCTTGTCCATACATACAGGGTGATTTCTTTTCCGAAGACATCTTTTAACCTTTTTGCTATTGCTCTCCCGAGGTTCCCAAGACCTAAAAAGGCGACCTCCATATTTTTTTTATTTATCTCCGGCTTTTTATAATTTTCTACCTACAACAGGAGCTAATTTTCTGAGTTTTTCCATCATCTCGGAGAACATTTCAAGGGTAAGTGATTGAGCTCCATCTGAAAGAGCTTTATCTGGTTGGGGATGTACTTCTATTAAAAGCCCGTCTGCTCCTGCTGCAAGTGCTGCATAAGCCATCGGAGGAACATAATTTCTCTTGCCGGTTCCGTGAGATGGGTCTATAACTATGGGAAGGTGAGTTCTTTCTCTCAGCACCGGTACTGCTGACAGGTCAAGAGTATTTCTTGTAGCGGTTTCAAAAGTTCTTATTCCTCTTTCACATAGTATTACATTCGGGTTTCCACCGGAGAGTATATATTCTGCTGCGAGCAACCACTCTTCAATGGTATTGTACATACCTCTTTTGAGTAGAACTGGCTTTCTTGTATTACCTACCTCTCTGAGGAGGGGGAAGTTCTGAGCATTTCTGGTTCCTATCTGCAAAATATCGCTGTACTCTGCTACTGTTTCTACATCTCTTGGGTCAAGCACTTCTGTTATCACAAGGAGGTCGTATTTATCCGCTGCTTTTCGCAGAAGTTTCAATCCTTCTTCGCCGAGCCCTTGGAAAGAGTAGGGAGATGTTCTGGGTTTGAAAGCACCTCCGCGGAGAATTTTTGCTCCTGCTTTTTTCACCTGTTCTGCTGTTTTCATTATCTGGTCTTCATTTTCTACTGAGCACGGACCAGCCATAACCACGAATTCTTCTCCACCTATTACCACATCTTTTATTCTTATTTTTGTGCCTTGTGGGTTTGTCTCCTTTGCAGCTAATTTGTAGGGATGCATCACCTGTAGAACTTTTTCAACTCCGTAGAGTGATTCAATTGTTTCTTTCAATCCCTCTATTCTTTCTTCTCCTATACAGGCTATGACTTTGAGAAATTCTCCTTGGAGTATTTTTGGCTCTAATCCAAGCTCCTTGATTTTTTTTACGATTTTTTCTATTTCTTCTTCTTTTATGTCTGGTTTGAGAACTACTATCATACCTTATAATTTTTTATCTTTGCTTATGGGTATTTCCTTTTTGCTGTTTTTTTACTCTTTCCTTGGTCTTTTGTTATTTTCTGGTTTTACTTTTGGATTTCTATCAGCTCAAATTCAAATCCAATATCGCTCCAATGTGAGCTTCTGATTTTGGCAAGGAACTTTGCTCTTCCTAAAAACGGCTCTATTTTATTATTGAACGAAACAATCTCAACAAGGCCATCTTTCGTTTTAGCGAGCATTTTGAGTATGTTTTCATCTTTTCCAACTAACCTGCCTTCTACTATTTCTCCTTCTGCGAAAAATATAGGGTTAGGATTGCCTTCACCGAATGGTTCAAGCAGTAGAACCTGAGAGAGTTCTGCTAATTTTACATTTTCAAGGTTCAGGTATTGATCGAATTCAAGTATGATTTGAGGTATGGAGTTTTTCAAGCTCTTTTTCACTTCTGATTCAAAGGACTCGGCAAATTCTTGAACTTTTTCTGGGAGTAGAGCTATTCCTGCTGCCTGTGAGTGTCCTCCGTATTTTAGAAGGAGGTGAGATAGTTTATCAAGTACTCCCATTATGTTTAGGAATTCTGGCGAACGGAGCGAGCCCCTTGCTATATCTTCTCTTACTGAAATTACACATGTTGGTTTCCCTGTTTTTTCAAGGATTTTTGCTGCGACAAGACCTAAAACTCCTTCGTGCCAATCTTTTCCCCATGCTACGCATGAAAAACTGAATTCATCTATGAACCCGTAAAACTCTATTTCTTCAAGTATATTTTGCACAGCTTCCTTTCTCCACGAGTTCATAATTTCTATCTCGTTTGATATTTTCTCTGTTTCTCTTATGTCTTCTTCTACGAGCAATCTGAAAGACACTTCGGGTCTTCCCGCTCTTCCAGATGAGTTTATTCTGGGGACTATTCTCATCTGTATGTCTTGCGAGGTTATTTTTTCTTTTTTTATATTTATTTTTTGAATTAAGGTGTTCAGTCCCAATCTTCCGTTCCCGTTTCTTATATTTTCTATTCCGTGTTTTACAAATATCCTGTTATCTCCTATGAGTGGGACCATATCTCCTATTGTTCCTATTGAGACGAGGTCAAGGTAATTTCTCGGTCGTGGTAGTTCTTTTCCTGCTTTTTTGAGTTCATTTCTTGTTGCAGCTACGAGTTCAAATGATACTCCTGCTCCTGATAGAAATTTTGCCGAGCTTTCTTCTGAAATTGTTATGGGGTGGAGTATTGCGTATGCGTCTTGTGGTAGGTAGTAATCTGCGTGGTGGTGGTCGCATACTATAACATCTATGCCTAAAATCTTTGCGTATTTTATCTCTTCGTGGTTTCTTATTCCGCAATCAGCGGTTATTATCAGTTTTCCTCCTTTTTTTCTCACCTCTTCTATGAAATCTTTTGTAAGTCCGTATCCCTCTTTATCTCTTGAAGGGACTCTTACGATGAGGTTTTTTTCTGCTCCGCAATCTTTTATGAAATTAGATATTATTGCTGCTGCTGTTATTCCATCTGCATCTGCATCTGAAAAAATTCCAATTATCTCTCCTTTCATTATAGCTTCTGCGAGTCGTTGCGATGCCTTTTTCATGTCAGGAAAGATATACGGATTTTCCGCATGTTCTATTTTCGGGTTCAGAAATTTCTCCACTTTGCTCGGAGTATCTATTGACCTTCCTACAAGTATTTCTGCAAGAAAATTGGGTATATTCAGATTCACTGCGATTTCTTTTGCTAATTTCTGGTTTATTACTTTTTTCCTCCAGATTTTCTTCATCGTTTAATTTTATATTATATTTAATTTCTTGCAAATTATATGTTAGAAAAACTTTCAAGTTTTCAGGAATTCGGAGCATCGGAAGAGGTCAAGCGCAAGATTTTTGATAATATAAGGAGAGTGAAAGATGAGGTTTTTGAGTCGTGTGTGAAGGTTGGCAGAAATCCCGATGAAATAAAAATAGTTGCTGTTTCAAAGACATTTCCATCGTTCTTTATCAGGTTTGCTTATGAGGCAGGAATAGATAAATTCGGGGAAAATTATGTTCAGGAAGCGCTCCGCAAAAAGCAAGAACTTCAAGACATCAAAATCTCCTGGCATTTTATAGGACATCTGCAAAGCAATAAGGCGAAGTTTATTCCGGGCAACTTTGATTTCATTCATTCTGTTGATTCTCTTGAACTTCTTCGGGAGCTTGAAAAAAGGTGCGAAAAATCAGGAGCAAAAATAAAAGCGCTTGTTCAGGTGAATATAAGCGAAGAAAAAACAAAGTATGGAATACATCCAGATGATGTTTTTCGCTTCTTTTCAGAGGTTCAGGAGAAAATAAATCTTCTGTATGTTGAGGTTGTGGGAATGATGGTAATTCCAAGTCCCCCCAAAGACCAAGAAGATTCACGCAAATATTTCAGGAAACTTATGAAGATAAGAGAAGAATGCATAAAAAGAGGGATAAGCGAAACTCTTTTGAGAGAGGTTTCTATGGGTATGTCTGATGATTTCAAAGTAGCTGTTGAAGAGGGAGCTACAATTTTGAGAATAGGAAGAGCGATATTTTTTGAGAGAGAGAAGAAGAAAACCTATCTTTAATTTCTGTTTTTGCTCATAAATTTTCTGTCTCGTTCTTTATGTATTTTCTTATGAGCTTTTCCATGTATTTTCTGTTTACTTTTGCTAATCTTGCGCACTCTGAAATGTTTCCTTTGCACCTCTGGTACAGCTCTATGACATATGTTCTTTCAAAATCTTCAATTATCTTTCTTTTTTGAGATTTGAAATCGTATTTATCTTGAGCTGTTTCGTTTCTTATTGACATAAAGGGAATATCAACTTTCATCTCTCCTGTTATTTCCCATATTCTGTAAAACCTTTCGGTGAAGTTTTTAAGTTCTCTTACATTTCCCGGCCAGTTGTAGTTCAGTATAAAAGATGAATTTTTTTGCAGAAAATCATAGAGCATATTTATTTTTTTCTCATCGTCGGTCAGTTTTTTCAGAGTATCTAATATCAGCGGGAATATATCTTCTTTTCTTTCTCTGAGTGGTGGGATTTTTATTCTGAACTGACTTAGTCGGAAGAAAAGGTCGCTTCTGAAATTTCCTTTTTCAACCTCTTCGTCTATATTTTTTGAAGTAGCAGAGATTATTCTCACATTAACTTTCTTTATTGTATTTGAACCTATGGGTCTTAGTTCTTTTTTTTCAACAAATCTCAGAAGATGCACTTGGTCTTGTGGTGGTATTTCACCTATTTCGTCTATAAATAGGGTTCCTCCGTCAGCCAGTTCAACGAGCCCCTTTTTGCTTTTATCTGCTCCTGTAAAGGCACCTTTTTCATAGCCGAAAAGTTCGGTCAAAAAAAGTTCTTTTGGAATAGTTGTGACATCGCATACGACAAAGTTTTTTTCTTTTCTTGGACTTGCTTTATGTATGGCTTTCGCAAGCTCTTCTTTACCTACTCCTGTCTCTCCTTCAATAAGTATGTTCATATCTGTTTGAGCAGATTTTAGCGCTATTGAGAATATCTCTCTCATAGCTTGACTCACTCCGACGCATCCGAAGAAGTTCTCCTCAGGAAAAAGCTCTATTTGTCTTTTTTTGCCAGATTGCTTGAAAACAATTTCGGTTTCTCCCAAAGTTATTATGGATTCTGGTGGTAAGAAAGCATTCACTACGGGAATTTTGTTTATAAGTGTTCCGTTTGTGCTTCCGAGGTCCTGAACCTGAAACATTTTCGCTTCATCGTTCCAGAATATTTTGCAGTGTGTTCTTGATACTGTTGGGTCAGATAACCTTATATCAGATGATGGCGATGTGCCTACCAAAGCTTCTCGTGAAGCAAGCTTGAAAACTTTGCCTTTATCTTTACCTTTGATAACTATGAACTCTCCAACAGGAATTTCAAGGAATTTTTTTTCTATTTTTATCGTTCTCTCCATGATATAAAAGTTAATCTTTTGGATTTATTATGGAACTTTAACTTTATCAGTAAAGCTGAAAAATATTGCAGATGACTTAATTTTTATTTTGCTATTTTAATGCGGTTTCAAGATAAAGTCCTTTTCTCTGAAAGTGATATATGCAGAGTTTATCTTTGCTACGACAAAGTTATAGGGAAAAATGTTATACTGAAAATTTACGGCAGAGAAAATGCCGATATAGCCAAAGAGGAGTATGAGTTTTTCTCTAAGATAAGGTATAAGACACCGCAGATTTATGATTTTTTTGAAGATGAAGAAGGAAACGTATGCATAGTTAAAGAGTATATTGCCGGAAAAACTTTGAGAGATATTATTTCTGAGCGAGGAGTTTTGCCTCCCGAGGTCTCACTCTTTATTTCTCTTGAAATTTTGAGATTTCTTGATTTCATATTGTCAAAAGGAGAGTATAACGGAGACATCACTCCGTCTAACATAGTTATAACTTATGATGGCGAGGTTAAGGTTCTTGACTGTGCGAAAAGCCACAATTTTATTACTCCCTCGTATTACTCAGCAGACGAGAAGAAGAGTATAAAATCTGATATGAAGGCGCTTTCAAAAATCATTCTTGAGATGACAGATGACAAAAGGTTGAGAAAAATCGCTCAAAGAGTTGATAGGTTCAGTAAGCCGGAAGATTTTTTGCGCGAACTTTACAAAATCATTAACTCCTTCAAAATTATCACAGAAAAAGACATCGCTCAGTTCATTTTGTATGAACCGAAGTTCAGTTTATATGAGAAAAAACGAGATGGAACAAAACGAAATCTTATAGCTCTATCTTGGGTAGCATCTTTCGTTATTCTTGGAACTATCTCTGCCTTTCTTCTTATGAGAGCAGGAGAAAAAGAAAGGAGCGGTATGATTAAAAATAATGAAGTTGGCAGAATTTCAGGTGAGGGATTTTCTCAAAACATCTCTCAAACTTTTTCCGATCTTCAAGGAGAAAGCATAACAAGTGATAAACTGAATGAGAAAGGTGAAAGAGAAGGTATCATATCAGAAGAAAAGAATATTAGTTCTGTGAAAGAGAGATTTCAGGCAAGAGAGGAGAAGGTGAAAGGAGTTGAGCTGGCAAAAGATAAAAGTTCCAAAGCGGAATCAAAATTTTACGGATACATATCGGTAAACTCACTGCCAGATTGCGATGTTTTTTTGAACGGAACTTTTATAGGTAAGACACCTGTTGTAAATTTCAAAGCAAAGGAAGGAGAAAATGTAATAAAGTTAAAAGTTGCGAGGCGGGAAGAGATTAGCCCTACATCAGAAGGCGTTACTTTTACTGGTGAAAAAGAAATTCCTATAAAGGTAGAAAGAGACAGAAAGATTTTCATATTTGCCGACCTTATAAATAATAGAGTTGAGATCAAAGTAAAATAGTCGCACGAGCTTTGCGAACACAAAAAAATATCGTTATGCATTAAAATATACTCATGGACTTTTTTCTGAAGAACTTTGCGTTTTTTATTGTGAGGTTTTACATAACCTTGAAAATTTTTTTAGGCAAGGAGAAAGCCATAAAGATTATGACTCCATTTATTAGGTTTTTGGGGTCTGTAAGAGCACCTATTATGGCTAAACTCCTGAAAATAAACCGATATGATGATATGCGCGATCTTTCAAAGATTCAAGATATGGAAGATAAAATTTTCGGAGTGAAAGGCAGATGGGAGATAAAAGAAAAAGAGCATGCGGAAAAGTTTGAGATGTTTTGCCCTTTCGCTCGGGTTCTGAACAGACATTCAGAGTTCTGCCACGTTCTCGTAAAAGAGTTTGAGTTATCTACCTTCAAAAGGTTGAATAAAAACTACTCTCTTCAAATAGACGGAAAACTTCTCTCAGAGGGAGGTCCCTATTGCAGATTTGTTCACAAATTACAGAGATTTTGATTTTGATTGGTAATTTTCTTAACCTAACCTTGAACTTGTTAGAAAATTTAATTTAAATCCATGGCGAAAGAAAAATTGGAGCAGAGGAAACAAACTTTGTTTGGCATATACGAATCCCCCACATACGAGGAAATTTTGGAAGAGTATTCAAAAGAATTTAAAAGATATATCGTCCCGAAAGGTGAGAACATTTTTGGCTTCTGGATGCAAACTCTGGCTGATCTGGAACTCCTTGATCTTGAACTCCAGGGGCTTACAGATAGCTACAACATTGACCCCGTAAACAGAGTCGTTGAAATGGAAGGGGACTTTGAGTTTATCAGAAAGAGGATTGCACATCTGGAAACCGTGAAAAAGAAAAAGACACTATATACCGAGTTCATAGACCTTTACGGCGACACGAACGCTTATGCATTCCATAATTTATATCCGTATAAGGGCAAATTTTACCCCCGGGTTGTGAGAACACTTATAAATGCATTTGGCTTAAAAGAGGGTAATTTGATACTTGATCCTTTCAACGGTTCGGGAACCACCACGCACGAAGCATCTCTTATGGGTGTTAAAAGCGTTGGAATTGATATAACCCCGATGGGTGTTATGCTGGCAAAGTTAAAAAATGAACTCCCCCATCTATCTCCAAATGATTTTGATTTTTCTCTTAACGATCTTGTTGACATAATAAGTTCCATTCGGAACAAAAGCTGGACACACCCGAATAAGACAATAGAAAATCTAATGCTTGTAATTTATTTTGATACAATTGACGCTTTTGCCAGAACCAGCAGGTATAACAGAAAGGGGAAAGAGGGGTTGTTTGTTGAGAAATTTACATACATGAAAAAATGTTATGAAAAATTAATGCAGATAAAAGAAAATTGGGGATTAAATTTTGCTGATGCTGAAATTTATGAGGGAGATGTTCTGGACATCAAAAATAACTATCCCCATTTTCGTGAAAAATTTGACGCGATAATAACAAGCCCGCCTTATTATTTTTCAATTGACTATGTCGGGAAAGATAAAATCGCTTATGAATACTTTGGCATAGATATGAAAAAGATTGAAGCAAAATATCTCGGGATGAAAAATTCTTTACCCATCGGGAAATACGGAAATGTGCCTTCCAGAGTTGCCCTTTATTACGAAGACCTTAAAGCATCCATAGAAAATATGTTCTGGGCATTAAAACCGGGTGGTAAAATCGCAATAATAGTGGGTGATAGCACGGTAAATGGCAGAAAAATACCAACGACAATGATGACTAAAAAATTCTGCGAAGAAGCGGGATTTAAGTTTAAAAAATTGATATTTAATCCGCTTTTAGGGGCGAGGAACAGGGCAATTAGAGGCGAGAGCATAATAATATGCGAAAAAAGTAGTTAATAAAATGCCGATAAAGAAAAGAAATTTGTTGTGCCTGAAAAGGAAAGAAAATCTTGACATCGGACATATAATTCTTTATGAACCTTATAAAAATATCCTTTCAAATTTTTACGAACTCTCAACAGATCCACAGGCAATTGACTTTGATCCTGTTTCAAGGATATTTGATGGACTTGAAAGTGTATCCGACGAATTTAAATACTATTATGAAGCTCTTCTTGGAATTACTTCCTACTATCAACATAGTCAGGGAGGAAAAGGAAAATATATTGAAAAACGCTTCTCTTCACTGGCTGAATCATGCTCAATAAATATAAAAATTAGTGAATTCCCCTTATGGCTTGAAAATCCCTCACTGCACAGAAAGAAAGGAATTTTTACACTGAATGGATTAACTGCCGAGGAAAAAAGAATAATTAGAACCTATCCCTGGAATTATCACGGACGGGAAGACGAAACCACAGATATTGGAAATCTATTGCCGAATCATAAAACAATAGTTCTGTTAGAGTTAAAAAACAGGGTTGACTCCGGCGGTACCGCAGCAAGAAGAGAAATATGGACGAAAAAATTTAAAGCTATCCTTGACCTGTTCAGAATTAACGCTTTATTTGAGAAAGATGCTCAAACATATTCTCTGATAGATGTTTTAAAAGAACACGGTTATGAAAAAGTTGAAATTTATATCGGAATACTATTTAATGTAGATGGAATACCTGCTACACCCGAAGGGGATCAAAGATATGGATTTTTCTCATCAAATAAGGAAGGATTTCAGGACTTGCTCAATTATATAACGAAAGAAAAAATTCCTCTTGTAAATGAAGATGAGGAAGATTTAAATTTAACCATTAACATTAATGGCATAGATATAGCCTTTGGAGCTTTATACGGAAATCAGATACCTGCGAAATTGTTCAGAAAGCAATACTCTATCTCCGATTTGCTTTTTCTGAGATATGACGATATATGGCTCTCACAGCTTACAAGCATATGGGAAAGAGCATTTTTACTGCAATACGGTACCAACTTTATAAAAATTTTTGAAAACATACGACTTCGTGATTCTGAGATAAGAAACCTTTATAGTGAGTTTATAGAACAGGAAGGTGATGAAAAAATTCTTGTTGATCTTGTAAATCTGTTAATGGCAAAATACTCATCCGAATTTCGCACTGATTTATGTCCACCTCAAAGAGATCGTGAAGAATACCTTGCAGATATTATCCAGTTCCTTGGAGCAGTAGAATCATAATAAGGAAGGCCCGAGTTATTTTTAGAGGAGATGCACTAAATCTGCGAGATAGGCAAAAGATCAATGTAAAGGAATTTGAGTTCAGCGAGGAATAGTGTGTATAATTGATGCATTTTAGATTATTCCTATTTTTGAAAAACGGAGAAGAATTGCTTAAATTTTTATGGAATTATTAAACTTTTCAGATAACGGAGGATAGAACATTATGGGTGCAGAAATAGAAGGAGTGATAAAAATACCTTTCAGAAACATTCCTGACCTTTTCAGGTGGAGAGTAGAGGAGACGCCAGATAAGGTAGCTTATTCTTGGAAACAAGATGGTCATTGGAAAGATATAACATGGAGGGACTTTTTTGAGAGAGCTAAGGTGGTAGCTTCTGCGCTGATACATCTTGGGTTCAAAAAAGGCGAAAGAGCTTCTATATATTCGTATAATAGATTGGAGTGGGTTATTGTAGATATTGGAATTCAGCTTTCAGGTGGTATATCTGTCCCGATATATCACTCGCTACCTTTTAATCAATCTTCATACATAATCAACGATTCTGACTCTGTTTTTGTATTTGCTGAGAGCAAAAGCATAATTGAAGAGATGAGGTCAAAGAGGAAAGAAATTCCGCTCGTTTCTCATATAATATCTTTTGATGAAAGCGTTCAGGAAGATGACTTCGTGATGAGGTTCAGCACCTTTGAGAAAATCGGAAGAGAAAATATCTCCAAATACGAAAAAGAGATAAGCGATAATATAGAGAAGATAAAACTTGATGATATAGCCACTTTGGTTTATACATCTGGCACAACTGGTGTTCCCAAAGGAGTTATTCAAACTCATCTCAATCATCTTTCTATGGTTGAGATGCTTTACGACCTGCGAGATATTGTCTCTGATGATGTTGTTCTTTTGTTTTTGCCTCTTGCTCATTCTTTTGCGAGAGCGGTTGAGTATGTTCATCCGAGATTTGGAGTGAAAATCGCATTTGCGGAGAGTATAGATAAAGTCGTGGAGAATTTGCCAGAGGTTGCTCCCACTGTATTCCCATCTGTGCCGAGGGTCTTTGAAAAAGTATATGCAAGAGTTAAATCTGATGTTGAGTCAAGTCCAGTCAAAAAGAAAATATTTGATTGGGCTTTGAGGGTTGGAGGGGAGGTGGGAGAATATAGGAAAAGAGGAGAGAAGTTACCGGTTTTTCTGTCTTTGAAGCACAAAATTGCGCACAAGCTTGTTTTCTCAAAGATTCACAAAAGGTTAGGCGGTAGGATAAGATTTTTCATATCTGGCGGAGCTCCCCTTTCAAAAGAGATTGCTGAATTCTTCTGGAAGGCGGGACTCCTTATACTTGAAGGATACGGGCTTACCGAAACGACTCCTGCTATATCTATAAACACCATAAAAGAGTTCAAGTTTGGAACCGTTGGGAAACCTTTAAAATGGGTTGAGGTGAAGATAGCAGAGGATGGCGAAATTGTTGTGAGAGGACCTAACATTGCAAAAGGATACTGGAAGAAACCAAAGGAGACCGAAGAGGTATTCACAAAAGACGGCTGGTTCCACACGGGCGATATAGGAGAGTTTGATGAAGATGGCTTCTTGAAGATAACAGACAGAAAAAAAGACCTTATAAAGACAGCAGGGGGTAAATATGTTGCTCCGCAACCAATAGAGAACTCCATAAAGGCAAAGTCCCCTCTTATAAGTCAGGTGGTCGTTATAGGAGATATGAGACCATATTGCGTTGCTCTTATAACTCTTAATAAAGATGAGGTTTTAAAGTTTGCTGAATCAAGGGGTTTGGAGAAGAACTACGAGAAGCTCGTTGTAAGTAAAGAAATATATGACGAAATACAGAAGGTTGTGGATGAAGTGAATAAGAATCTCGCTTCTTTTGAAACGATAAAGAAGTTCAAGATAATTCCTGAGGATTTCACTGTGGAAGACGGTTCTTTGACACCAACTTTAAAGGTAAAAAGAAAAACAATAATGCAGAGGTATAAAAATATTATTGATGAGATGTACATGTCTTCTTAAAGATAGCAAGTTATCGTCTGAAAGGAGATTTAGTCCAAGCAAAGTATCTGCTCTCTTGTTCTCATACTTTTTGCCTTTATCTTTTTTTGTTTTCTTATTTTCCGCCTTTTTCTTTGGGGGGAATGTTCTCTCTTCTTTTCAAGATGAGCTGAAACAGAAGTTTTTTTCTTTGCAGAAAATTAAAAATTGGCAGGCGGACTTTGATGAGGAGATTTTTGAATACTCTGGTCCAATAAAAAGAAGAGAGGGGAGAATTATTTTTTCAAAGCCGTTTAACTTCAAAATATCATATCGCGGAGAAGAAGAGGTTCTATCAGATGGAACTCTTATCTATTTCGTTATGAAAAATAAAAATAAGGTTTATGCGAAGGAGCTGAAAGATGAGGTCTCTCAAAATCTTCTCTTTGAACTTCTCAGGGGGTCGGACAAGGTTTTTGATTTCTTCATCGTGAAAAAAGTTGAAGAAGATGTTTTTGAGCTTTATCCCAAAAAAAATGTCATCAAAGATGTCAGTTTGATAAGGTTATATCTCAATCCAGTTGCTTTTCCTATAAGGAAAGTTGAAGTTATCAGAGGAAAGTTCGGAGTGAGGTTGGAGATAAAAAATGTATCTTTCAAAGATGAGAGGATTGATTTTTCTTTTGATGGTTTCAAAATAATCAGAGAGCCGGAGTTCTGATATTAGGACATTTTTGAGCATTCTTTGAGCTAAAACATAAAATTGTTTTGTGTTGATTAATTTTTACTTTTACATTATGAGGAAGATAATCTGGGCTCCGTGGAGGATTGAGTATATAGAAAAGGCAAAAGAGGGTTCTCAGAAAGATGAGAAGGAGAAATGTTTTTTGTGTGAGGCGTGGAGAGGAGAAGATGACAGATTAGTCGTCTACAAAGGGAAAAATGCATTCGTGATAATGAACAAATACCCTTATAATTCGGGTCATATTATGATTTGCCCGAAAACCCATACTGCTGAACTTGAAAATATTCCTTTTGAAGAAAAGGTTGAACTTTTAGAGCTTCTTGAACTCTCTATGAAAGCTTTGAAAAAAGCGATAAAACCACATGGATTTAACATAGGTATAAATATCGGAAGGATAGCAGGAGCGGGACTTGAAGAACATATACATATTCACGTTGTTCCGAGGTGGGCAGGTGATACAAACTTTATGTCAACATGCGGTAATTCAAAAGTGATAGTGGAAGACATAAACTCATCAATGATGAAGATAAAAAACTATCTTGAAGAAGTTATTGTAGAAAGCAAGAGATAACTTTTTCGTTTTTCAGTTACTATTGCAGATGGAGGAGACGAGAGAAGAAAGAGCTGAGAGAATAAAGGCAGGTAAGTTGAGGGAAGGATGGACTACTGGGACATGTGCTTCCTGTTCTGCCAAAGCTGCGACATATATTTTGCTCGGAAAAAATTTAGAAGAAGTAAAAAAGGTTGAAGTTGAGCTTCCTATCAAAGATAGAACCGCTTGTCTTGAGATATTCAGAGCAGATAAGTTAAACGGTGAGGCAATTGCTTCTACCATAAAAGACGCGGGAGATGACCCTGATGTCACTCACGGTGCTGAAATAGGAGCGATCGTAAGGTTTTCCAGAGAAAAAGGAATAAAGATAATAGGGGGAGAAGGTATAGGGCGTGTCACAAAACCAGGACTTGGCATTGATGTTGGAGAGCCCGATATAACTCCTATCCCCCGCAAGATGATAAAAAAAGCTGTAATATCAGCGGCGCTTGAGCTTGGTTTTAAAGAAGATGAAGTAGCTCTTGAAGTTGAAATATTCGCTCCCGAAGGCAGAGAAAGAGCGAAAAAAACAATGCTTGAGCGTCTCGGAGTGATAGGTGGAATAGGAATTCTCGGCACTCTGGGAATTGTTGTCCCATATTCTACCGGTTCTTGGAAAGCATCAATAGCCCGTCAGATATCTGTTGCGAAAGAATCTGGCTGTGATACAATAGTATGTACCACAGGTCGCCAAAGTGAAGACCTAGCTAAAAAGTTTTTCCCTCATCTTCCAGATGTTGCTTTTGTTGATGTGGGGGACTTTATCGGTTTTACTTTAAAATACGCAAAGCAGAAAAACATCTCACGAGTTATAATCGCTGGCTTTCTGGCTAAAATATCAAAGGTAGCGAAGGGAGAAGAGTTCACTCATGCTAAAAAATCAAGTGTAGATATAGATTTTCTCGTATCTCTTGCGAGGGAGGAAGCGAGTGATGAGATTTGTAGTGAGCTGAGGAAGTCAAATACCGCAAGGCAGTTTGCAGAACTTGCCAAATCATACGGATTGAAGAGTGTTTTTCAAAAAGTTGCTGAACTTGCAAAGAAAAAGTGCAACGAGTTCGGAGTACATACAGAAGTTATCATATTTGATTTTTCAGGAGATAACATACTTGCTTATGCGAGTTAGTCATTCTTTTTGTTTTTGATTTAGGAAAGTTCTTTTTATCTCTTTCAGCCATGGTATTGCTTCATTTATCAGAGAGGGTCCGTGGTGAGCCAAAAAATCGTATATTCCCGGGGTAATAAATACGTTTCCATTTTCAATTGCCTTTATTTTTCCGAATCTTTTTGTGAGTTTTTCAATTATTTCGTTTTTGTCTCTTCTTTTTGAGAACATCTTCGGTTCATATATTATAATTTCTGGATTTTTTTCTTTTATATATTCTTCATCTGGTTTTAGCCATTCTTTACCTATTTCTCCAAATATATTTTTGAATCCGATGATTTCAAGGGTGTCTGTGATATAGCTATAAGCTCCGAATGTTATAGGTCCTCCGAGGTCAATCTCAACATATACTGAAATTTTATTTTCTTCATCGTTTTTCAGATTTGAAATATTTTCTTGTATTTTTGAAAGAAGTTTTTTTTCTAGTTCTCTTGCTTGTTTGTAGTATCCGGCTACAAGACCTGCTTCACAGCAGGTTGATACTATATCTGCGAGTGTGGTGGGCAATCTTATCGCATACACAGGGAACTCTTCTGATAGTTTTTTAGCAAATTCGAGTTGGTATCCTGTTGTAGTGAATACGAGGTCTGGGTTCAGGTCTTTCAACTTTTCTTTTTTGAAAGTTGAGTAAGAGCCGACTATAACTTTTTTTCTTGCTTCTTCGGGTCTGACACAGTACACGCTGACTCCGATGATTTTTGAGCCAATTCCCATTTCAAAAAGCGCTTCTGTTATTGATGGAGAAAAACTTACTATTTTCTCGCATTTTTCCGGTAGTTTGACTATTTTCCCTATCGCTTCACAAAACACCTCTCTCATATCTTCATAAAAATTACTCGTTGAGGAGAGAGATTTGATAATATTTGAGAAAACGCTTTAATTTTTAAGCAGAATGCCTATATTTCTCTTTGAGAATATTTTATAATTTCTTTTATGGCGAAGCTTATCAGAGGTAAGAGAGGAGCGAGCGCAGGAAGCTCAAAGGTGAGAGCAAAAACTTCTCCTGCCCAAGTTGAAAGAACAAGAAAAAAAGAGAAAAAGATAAAGTTCAGAAAAATCGATCTGCCAAATCAATCAGCGATCTATAAAGTTCATTTCAGCATAGATAAAGATGCGGTCAGGGAGATTTTGAAGGAGGTATCAATTCCACAGTTCATCTCATCTTTATTATCTCTTGGGAAAATTCCGATAGGAAGTATAAAACTTTCAACTTATTCGTCGGGAGAGCTATATGAAGTTGAGGTTGAATTTGAGCCGTCATATATTTTGAAACTTATCACAAAGCACAGCAGGTTTTCTTATTTTTCTTCTGTTGTTTTTGATCAGAGCAGTGGCTATATAACTCGCCAGACAAAGTATTTAGAAGCTAAAACAGATGGAAGAGAGTTCAAGAGAGAAGATGATTTTTCGGAAGACGAGCAGTTCAAAGACCCTGTTGCTCTCTTTCTTGATTTTCTGAGCGCAGATAAAAAAGATTTATTTGGAGATGATGAAGATTTTTCTGAAAAGATGTTTCACATAAATTACGTTTCTGAGGATAAACTGAAAGTCCTCCCATCGGAAGATATAAAGGAATCTTTCTCTTTTGCGGAGCTTGAGCTTAAAAATCTTTATGGGTTCAAGATTCCCCAAAGGGTTTTTGTCAAAGGTTTGCTTTCTATCTTTGACCTTTTTGTAGACCTTGTATAAAATATCTTCCAGATTTGATTTTTTGTTTTTAAAATTTAATCTTTTTTGTTGAGCTGAATTTATGATGAGATCTTTTATTTTTTTTCTTTTTCTGTTTTTCATATTTGTAAGGGCGTATTCGGCTGATTTGTTGGATTTTGAAATTGAAAACGCAAAAAAATTAGCTATAACATTTGAAGGAGAAAAAGCAAGAGAAATCACAGAAAGAATAAGAAAAAGAATCGTAAAATCTCTCCGCAATAGAGACGCCATAGAAATTTATTCAAAAACATTCCTTATTGATGGTATCTCTTTTTTCATGGAAGGAAAAACCGAATACGCAAGAGAGAGTTTTTCAAAAGCAGTTTCCATCTTACCTGAAATAGCAGACAGCATAGATAAAGATATGTATATTCCACAGAAAATAAAAGATTTTGTAAAAAGCATAAGAGAAGAGCTTAAAAGAGAAAACAGGTTTTTTGAAATTGCGATAGTTTCTCGGAGTGGAGAAGATGTATTCATAAATGGTGAAAAATTTTGTAGGGCTCCTTGCAAAGAGAAAATAAGCTATGGATTCAAAATAATCTGTATCGGCGAGGAATGTGTGGAGAGATTTATAACAAAAGATGAACTGATAACTTTTGACTTTCACGATGAGAAGAAAAACTCCTTTATGAAAAATCCTCTGATATGGGGTGCAGTTGGGGGTTTGGTGATAACATCAGGAGTGATCACCTTTTTCTTGTTGAAGAATAAACCTTCAGCAGTTCTGAAAATAACAATTTACGAGTGAACATTAAGATATGGTAGAAGAAAAAATTTTGAAGAAGATAAGATTTTGCATATTCCCTCTGCTTATTTTTTTCTCTCTTTCATGTTCTGAAAATAGCAATCTCAATCTTGATATAAAGATAGAGAAGATTTTTCCGGTCTTTTACGATAGTGTAGATCTTATTGTTCAAGACGAAAGCGGAAGGATTTTCTATGCATCTCAGCTTCAACCTTATCAGAGCGTTGAGCTGAAAAACTATCCCGAAAAAATGAGAGTTCTATTGAGAGCAAAAAAAGATAACTCATTCATTGCAGAAGGGGTTAGCCCTATCTTTTCTGTCAAAAAAAATAACAGTATTTCGGTTCTTGTCATTCCTAAAAAATCTGTTCTTTTCCCTCTTTTCAGACCGAGTATAAGAACCGATACCTACGTTTCGCTCGTTGAGATGGAGAACAATCTCTTTGTATTTACCGAGTTCGGAGAGATATTTAAACTTGACTACATCACTTGGAAGGTTGATAGAGTTGGAAACTTTACTCCAAGGAGGAACTTTTTGCTCTTTGCAAAATCAGGTAGAATTTTTATTGCCGGTGGTGAGAATGCTTATGGTAAGGTCAATATCGTTGAATTTTTTGACCCTGTAAGTGGTACTTTCAATTTCTATCCGTTGAACATTTCAAGAGCTGGTGGGGACGCTATTTTCTGGGGTGAAGATGTCTTAATTGTCGGCGGGGAAGATAAGGGTTATTGCGAAGTTCTGGCAAATTACGAGAACAGACCTTTCATCTCTTTTCCTTGTGGAATTACTCTGAATTCGCACTCGGTTGTTTTAGATTTTTCGGAAGGGTTAGCAAAAATTTTAGTTTATTATCCAGAGGAAGGAGATTATGAGATTTTATACATCATAAGAGAGGGGAACAGATTTAAGGTATCGTATAGGGAGAAGATTTTGGGAATCAAGAGGAGGGAAGGGGCAGTTGTAAAAGTGGGGCGGAAAGTTTTTGCCTTCGGGGGTTATTCAGACGATCGGATTGAGATTCCGGACTGCGAATCATTTGATATAGATGGAGAAAGGTTTGAGATTGGAGGAAAAATGGTAGAGCCAAGAGTTAACTTTTCTGCATTTGAGGTTTTTGGTAATGTGATTGTGGTTGGGGGAAAGAAGATGAATGGACTTCCTGTTTTTAAGGTAGAGCTGATGAGGGATTGCTTCTTTTCAGATAGTGGTATAGAGCTATCTTTTCCGCCAAAATTTTCTGGCTGTGCTTTTCCTATTTTCAACTCTTATGTTGTTATGATGTGTGAGGGAGCGGTTCCTGAAATTTTTCCATTAATATCGCTTTTTCAGTGATTTATAAATGATTTTTCAATCCTGAATTTCTTCTATTTCTTTCTGGAGCTTTCGGGAGTTTCCGTATCCATAAAAGAAGTATATCATAAAACCTATTGCGTGCCATACAACCACCCTTATCCATGTTATTTTTGGTAATCCTGAAAGGACGAAGATTATGAGGGCTAAGTTTACGGGTATGAGTAAAAATGGCATGGGAACTTTATATGTTCCGCCGGGAACTTTCTTCACTCTGAGGTATAGCACAGAGACGCCTGCTATAAAGTATGCAAAAAGCGTTCCGACATTTACGAGTTCTACGAGGTCTATGAGTGGCACAGTTCCTGCAAGTATGCTCAAAAATATTCCACCGAACAGAGTAGATACATATGGGGTTTTGAATTTCGGATGAACCTTTGCGAAATGTGAGAACAATAGTCCATCTCTTGCGAGAGCGTATGCGACTCGTGTGAAACCTATTCCCATAGTTATCATAACACTTGTTATTGTTATTATTGCTCCGATTGCTATTATGTTTCCTATGATGTTGTATCCGTGTATGTACATTGCTTTTGCGAGGGGGTCGTTCACATTAAGCTCTGTGTAATGGACTATTGCTGTGAGTGAAAAGCTTACGAGTATGTAAAAAACTGTGCTTATGAGAAGTGAAAGAATTATTCCGAGGGGGACTGTTCTTCTTGGGTTTTTTGTTTCTTCTGCTACTGTGGAGACGGCGTCAAATCCGAGGTAGGCGAAAATAATTATGCTTGCTCCTCGGAGTATGCCGAACAATCCAAAAGCTCTTTCTCCTTTGAAATTTGTTCCTTCTGGGGGTATAAATGGTGAAAGGTTTTCTTTGTTTATACCTATAAATATCAAACTTATCACAAGAAATAGTGTGAGGGTAAAAAGTTTTACAAAGACAATAAAGATATTCACATTTGAGCTCTCTTTTATACCTATGAATAGGAGGATAAATATTGCGATTACTATTAGCATTGCGATGAGGTCAAAGTGGAAGTGCCAGAAAATTTTGACTTTCCCGCTTATTATATCAGGAAGCTGGATTCCGAAGTTTTTTTCAAGGAGGGAGCGGAAGTATCCAGACCAACCGCTTGCTACCGCTGCTGTTGAGACACCGTACTCTAAAAGCAGGTCCCATCCGACTATCCAAGCGAGGAACTCTCCGAGAGATGCGTATGCGTAGCTGTAAGAACTTCCTGCAACTGGGAATCTTGAACTGAGTTCTGCATATACAAGAGCGCTCACTGCTACTGTGAGTCCAGCGAGAGCGAAGGAAAGAACTATGGCAGGACCTGTGTAATTCGCGGCGACCTGCCCTGTTATAACAAATATTCCTGCACCTATGATTGCCCCTATACCTATTGATGTCAGGTCAATCAGACCTAACTTCCTTGCAAATTGTGTCTTTTCAACATCGTATGTTTTCTTTCTCAGAATGTCTTTCATATTATTTCACCTCGTAGCTTAAAAATTAAAAGATAAATTAAGCTGAAAAGTTTTCATTTTATTTTTGAAAACTTTACCACAAAATAATAAATTTTTTTGTTTGAAATGAGAAAATCGGAGCTTGAAAGAGTTCAGCTTTTAGCTGATGTTGGGCTTCTTACTCCATCTATCATTCACGACATAAGAAGTTATCTTACAGCTATAAAAGGAAACGCACAGATTGGCGAGAAGTTATCAAATGACCCTAATTCGTCAGGGAGGTTTCGGAAAATTGTTGAACTGGTTGATAGAGCAACTGATATGATAGAGAGTTTCAGAAAATTCTACAAAGGGGAGTCGGAGAAAGAAAGGTTTGTTTTAGCAGATATTTTAAATTTTGCTGTTTCTCTCCTCCGTGAAAAACTTGCGGGTATAGATATAGATATAAAGGGTGCTGATGTATTTATAGATGGTAATAAATCGCTTTTGACGCAGGTTTTTATAAATTTGCTTTCAAACTCTGCCGATGCGCTTTTGAACTCAGATAAAAAAATAATAAGAATATGGGTTGAGAAGATTGAAAATAAAAAGAGTAAGCTTCGTATTTTTGTGGGGGATTCAGGAAGCGGTATTCCTCCCAAAATCAGAAAAAAGATTTTTAAGCCATTCTTCACAACAAAAGATAAAGGAACAGGTTTAGGATTATTTATAGTAAAAAGAATTTTGGAGAGGTCTGGAGGGAGAATAAAACTTCTTGACAAGATAGAAATGAAAAAGATTCAAAAAAAAGAAAATTTGAATGACCTCAATACAATATTTATGGTGGAATTAAGTTATGGCAAAGGTGCTGATAGTAGATGATGAAAGAGATGTTGCGGAGGTTCTTTCTGAAATATGCAAACTTGAGGGGTATGAGACAGATTGGGCTCCTACTGCTGAGATTGGGCTGAAAAAACTTCAGTTTGATAAAGATATAGTTGTTGTCTTGCTTGACAAGAACCTGCCGGGTATGAGTGGTCTTGATTTTCTGAAAAAAGCAAAGGAGGAGATAAAAACTTATGCTCAGATTATTTTGGTCACCGGGTATCCTTCTGCTGAGGCGTTCAGGGAAGCCATAAAATCGGGAGCTTATACTTGTTTGAAAAAACCATTTGAAATGGATGAAGTTATAAGAGTTGTAAAAGATGCTCACAAGCATTATGAGAGAGCAAAGGAATTGAGGAAAATAATTGTCAGAGATGAAGGTCAAGCGTTGAAGGAATCTCTGGATAGGTTAAAATCATAATTTTTTATCTTATGCTTGTTTTCACCTGATGTTTTTTCTTCTTTTATACTCCGTAGATTTCTTCTGGATGGAGAGGGGGTGAGAGAAAGAAACCTTGCCCCATATCAAAATCAAGTATTTCTATTATTTTCAGTTCTCTTTCTGTTTCCACACCTTCTGCTACTATTTTTTTCTGTGTGTTTTTGCAGAGGAATATCAGGCTTTCTACAAGATATTTTGAAAAGTCGTCTTCTTCAAGACCTTTTAACATGCTTATATCTATTTTTACTATTTCTGACGGCACTTCTTTGAGAAGAGCAATAGAGCTTTGTCCTGCCCCGAAATCATCTATTGATATTCCTATCCCTAAATTTTTTAGTTCCTGAATTACTCTTTTCCCTTCCGTTAACTCTTCAAATGAGGATTTTTCACTTATTTCAAGATAGATTTTCTCCTTTCCTAAATCAAATTTCTTGAAGATATTTTTTAGCTCTTCACAGATCTCTGGAATGAGAAGGTGTTTTGGAGAGATATTGATTGAGAAAGGGAATTTTTCCAATCTTTTTGCGGTTTCAAATACATTTTCGAAAATAAACTTTGTGAGTTCATATATTGTTCCGGTTATTTCTGCTGTCTTTATTATGATTTCTGGATTTATGATTCTGTCTTTTGATCTCAAAAGGGCTTCAAACATCGTTATTTTTTTTGTCTTTATATCAAATATTGGTTGATATACTATGGAAAACCTTTTTTCTTTGAGTGCAACAAATATATCTTTGAAGAAGTTTTGTCCTTCTTTTTGTTGTATGTCTGAATAGAAGATATATTCTGATGAACCTTTTCTTTCAATTTTTCCTGCCGAATTTTCGGCTTTTTGGAATAGCTCGCTGATGCTGAGTCCATCTTGTGGAAATATACTGATTCCTATGGAGATGGACGCTTTTATTTGTCTTTGTTGTGTTGATTTTGAAAATCTATTTATAAGCTCTTTTGCGAACTCATCTGCGTCTTTCACACTCTGAATAGGTTTCAGGACCGCAAATTTCCTCTCTGTTATTCTTCCTAAAATATCTTCTTCGGAGGTTATCTCTCTTGTTTTTTCAGCTATGATATCAATAATTTCATACACCACATTTCTTCCGAGATGGACTACAAGTAGATCAAAGAAATTTATTTGAATTATGAATAAGGCAAAGGGGGAGAGAGGGTTTTCTTTTAACCTTGAATTTGCCAGAGCGATAAATTCACTTTCTTTGAGAAAATCTGTTTCTATATCGTGCTTTTTCAACCAGTTGATATAGAATTTATTGAATTTATCCTGTGCTGTTTTTCTTATTTCTCTTTCTATTATGAATGGGAGCTTTTGAATTTCGTCCATTTTTATAAAATCTATCACTCCTTTTTTCCCAAGTTCAATCATTTCTTCGGGCGAAAGATTCTTGTAGAGAACTATTTTTCCTTTACCTTTTAGCTCAACATCTGTTAAGTTTTCTGTACTTGTGAGAATGAAATCAGATTTCTCTGGATTTTCCACTTCTAATACTTCCTGAAAAAATTTTTTGAGAAAAGATTTAATTTTGTCTTTTTCTTCCTGACTCAGGGAAAAAAAGATTTTTAGCGGGTTCTTTATATTATAGCTCATAAATTTTTCCTCCTTCTAAATATCAGATAAGATAAAGTTATAATCATAGTTGAAAAGTAAGGCATACTTGTTGAACATCCTTTACTTTCGCTCTCGTGGAGATCAGGAACTTTTATTTTTGAAACCGAAATGTTTGGCGAAAGGTAAGAAACTTCTTTTTGCTCCTTAAAAGATGAATTATATCTATCGTGTGAGAACTCTCCCCAAAGTCGCTCAAATTCTGAGTTGGTTAATCTGTATGCGAACACCATATCCTGAGAAGAGATTACGAATTCAAGCGAACTATCTCCGTCTATATCGTCTATTGCTGGTGAGGAGAAGAATGTTGCCGAAGCGAATGTGAAAGGGAAAGGAAATATGTCGTTGAGAGCTGAATCCATAACGAGAATTTCCCCATTTGTCTCGTCTCCGCATATCAATATCTCTTTCCCGCCCGCTGTCTCATAGAAAACTCCACAAGAAGAGCTGGGCGATAAACTGACTCCGTTTTTCTGTGCTACAGCAATGCAGTTATCAGAATTCAGCACATACAAATTTGAACTATCGGAAAAAATGATTTTATCTCGGAATATTGCAGGCTGATTTTGAACAGGAGTGGGAAAAGAGCAGATAAAGGTTCTTTCCCCGTTGAAAACATATATATTTTTGTCATCTGACCCTATTCCTATATCTTGGACACCATCTCCGTCAAAGTCATAAATCTTCGGGCTCCCTCTTACTTTATCTCCCACCTTCTCCTTCCGGAGAACAGAGAAATCGCTTCCAGAAATGATATATACAAATTTATTATCACATCCGAAAACTAAGTCGGCTATTCCATCTCTGTTATAATCAAAAGTTGCGGGGGAGGAAAAAGTTTTGTTGCATATACCTATATTTTGCGCACTTCCGTCATTTCCTCTTATTATGTAAATGCCTTGACCATTTGAACCTATTGCTATGTATGGTATTGAACCTTTTAAAAATACTGTGGGGGAGGATGGGAAGACCACTCCTGGTGGGGTTTCGCCTATTTTAGTAAGATTATCTTGCCAGAGCAGATATGGTTCTGAATAATTGATAGATGTTCCAGATATAGCATACATGTTGTTGCCTGTGTCTGCTACTACTATGTCTAAATATCCATCTGAGTTAAGGTCATAGAGGAGAGGTGTTGTTTTGATTTCGCTCCATCCACTTTTAGAAAATTTTTTCGGATTTGCGCTTGAGCAATCTGTACCACATGTCACTATATATATTCCGCCTTGTGTTCCTATGACCTTTGAACCCCCTATGACTACATCTGTGACCCCATTGCCATCTATGTCTCCTGCTCTCGGTGAAGAAACAGTAGGTCCTATATTTACGAGATCGGAAAATTCTTTTATCAGGTTTCCTGAACTATCTAATATAACTATTTTCCCAGATGTTGCTGAGGTTGCAGTGAAAATAATCTCAATGCTGCTGTTGCTATCTAAGTTTGCAGAAAGCGGGGTGCTTTTTATTTGAAATCCAAGCCCTGCATTATACTGCCAGTTCTGAGTGCAACTTGGAGAGATTGAATATAGGATTCCATTGTTTGCTCCGACCAGTATTTGTACTGGTGTTGTTGGAAGCAGAACAGGTGAGGAATCGGTATTTGCTCCAAGATTGAAACTGCATATTTCAAGTCCTGTAGCACCATTTATAATTCTGAGGAAGTTGCCCGAAGTTATTGCCACATCTGTTATTCCATCTCCGGAAAAATCAAAAAATAGAGGTGTTGCTATAACTTGAGCATTGGTGTTGAAAGTTAGCAAAGGGTTTTTTATCAGGTTTGTGATGAATATATCGGTATCTGTTCCAACAACTGCTCGTGATAGAGCTCCTTTCTTGAATGTTGAGATAAAAGACGGTACCCCACCTGAAAAGGGTTGAAGCGTGAGATCAATCACTGAAATCTGGTTATTTCCTTCATAAAATCTTATTTTCCTAGTATTTGTTCCAACGACATAAGTTGTTGTTTTCCCTTTGTATTCAATTAGTGCGGTGGGAGTGCCGATGACTTCAGCTCCTGGCGGGTCAGCAGTAAATAGATTGTTCCCGAAGAAATCAAAAGCTTTTACTTGATTTTGAAGTGATACAATAAAATCTGGAAGTAGGTCAAAGTTTATATCTGTTATTACAGCGTGGTATGGAGGTGTTGTTCCTAATGCTATGTTTTTTGTGACATTCCCGTTTTTATCTATGATGTAAGACCTGGAATCTTGCTGATTTATTGCTATAACTGTTGCGTTCCCTTGGAAAACAGCTATTGAATTTGTTGTGAATTTTTTATTTCCAGCCGGTCTTATTATCCACAGCGGTATAGCGCTTATTTCAAGGTTGAATTCTGTCGTTGAAATAGCATAAACTCTTCCTCCGGAATCTGACATTATAACTTCTTTCTTGCCATCTCCGTTCAGGTCAAATATCTTTGGATGTATGGGGTAGTTGTTTTGGTCTCGTGCTATTGATGTGAGAGAGTAAGCCCATAGTAATCCGGGTGGGGTGAAGACCGAGCTTATAGCTATTGGAGTGCATGGAACGGTTGAGTTGAAAGCCCAAACCCTGAACCAGAATCTCGTGAGTGGCTCTTCAAAATCAAGAGTAAAGGTTGTTGTGTTTGGTGAATTTATCACATAGGTTATAGACGGGAAGAAGCTTGATTTTTTACTTTTTTCTACTACAAATCCGGTTTCATTTGTTGCGGGGTCGTTCCACTCCAACTTAATACTTATATCGCCTGTGGATGAGCGGAAAAAGTAGGTGGCAGTGAGAGAGGTTGGGCATACAGGAACCCCGCAAGCTACATCATCTATTACCCCATCGCAGTTATCATCTACTCCGTTGCATATCTCTGGCTGACCCGGATTTATTAATGGACTAAAATCATTGCAGTCAAGAGGTTTAGAAGTTGATGTAAAACCAGAGGGCATAGTATTAGCACATTGAGAAACAGAGGTAGTCCAAGTATCACTGTCTTGGTCTTGGAAGAACCACTTCTCAACATTGCCATCACAGTCGTTATCTTGTGAGTTGTTGCAGTTCAGAGGAGCACCAGGGTATATAGAAGCATTACTATCGTTGCAGTCAAGAGGTTTAGAAGTTGATGTAAAACCAGAGGGCATAGTATTAGCACACTGGGATATAGATGTAGTCCAAGTATCACTGTCTTGGTCTTGGAAGAACCACTTCTCAACATTGCCATCACAGTCGTTATCTTGTGAGTTGTTGCAGTTCAGAGGAGCACCAGGGTATATAGAAGCATTACTATCGTTGCAGTCAAGAGGTTTAGAAGTTGATGTAAAACCAGAGGGCATAGTATTAGCACACTGGGATATAGATGTAGTCCAAGTATCACTGTCTTGGTCTTGGAAGAACCACTTCTCAACATTGCCATCACAGTCGTTATCTTGTGAGTTGTTGCAGTTCAGAGGAGCACCAGGGTATATAGAAGCATTACTATCGTTGCAGTCAAGAGGTTTAGAAGTTGATGTAAAACCAGAGGGCATAGTATTAGCACACTGGGATATAGATGTAGTCCAAGTATCACTGTCTTGGTCTTGGAAGAACCACTTCTCAACATTGCCATCACAGTCGTTATCTTGTGAGTTGTTGCAGTTCAGAGGAGCACCAGGGTATATAGAAGCATTACTATC
>BEHV01000013.1 GCA_002898315.1 bacterium HR19 | reverse complement strand
GTTTATGTCAAGGATTGGAAAGGTTGAGAAGGTGACTCGTGAAGCGGAGGTTTATTTATTGGTCAATTTAGACGGTGAAGGTAAGAGGAACATTTCAACCACCATTGGTTTTTTGGACCACATGCTTGAGGTTTTTTCTGAGTTTTCTCTTTTTGATATTGAGATTAGGGCGAAGGGAGATACGCACATAGATGATCATCACCTTGTTGAGGAGATTGGACTTTGTTTTGGTAAAGCTATTCGTGATGCTTGTGGAGATGATATAGAAAGGTTTGCGGACTCCAAAGTTCCACTTGACGAATCTTTATGCGAGTTCGTTTTAGATATTTCTGGCAGACCATATTTTTTTCTCCATAACGCTCATCTTATTCGTGAGTCGTTCTACGGCAATATTTTGTTTATATTTTTTGATGGGGTAGCAAGGGGGGGTGGATTTACGATTCACTGCACAGTAGAAAGAGGTATGAACTCTCATCATATTGTTGAAGCAGCTTTCAAAGCCGCTGCTCTATCTTTCAAAAAAGCTACCAGAAAAAGAAATTTAGGTAGAATCTCATCTACAAAGGGATACATTTGAATTTTAGTCAGGTAATTGTGTATTGGGAGCCGGGATTTTCCGGTTTAGATATTCCTGGAACCCCTCCTGTGATATTCTTATCGGTAGAGCAGGTGTTTTGAGAGTTCCACGAAATTTATGAGAAAATCACTCTGTTCCCTCCCATCTTTTTCGCTCTGTAAAGGTTTCTATCTATTGTTTTGAGAAGGTTTTTGATGTTTTTGCTCTTGATTCTGGTTGCTCCTATACTTACCGTAGTATTTACATACTCGCCATTATCTAATTTTATTTTTGTCTTACCTATCTTTTCTCTTATTTTCTCACACACTTTCAAAAATTCGTTCTCATCTTTTGCTTCTATTATAAGAACAAATTCATCTCCGCCATATCTATATACCCTCCCAGATTTTCTTATGGACTTTCTTATGATTTCTGAAATTTTTTCTATCACTATATCACCAGCTGAATGCCCGAACCTATCGTTTATCTGTTTCAGCTTATCAGAATCTATTATGGCGATGAATAATTTTTTATTTTTGGTATTTTTCTCTTTTCTGTTGACTTCTAAATTTTTTACTATGTTTTTCAGGTCATCGTGTAGGCATATTCTTATCCATGCGTGAGTTAGAGCGTCTTTTTTCAACTTCGCTATTTGACTTTCAAATCCTTTTATGAGGTCTGAGATTACCACCTTGAGCGTTTCATTTATATATCTACATAATTTTTCTGGCTCATAGTTTTCCTTTACTTCTTCTTCTATTTCGTGGAGGTTTTGAAACTCTTTTTTCTTGCAACTGCATTCTGAAAGATTGTTCTTTTGTCTTTTGAGGTTTTCAAGAAAATTCACTGTATGCTCAATATGTCTTTTCAAATCTTTGTCAAATGTCTTTTCCGATATTCTTTTTAAGAAATCTATATCTCCTTCTATTTGATACCTTTTTTCTCCATCTTTAAGTTTTTCGTTTATTTTCTTCAGGATTTTTATTCTGTCTATGAATAGCGGAAGATGTTTTGAAAATTCCGAGCGGTACTTACTTATATTCTCTGGTAATGAAAAATATTTATTGAATTGAAGTATGCTTTTTAACTTTTCATTTTTCACCATCATTACCCTAAATAATTTTAATGTGTTGAGCTTGCTTTTTTACATTTCCTGAATTCTTCGTATGGTTTCAGGAATTTCTAAAATGTGGCAGATAAATGGTTTTGATTTGATGATTTAAAAATTTACTTTTGAGCGGATTTATTTTCTGCTTCTCTTATTGCTTCTGCTATTTCTTCTATTTTTCTATGCAATACTTCAATTTCTGCCTTAGATAAACCATTTTTTGAATAGAAAATCATAAGGTCTTTTAGCGACTCCATTTTTCTCTTTGAAATGTATTTTTCTATTCTGCCTTTTATTTTATCAGATGAGTTGGTAAGGATTATCGCAAGTTCCTTTTCTGTAAGAGTAGAAATGAATTTTTGAAGATGCTCATCTGGAATTTCTGATATTACTGAGAAATTTTCAATTTTTACTTCTTCATTTTCCAGTTCTTGTTTTTGCGTTTTTTGAGAGTTTGCTTCAAAGCTCGGTTGAAAGTTTTGAGTTTCCGATTGAGCATTTCCGAGTTCTTCGGTCGATCTCGCAACTCTTTCGGCAAGGCTCTTTATGATTGCCTTTATGGTTTTAGGATACTTTGATATTATCTCATCTATTCCACCTTTATATGCGACAAGTTCGCTTTCTTCAAGTGCTATGCATGTTGCTGTTCTCGGAGTTTCAAGTATAGCGCTTATTTCACCTATCGGAGAGTTCGGCTTATCAATTGTGCTTACAAGTTTTTTACCCTTGTATATTCCTACCTTACCCGAAACAAGAAAGTATATTGTCTTTTCTTTTTCACCTTCTCTGATTATCGTCTCTCCCTTCTGATATATCAGCGTCCCCTTATCTGTCTTTTTCATACCTGAAATTTAATAATCTTTTTTATAAAAAACTTGATTTTTGTTTCAAAGATAATTTTAATTGTATGAAGAAGATTCTCCCTTTATCTTCTGCTATTTCAGATTTTCTGAAAGATTATGATAAAGAATTATGGGCTGAGTTCAAAATATCACAGAGCTGGTCAAAAATAGGGGGACGCAGAAAATTCAATTCCCTAAAAATAAGAAAAGGAGTCCTTAAAATATCTACGTACGACTCAACCCTTAAAAATTTCCTTCTGAACCAGAAAAATATGATATTGGAAAAGATAAATAAGGAGATTCTCGGCGAAAACCTTGTTTCAGATATTCAGGTCTTCTCTCTTGAAACTCCGATTTTCAAGAGGTTTTCAACTAAAATCCACACATCCAAGTCAGAGAAAGCAAAGAATCAGAAAGACAAAAATAAGTAGATGACAGAGAAAGGGCAACCCCGAGCTTTGTTTAATTAATTAAGTTTTTACTGCTGCTTTTGCTCTTCTTTTTTCTCTTCTTTCTTGTGTTCGTGCTTTTTCTTTGCTTTCTTTTCGTGTTTTTCTTCTTTTTTCTGTTCTTCTTGTTTCTGCTCCTGCTGTGGAGCAGGCTGTCCAGCAGGTTGTTGCTGCTGCTGTGCCATAGTTATAGCTGGCACAGATATGAAAGAAGCCAATACTGCTATGCTTAATAGCTTTTTAACCATGTCTGTTTCACCTCCTTTCTTTATTTTTTTATGAGAATGAAGATTAAACTCGGGGTTGCCCATAAAAGTTATGAGCTTAATGATTAGAAAAAAATAGATTTTTTCAAAATTTTCAGAAAATTTTGTTTTTGAACTCATAGCCGTTTTTTTCGTTTATTTCCCACATCTTTCAAGTAATCTTTTCATCATTTTGCACCTGACATTTTAATTTTAAATCTAAAAATACGGAAAAATAAAACTGCCTATGATATATTCTTAGAATGCAATAGTATAAAACAAAGGAGGTCCAGAGATATGAAAAGGGTTTATATAGTTGATGCTGTGAGAACACCTATGGGGAGATTCCAGGGTTCTTTGAGTAAATTCAAGGCGTCTGAACTGGGGGCAAAAGTTATATCTGCTCTTTTGCAAAGAAATAAACTTTCGGGAAATGAGATAGACGAGGTCATAATGGGAAATGTCCTTCAAGCTGGGGTCGGTCAAGGACCGGCAAGGCAGGCAGCAATTTTTGGTGGCGTTGCTCCGGAAGTCCCCGCTGAAACAATAAATAAGGTCTGTGGCTCTGCTCTGAAAGCAGTAATACACGGTGCCGAAAAAATAGCTCTCGGAAGAGCAAATATGATTATAGCAGGCGGAATGGAATCTATGTCTAACGCTCCTTTCCTTATTCCACCAGATGTGAGAAGAGGTAGTAAGTTTGGAAATATGATTGTGCAAGACCACATGATTTACGACGGGCTATGGTGCGCTTTTGAGAACAGACACATGGGAGAGCTCGCAGAGTATACCGCTGAAAAAGCAAATATAACTCGTGAGGAACAAGATAGGTTTGCTTACGAGAGTCATAAAAAGGCGGTCAGAGCCACGATTGAGGGTTTTTTCAGAAATGAAATTGTTCCCATAGATTTGGGCAAGGGGCAAGTTTTAGATAGAGATGAGACACCGCGTCAGGATACAGACCTTGAAAAGTTATCAAAGCTCAAACCCGCTTTTAAAAAAGATGGCTCTGTTACCGCTGGAAATTCTTCGTCTCTGAATGACGGGGCATCTGCTGTTTTGCTGATGTCAGAAGACGAAGTAGAGAAAAGAGGAGCAAAACCTCTTGCAAGAATAGTTGATTGGGCTGTCGCAGCTGTTCCCCCAAGAGAGATATTCTTTGCTCCAATATTTTCTACAAGTAAGCTCCTTGAAAAGCTTAACCTGAAAATAAAAGATATAGACCTTATTGAGATAAATGAGGCATTCGCTTCTCAAACTCTCGCAGACGGAAAGGCGCTCGGGTTTGATTGGTCATCTGTTAACATAAACGGTGGGGCGATAGCTCTCGGACATCCCATAGGTGCATCAGGAGCAAGAATACTCACCACACTTATATGGAGTATGGTGAGATTGAAAGCTAAAAGAGGTCTGGCAACACTATGCATAGGTGGTGGAATGGGAATTTCAATGGTAGTGGAGCTTGCGGTCTGAAATTTGCTTGCTTTTTCATAGAAAAATCCCTATATTTCTATTTTACCGAAGTTTTAATGATTGAACTGAAATAAAAAGTAAGAACGAATATGGCTATCAGAAAAAGATATGCTGGAAGAATAAGGGTATCTGAAAAACCAGTAGAGGCATTCATAGAGGGAATAAAAATATCTAAATTTGAGAGAACGAAGAAAAATATTCTTGACCTCGTAAGAGAAATATTTGATTCTCTTATATCTGAAATAAAGATAAAGCCAGATGATATTGAAGCGTTTGTTGTTGCGAACTCTATGGGCGGGCTTTTCGGAATCCCAGAATATATGAGATATGTTATACCTTCTTCTTTCGGTATGCATAAGAATTTTTTTGAAGTCAACTGTGAAGATGCGGGGGGACTTTGTGCTGTTGTCAAAACATTTGACCTTGTAAAATCCGGGCTTTTTTCAAGGGTCTGCGTTATATCTGCAAATAAAATTAACCTGAAAAACATAGATGAGATAGCAGATATAGTGTTTGCTGATGTGGTGCAGAATATAAGTGAATTTATCAAAGAACACTCCAAGAAAAATCTGACAGAAAAAGTTATGAAAGATATATATAGCTCCGCTCTATCAAGGGCTAAAAATAATCCTTTTTACCATGTTGAACAAAAAAGCCAAGATTTTTCAAAGATTCCAAAATTTTTAGATGGAGCGGGAGTTGCTATAATATCATCAGGGGATATAGCGAAGAAAAAAGAGCTTAAAATTAACTTCGTTGGAGAAAGAACGTTGGTTTTTGATGATGAGAAAGATAATATAAATGTCATAAGAAGTTTGATGAAAGATGCCTTTGATACACTTAAAATCTCCCCAGAAGATATATCTGTTTATGAGGTATATGATTTCGTTTTACCTCTTGCCGAAGTTATAGCTCAATCAATAGGTCTTTCGGGAGCTTATCTCTCAGATGAGCGTGTTAATCAATCTGGCGGTGTCTTCTTTTCCTGCTCTCCGCCCACATCTTCTTTTGCGAGATTATTTGAAGTAGTTCGTTTCCTGAAAGAAAAGAAAAAAGGTTCTATGGGCTGTGCTATCTCTCTCTCCACAAGAGATTTCTCTCATTCATCTGTTGTCATAGTTGAAAAAGTAAAGTGATTTTTCGGAGGTAAGGAGATGAGAAAAGATAGAAAACATAAAAGCGTAGAAACACACAGGATAGTGATTGACTACGAAGAAGACCTTTCTGATGTTGAACAAAAATTCTATTCCGACCTCAAAAAAGACAAGATTTCTGCTGCTGTGTGTAAAAAATGCAGGAAAGTCATTCTCCCACCCCCACCATATTGTCCATATTGCTCCACAAGATTGAAACCTTCTGACCTTGTATCACTGCCTAATTCTGCCAAAGTGCTATCCCAAACCGTTGTCCATTATCCATATCCCGAAGATTTTCCCCTATCACCCCCATTTTCTATCATAGTATTGAAAATACCAAGAGCAGATACATCTTTTATTATCAATTCAAAGAGGTTAGATATATACCTTGGAGATAGGGTAAAAATACTTCCGAAAAGGCAAAAGGAGAAAAAAGGCGATATAACAGATATAGATATTGAAAAATTCTAACGATTATGAAGTTCCCTTTAAAATGGATTGCAGATTTTGTAGATATACATGGAGTTCATCAAGATGATATAGCAGAAAAACTCACTTTTTCAGGAGTTGAGGTGGAATCAGTTCAAAAGGTTGGCGCATTTTCTGAAAACTACAAAGTTGTTGAAGTTTTAGAGGTGAAAAAAATTGAAGGAATAAGATTACCTATTTGTGTCATATACGACGGAGAAGGTAGATACGAAGTTGCCTCTGGTGCTCCTAATGTGAAGCCTGGAAAATTTCTGTGGTGTCCCCCCGGAGCAAAAGTTAAAAGAGGGCAAGAAGTGATCGAAATAGGACTGAAAAAAATAAAAAATTTTGTATCCTATGGTATGCTACTTTCGCCAGCCGAAGTGGGTTTCCCGGGTGGAGAAGAAGATAAGCTTCTTGAACTTCCAGATGATGTTGAAGTCGGAAAAAAAGCAAGTGAAATTTTTGACCTCCCCGACTATGTTTTTGATATATCGGTGACCCCAAACCGGGGAGACCTTCTCTCTATTATTGGAGTAGCAAGAGAGATTTCAGCAATACTTGGGAGAAAATTTCAGTTTTTATACTCTTTACCGCAAGAACTTTTTTACGACTTTGAAAAACTTTTGAACTTTTTCATATCTCAAAACGAAGGGAAAAAATTTGAAATTATATCTTATGTAGATGGTTCAAGGTGTTTTATTTATGCTGGTCTTATTTTTGAAGGAAATCTCAAAAGACATATTTCTCCTCCGAAAATTATTTCTCGGCTTTACCTCTGCGGAGCGAGACCTATAAACCCCGTAGTTGATGCGACAAATTATGTTCTTTTTGAACTTGGACAGCCAACACATGTCTTTGACCTTGATAAAATTCAAGGAAAAATATCTGTTAGAACGGCTTATGATGGTGAAAAAATTCTCTGTCTTGATGGAAAAGAAAGAGAACTCACTCGAGATGACCTTGTGATTTCTGATGAGAAGAATCCTGTTGCCATAGCAGGAATCATAGGTGGTGAGAACTCATCTCATTCGCCTTCTGCTCGCAGAATTCTCCTTGAAAGCGCTTTTTTTGCTCCGTGGAGCATAAGAAGAACATCAAAAAAACTCGGCATAGAAACAGAATCATCTTATAGATTCTCAAGAAGAGTTGACCCTTCTATGGTCTTCATTTCTGCTTTGAGAATAAAAAAGCTCTTTGAAGATTACGGATTTGATTTCTGTGGATTTGACCTTTATGCTGACTCTGAAAAGTTTAAGAAAAAAAATATTGAGCTTACTCTTGATTTTCTGAACGATTATCTCGGAACAAACTTTTCTGCTGAAGATGTATCAGATGCGCTTAAAAAACTCTACATAAAAACCGAGATTTTATCAGGCAAAAAAATCGTTTGCTCTCCTCCTCTGTGGAGAAACGATATAAACATCAAAGAAGATATAGCAGAAGAAGTCGCAAGAATTCAGGGCTATGATAAAATCCCTCTTTCCCTTCCTTCCATACCTTCTTTCTTTTTGGAAGATGAAGAAAGTATCAGCAGAAGAAGAATAAGAGAGAGTATAAAGTATCTTTTTTCTAACCTCGGTTTTTTTGAAGTCAAAACATATCCTTTCTCAAAATCTGGAAAGATAAAGATAGCAAATCCTATGGATAGAGAACTTGCATATCTTTCTGCAAACCTGTGGGAGAAAATTTACGAAACCGTTGTTGCGTCATTGAGGAGAGGATGGGAAAATGTAAGGGTTTTTGAGATTGATAATGTTTTTCCTGAACCTGATGTTGAAAAAGAAGTTTTATCTTTCGGAATTTCTGGGTATTCTTTTCCGATTTTTTGGAACCTGCCGAAGATAAAAGCAGATATATTTGACATCAAGGGAATAGTGGAGATTATTCTTCCAAATTGCTCTTTCTCAAAAAGCACCGAAAAATACAGAGATAATTTTTCCTTCTCCTTCATCATCAGAAGCGGAGAAAGAGAAGTAGGGTTTTTAGGCAGTATAATTGATAAAAAAATTCCCGCAGAGATTCTCATCTGTGAAATTGACTTCTCTGCTGTTCCAGATATATTTGAGCATTTTGAGATTGGAAAATTCTATTCTGATCTTCCCATACTTCAAAGAGATATTTCTTTCTTTGTTCCCGAAGGCAAGACATGGGATGAATTGAAGACCGCTTTTTTTGTTGAAAATGTTCTTGATGTTTTTGTTTTTGATGTTTGGTCAGAAAGAGGAAGAAAGAGTTTTTCCGCTCGTTTTCTTATAAAACAAGAAAAACCTATGAGTTCTGAGGAAATAAATAAGATACTCAACAAAATAATTTTCAATCTTGAAAGTATGGGAGTTGAGGTCAGAGCGGTAAGGCAGAGTTGAGAGATTTATCTCTTTTATTGATTTTTCATTTTGAGCTTTTGTTTTCCTCTTTTGAACTTTCAAGCTTTTTAATTTCCTTTTGAAGTTTTTCTTGCATTTTTTGTTCGGCTTTTTCAATCTTTTCAATTCTCTTTTGAATAAATTCCTTTTCCTTCTCGTTATTTACAAAGTTCAGGTATTCTGTGAGATTTTTGATAGCCAATCTCATGTATTCAATAGATTTTTGAGCTGACATCTGATAGTATGAAGCCATAGTTTCATATAAATTTGCGAGGTTGTATATTATATTTGGGTCGGGAGAGATTTCAAGGGCTTTTTTATACATTTCCTCTGCTTTCTCAAAGTTTCCTTTTCTTTTGTATATTATACCGAGGTTTGAGTATGCTTCTTTTATTTTTGGGTCAATTTTTATGGCAGATTGTAGTGATGATTCCGCCTGTTCCACCGCGTTAAGATTAAGATAGCATATTCCGAGTTTTGTAAGAGCTATCGGGTCTTTTTTGATTTTCAAGCCCTTCTCAAATTCATAAATTGCATTTTGCCAGTTTTTTGTTCTCATATATATTTCACCTTTGAAAAAGTATATGTCGGAGTCGTCTGGATACTTTTTAGAGAGTTCGTCAAAGACGAAAAGGGCAAGGTTATATCTTTGATTTTGTAAAAATGAGTATCCCATAGCCATTGCTACCTCTTTTTTCATTCCGACCTGTGATATAGCGTTTTGAATCACCTCTTCTGATTTTTTCTTTTCCCCACTTTCAAGGTAGATGAGAGAAAGAGATGCCCATATTTTCGGGTCTTCTCTTACTATTTTCAATCCTTCTTCAAGTACCTTTATCGCTTCATCTATGTTTCCTTTTTTCTTTTTGATTTCGGCTAAATTAACCCACGCTTCTGCCATAGATGGTTTGAGTTCTATTGTGTATTCGTAAAATTTCTCCGCCTCTTCAATTTCTCCTTCTCTTTCTTTTCTCAGAGCTAATCCGAACATAACATACGGGTCTGGAACAAGAACAGCTTTTGCTTCCTTGAATGTTAATTTCTTTGCTCTTTCTACTATTTCTTCCTTCTCTTTTACCTTCTTGTCAATTTCTTCTTCTTTCTTCTCTTCTGCTTTTGGCACTTCTTTTGGGACTTTCTTCGCGCATGACTCAAGAGAAAACAAAATTACAAAAGATAGAAGCATTAAGATAGCTTTTTTTGTGCGCCAAAAATTTATGTCCCCACACCCTTTCATTGTTCAGGTAAATAAATTATTAATAATTTTTTGCATAAAAATCCTTCACTTGAAGAATAATTGACAAACACTAAATTCATCATCAGGAGTGAAAAAGTTTTTATTATGCCAAAAGGTTCAACGAAAATAAGTAAGGTCAGCGCCTTTGAGTTTCTTGATTCAAGAGGAAATCCAACAGTTGCGGTAGAAGTCATTACAGAAGGAGGTGGAAAAGGATTATTTATTGTACCTTCGGGAGCATCAAAAGGAAAAAGAGAGGCACTTGAGTTGAGAGATGGAGATAGCAGATTTGGGGGGAAAGGTGTGAAGAAAGCCATTGAAAATATAGAAAAAAAGATCGCTCCCCATATTTTAGGCATACCAGCTGATGAGCAGGAGAGAATAGATAGAATCCTTCTTGACATAGATAGAACGAAGAACAAATCATTTCTTGGAGCTAATGCGATTTTGGGTGTGTCAGTAGCGTGCGCCAAAGCTGCTGCTGATACTTTTGGACTTGAACTATATGAATACCTCGGGGGTAAAATCGCTCGTTTTCTTCCTGTTCCTCTTTCAAACATCATAAACGGCGGAGAACACGCGGGCTGGAATGTTGATTTTCAAGAGTATATGATAGTCCCTGCTGGATTTGACTCATTTGAAGAAGCCATAAGAAGTGCGAGCGAGATTTTTCACACTCTAAAAAAAATAATAGTTGAAGGTGGAAGTTTGCCTCTTGTTGGAGATGAAGGTGGTTTCGCACCTCTTTTCCCCAATAATATCGCTCCACTTGAACTTCTGCTCAAGGCGACCGAAAAAGCAGGATATAAGCCCGGCGAACAGATTTTCTTCGCTCTTGATGTCGCATCTTCATCTTTCTACGATTCAAAAAGAAAACTTTACATTCTCAAAAGAGAGAAGAAAGAGCTCTCAACAGATGAGTTTATAGATTACATCATCGGTATATGCTCAAAGTATCCAATAATATCTGTTGAAGACCCACTTTCAGAAGATGATTGGGAAGGATGGAAAAGAATAACTCCCGCACTTAAAGCAAAGGGAGTTCAGGTTGTCGGAGATGATGTTTTCGTGACAAATCCTGAAATCTTCTCAAATGGAATAAAAGAAGGGATAGCAAATGCTATTTTAGTTAAGGTAAATCAAATAGGAACTCTTTCAGAAACATTTCGGGTTATAAATACCGCAAAGGTCTTCGGTTATTCAACTATAATCTCGCACAGGTCAGGAGATACGGAGGATACTTTTATCGCAGATCTTGCGATTGCATCAAATTCCTGTCAGATAAAGACGGGCTCGCTTTCAAGGTCTGAAAGAACTGCAAAGTATAACAGGTTGATATATATTGAACAGAAAGGAAATCTGTCTTTTCCGGGAAAGATGGCTTTCCGTATTATCTGAAGTTTCTATTCCTCCTCTGATTCTGCTTTTTTTCCATTTTCACCTTCTCCTTTATTTTCAGTACTTTTCCCTTTATCGTAGGAGAAGGCATTCCCTTTTATTATGAACTTATTGCTTCCTCCTTCCCTGTCAAGTTTTATTATTTCTGAATTGACTCTGAATTCACCTCTTTTTTTGTTCAATCTTTTTGAGAAGTTAATTACATTTTGTATTTCTTTTCCGTTCCCTTTTATTATAAAGTTTATTTTTCCGTCTTCTGGGACTATTTCGATTTCATCTAGCTTGACGCTTTTTGATATTACTTTTGATATTCTCAAAAGCAAGAGCAGTATGTTTTCAGATATTTTTTTGCTCTCTTCCCATTTTGCGTAGCTTTCCTGAAAAAACCTGAGTTTATTCCTCATCTCTTTTATCTCTACATCAATTTTGTTTCCTGAAATTTCTTTTTCCAGCTTCTCTATTGATGGTTTGTATTTTCTTTCTGTTGTTATTTTTACAGAGAGATAGAAAAGCAGACACGCAAAAAAGATAAGAAGATTTATTTTAGCAAATTTTTTTGTTTCATTTGAGATTCTGTCAAGCTGAATCTTCTTCATATAAAAGAAAATTTTTTACTCTTTTATCTTTTGCTACCTTTTTGATTCTTTGTTTCGTTTTCATACATGTTCAGCACATAATCGAGCGACTTGATAGAAGTCATATATCTTTTCTCTATTGAGAATGCGTGTCCAAATAATCCTTCCATTTTTGCGAGTCTTACAGCGTGTTCTGAAATCTCTATCATTCTTCTTTTTGTGAAGAATATTATGTTTGTTCTTTTGACAAAATCATCTACAGATAGACCGGAGGCAAATCTTGCTGTTCCCCCTGTTGGCAAAACATGGCTTGGACCGGCTATGTAATCACCTATCGCAGGTGGAGAATTCTTTCCGACAAAAATTGTTCCGGCATTTTTTATTTTTCTTGCAACTTCAATTGGATTTTTTGTAAGTACTCCTACGTGCTCGGGAGCAATCCTATTTACTATCTCAATTGATTCTTCAAGATTTCTTGTCACTATAAGAGCACTTTGTGATCTGAACGCCTCTTCAATTATATCTCTTCTTGGCATTATCTTCATAAGAAAGTATATCATGTTTTTAACTTGATTGAGATATGGTTCTATATGGCACACTACAACACACATCGCTCTTTCGTCGTGTTCCGCCTGAGCTATTATATCTATTGCGGGTATGAGAGGATATACAGAACCATCACATATAGCCACAAGTTCAGATGGTCCTGCTATTATATCTATTCCACATGCTCCCTGAACCAATCTTTTTGCTGTCGCCACATAAATATTTCCTGGACCGGCGATTTTATCTACTGGTGGGACTATTTTTGTTCCGAAAGCAAGTGCGGCGATCGCCTGTGCTCCACCTATCTTGAATATTTTATCTATACCTAAAACATTTGCTGTGAAGACGGTGTACGGGTTGATTTTTCCCTGAACTGCTGGTGTTGCAAGATAAATGTTCTTCACTCCTGCTACTATTGCCGGAATCGCGGTCATAAGAACTGTTGAGGGATAGCCGGCTTTTCCCCCGGGACAGTATATTCCAACTGACTCTAACGGTATGACAATCCTCTCTATTTTCGCTCCTCTTTCTCTGTATATTATGTTTCCCGGAAAAGTTGTTTTATGATATTTTTCTATTCTTTTTGCTGCTATTTCTATTGCTTTTTTATCTTCTTTTGAGATGTACTTTTCTGCTTCCGCTATTTCTTTTTTGGTCATTATGAGATCTTCGGGAGATTGAGGGTTCCATCCATCAAATTTTTTCGTATATTCCAAAAGCGCTTCGTCTTTCCTCTCTCTTATGTCTATGATTATCTTCCTTACTCTGTCTTCTACCGAAGAATCAGGAGAGATATTTCTCCTCAGGATTCTTGTGAAAACCTCTGGAAAACTATCGTCTCTTGTTGAAATTATTATCATATTTTATATATCTTTCTACAAAACTCAATATCAAAAATATTTTACTTTTTATTTTCGTTTTATTTTGTTTTGCTTTATTTCTGTTCTTTTTAATCTCCGTTATTTTTTCAGGAAATTTTTCCCCAGAAACTATAATCTTTAAGTTTCTTCTTAACTTTTTTCACTTCTTATGAGATTATCTGTAGATGATATTGAGAAGATTTTTGAGTTTGTATCTAAGTTTTTGAGAAATTTTAAAGTAGACCCGTCAATCTTTGAGTCAGCGATTGAAAAACTTATCAATTTTCTCAGATTGAATGAAAGAACGGTTGTTTCAAGAATAAAGCTCAGAATATCAAAAATGATTGATGAGCTGGAAGAAAAAGATAAAAAGACAAAGGAAGATAAGATAAAAATAAAAACTCTGATGGAAATTATGAGAATTATAGATGAAGAGGAGAGAAAATTATAGTTTCTTTATTCTATGGTTATGCACCAGCTTATAAATTCGTTTATTTTGTTCCCCGATGAATCCTGAAACTGTGGCAGAATATATACCGCTATTTCAGACGGAGCAGAGATCAGGTCTTTTAGATTTACAAAAACCTTGTTCGGGTAGATATAAAGCTCCCACTCGGGTGTGTATATGCTCTGATCTTGATAGATCAGCTCTAATTTATCAAAGTATTTGTAGATTCTCTTGAATTTCATTTTTTGGTTCTTTTCAGATATTGTGTTGAGATAAAACTGAATGTTTTCAATAGCAGATTGAACATCTATCTCTTCGTTTTCATTAAAATCTATTTCTATTTGTGAGATTGACCCTTGAACTACCGCACAGCCTGATTTTGTTGAGCAGAAACTCGGTAAGCAACCCGTAATATATGGCTTTTCTATATCAACTGTTCTGAATCCAAAACTATCATCTAAAATTGAAAAAGATGGATTGCCAGAGAGTAGAGGAACTACTCCTGTTATAGAAACCTTATAGTTTGAAGAGCTCTCTCTTTTCCCTGACGATATAATTATGTGGTTAGGATAATACGATATATCAGCTGATACATTTTCATCTCCCGCCACACCTCTTTTTATCAGATTCACTGTATCTTCATCAACTGAAAAAGGATTTATGAGTTTCTCAAAGGAAACAAAGATGGTTCCCTCTACTGGAAAATTCTTCTCATCGTCGGGGGGGAAATGGGTTTTTTCAAATTCAGGGATTTGAGACGTTGTCTCAGCAAAGAAAGTCCAGAATGTCGCCTGCAATCCATAATTAAAATAAGCTATGTATGAACCTTCTTCTTTTTGTGTTGGTTCAAAGCTTACCTTCCAGAAATCTCCTGATTTACTTATGTTTATCGTCCCGGCGACCTGTTTTCCTTCTTTCCATACCGTGAATCTTACATCATAAATTGATGGTTGAGTTCTCAGAACAACATAAATAGTTAGCTCCTCGGGAAATACTCCTTTCCCGTTCGGTGGAAATATCTCAACTATTTCTGAATTCGCGTTTTTTGTTGCTGTGTTTTCTTGTGAGCTATTTTTCCCTCTGCACGATATAAAAATCTGACTCATCAGAATTATTAATAAAAATCTCAAAATGAAACTTGTGGCTCTTTCTCTCTTCGTCTCCGATATATTTTCCTTTGCTATCATCACTATTTATCTAATTTTTTAATAAATTCCAGAATGTCTTTTATGTGCAAATTTACTGTCTCTATTTTTTGAGGGAAACCTTTTTTGAGTTTTTTTTCACGGAAAATCAGAGGAGCAGAAACACTTCCCTGAAAACTTCCTCCCGTGCTTCCTTCGGGAAATCCTTGCCCCTGACCTTGCAACTCCGTAATCGCAGATGGATATTTCATTTCTCCTACAAAGATTATTTCCGCTTTCCCTTCTTCTGTGCCTCCTAAAATCGCAAGGTATTCATCTTGAAGTAGGAAAGCTGTTCCTCCTTGCCTTGGGTATAAAGAAGAGAACTCCTTAAATCCTTCTTCTTTCGTCAGCTGAAATGTATCTATGAGGTATATATCTTTTGAGGGTTCAATTTTTGTTTCGGTTGTATTATTGGTCTGTTTTTTTATGTAATCTACTCCACCAAATATTACAGCTTTTCTGAAAGATAATTTTTGAAATGTAAATCCTTTTTTCTTTTTGACCTGAATCTCTTCATCTCCGTTTTCCAATTTTTTGGTGTAGTTTCCAGGTATTTTTCTTGAGTATAGTATTTTTAATCCATCATTATCTACTGTGAAGAGGAATATGAAACCGAGATTTCCTGCCACAAGGACTCTATCTCCAAAAGTTATAGCTTGGCACTGACCTATGCTTTGAATTCTTTCCTGTGAATTATCGGGAGAGAAATTTAAGCTGTCAATTTGATATTCATCTGCTTCAATCGTTCCGACATCAATTCTTTCTTTTTTTAATCTGAGTATTTTATTTGAGTTTACTCCACCTATTATGTATATGTAGTTTTGGTTTTCTGCAAAGCATGAGCCAAATTTTCCGGCATTATCAAGAATATATAAATTCTTTATGACTCTTTCCTCTTCTGTTGAGCTGAGTGGGAATACCTCAATCTCTCTTTTCCATTCTCCACCTTCTCCTACTCCACCTAATATGCCTATGTTTTTTTCTGTTGAGAATGTGTAGTGAAGAAATCTTGGTATAGAACTTGTGATTTTAAGGAAGAGGTTGAATTCTGGGAAGAGTATCTCAAAGTATGGTATTGGTTTGAAATTTTTGTCTAACCCTCCTGATATAACTATTTTTCCATCTTTCAGTTTTATTGCACTTGCGAAAACTCTTGGGAAGTTCATCGGAATAAAATCAGAAAGCTCTATCTTTTCTGTATCAAATATCTCACATGTCCGAAGGACTGTTTTTTTCTCGGTATCAATGCCACCGCATATCAGGTACTGTGAAATTCCATTATCTATATCTTGATATAACTCGGTAACTACTGGAAATGCTCTTTTCAATGTTAAACCATAGGGGAACTCATCAGACAGGAAGACGAGCGAAAGTATTCCGTTTATTTCAGTGGTTCTTGAAGGATAGAATATTTTTGACCTGCCTATTGCTACATTTTTGTCGGAGAATCCATTTTTTCTGAAATCCTGATATATGCTCTCGCATGAGGAAGTCGGGTCGGTTTTGAAACCTCTCAGTTCAAGATATGTTTTTTTGTCATCATTTAGTTGTGCTTTGACATATACAACGAGTTTGTTCTGCGTTATCTTGATTTTTATATCTTTATTCTCTGCTTTTCTCCATTCTCCTTCTTTCTCTTGGAATTCAAGGTTGTTTATCTCTGCGGTGTCTTGTTTAGATAGGTCTGCCTTGAAGAACCCTGTTAATACTATAAAAGGTTTGAGTTCTGAAAACTTTATCATCTGAACTGAAAAACAGTTTATCTCTGTTATTCTTTTTGTGTAGTATATGTTGAAGGTGAATTCTTTCAGAGCTTTTTCTTCTTTTTTTCCTGTTCCCTTACAACCTGAAATCAAAGAAAAATAAAGAAGAAATAATATGCTCAGGAAAAAGATTGGAATTGATATATAAGCTGTGTTTATTTTCGGTTTGTTCTTGATTTCGGAGTGACCTCCTATGGTAGAATTTCTTTCTTTCGTCTTTGTATTTTTTGCTCTCATTCTGATACTTAAATTTTTCCTCTATTTAATTTTAATATCTTTTTGATTTCATTTTTTGTTTTCTTTTCTCTTAAACGCTTTATTAATTTACATCTAATTTTTTGCAACTGCTTAATTTTTATTTTGTTCAGCTTTTATATCAAATTCCAACTTTCTTGTAGATTGCTTGCTATTAAATTTTCTCTTTTGATTCCAGAATATACCGGAGGATTTTTTCTCTATCTTTTGACATTATGAGCTTTTGAAGTTTCTTTATTTCTGATATGAACCTGCTTATTGATTTTGAGACAAATTTTGAGTTTTCTGCAAATATGTCAGCCCACATCTCTGCTGGACTTGTGACAACCCTTGTTATGTCTTTGAAACTTCCTCCCATCACTTCTTTATTTTTCATTCTTGCTTTGAAAGATGCCTGGACTACCGAAAAAGCTATTGCATGTGGGAGATGAGATAAAAAAGCCAGGAGCTCATCGTGTTCATCTGGTTCAAGGTATATAACCTTTGAGCCAACATCTTTCCAAATTTGAGAGATTATTCTTTTTGAGGTTTCGTCTGACCAGCCGGATATTATGCATATTTTGTTTTCAAACATTTGTGGGTTAGCGCTTTCTAATCCGCTCTTTTCTGTTCCCGCTATCGGATGAGCCCCTGCAAATCTGAACCTGTATTTTTCGCATATTTTAGCGAATTTGCTCTTTACACTTCCGATATCTGATACCACTCCTTCAAAACCCCTTATTTTTTTCAGTATCTCGGAGTATAGTCCAAGATGAGTTGATAGTATTACTATATCGCTTTCTTTTAGTGCTTCTTTTGTTATTTCTGTGAATCCTTTTGATATTATTCCCATCTTTTCTGCTTTTTCTACTGTCTCTTTTCTGCGGGAAATTCCGATTACTCTGTTTTTCTTTTCAGATAGAGCCCACGCCAGTGAACCACCTATTTGCCCGAGTCCTATAACGCATACCGTTCGCACAAAATTAAATTATCTTTATTTATATTTTAATTTTCTGATATTTGATTTTTTGTGATTTTGTGAGCCCGATGTTAAAATTAATGAGCTACGGAGTTTAACGGTGTTATCGGAAAATTTCAAAATTAAATTAAATCTGGTTTTAAAATTTTTTTACATTTTTTGAGTAGGAGGTGTTTTTGAAATGGTCGGAGCTGAAAAATCTTTCTTTATCGGAGTAGGCATATATTTTTTTGCCCTTATGCTTTTTTCCTGTGGTGGTCCAAAAAAAGTTGTAATTGATGTATCTGTGAATCTTGAAAAACCAAAAAATATATCCGAGGCGGATTACAAAAAGTTAGCTCCTGTTATGGCGAATGTGCCTGTCAAATCAGTCGCCCGCCTTACAGATGAAAAAGGAAAACTTATCTCCCAAACAGAAAAAACCCTTAACCTCTCGGAAAACCTCATTATATCTGCAAAATACGATTTTAGTGTAGATGATTTTTCTGATATCCTCAATATACATATGAAGTCAGATAAACTCTTTGTTTTTTCCGCAGAGGTTTTCAAAGGTAGCATTGAATCTCTGGAAGAAAAAAAATATTGTTCGGAAGGAGATGTTGATAAAGTGGGCTATGACCTTATGTGCAAAATAACATATGAAGTAACTCCTGAAATTTCCCAGAGTATTTTGAGCTATCTGGAGATAAGGGATAGCATTTCAAAAGCAAATGAAGATGAATTTTGTAATTCCTATGTCTCTTCTCAAAGCAAAGTGAATTCTCTTGAACCGGAGATAAGAGATATAGCTCTGTCGGACTTGAAAAGTATTTACAACTCGTTTATCAGGAAAGTAAGAGATGAGATAAACTCAATATCGCAAAGAGTTCTTTCTCGCGACTGCTCTCAGCATCAGAGAATACAAGCTATGAGAAAATATTTCTGCCTTATGGAGTCAGATATGAAAAATCTTGAAGACCTTGATAATTTCTGTGTTGCTCTATCTTACTATGAGGAGGGATTAGCTCTTTTATCAAAGGGTAGGAGTATTCAGGCGCTTGACAAATTCAGGCAGGCGGTCAGGGTTCGTCCATCTTTCGCCGAAGCATATATATCAATGGGAGACATATATAAATCAGAAAAAAGATACGAAGACGCAGCAGATATGTATAAAAATGCCATAGAGTTTTCTCCATCTAACGCGACTGCCTATATTAAACTTTCTGATTCCTATGTTCTTATGAAGAAGTATGATGAGGCAGATAGAGTGATTCGGCGCGCTATTGACATACTCGGAGAAAGAGCCGACGACTCCGTGTTTTACAAAAGAGCTTTCATACTTCACGAACTCGGAAAATACGATGAAGCAACTGAACCAGCAAGAAGAGCAATAATCATAATATCCTCAAAACCAGAAGTAAGATACGACAAAGAATTACAAAAAAATTTGGCTAAATACAAAGTCCTCCTCGGAGATATATACTCTCAAACCGGGAGAGTAGAGGAGGCGGTAAGAGAGCTGAAAGAGGCACTTGAAATTGACCCGTTTTCCGATAGCGCACTTTTGTTCCTTGCAAGAACCCTTTCAAAATCAGAAGAAAAATCGCAACTGAAAGAAGCTAAAAAATATTACGATAAACTTTTCACTCTTGATTCAGACCTTGCAAAAGATGGAAAAATAAGATATGATTACGCACTCTTGCTTGAAAAACTTGAAGCCGAAGAACAAGACCTTATGTCAGCTTATGAGAATGTCATCAAATATGATAGAGAAAATCCTTCTGCTTACATAAAGCTTGCAAAACTATATGAAAAGAAAAAGGGATATGAGAGCGTGGCAGAAAACATGTACAAAAACGCTTACGAAAAAGCAAAGACCCCAGAAGAAAAAAAGAACTACCTCCTTGATTATATAGGTTTCCTTTCAAATTCTGGTAAGTACGATGTTGCTAAAAAGCTCGCAGAGGACTTCCTCAAAACCAACAAAGAAGATAAAGATGTCAAGCAAAAGTATAATGAACTCAATATACTTACAGCTACAATAAATCCAGCTATCATGAGAAAGTTAGGTTTTTCTCCTTCGGACCTTGATTCTATCTACTCTCTTTTCTCGTCTATACCTTCCGAGACCGCTTCAAGAATAGCCGAAACAGTCGGAATAAGTAAAGAGGTCTTTGATAAACTTGACCCTTACAAAAAACTTGTTGTTGTCGTTATCTATATGGATATCCTTTACGGTGTAGATAAGTCATCTGTATTGCAGAAATCTGAAAAATACAACGAAATTTTCGGAGGAAGGATTGATAAAAAACTCCTTCCAAAGTTGTCAAAACTTGTTTCAAGCAGTTTCGGAATAAAGTTTATGATGTGAGAAGAAAGCGAACCTTGGCAAATAGATTTTTGAAAAACCCTTTTTTCCCAAATGATGTGAATAAATAAATAAAACTTCTGCAGTTTTTCAACGGAGGAGAGAACAAATGAGGATTAAGTTTGTAGTCCCACGAAGGAAGAGAAGGAAGAAGATTTTGAAGTTCGCAAAAGGTTATTACGGGGCTCAATCAAGAGCTACAAAAATAGCAACTCAATATGTCATAAGAGCTTTACATCACTCTTACACCGGCAGGAAGATAAAAAAGAGGAATTTCAGGAGATTATGGATAGCAAGAATAAACGCAGCGGTGAGACAAAATGGTCTGACATACTCAAAATTCATTTACGGCTTGAAAAAACTCGGCATAGACCTGAACAGAAAAGTCCTTTCACAAATAGCTTTTTCAGATACCGAAACTTTCAAAAGAATATGTGATGAGGTTAAAAGAGCAATCTTATGAATTATGAAGAAATATCCAGAGGAGGTCTTGAAAGAAAAGATTCCCCTTTAAATCAAGAGGAGATTTCAGGAATAATCGTTGTAGATAAGCCAGCAGGAAAAACATCAGCTTATGTTGACAACATTATAAAGAGAAAGCTCAAAGTCAAAGTTGGACACATAGGAACAATTGACCCTTTTGCAGAAGGAGTCCTGCCAGTTGCGATAGGAAAAGGAACGAAATTTATACCATACATAACCGATACAGATAGAGAATACATTGCACAAATTCTTCTTGGAAAAAGAACAGATACAGATGATATAACAGGAAAAACCCTTTACGAATTTGATGAACCAGAAAAAATAAAAAAAATCCCTCTCAAAGATGTCTTAGATGTTATAAAGTCCTTTGAAGGAGTTATAGAGCAGGTCCCGCCATATTACTCCGCAAAAAGATACATGGGAAAGCATCTTTATGAATGGGCGAGAGAAGGAAAATTAATTGAGCTCCCGCCATCAAAGGTCACTATATACAGTATTGAGGTTTTATCGGTTAATCTGCCTTATGTCAAATTGAAAATCCTCGCTTCGTCTGGAATGTATGTTAGAGCTTTGGCAAGAGACATAGGAGAAAAAATTCAGATAGATGGCAAAAAAGTCGGAGGGACTTTATATTCTTTGAGAAGGACAAGATGTGGAGTGTTTTCTGAAAAAGATGCTGTTCCTCTTGAGACCATAAAGAAACTTGACAGAGAACAAATTTTGAAACTTGTCAGAAAAATAACCCCAGATATTCTTGATAGACGTAAAATAGTGATAAGAGGTCAGGATATTCAGAGAGTGAAGAACGGTACCCCACCGAAGTTCAAGGTCCAAGGAAGTAACGGAGAAAAAGTTATACTCTGTGATGAGGAAGATAGAATAATAGCAATAGGAGAAATAAGAAAAGGAGTGATTCAGATAAAAAGAGTAATATAGAGAATTTTTTTGAAAAATAAAAAAATGTTTTTTCCGAAGTTAATATGGATTAGACCAGATGAAAATTATACGTGGATTTGAATTTCTGCTTATTTTTTGATTTTAAACTTGAATTTTTAGATTGAAAGAATGCAAAGCGAAAAAATAGATATAGCAAAAGAAATTGAGAAATATCTTCTCTTTCAAGATATACAACCCAAAAAAGGAGAGATTGTCAAGTGTAAGATAATAGATATATTAGATAACTTTGTTATAGTTGAGCTTGGTCTGAAAACAGAAGGTAAAATCAAAAAATCAGAGATAGACAAGGAGAAATTAAAAAAAGGTGAAATTATAGAGGCGGTATTTTTAGGAAGGAGCTCCGAAGACGGTCTTTACAGATTATCTTACAAAGAAGCAAAAGAAAGAAAAATAAGAGAATATGTTGAAAGAATTATCTCGGAGAGAAGGTCCATCGTTGGTGTAGTAGTGGGGAAAAACAAAGGATTTTACGAAGTTGATATAGGTGATTTTTCAGGATTAGGTATAGGAAGTTATATCGCATACTGTCCTTTTTCACTTGCAGAAGATATAAAGGTAAATGGATTCTACGAGTTCATGGTCAAAGAGATAACCCAAGACGGGAGGTTTATTCTTTCAAGAAAAGATTACCTTAACATCTTGAAGGAAGAGGAGAGAAAAAGAGTTCTTGAAAAGCTAAAACCCGGAGCGGTTCTTGAAGGAAAAATAGTGAGAGTTACCGCCCTATACGCGGAAATAGATTTCGGTGGAGGAATAAGAGGAAGAATTTTGAGAGATGATGTGGATTGGGGAAGAGTTGAAAGTTGTAAAGATAAACTTCAAAAAGGACAAGAAGTGAAGGTCAAAATCCTTGAAACAGAACCATATATAAGAGCAAGTTTGAAACATCTCAAAGCCGACCCGTGGGAGGAAATGGAGAAAAATTACAAAGTTGGAGATGTTGTTGAGGGAGAAGTTTCAGATATAAAAAACTTTGGTGTATTCGTTAAGATAAAGGTTGGGGAGAGTGAAATAGAAGCGCTCCTCCCGAGGTCTGAAGCAGGGTGGGATGGAGCAGACCTCAAAGAAAAATTCAAGATAGGGCAAAAAATTTCCGCCTCCATAATAAATATATCTCGTGAAGAAAAGAGAGTTACTTTGAGCTTGCGAAAAATTCTTCCTAATCCATACGAGGTCCTTGAGAAAGAACCAGATAAGTTGAGAAAGGCGATAGTTGTTGAAGATAAAGGCAAAGTCTATGAGGTTGAGGTTATCGTTGATGAGGCAGAAACTAAGGTCTCCGCAATACTCCCAAAAGGTGAGCTATCGTGGTTCGTTGATGATAAGATACAACTCCAGAAAGGTCAAGAAATAGATGTGAAGGTGATTTCAGTAAAGGGAAGAAGCGTGATAGTCAGCAAAAGAAAAGCAGAAAGAGAAGAATTTTTCAAGATACTCAAAGATATAAACGGAAAAATTGTTGAGGGGAAAGTCGTTTCTGCTCCTTTTAAAGGAGATAAATTCCTCTGGATTGAGTTTGATTATAATGGTAAAAAATTAAAAGGAGTTATACCATCAAATGAGCTTTCAGGGAAGATATCAAGCTATTCAAAGGGGGAGACAGTAAAGGCAGAGGTCATAGGATTTGATAAAAATTTTGATGTCATAATTTTGAGTGAGAACAAAGCGGTATTAAAGGAAACATCATCAGGTGGGAAAGTTTCTTTCTCCCTTGGCAATCTTCTTGAATCTGTTCCAAAAAAGTAAATTTCACGGCTAAAAATTAATGTATTTTGTATGAGTTCAGATAGATTAGAAGTTTTGAGGAAGAAGATAGATGAGATAGATGATAAGATATTGGAGCTTATAGAAAAGCGAGCCGACCTTGCAAGAAAGATTTACGAAATAAAAAAAAGAGAAGGACTGGAGATATTTGACTCCCTTCGCGAGGATGAAAAATTAAAATACATACAGGAAAAGGTCAGTTCTTTCCCAAAAGATTCCGCAAAGAATATTTTTGTTGAGATATTTTCGGGGACGAGAAAGATATGGAAAGAACTGAAAATAGGGTATCTCGGACCTGAGGGGAGCTTCTCGTGGGAAGCTGCTCAGAAGGTCTTTGGAAATTCATCAGCATATATAAGTTATCAAACATTAAAGGATGTTTTTTTATATTCTGAACTCGGAGAATGTGATTATGGGGTTGTTCCACTTGAAAATTCAAGAGATGGTATAGTTGGTGAAACCCTTGACCTTCTTATAGACCACAACGTCAAGATAGTTCATCAAATTTCTATACCTGTTTCTTTCTCTTTTCTATCTTCAATTCAAGATAAGAATAAGATAAGGAGGATTTATTCTCATCCGAAGGCGATAGCTCAGTGTTCAAGATGGATAAGAGAGAATCTGCCTGGTGTGGAGATAATATATACGAACTCAACAGCAGATGGAGCAAAAATGGCGAAAGAGGATAATGAAGGGGGTGCGATAGGTCCTTCAAGATTATCTCATATCTTCGGTCTGAACATTTTGGCAGAACACATTGAAGATTCTTACGGGGAGAAGACAGAATTTATCGTCATAAAGAAGAAAGATAAAGATGACGATTTTTTCAAGAGGAGAATCTCACATCGTGTTCAGATGAGGTTATCTTTTTGCTTTTCTGTCAAAGATGAGCCGGGAGCTCTTTTCAGAGTTCTTGAACCACTCGCAAAAAGAAAAATAAACATGAAAAAAATTCATTCACGTCCAGATAGAAACACGAGAAGATATAACTTTTTCATTGAGATAGAGACAAATGAGAAGGTGAGGAGAGAGATAGATGAGGTTTTCGCAGATATAACGAGGAATGTGATTTTCATCAAGGTTTTTGGTGAGTATTCTTTGAGAGATTTTTAAGTGGGAGCGGGCGACGGGACTCGAACCCGCGACCCCTGCCATGGCAAGGCAGTGCTCTGACCAACTGAGCTACGCCCGCAACAATAAAAAATTTTATAACAAAAAATATAACTTTCTTGATAAATCAAAAAATTTTTCTTGTATCTTGTATGAAACACCCGCTTGAAATCTTCAAAGAGGAAAGAAAGGAGAACATTGAAAAACTCGGTAAAAATGAAAAACTTAAAAAACTTGCTCTTGAATTTATTACTGAATCAGCTAAATTCAAATACTCATATAACTTTGACTGGCTCGGTCGCCCCTTTATACAACTCCCCCAAGATATTATCGCGATGCAGGAGATAATATGGAATGTAAAACCTCGCCTTATTATAGAAACAGGAGTAGCTCACGGCGGAGGAGTTATATTCTACGGCTCAATACTTGAACTCATAGGAAATGATGGAATCGTTGTAGGAATAGATATAGAGATAAGACCTTGGAACAAAGAAAAAATAATGGGGCATCCGATATATAAAAAGGGGAGAATAAAACTGATAGAGGGTTCATCTACAGACCAAAGAGTCGCCAGTGAGGTTTTTGAGCTCGCTCACGGAAGAAAGCCAGTCCTTGTCTGTCTTGATTCTCTCCACACGCACGAGCATGTTCTCAAAGAACTTGAAATTTACTCCCCACTTGTCTCAAAGGGTTCATACATAGTCGTCTTTGATACAATAATAGAAGATATGCCAGATGAACTCTTCAAAGATAGACCTTGGGGTAAGGGAAATAACCCTAAAACCGCTGTGATGGAATTTTTGAAGAAAAACGATAGGTTCGTTCCAGATAAAGAAATAGAAAATAAACTACTCATAACAACTAATCCCGACGGATACCTGAAATGCATAAAGGATTAGCCAACACATTATGCGTGAGATTAAAATTATTATATGTTAGGGCGAAAGAAATACGCTTTCGGCAACCCCCCGTGGTATATAAGAGATGAGAGGTTTGTGATAAAAAGAAAGGATTTTGTTCCCGCATATATTCGCCTTAGAGAGGAAGGAAAATGGAAAATTCAAGAAAAAGTTGAAAGAGCCATTGAATCTCTGAGAAACTGTAAGGTCTGTCCGAGAAACTGCCAGATTGACAGATTCGTAAAAGTGGGAGTTTGCAGGGTTGGAAGATACGCAAGGGTCTCGAGTGCCTTCCCGCATTTTGGAGAGGAGGACTGCCTGAGAGGCTTGAATGGTTCAGGAACAATATTTTTTGCGTTCTGCAACCTGCGATGTGTCTTCTGTCAGAACTTTGATATATCTTGGAAGGGTGAAGATGGTATAGAAGTTTCTCCGCAAGACCTCGCAAGAATAATGATAAGATTGCAGGAAATAGGTTGCCACAATATAAATTTGGTCACGCCAGAACATGTCGTCCCACAGATCCTTGAAGCTCTGCTTTTCGCTATTGAGATGGGACTGAAAATACCCATAGTTTATAACACGAGCGCTTACGATTCCGAAGAATCAATAGAGCTTATGGATGGTATAGTAGATATTTATATGCCAGATTTCAAAATATGGGATAGCGAACTTTCGTGGAAATACCTCGGTGTAAGAGATTATCCAGATGTCGCTCGGAGAATAATAAAGAAAATGTATGAGCAGGTCGGAGATTTGAAATTTGATGAAAATGGACTTGCATTGAGGGGTTTGCTCGTCAGGCATCTTGTTATGCCAGCTAATATAGCCGGAACAGATAAGATAGTCAAATTCATCGCTTATGAGATTTCTCCGCACACATACATCAACATAATGGACCAGTACTACCCTGCGGGGCTTGTGGCTTTACGCCCTAAAAACTACCCCGAGCTTATGCGTAGGATAAGCTCTGATGAGTATGAGCAAGCTATAAGATGGGCGCAGGAAGCGGGATTATACAGATTTGATGTGAGGTGGCTCCACTACTTTTAATTCAGTTTGACTGAGCTAATTTCCTTGCTTCGTCTAATCTCAGAATTTTTCTTGCTTCTTCTGGTGATGCGATTTCTTTTCCGACCTCTTTTACTATTCTTGCAGCTGCTTCTACGAGCTCTCCGTTTGACTTTGCCATTTCTCCATCAGGAAGGTAGAAATTGTCTTCAAATCCAACTCTCACGTGTCCTCCGAGAAGCACCGACTGCATTACAAGTCCCCACTGTTCTCTTGATATTCCTATGACCTGCCATTCTGCTCCGGGTGGAACTCTTGTTGAGAGGTAGACAAGGTTTCTTGGGTCAGCGGATGCTCCGCCTACTACTCCCAGTATTATGCTGACCTGAAAGATTTTGAGCAGTCCTTTATCCATAAGCGGGTAGATTGTTTCTATGTGTCCGAGGTCAAAGCACTCGCATTCTGGTTTTGTTCCAACTTTTACCATGTTCTCAATGAAATACTCTATATCCCATATTGAGTTTATGAATTCAAAAGCGAAGACCCAGTTTTTTCTTTTCGGGCTGTACTTTGCGTAGTTCATCGTTCCCATGTTGAGAGCTGCTATATCTGGTTTGAGTTCTATGACATGAGCTATTCTTGCTTCTCGTGGGAGACCGACTGCTCCTGTTGATAAATTTATTATCATTTCTGGGACTTCTGCTTTTATTGCTTCTACTATGTTTTTGAAGTCCTCAACGAGGTATGAGGGGGTTCCGTCAGGTCTTCTTGCGTGTATATGAACGACGGTGCAACCCGCTTCAAATGCTCTTTTAGCTTCTGCTGCGTATTCTTCGGGTGTATAGGGTATGTATGGGCATTGAGTTCTATTTGCTACCGCTCCTGACAAAGCACAGGTTATAATTACCTTATCTTTTAGTTTTTCGTCTTTTCCGTTTCTTTCCATAATCTTCACCTCCTTTTTGTTTCTTGATTTTTTCAGTTTATGTTAGTTATAGGGGGACTGATTTTGTAATTTGTCAGAAAAATTTGAACGATTGTTCAAGAATTTTCGTTTTTACATTTATAATCCTATGTGTCTTCCCATTTTTATGCATGTTGTACATACTTTTACTCCCTTTTTTTCTCCATTTACTATTGCTCTTACTCTTTTTATGTTTGCTTTGAACTTTCTTTGAGTTCTGTTTCCTGCGTGAGATACATTATGTCCAAAGTTTGTTGTTTTCCCGCAGAAAAAACACCTTGCCATAATTTTAAAATTTATCAGAACAAGAACTTTATACAGGATTTTCCGCTTTTTTTTGCTTCATAAAGGGCATTATCTGCATAGCGGAGTAAGTCCTCTTCTGTTTTGATTTTTTCTGTCGGGAAAAACGAACAACCTGCTGAAAAGCTTATATGTATTTTGAGGTTTTTGTGTTCAAACATATTGCTTTCGTATTCTTTTTTTAATCTCTCAAAGAGGGCTTGAGCGCCATCTGCTCTTGTTTCGGGCATTATCACCAAAAATTCATCTCCACCGTACCTTATCAAAACATCGTATTTTCGTTTTACTGTTTTCAATCTTGTTGAGAAATCTTTTATCACTTCATCTCCTATAAGGTGTCCGAACTTATCATTTATTTCTTTGAAGTTATCAAGGTCAAAGATCACTGCGCATAGGGTTGTGCCTTTCCTCATCGCTCTTGATGCTTCTGCTGGCAAAAATTCATTGAGGTATCTTCTGTTGTATGCTCCTGTAAGCGGGTCTATTATTGAAGCTTGTTTTAGCATTATACTTAAAGACGCTAAACCTCCAATGTTCCTTTTTAAAGATATGTGTATTTTTGATCGCAGAATTATCTCTTTTTCAAAGTCCTCCTTTGTTATTTCTCGTGAGGGTTTCATTATAAAATCTTTGGCTCCCAGTTCAAGGGCTTTTAATTTCGCTTCCGTTGTTGCTGTTCCTGTCATTATTATTATTGGAATAGTTGATGAGAAAAAGTAAGTTGTTATCTCTCCTTCTTCTTCCAATTTCTTCTCAAAATCTTTCACCATCTTTATGAATTTCAATCCGTCAAGGTTTTTCATCTGTATATCGCAAAAGACGATGTCTAAATTTTTCAAGTTTTCGGTATATTTTTTAAACCCTGATATTCCATCATCTGCTTCAAGAATGTCATCTGATGAAAAAATCTCGTTTCTCTCTAATATTTTTCTTATCTCAATTCTTGTAAAGTGTGAATCGTCTATAATGAGGCATTTTCTCCCCGGAATTTTTAAATCTGTTGATTTTATAAGAGGTAAGATCTCATTTATATTAAAATCTTCAAGTGCGTCAAAGCTGAAGAGAGAGATAAATTTCTTTTCTTGGGACATTCACAAATAAAATTAATCATTTTTTTGTTGTTTTAAATTTTTATCTCAGTAAGCTCCCTTCCCTTTTATAGCGAGAGGAATTGTCTTCAAGATTATTATCAGGTCTAAAAGGAATGACCTGTTTTTGATATATATAAGGTCGTACTGGATATTTTTTTCAAGGGGTAAATCTTTTCTTCCCAATATCTGCCATATTCCGGTAATTCCCGGCTTTACTCTCAATCTTTCTCTCTGCCATGGTTCGTATTCTTCTACTATCTGTGGCATTTCAGGTCTTGGTCCAACAAGAGACATATCTCCTTTCAGAACATTTATGAGTTGCGGAAGTTCATCTAAGCTCCACCTTCTCAAAAACCTTCCGACACGGGTTATTCTCGGGTCTCCTTTATGTCTCGGAGAGAGAGAATACTTTGGAACATCTTTATACATCGTCCTGAATTTTATGATACGAAATATTTTCCCGTCTTTTCCTACTCTTTCTTGGATAAAGAAAACAGGACCCTCTGAATCAATCTTTATAGCTATTGCTATTGCTACAAATACTGGAATGAGTAATATGAGTAAGATAAGAGAGACGACAAAATCAAAGACCCTTTTCAGAGGTTCATACAGAATATTTGTTGTTTCAAATCCCAGTTCTACAAGTGGTATATTTCCGACGAACTCAACATCAAATCCGTATTTTATGGCTTCAAACCCAGGAGATGCCACGAGAAACTTTATGCCATTTGCCTTTGTGTTAGATATTATTGTCATTATAGCAGATAGAGGAAGGTTTTCATCTGCGAATATGATGGCATCGGGTTTTCTTTTTTCCAGAATTTCTTTCAAGTCAGATAGTGTGCCAACTATTTCATATTTATCTAATTTCTTTCCGATAAGTTCTCTTGATTGTGTGATTATTCCTTCAATTTTGTAGTTTGTCGTATCTTCTAATTTTTGTATAACTCTTATCGCTAGGTTACCACTTCCTATGAGAAATGATTTTTTCGTTTCTTCTTCAGAAAATGCGTAGTTTTTGACTGTCAAAGCTATAAAGCAGGAGACAGAAAATATTATTATCACAGACCTTGAGAGGTGAAGTTCTCTCAGAAGGAAAGCAAATGACATAGACACAAGGGCGCTTATGAGCCATGCCTGAAATCCCTTCTCTATTCCCCTTATATCTTTCCTTATACCATATCTCCTGTATATTCCAACGTATACTGCTGTGAAAATCCAGAAGAACAGTATGAAAGGGAAAGCGATGATGTAGTTTTTCAGAGGATTTATTTCGTATCCGAAAATGGGTGAGAGCAGAGTTCTTGCAAAGAAAGAGCCAAACCAACAAATTGATACTACAAGCGAATCTTCAAACAATCTTCTAAAATCTATATTCATCTTGCAAAATATTTTGAGATAATAAATAGAAGGCGTATATTTTTAAAAAAATCCATCTATAAAAAATATTAATTAAAATCAGTTATTTGATGAGGTGTTTTATAGGTGATAATTAGAACACAAGAAGAGCTGTTCAGAGGAGCGGTCAGAATAAAGTATATCTCCGAAGACGGAATTAAGGTTTCAAAAATGTTCAAAAGCGAAGATATAAAAGCTATATTCAACGGAGAAGTAAGAAGAAGTGGAGGTATAGTTGAGATAAAAGGAAAAATGTTTGTTGAAAAATTTATGGAATGCACAAGATGTCTTGAGGAATTTATATTTGACACAGAAGATAACATACAGATTTTTCTCAAACCTTCAAGTATGCTCCCGCAGGAGGAAGAAATAGAGCTGAAAATGGAGGATTTAGATGACGATTTTTACGAGGGAGAAGAATTTGATTTTTATGATTATATGCTCCGACTTGCTGAAAGCTGTGTCCCACCTTTTGCGGTATGCAGTGAAAATTGCAGAGGAATTTGCAGGTTCTGCGGTGAAAATCTGAACAAAAGAACATGCGATTGCGCTAAAACTTCACAAACCAAAACTATGGATATGATTATAGACAAAATTCTGAAAAACATCAGGAAAAGCTAATGAATCAAAAAAACAGATAACTTCTCTGAACAAAAGAAGATTATATAAATATCATTATGGCTGAGCATTTTATTTTTGTCACCGGTGGCGTTATGTCTTCTTTGGGCAAGGGAATAGTTGCCGCTTCTATATCTGCTATATTAGAAGATATGGGATTTTCAATAAACATAGTCAAATTTGACCCATACATAAACGTAGATGCGGGAACGATGAATCCTTATCAACACGGAGAAGTTTATGTCACAGAAGACGGAGCAGAAACAGACCTTGACCTTGGACACTATGAGAGATTTCTCTCACTTACTCTATCGCGTACGAACAATGTAACAGCCGGAAAAATATACTACTCTGTGATAGAAAAGGAAAGAAGAGGAGAGTATCTTGGAAATACCGTTCAGGTTATACCTCATATAACAGATGAGATAAAAGATTATATCAAATCTTCTGGTTATGGTAAAGATGTTGTCGTTGTTGAGATAGGTGGAACGGTTGGAGATATAGAGAGCTTACCTTTTTTGGAGGCGATAAGGCAGATGAAAAAAGAAGCCAAAACCTGCTATGTCCATGTCACTTTTGTTCCACAACTTGAAAATGGAGAGCTTAAAACAAAACCAACACAGCATTCTGTTATGAGATTAAGAGAGATAGGAATTCAACCAGATATAATAGTTTGTCGCTCTAAAAAACCTATACCACAAGACATAAGAAAAAAAATATCTCTCTTTTGTGATGTAGATGAAGAAGCTGTAATATCTGACCCAGATGTTGATAACATTTACGAGGTACCGCTGATTTTCAAAAAAGAAGGAATACATAAGGTCATTTCAAAAAAGCTGTTCGGCAAAGAACCAGTGGAGCTTTTCAATATAAAACCTTATGAACCAAAACTTGAAAAATGGGAGAAAATAGCAAAAATATTGAGGGACTCAAAAGAGTGTGTTAGTATCGCCATAGTTGGTAAATATGCTTCTCATCAGGATGCTTACCTTTCTCTCAAAGAAGCCATAATTCACGGGGGTATCGCTAACTTTCTGAAAACCAAAATCTCTGTGTTTGACTCAGAAAAAATAGAGAGTTCCCCCGATGTGCTTCAAGATTTTCAAGGAGTTATTATAGCAGGTGGATTTGGTTCAAGAGGAATAGAGGGAAAAATAAAGGCCATAGAGTTCTGCCGGAAAAATAAGATTCCTATCCTTGGCATCTGTCTTGGAATGCAACTTATGGTTGTGGAGTTTGCGAGAAATATCTGTAATCTCACGAAAGCACATTCAACAGAGTTTGATCCGAATACACCATACCCGGTTGTAGATATGATTGAGGAACAAAGGAATATTGATAGGTTGGGGGGGACGATGCGACTTGGTTCATGGCAGGTTAGGTTAAAAGAAGGAACTTTGGCTTACTCCATCTACGGGAAGAAAGAGATATACGAGAGACACAGACATAGATATGAGGTCTCTCCGAAATTTATACCTCTTCTTGAAAAGAACGGATTGATTTTGTCCGGAACTTCATATAAGGGTGATGTTATGTTTGCTGAAATAGTTGAGTTGCCTGACCATCCGTGGTTTATAGGAACCCAGTTCCATCCAGAATTCAAGTCAAAACCTTTTTCTCCTCATCCGCTCTTTGTCTCTTTTGTAAGAGCTTGCTTTGAGAGGAGAAAAACTATTTCACAATTGCAGTAAGTTTATGAGCCGATGGCGGATATGAAAAGCTAATCCAAGACCTGAACTTTGAAGATAGAACAGAACTCGGAGGTATAACATTTTCAAGCAAAGTCATAGACCCGACAAGAATTTTATCTTATTTGGTGGAAAGAGAGATGAAATGGGAAGTGTGAGAGATAAACCTGCTTGACATAAAGATTTTCAGAGAGGCATACGAAAAAGCTCTTCAACAAGGAATACAACAGGGAAGATAAAAGGGATTAAGAGAAGGATTGAAAAAAGCGGTAGAGCTTGACCTAAGTTTTGGTCAGAGAGCAAAGAAAGTGATAAAGAAAAAGAAGAAATGAAAACAGCAAAAATAAAACTTAAAAAATTCATTTGATCTCTTCGCAGAAGCTAAATAGGTTGGTATGAGATTATGATTCTCAACGGGAAAAAATACATTTATATAGGTTATATTTCAGATGTGCATGGGAACAAGGGTAAGGTTAAATTACGTCTCAAAAGACTCATTTCCCCTCAAAGTATTCCCCCAAGGATATTCATAAAAAAAAATTATGGTGTTCTTGAGGAGTTCAGAATCAAATCTCTGAAGCGGTTCAGAAAGAATGAGCTTATTCTGAAGCTCAACAAGGTAAAAGACAAAAACTCCGCATTAGAATTTATTTCTTCTGATGTGTATATTTTTGAAGGCGACCTCCCAAGAAAGGTAAGAATTGAAATAGGAGTTATACCTCCATTTATTCCGGAGGCAAAAGATATTCCTGAAAATCTTGAAGAGATTGGTTTTATAACTAAACCAAGAGGATTGCAGGGAGCTGTAGCAGTCATATCTCCCAGAGATAAAGAGAAAATATGGGTGCCGGGTTTGAAGGTATATATAGAAGGAGATAAAGGAAATTTTTACAGCACAGAGGTAAGAGCGGTAAAAAAGCTAAGGCAAATGCAAGATAATATTTACCTTTCTGTCAAATTCATGTTTATAAATGATTTAGATTCTGCGGAGAAGTTGAGGAAGAGAAAAATTTTTATTTCCGCACAGCAAAGTTAGATTTTTTGGTTCTACCTTATCAGATATGATTTTTCTCCTTCCTTTCCTGTTCTGCTTTTCTTGATGACTTTTCGTAATTTTCAAATGCGCTGATTATTCTTGAAACGATCGGATGCCTTACTATATCTTCACCTGTGAGATAGACAAAACTTACTCCTTCTACATTCCCGAGAATTTTTTCAATCTCAGAAATCCCAGATTTCTGAACATCAATTTGAGTCATATCGGCTGTGAGAACCATTTTTGAACCTATTCCCATTCTTGTGAGTGTCATCTTTACCTGATCGTATGTTAAGTTCTGTGCTTCATCTACTATTATGAACGAGTCAGAAATAGTTCTTCCGCGCATAAAAGCTATCGGTATCACTTCTATAACTCCTCTTTCTATGAACTTTGCGACTTCTCTGTAATCAAGAATTTCGTATAGACAATCGTAAATCGGTCTCATGAATGGATCTACTTTTTCAAGTATTCCACCGGGGAGATAACCGATTTTCTCCCCTGCTTCCACAGCTGGTCTTGTGAGAACTATTTTATTTATCTTGCCTGATTTCAGGTATGAGATAGCAACTGCAACCGCAAGAAATGTTTTTCCTGTCCCCGCTGGACCTATGCATATCACAAGGTCTTTTTCATATATTGACTTGACATATTTTGACTGATTTTCTGTCTTCGGTATGATTTTTTTTCCTCTATATGTTGTTATGATTACTTCTCTGTTTCTGCTTTCTATTTTTGAGTTATCTTCTTGATCGGAGCTGTTATTTTCTTCTTTTGCTTTCTTTTTGAGTTCGTGAACTTTTTCCTCAACATCTTTTTTTGAGATTGCAAAACCCTCTTTTATCTCTCTGTAAAGTTCTTTTACAACCTCTTCTGCTATTTTTACCTCTTTTTCTTCGCCTTTTATGAAAATTTTTGTCCCTCTTGATGATATGCTTACTCCTAACATTCTTGCTATGCTTTTGAGATTTTCCTCTAGCTCGCCGATAAGTATCTTTGATATTTCTACTTCTTCAAAATCTATCTCTCTGAAATAAGACATCAGAACAAATATTTACCAACCCAAAATATAGTTTTTCAATACAGATTATGCAAAAAATCCCGAAAAATTAAAATTTCGGTAAAATTGAAATTCAATCTTACTTTTTTCTTTATGTTGAAAACAGACATAGCTTATGAACCGAGAAGATTTTTTCTGGGATCAGCTGATAAAGTGAAAAGAGAGGTTATAAGCGGTTATGTACAATCTTTTGATGGAACTCATATATGGTTCAGGAAGACATATCCGGTCAAGAAGAAAGCAAAGGGCATTCCTCCGCTTGTTCTTGCAAACGGCATAGGAACAACAATAAGATATTGGAGATATGTTGAGGACTACATTTCAAGAATTACAGAAGTGGTTGTATGGGATTACAGGGGGCATGGGAGGAGTATGCAACCGAAAACCGATGACCTTTCTATGACCGCTTGCGCAAAAGATATGAAAGCGGTATGCGATGCTGCTGAAATAAACTCCGCTGTCTTCGGTGGCTTTTCAATGGGAGTTCAGGTTATACTTGAATTTTTCCGACTCTATCCCGCTATGGTAAAAGGGCTTATCCCTGCTCTCGGACCTTATGAGCATCCCGCAAAATATTTCCTTGACTTCCCTTTGTCTGAACTGATTCTTAAAATAACCGCAAAGCTTGTCCTCAGGAATCCTAAAAGAGCTCAGAAAATATGGTCATCTTTGATGACTACATCATTTGCTTTCCGTCTTGGTAAATCTGTTGGAATACTCTCAGAAAGGTTGTTCTTCCTCAATCCACTTCTCGCTCATGTTGATGATTTTACAGAGTACTTTGAGAACCTGCGTAAGATGAGAATTGAAGTGTTTTTTAAGATGGCTCTTTCTGCACAAGAACATTCCGCAGAAGATGTCCTTGACAAAATAAATGTTCCAACACTTGCTATAATAGGAGAAAACGATATTTTCACTCCAAAGTATGTTATGCTCCGCATGAGTCAGAGAATAAAAAATTCAGAGGTTCTGATTCTTCCAAAAGGTAGTCACGGGGGACTTGTAGAGTATGCAGAACTCGTCTGCCTCAGAATAGAAAAATTTTTGAAAGAGCATTTTGTTTCAGAGTGATTTCAACTTCCCTCAATCATTTTTGAGAACTCGTCAAATATGTATTCAGAATCGCTCGGCCCAGGTCCAGCTTCTGGGTGATACTGCACAGATATAAACTTCAGTTTTTCTGACCTGAAACCTTCAAAAGTTCCATCGTTCAGTGAAATGTGAGTGAGTTTTAAACCTTCCTTTACATCTTCTGGAAATGTGTTCGGGTCAACCGCAAAATTGTGGTTCTGAGAAGTTATCTCTATACTTTTTCTTTCGGTGTTCCTTACGGGATGGTTTATTCCGTGATGTCCGAACTTTAACTTATAGGTTTTGGCTCCAAGGGCAAGTCCAAGTAGCTGATGCCCAAGACATATAGCTAATATTGGAACCTTTCCGACAATCTTTTTTATGTTCTCCTGAATTGATTTGAGCGGAGCTGGGTCCCCGGGACCGTTAGATAAAACAACTCCATCAGGTTTCTTGTTCAAAATTTCTTCTGCTGTTGTGTAAGCCGGTAAAACTTCTACTTCTCCGAAAATATCTGCAAGGTTTCTCAAAATGTTGAATTTGACCCCAAAATCCAGTACAACTAATTTCGCTTTCACTTTTTTTCTCTGTGGGTAAGATATTGATTTATGTCTCCATCTTGGCTCACTCCACAAATAAGGTCTCTCGCACGTGACATATTTTACAAGGTCTCTGCCTTCTATTCCCGGATACTCTTCAAGGATTTTCCTGAGCGACTGCGTATCTGCTGATTCTGTTGTTATCACTGCCTTCATACTTCCTTTTTCTCTTATTTTCCTTGTGAGATACCTTGTGTCTACTCCATCAATAGCTGGTATTCCGTTTTCTTCAAGGAATTCTCTCAGGGTTTTTTTAGACCTCCAGTTTGACGGGGTTTCTTCAAATTCTTTTGCCACAAATCCCTCAACAAATATTTTTCTTGATTCAAAGTCCTCGTAATTTACACCATAGTTCCCTATATGAACATATGTCATCGCAACTATTTGGTCTTTGTAAGAGGGGTCTGTGAGTATCTCTTGGTATCCGGTCATTCCGGTGTTGAAGATTATCTCTCCAACTCTTGTTCCTTTGGCTCCAAAAGACCTACCAAGGAGCAGAGTTCCATCTTCAAGGTATAGAACCGCTTTATCTCTCATCTAACTTTTATTTATAGGTATTGGGTGAAGATGTTTTTTTAATTTTCAGTTTGTTATTTTTTGGTGGGAGAGACGAAATCTCTTATTCCTTCATCTTTTATCAATATAGCAAATGATATTGCTGAGAAGATTGCTCCGCCCACAAGAACAAATTTTCCGATTTTATTCCCGAAAAAGTTAAATATAAGGTATAAAAATCCCTTGTTCTGCAATCCGAGAAAACTCAGGTAATTTCCCCAAAAGAAAGCTCTATCAAAGGTTAAAATAAAAATAATAACAAAAATAAGAGAGATGAAAGACATCATCAGAATCAATGTTTCTCTTCTCATTCTTTTTCCTATGTAGTAAGCGAGGAAGAAGATGAGAAAGTATGAGGCGAAAATGAGTAATATACTCCAGAGCGGAAATTTTCTTGAATCCACGAAGAACATAAAAGCCCAGTCAGGGTTTATAAAGTATGTGCCTGCTGAAAGCAATACAAAGAGCAGAGGAATAACAAATACAGTTTTGTTTTTAGCTCGTGATAGGAATGCTCCGAGCAGAAATAAAATTATTGGGTCGTAGATGAATGTGGTTCAAATCACCTCCTTTAAATAAAAATTATAAAATAAACCGCTCGTAAATCTTTTTCTGCTTATGTTTTATGTCTTTTTATCAGAATGTTTTCCCAATAAAATTTGCTGAAAATTTTTAAAATTGGAGTAAGATAAATAAAAACTTGGGAGGAGGTAAGGAAAATATGAAGAAGATAGGGTTAGCGGGTTTATTGGTTTCTTGGGTTCTGTTCCTCTCGGGCTGTGCATTAGCTCCACTCCAAATAGGTTTCTTTTATACGGACTTGAAACTCCACACAGGCGACCACAATCAAAAGATAGGTTCAAAAGTAGGTGAAAGCTGTGCTTCTAATATTCTTGGTTTAATAAGTGTCGGAGATGCGTCTGTAAAGGAAGCGGCAGCAAAAGCTGGTATAAAAGAGATAACAAGCATTGACTATAAAATCACAAACATACTCCTTCTCTATGGAACTTACTGCGTTATAGTCACTGGTGAGTAAGAAATAATGTATAGAGGGAGGGATTTTTTCGTTTTTTCCCTCCCCCTTCTTCTCACATTCATCTATCTTTCATTCATTCATTAAATTTCAGATTAAAATTTTTATTCAGGAGTTATGGAATACTGGATTTCTTTGGGTAGCAATGAAGAACCGAGGTTATGGTATTTGAAAGAGGCAGTAGAACTTATATCAGAGGTCTGCAAAGTAGAGAAAATTTCTTCTCTATATGAAAGTGAAGCATGGGGGTTTGAAGGTTATCCTTTTCTTAATGTTTGTCTCAAAGTGGAATCTGATTTACCTCCGAGAACTCTCTTTATGTTTTTCAAGAGGATTGAGAAATTTTTGGGAAGAGAAGAGAGGAGAGATTACGCTTTCAGGTTTGGCAGGTCTTATTCAAGTCGTCCAATTGATATAGATATAATATTTTGGGAAGGCGGAATCTGGGAGGAAGAAGAGCTCAAAATCCCCCATCCTCTTGCGCATAAAAGAAAGTTTATTCTTATACCTATTTTGGAGATAGAAGACATAATTCACCCTCTGCTACGCCAGAGGATTTCAGAAATTCTTGAAGAGTTAGAAGATACAAGCTGGATAGAGAAAGTAGGTCGTTTGTTTTGACGAATTTTTCTATTTTCCATAGATTATGTTAAATTTATATGATGTCTTCGGGTAATGTAGCCATCATATCAGATATACACTCAAATTTAGAGGCGCTGGAGGAGGTTCTAAAAGAGGTAGAGAAGTTGAATCCCGATAAAGTTGTATGTCTTGGAGATATTGTGGGCTATGGAGCGAACCCCAATGAGTGCTGTGAGCTTGTGAGGAAGTACTGCGATGTTGTTTTGCTCGGGAATCACGATGCAGCGGTGGCTGGAATAATAAAAGACGATTACTTTGTGGAACACGCAAGGGTAGCTGTGGAATGGACGAAGAAAACTTTGAAAGATGAGTATATAGAGTGGATAAAGACACTGCCTTTGACTTATGAATTGGATGGTTTTTTCTTTTCGCACGGGGCGCCATATTCTCCGGACTCATTTATTTATCTTGTAAGCAGTGATGCGGTTTTGTGGTCGCTGAAATTTCTTTCTGCGAGCGGGTTTAAGGCGAGCTTTTCGGGACACGCTCATATCACCTATTCGTTTGGTGTGAAAAACGGTGAGAGCGGTATTTTATACGGAGAGTTTGAGGAGATAAACTTTGACGATTTTGAAGTCGTTGCGATAAATGTGGGGAGTGTAGGACAACCAAGAGACAGGAATCCGAAGTCAGCTTTCGGCTTCATAGAGGACGGGAAGATTTACAGAGTTTTTAGAGTAGAGTATGATATAAGCAAAGCAGCGCAGAAGATTTTAGATGCGGGTCTGCCATCAATTCTTTCTTCCCGACTTTTTCTGGGCAGATGATAAATTTTCTCTTCATTTTATATAACCTTTTTTGGTTTTATTTAGGTCGGTGGAAATATCCTAAATTTTTATCCTTAATGCAAAAGAAAAAATACATAAATGAAAATGCAATATGTTTGTAAAATCATAAAACGGTCAGACCACGTTTTTTCGGAAACTTGAACTACCGAAAAGAAAACCCTTATCTATCAAGGTTTTCAGAGACGCAGAATAATAAAGCATCAGAAAGAAAAAATATCAGCCACATTTCCCGCTTGAAAAATCGCAAAAAGCTCTTACCTCAAATTCCCTTGATTTTTCTATGCTCTCTCGCAACCAAGAAATTTAAAATAAACGATGAAAGGAGGTGGAAAAACTATGAACAAGGCACAGCTTATAGATGAAATAGCAAAAAAAACAAAGCAATCAAAGGCACAGGTAAAACTCGTACTGGACGCCTTCCTGTCAACAGTTGAGGCGGTCCTGAAAAAAGGAGATAGACTCGCACTGCCGGGGTTCGGAACCTGGTATGTTGCGAAAAGGAAAGCAAGAAAGGGCAGAAATCCAAAAACCGGGGAGACCATCAACATACCCGGTGGAAGGGTGCCAAGGTTTAAACCAGGAAACAAACTCAAAGCTGCAGTGAAGTAGTTTTCTCTTTGAAAGTGCAGATAAAATCAGGGGAGCGGATTTTGTCTTGTCCGCTCCCTTTCTCTCTTTTTCTCTCTGAATCCATCAACAAAATTTTCAGAAAATTCAGAAAAAATTTTTTATCTTCTCTCTTAACTTTTTCCTTCTTTTTCCGAAAATAGAAAAATATGCAGTTCAATTCCAGAATTTTCGGTCAGATTGAAATAAATCCAGATGAGGTCTTTTTCTTCCCAGATGGCTTGATAGGTTTCCCAGAAGAGAAAAAGTTCTTCTTGCTGAAAGTTGTGAATGATAGTTTGCCTTTTCCGCTTGAAGTCCTTCACTCTTTTGAAAATCCAAACCTCGCTTTTTTTGTTGTTGATCCATCTTTTATAGTTCATAACTATTCTATCCTCTCTTCTCCCGAAGAGGTGAAAGATATAGAGGTTCAAGATGTTGCAGATGTTGCTGTTAGAGTTATTTTGAGGTGTGAAAACGGTAAGTTCTTTGCAAACCTTCTTGCTCCAATCATAATAAACGCAAGGAATAAAAAAGGCAAACATCTTGTACTTGAAGGTCCCGAAGAGCTTTTAGATGTTGAACTTTTGGTCAAGAAAGATGAAACTTCACCTGAAAAACCGAAGGAGCATATACATCATGGTAAGTAAAGGAGGTTGAGGGAAGTATGGCTAAATCATCAAAAGGAAACACAATAAGTGTTTGTATTATAGCGAGGAACGAGGAGAAAAACATTCCGAACGTTCTTTCATCTGCTAAAAAATTTGCAGACGAGATAGTTGTTGTTGATACGGGTAGCACTGATAGAACACCCGAGATAGCTCGTGAGTTTGGAGCAAAGGTTTATTTTTTCCAGTGGTGTGATGACTTTTCAGCTGCGAGGAACGAATCTTTGAAACATGCAACTTGTGATTGGATAATGTGGCTTGACGCAGATGATGTGATAGACGATTTCAACATAGAAAAGATAATAGAGCTGAAAAAGAACCTACCGCCCACAAAAGATTCCGCCTACTACTTCCTCATAGAAAGCAAAATTATAGAGAGCAAAGATTCTTCAAGCAGAAATGACGCATGGTACTGGTATCAGCTGAGATTGTTCCCAAGACACGAGGAGATAAAATTTGAAGGAAGGATTCACGAGCAGGTTATCTTCTCAATAGAAAAGCTCAAAATAAAACAAAAATACACGACAATAAAAATAACTCATACCGGCTACCACGATCCCGAAAAGTTGCAGCAGAAGATGCAGAGAAATATCCGACTTCTTGAGGAAGAAGAAAAGAGCAATCCTTCTTTCTGGATAAAAAGATACCTTGCTTTCTCATACGCAAAGCTAGGGAGAATAGAAGATGCTTTGAGGAAGCTTGACGAAGCTCTATCGCTTATTCCTCAGAACGCTTATATGTGGCTCTATGACCTTCACATGTTAGGTGTTGATATAAGGAGATTTATTGGTGATTGGGATAAGGTTCTTTATCATCTTGGAGAGGCGGAGAAAGTGAGACCTGATGAGGGAGCTTTGAATTTAGCAAAGTCAGAGGTATTTTTCGTCAAAGGTGAATTTGAAAAAGCACTTGATGAACTTGAAAAGGCAAGGAAAAAAGGTTTTCTCGTATCTCTTATACCTATATCTCCCGACTCTTTGAAGAGAAAATATTTTATGGGTAAGGCAAGGGTTCTTTATCATCTCAAAAGATACGATGAATCTCTGAGAAACTTTGAACAGCTTGTGAATATGTCTCCTGAATATATAATTGAAGTCCCGCAAGCTCTTGATGAGTTTGTAGATTGTGCAGGAAAATGCGAAAAGTGGGAACTTATTTATGAGACGCTCAAAAAAATTGAAGATAAGCTTGAACCACATCATATCTCAAACCTCGCTTTCGCTTCCGAAAGATTGGGGAAAATAGAAGATGCAAAAAACTACTACGAGAAAGCATACAGCATGATGAAGGACGAAAATCCCGATATTTTATTCAACTACGCTCATTTTGAATTTATGTACGGCAACGACCTTTCAAAGACCATTGACCTTTTCAAAAGATACCTTGAAGTTATACAACCTACAAAAGAAAATTCGGTGTATATCTTGACCGCTCTCACTGCTCTTGCGAATATATTCTTGAAACTCGGGGAGGTAAAATTTTCTGTTGAACTTTTATCTACTGCATGTGAGATTGCGGGAGTAAAGGTCGTTGCTGATTCATTTTCTGACCTATCTTATGCTTGGGTTAGAATATCAGAAAAATTCTCAAATAAGTTTTTAAAGACCGTTGCCTTGCAGAATGCAACACTGCTCCTTAATCTATCACCAGAAAAAGAAACCGATAAAGAAGTTTATGACAAAATAGTTGCAGAAATAGAGAAAATAACCTCTCAGGTGATTTCGCAGTGAAGGTTTCAAAAACAATATCTCATTTTATACTCAACGAAGTTCGTAAAAATGTATCAGATATTCAATCTGTTTCAAGAAGAATATCGTCGGGAAGAATAAATGAGAGCGACTCTCCTACTTCTATTGCTCTTGCAAACTCTGTTTCTCTGCGTGTTCAGACGCTTGATTTTATATCACAGCACATTACTAAAAATGTCTCGGTTCTTCAAAAATATGAAGAACTTCTGAATCAGGTCTCAAACTATGTCCAGAATCTAAAAATGATTTCTGATAGAGCAAGCTTATCGTCAGATAATCAGGAATTTCAGGAGCTTGAAAAAGCGTATAAAGAAAATCTTTCTGCTCTTGAACAGCTTGTGAGAAGAACAACTATTTTTTCAAAAGTTCTGGGGAGAGGTGGATTTTCTAACTCTGTTATTTCTGTTGAGGTCATAAGTGGTGATGTTGAATTCAGAAAAACAGATTTCAATCTATCGGGGCTTAACTTCATCCGGTTTGGTATAAAGCAGTATCAGAGTTTTCAAATTCAATTTGATAGAGTTGGGGATAATTTTCAAGCCACTTTGTTTTTAGATGGCTCCCCCGTCTTTACAGAAAATAAAGAGGTTGTTGGGAAACCATCAGATATGCCGTTTATAGTGGACTTTGAAGAATTAGGAGTAAGCATCAGAGTTCAGGGCACGAGTGATTTTTCTGTTAAGGTTGAGGGAAGAGCGGACCCACAGCTTATAGTTTTCGGAGATGGTGAGAACGATGAAGAAAGATTTTTCATACCTTCTCTTGAACCCGCCCAGCTTGGCATACCTTCTGACTTTGAGGAAGGAGCAGATATGGTATCTCAAAATCTTGAAGTTGTCCTCAAAAACTTATCTGATATAAGGGGGTTTATCGGACAGAAGATAGCAAAACTCTCTCAGAGAAATGATTTAGGAGATATAATAAAGTCAAAGCTTAAAGTTCTTCAGGGAAATTACGAAGATGCAGATATGACTTCTGATGCTGTTATTTTGAACTTGAAACAGGTTATTTTGAATTCAGATATTTCTTCGCTTCGGAGAGCAGTTTCTTTTATGAATCTGGCGCTTGATATGTTGAGGAGATAAACTCTTCACCTGAAAAATTTTTCTGCCTCAGTATAGATTTTCAATTTATTTTTGAATAAACTCATTTTTATCTTATTTTCAGAAATATTTAATAGAATGTTTTTTACTTTAAAGCTCGGACAGTTTTTGTTGTTTTCTGCACTTTTAACTTCTCTTTTTGGGCTCCTCACTTCTTTCAGAGCAAAAGATACAAAAATACTTTCAGGTTTGAACAAACTTTCTCTTCTCCTTATATTTATGGCTTGTTTTGACCTCGTTGTATCTCTTGTGAATGGACACTACTTTATAAAATTCGTTTCATCACACTCAAATTCTCACCTTCCGCTTATTTATAAGATAACTGCTCTGTGGGGTGGACAAGAGGGTTCTATTCTTTTCTGGTCACTTTTACTATCTTTTCAGCTTTCTATATGTGATATAAAAAGCAATATCTCTTATGCGGTTGGCTTTTTTACTCTGAGTTTTTTTCTCTTCCTCGCAAATTTCATATCTCCTGCTCTTTCATTTCTTTATCCTCCGCCGGAAGACGGCAGGGAGTTGAATCCTCTTTTACAGCATTTTGGTATGGTTTTGCATCCCGTTTTTCTTTATATGGGGCTTACAGGAACGGTCATCCCGTTTTCTCTTTATATCGGAAAGATTTTTGACACGGGTCAGAATATAAATTACAGGAAGTGGGCGGTTTTCAACTGGGCTTGGCTGACAGCCGGCATAATAGTAGGCGGTTGGTGGGCTTATTCTGAACTCGGTTGGGGAGGATATTGGGCGTGGGACCCTGTTGAGAACGCGTCTTTTATCCCATGGCTTACTCTCACCGCATTTTTGCACATCTCTATGATGGAAGATAAATTCAGAGTTCTTCGTGGTTTCAGCTTAATTCTCATCTCTATCACCTTCATTATGGCTATGACGGGAACATTTCTTGTCCGCTCGGGTGTTTTCATATCTGTTCATTCCTTTTTACAAAATCCCGAGCTCGGCATTTCCTTCCTTATATTCATCTCTGTTTTGGTTGTCATCACTTCTTATATTTTCTTTGCAAATTCAGATAAATTGAGAAAGAGATTTTCTTTGAAGTTTTTCTCTCGGGAGTTTTTCATTATTTTGGGGTCGTTGATTTTGATTTCTATGTGGGTTGGTGTCTTTACGGGAACTATTTTCCCTGTGATTTATGAATCAATTACGGGAGACAAGATAAGTTTCGGGAAACCATTTTTCAACAAAATCTTTGCCCCCCTTTCACTTCTTCTTATAATAGTTATGGGATTTGGTCAGTATTTATCTTGGGGAGATAGCAGGTATAAACTGAAATTTTTTATACCTCCTCTTTTCCTCTCTTTTCTTGTAGGAGCTATTGCTTATTTTAAATTCGGCTTTGGTATAGCAATAGGATTACTTTCAATATCGTTTGGCGTCTTCGTTATCTTCTTTGAATGGATAAGAGATGGGGTGAGGATGGGAAGGTTTTTTCCCCTTCTTGCTCATCTTGGCTTTTTTATAATGAGTTCGGGTATCCTTTTTTCACAGCTCCTATACAAAGAAGGAGAATTTGCGCTCTTACCAGAAGATGAGATAACTTTTTACGAATATAAGATAAAACTTCTGGGGCTTGAAAGTGTGAGAGGTCCTAACTGGGAAGGGATAAGAGCAAATTTTGAGGTTTCCGATGACTCCCGTGAGTTCAAGATAAGCTCAGAAAAGAGAATGTATCTTACGTGGGACGAGCCGACGACAGAAGCAGGAATAAAATGGGGAATACTCAAAGATTTCTATATCGTCTTTGTCAAAGTTGAAAACAATAAGGTCTTTGTGAAAATATGGGATAACCCTCTTATTTCTTTTATATGGGTTGGTGCCTTTATGATGTTTGTTGCAGGTATTGGAAAGTTTTTGAAGAAAACATTCTTTGATCGACCTTACTCTGAAATGAAAATAAATTAATTTAATAAATTATTGATTGATGAATACCGAAAAGAGAACAGGGGAAATTTATTATCTGCTTCTTATTGATATTGAAGGTTTTACTTCTTTTTCTTCTTCTGCGAGACCAGAGGTTGTCTCAAAAATAGTTTCAGATTTTGAAGATAAAGTGAAAGAACTCTGCAAAGAATTTTCAGGGGAGGTTGTGAAATTTTTGGGTGATGGTGCCATAACCGTTTTCAGATCATCAGAAGACGCTCTTGAAGTAGGAAAAAGAGTAACTTCTTTGAGTTTTGGTGGTCTGAAAATACGCGCTTTTTTGCACGTCGGTGATGTGATTTTTTCAGAAGATAGGAAAGATGTTTTCGGGTTCCATGTCAATTTTGCTTTCAGAATGCTTGACTCTATAAAAGGAGGATTTTTAGGTATTTCAGAACCGGTCTTTCACATCATAACTCGTGGAAAAGGAGATTTCAAAGCAACACCGCTTTTGAGTGTCAAAGGAGTTGAACACCCTGTGAAAATATTCATAAACGGCAAACCTTCTGCTGTTTCAGAAACAACAGATGTGAAACTTTACTTCCTCCCCGCTCCTTTATGGAGAAGAGCTTTGGCTTTATATCTTGATATACTTATCTTCGCAAGTAGCTTCGGAATACTTTCAGGCTTACTTATAGGAAAATTTATCCCTGACCTGACATACAAGCTCGGTAGTCAAAACATTGAAAGAGTAGAAGAGGGAAAGGAATCAGCTTCTCGGCACCAAGGTGAAGAGGAAAAAATTCTTGGCATAAAGACCCCTGTTGTTGAGCTTGAGGGTAAAAAGGGTAAAGTTAAGCTTGGTACAGCTTTGGGAAAGGTTGAGGCAGAGCCAGGTAAAATAAAATTTCTCATAGGCGGGAGAGAGATTTCAATATCTTATGTGCATCTTGGTGGATTCCAGCTCTTTTTCTTTTCTCTTTATCTTGGGCTCTTTTGGTTTTTCTGGAAAGGGAAGACGCCCGGGGGTTGGCTCCTTGGTATAAAAGTTCAGAAAGCAGATGGCTCTCCGCTAGACCTCGGAACTTCTCTCCTTCGCTCATTTTTAACAACTATATTTTTCATATTTTTGGGTTTGGGAGCAATAATACCTTTTTTGATAAGAGGAAAAACCGGTCAAGATATTTTAGCAAGAACACGAGTTATTATGGATTGAGAGGTAAAAAACCCGTGAAAAGCCGGACAGCGAATTTCAGAAATTACACAAAATTTTGAGTTTCCGCTTCACCATTTAGTTATGATTTTTCGTGAAGACGCTTTCTCCGGAAAGGTTGTTCTTATAACCGGTGGAGGTACGGGTATAGGGAAGGCGATAGCTACTGAATTTTCAAAGTGCGGTGCAGATGTCATCATAGCTTCAAGAAAAATTGAAAACCTGTCAAAGACAGCAGAGGAGATAGAATCTAAAACAGGCAGAAAAATTAGTTTCTATCAGGTAAATGTGAGGCAGGAGGACTCTGTTAAAGCTCTCTTTGATTCAATATCAAAAGATAAGGGGAGATTAGACATTCTTGTGAATAACGCCGGTGCGAATTTTCTTTCACAATCTGAGGAGCTAACTTTGAGGGGATGGAATGCTATAATTGAGACGATACTGACGGGAACTTTTTTATGCTCAAAATACGCATGCCACATCATGAGAGAAAATAGAGACGGAGGTGTTATAATAAATATCGGAGCGACTACGGGAATTTTCGGCTCTCCCTTTGCTCTTCCTTCTGCTACCGGGAAAGCTGGACTTGAAGGTCTGACAAAAACATTAGCAGCCGAATGGGGAAGGTATAAAATAAGAGTGAATTTGGTTGCTCCCGGTGTTGTATGGACCGAAGGTTTTGTCAAAAATGTTGGGGTTACAGAGGATTTGAGGGAGAAGATAAGAAGGGATACACCCGGGGGAATTTTGGCTGAGCCAGAAGATATAGCTTGGGCTGTTTTATTTCTCGCATCTCCTGCTGCAAGAGCAATAAATGGTGTGACTTTGATAGTAGATGGGGGACACTACTTCGCCAAGGGGTTTTCACTCTGATATGATTTTGTGAAAGACACTGGAATTTTCTGTGTGATTATAATATTTTTATTGGGGGTGAAGATGGGTTTTGACGGCACCGAAAAGGAGAGCAGGGCTTCCCCGAAGTGCCCTGAAAAAGGGCGCGGGTCTTCTCCCGCCTTAAAAGGGAGAAAAAGGTTGCCGTTCCAGCTGCTAATGTTCTCCCCGCATAAAAATGGGGAGACGTCCTCGGATTCCTTCGCTCCTCGGGAACCGAGGGCGTGAACGAGAGGAGCTTTTCAAGATACCTCGGTCCGCGGGTATCTTGAGAAATTAAAACGCGGACTCGGAGATAAAATCCCTCGCGGAGGGGGGATTTATCTCCTAAAACTTTATCCTCCGCTACGCGGGGTAAAACCCCTGCTTTCTCCCGGTGTCGGACGGGGGTTCAAATCCCCCCACCTCCACCAAAAAACTATCAATAAGATAAAAATCCTCTCCTGCGCACTAACTCTCTTTTTTCTTCTCCCCCTATTCTTTTCTTCGTTATCTCTTGCTGATAAAAATAAAAGTGAAACTTTTTCAGATAGCACAACTTATTACTTTGATAACTACTCTCTCACTCCTGAACTCAAAAAGAGGGCTGATTACCTTTTTGAAATTTTGAGATGTCCCACCTGCCAGAACATACCAATAAAAGAATCTTACTCTCAGGTTGCTGAGGTTATGAAAAAGGTCATAGTTGAAAAGCTGAAAGAGGGTTGGACAGATGATGAGATAATAAATTTTTTCGTCCAAAGATACGGTGATGAAGTCCTCTTGAAACCTAAGTTTGATTTTTTCTATCTTATCCCTTTTGCGGTTCTTGGTGTTGGAATTTTAGCTGTTTTTCTTCTTTTTCTTCGCCCTTTGAATAAAGAAAAGAATGACAACAGAAAAAGGAGCGAATGAAGATGGATTTGAATTGAATGTCATGCAACTTAATACTGTTCCCGCTCCACCACCTAACTTTTTTAAGGTTGTGTCAACTATGAACTCCGATTCAAAATACTTGCTTGTATTTCCTGCTTCATCCATAGCGTAAGCTGAAAATGAGTATCTTCCATCGGGGAGATTTGAAAATGAAAGCAGTAAATTCCCACCATTCCTTATTATGTTCTGAATTTGACCTTCTCTGCTGAATGTCCAGAAAATCTTTATTTTTTCTGGTGGTGAAGAATCATCTTCTGCTTGCAAAAGTATCTTCCCGCTTGACTCAAATGTCACTCTTTGCGGAAATTCAACAATTTTAATTTTTGGTGGATTCAAGTCAACCTGGAACTCTTCCTCAAAGATTTCACTTGTGTTATCTGCTGGGTCTCTTACTCTAAAACAAAGATGATATTTTTTACCGTTCTCTACTCCATATATTCTGCCTTCTCCAAATGGCTCATTTATCTCAACAGATATTGTCTTTCCCCACTGCGAAAAGCACGACTTCCTCATTTCAGATACTATTTCTTCTACGAAATACTCAAGGTATCCGAATGAAAATAAGTTATCTTTCATCTGAACCACTACTTTTAAATTTTCATATCTCGTTTTTGGTGGTGGGGAGAAAATCTTTACTATTTTTGGGGGTGTCTTATCTATTATTATTTCTTCTTCTTTTATGTCCGTTGAGTTTCCCGCCGGGTCGTTTACCCATACATAAACTTTATATACTCCTTCGCTCACATCTTGAATTATCTCCACCTCTTTTTTGAACCTCTTCTCTATTTTCAGAACCTCTTTCCCGTTCTGCCTCAGGACTATGTTTGCAGTAAGATAATTATCTGTGGATAAAAACTCCTCTACCGAGCTATCTTGAGATATGTCTTCTGCTTTTATATTTACTTTTAAGCTTTTCCAGTATTTTTTCAGCTCTATCTGGGAATCCGGCGGTTCTCTATCTACTAAAAATCTTGTTGAGAAAGGTGTTTCATTTATGTTCCCGTATATATTTCTGCCTATGACTTGAAGTTCGTGCTTCCCCTGAACGAGGTTTGTTATTGATATGCTGAATGTTCCTCTTTCGTTCTTTTTTATCCACGGACTCCACACTCCGTTATCTACTCTGAAAGATATTTCATTTGTCTCGCTGTCGTTAGCTAATATTTCAAGTTCGGTTCTCTCTGAATTTATTATTTTTGCGGGTGTTTTCATGAAAGATAGCGAAGATGATTTTACATCTGCTGGCTTTTCATCAAATTCAAGTGATATGCTATTTTCTCCATCTGTATTTTCAGATGTAATCAATTTTGACTGATATGCTCTTGCTATTTTCACCGAAAAAAAGCTCAGAATTGGAAAAGCAATGGGTTTGTAATCTATGTTTCCCAAATATAGATATATGATGTATGAAGTGAGTTTTTTGATTCGTTCGTAGAATTCATCTCTGCTTATCTTCGCAAGTCCGCTTATATCTTCATAAATTATCTCATTTTCTATTTTTGTATTGCAAACCCCGAAGTTTATCACCATCGTACCCCTATATAAATTCATCTCTCCCTGTATTTTTCTCACATCTGGTAGCCAGCTCAGAATATCTACTGTTATAGGGACCTGAAAACTTGTCCAGATATTAAATGTTTTTCCCATAGCTATGCCTATTTGAACCTGCATTTCTGCTTTTGCGAGATAATCAAAAGAGCATTTTTCATCTCTTCCTACTTCTGGAATAATGTTTGCTAACCATAGTTTCACATCAACATAAGCTTTTTCGGGTTTCTGCTTCAGAACTGTGAAACCTTCTGGGAAGAACTCTTTTATAATGTATGCGGGGATTTCTGTTCTGAAAATCCCTCCGTATTTTTGCAGTATTTCTTTTATGTGATTTAGAGTTAGTGTTGCTCTCACATGAGAAGAAAATGTTTGTGGTTCTACATAAAGTGGGTAGTTGCAGTTTGCTTTGAGCATGCAGAAAGTCCATGAGCACTTTGAAGAACAAGAATAAGGGTCTCCAGAAGCCCATCTATATTCTACTTCTAAATAAGGGTCGTCTGGGTTCAGTTGTAGAGGAGGAGATTGAAGGAAGTATTTTTCTTTATTACTTGCAAAATCGTTTATTCCCTGAAACTCCAAAAACAAAATATCGCTTTTTGAACTCTGATAACTGAAAGCTATGATTATGAATGTTAAAATAAGACGAAAGAGAGATTTTCTCTCCTTTTGCACAAATCTAATTTTAATGATGATATACATTTCAGATGAAGAATTTTGCTCGCTTTTTCTGAATTATTCACTATTGATTCTTCCAATTACTAACCTTTATGTGATGGAACATTTACCCTATATTGCATCTGCTTACTTTATTTTTTGGGTTGCGGTGATAACTCTTACGATTTATATTTTAAAGGAGTAATCCTGATGAGAATTCTTTTTATAACAGGAATTTCTGGGTCGGGAAAAACAACAGTGCTAAAATCACTTGAAGACATCGGATACTATCCCGTTGATAACATACCCGTTGAGATGATTTATGATTTTTTGAACCTTGCACAAAAAGCGAACATAAATAAGGTCGCCCTGAGCCTTTTTTTCAAAGATAAAGAGGTTGTGAAAAAATTTCTGGACCTGCGCGAAAAACTCAAGTCAGACATGAAAGATTCGGAAATTTATCTTGTTTTTTTAGACGCTTCCGACGACGCTATACTGAGAAGATATAAAGAAACAAGAAGAAAGCATCCTCTATCAGACATCGCTACTTCAACATCAGATGCCATAAGAAAAGAAAGAGAGATCTTGCAGTCCATTCAGGAGGTTGCTGATATAAAGATAGATTCAACGAACATGAATATACACGAACTCAGGGAAAAGGTAAAGAGCATTTTCGGAGACGAGAAAGCTGAGGATTTTTTTGTGCAGATTTACTCGTTCGGCTTCAGATATGGTATCCCCCAAGAATCAGACATGGTTTTTGATGTGAGATTCATAAGAAATCCGAATTTTGACCCGGAACTCAAAAAGTTTGATGGGACGAAAAAAGAAGTCCAAGATTATATTTTCCAAGATGAGAACGCAAGAAAATACCTTGAGATGATGAAAGATATGCTGAAATTTCTCATAGAGAGGTTCAAGAAAGAAGGGAAGCACTTTGCTACAATATCTGTGGGCTGTACGGGCGGAAGACATAGGTCAGTAGCTTTCGCAGAAAAACTCAAAGAGCTTATAGAAAAAGAGAGCAAGGTAAAGGTGATCGTCACACACAGAGATAAAGATAAGGACCCCGTGATTTGATTTGACCGTTCCCGATGAAAGATTTTCAAACAAAGTATTTTGCAAAATTCTTGAGTTTTTACTTCTTTTCTTTTTCTTATTCATTATCTAATAAATAAAGGAGGTTATTCGTATGATAGGGGCTGAAGAAGTGTCTCAGATAATCAAGGAGAGAATAAAGAGTGCTGACTTTGAAGCGAAGTTTGATGAAATAGGTATAGTAACCTATGTCGGAGATTATATAGCTCGCGCTTATGGACTGTGGGAGGCGATGGCTGGGGAGGTTGTTGAATTTTCATCGGGACAAAAAGGAATAATTCTGAACCTTGAAGAAGAGTCGGTAGGAATTGCAATAATGGGTTCAACAGAAGGCATAAAAGAAGGAGATATAGTGAAAAGGGCGAGGAAGCTCTTTCACGTTCCTGTCGGGAAAGCGGTTTTAGGAAGAGTCATAAACGCTATCGGGGAGCCATTAGACGGGCTCGGACCAATTTCATACGAGGAAACGAGATTTGTTGAACTGAAGGCACCCGGGGTCATAATGCGCCAGCCGGTCAGAGAACCTCTTCAAACAGGTATAAAAGCAATAGATGCTATGATTCCAATAGGAAGAGGTCAGAGAGAGCTGATAATAGGTGATAGACAAACTGGTAAGACGACAATCGCTGTTGATACAATAATAAACCAGAAGAACGCTAATCCACCTGTTTATTGTATTTATGTCGCCATAGGTCAAAAACTTCAGGCAATAGCGCAGGTTGTAGATACTTTGAGAAGGTATGGAGCTATG
>BEHV01000012.1 GCA_002898315.1 bacterium HR19 | reverse complement strand
ATTTTTCATTTATATCTCTTATAACATCGCTTTTTATAGTAAGCGGAGGACTACTTATTGATATAAAAGTTCCACCATCTCCGGTATTCAACACACTTATTCTACTTTTTGGAGCAGTTCTATCTAATATTATTGGGACAACCGGTTCAAGCATGCTTCTTATAAGACCTTTCCTCAGGATAAACAGATTGAGAGAAAACACATTCCATATTCCTGTTTTTTTCATCTTCACGGTATCAAATATAGGTGGAGTTCTCACACCCATTGGGGACCCACCGCTTTTTATGGGTTTTCTAAAGGGGGTTCCGTTTTTCTGGTCTCTCAAACTTTTTCCCGTAGGGATTCTTGAAGTCGGATTGGTTCTGACAGCTTTTTTCGTATGGGACACGATAGCTTTGAAGAAAGAGAGAAAGCTACTTGAGGTTTTAGAAGAGGAGAAAGGGCAAGAAGAGAAAATGGGCTTTATCATCAAAGGTAAGATAAATCTTTTTTTCTTGCTTATGATAATAATTTCTGTCATATCTTTGAGAACGCCTTTGAGGGAGCTGGTTATGTGGGTGAGCGCATTGCTTTCTTGGGTTCTAACCCCAAAGGATATAAGGGAAAGGAACGAGTTCAGTTTTGAGCCAGCAAAAGAGGTCGCAATTGTTTTTGCAGGAATATTCACAACTATGACTCCTGTTTTAGATTTCCTCAGAGAAAACGCAGATAAATTCGGAGTGGATAGTCCTTGGGAGTTCTTTTTTGCATCCGGAGTGCTTTCTTCATTTTTAGATAACGCTCCAACATATCTTACTTTTTTTGCTATGGCTCAGGGGCTTACAGAAAAGTTTGCTCTCACACCTTCGGTTGCGGGCGTATGGGAGCCGTTCTTGAAGGCGATATCATGTGGAGCGGTCTTTATGGGAGCAAACTCATACATAGGAAATGCACCTAACTTTATGGTAAAAAGCATAAGTGAGGAGATGAAAATAAAAGCTCCAAATTTTATCTTCTATATGTTCTATTCCTACGCAATACTCATACCTTCGTATTTTTTGATTGCTTTTTTATTCTTCGGTTTCCCAAAATAAGTTTCACGTGAAACATATATGATAAGGAATATAGCACTGAAAATAAGTTATGTGGGAACAAACTATCACGGATGGCAGGTACAAAAAGATGTCCCAACTATACAAAGCGAGATAAAAAAAGCAATAGAGAGATTAACAGGAGAGAAAGTGAGGTTAATAGGAGCTTCGAGAACAGATGCTGGAGTTCATGCAATAGGTCAGGTAGCAAATTTTCTGACCTCATCTGAGATACCTCCTGAAAGGTTCAAGTATGCTCTCAACTCACTCCTGCCCCCCGATATAAAAATCACAAAATCAGTAGAGGTTCCAAAAAGTTTTAACGCAAGGTGGAGCGTATGTGAAAAAAGATACATCTACATTATAATTGAAGGAGAGATAAACCCGTTTTTAAGAAACTTTGCTCTGCATATAAATAGAAATCTTGATGTTTCAGCAATGCAAAGATGTGCAAAACTCATTGAGGGAAAATACAATTTCTCTTCATTCACACCAGAAAAAGAAAACACAGAAAGAGAAATTAAACTATCTCAGATAACAAAAAAGGGGAAGATAATACTTTATGAAATTGTAGGGAGAAGCTTCCTTCGCTATATGATAAGAAATATCGTGGGATGCCTCATTGAAGTCGGACTCGGAAAGATGAACGAGGAAGAATTTCAAAAAGTCCTAACAGGAGAAGCAAAAGCCAGTTTCACAGTACCTCCACACGGACTGTATCTTGCAGATATAAAGTATCCCGAATACGAGATGATATGAAATATTCTTCCCGATTTTCGGTAGATAGTTAAATATAACTTGGTGTAAAATAAAAACATGGAGTGCAAATACTGTAAATCAGAAAATGTAATAAAAAAAGGAAAAAATGAAAAAGGGATACAAAGATACTATTGTAAAAACTGTTATTCTTACTTTTTTAGAAGATTATGAGAAGAATAGGTACCCAAAAGAATTAAAAGAAATAGCGTTAAGATTATATACAGATGGTGTAGAAATAGCAGTAATAGCACATTCATTAGAAGTTCCTTATGAAACAGTTCGTAGTTGGATTAGAGCAGGAGGAGAAAAAGCAATAAAAAAATAGAAACAAGAAAAAAGAAACAAATTAATAAAAGTTTTAAAAAAGCAGGATTAGATGAAATGTGGAGCTATGTAGGGAAAAAAGAAAATGATGTTTGGATATGGACTGCAGTTTTTGATAAAGATACAAAGTTTTTTGAAATAGGAAAGAGAGATGAAGAGACATTTTGGAAATTTTACCATCAAATTCCAATAGCAGAAGAGTTTCAAACAGAGAATGGATATAAGGCTTATGAAGGATTAGATAATAGAAAAATTGGTAAATATGGGTGTACCAATTGGAATGAAGGATTACATTCATTTTTAAGAAGTAAGATAGCAATGTTAAAAAGGAAGACAAAGGCTTATGCTAAATCAGTTAGAGCTTTATATAGGGCTTTAGCCTTAGTTTTTATTAGATGGAATTTACTACCCTCTGGGTGATTTTTAACTGAATACCCGATTTTCCGAACCAAGAAAAGTAGAAAAAACTTTACCTTTTATTGAGAGAAAGGAAAGGAATTTTTGGTCCAAGAGAGATTTTCATCTCTGTGAATTTTCTTCTGAAAATCTCTCCATCAATTGTATAACCGCCCTCAAATTTCAAAAACACTTCGGAAGCGAGGGAGTTTATAGAATTCTCAAGGACTTTTCTGCCGAGAGCTATGTTTAAGAGATTCAAAGCGAGTTTTTTATGACTATCTGCGAAGACAGCGAAGAAGAACTTTCCTTCTTGCGGTTTTGAGGTGAAGGGGCGAGTGAATAAAATCATCTTGTCAAACCGAGAGGCAAGACAGGCAACCGCACGCCTTATTGGAACCTCTGAACCATCTGCTATCATCTCACAGCTTATATATTTTGTCAGCTTCTCTTTCAGCTCACCCCCAAAAAAGAAAGAAAAAATGGCTTTTATTATGAGAGAGAGAGCTTTTTGAGAGCCGAAACCCCACAAATCATATATCTCAGCTCCTGAAAAAATTAGCCCGTTCCCGAACATAAACCCATACTGAACAAGGTTTTCCTCCTCAAATTTGAGAGGGCTTATCATTTTCACAAACCGCATATCAGGAAAAGATGAGAAGCTATTGACAATATCGCATATTAACCTTGGAGCGGTTCCAACAGTTTGAGGAAGAACATTTTTTGCAACAACGTTCAGAGACCCAGCTCCAATTGGCGCTATGATGGGAATTTTCTTTTCACCTTCTGACATAGGTATAAGAAGGTCAATAAAGGTTTTTATCGTTCCATCTCCACCAACCACAGCAACTATATCTGCGTTTTTCATTATATACGAGATTTTTGATGGGAGTTCATCTGGATTTTCTGTTTTTACAAACTCAAAGGTATGCTCACGCGAGAGGTATTTTGAGAAAATATCTTTTATTCTCTCCTCTGAGAAGAATCCTTGAATTGTCTTTCCCGAAAAAGGATTTATGAAAACACATATATGCATAACTTTTTGAATTTTAGAGAAGTTTTTACCCTCATCTTATTTTTGATTTTTTCCTCATTCCTCTTTATTTCTTTTTCAATTAATTACGTAGTAATAAGAAAGAATATATATAATAATTCCGATTTTTTCTGTTGAAAAATCTTTTTGCCCTTGAAAATCAAGGGAAGGAGAGGTTGAAAAATTTGTGGAATTTTTGTGGAAAGAGATGTGGAAAAAGTTGTTGAAAATTTTTGTGGAAAAATAAAGGGGGTTTTTAACAGGTTTTTCAACAGTTTTTCCGATGTTTTTCCACAAGTTTTCCACAAGGTTCATCTTCCGTTTCCATTTCTATTTGCATTTACCTCTCCAATTATTGTCTCTCTGATGGAGTTTATTATCATCTGCAAAGAGGAGTCCTTTTCTTTTTCTGTTTTTATTTTCTCTATTGCGTATATTATTGTTGAATGGTCTCTGTTTCCGAATATCTGTCCTATTTGTGTTGTGGAGAGGTTAAGCATTTCACGACAGAGGTATATTGCAACCTGCCTTGCTATTGAAATTGTTTTTTTTCTTCTTGGGCTTTGTATATCTTTTGGGTCAAGATTGAAGAACTTTGCTGTTATCTCTATTATCTTTTTTGCGTCTATGTTTTTCAAGGGGAGGTTTATTTGTGATAGAGCTCTTTCGGCAAGTTCTATATCTGGGGTTTTTTCTTCTATTTCTGCAAACATAACGATTGTTTCAAGGGCTCCTTCAAGCCATCTCACATTTCCCGTTATTCTTTCTGCTATGTAATGAATCACCTCATCTGGCACGTTGTAGTTTCTTTCATACGCTTTGGCTTTCAAGATTGCCACTCTTATTTCAAAAGGCGGAGGTTTTATATCTACCACTCTTCCCCACTGAAATCTGCTTATGAGTTTGTTTTCAAAGTTCTTCAAAGAGTGTGGGGGTTTATCTGCTGTGATGACTATTCTTTTTTTTGTGACAAGAAGATAGTTTACTGTCTCAAAAATTTCCTCCCTTGTCGCTCCGCGTGTTTCTGGTTCAAGAAGGTTTATATCATCTAAAAGCAGAACATCGCACATATCTCTGTATTTTCTTCTGAATTCTGATAGTATATTTTCTTGGTATGCTGTCATAAATTCTCTCATGAACTCGTTTGCTGGAACATATATCACTCGCGAGCCTATTCCATTTTCTATCACTTCGTTTCCGACGGCGTGAAGGAGATGGGTTTTTCCAAGTCCGTTGGGACTCCATATAAAAAGCAGGTTTGTTCTTGCGGTTCCCTTTGCTATTTCCATAGCTGCCATTTTAGCAGCTTTGTTGTTCTCTCCCGTCACAAAATTAGAGAAGGTGAATCTTCGGTCTATGGGGAATAAGTTCATCATCTTCTTCTTACCTCCTTTTCTCAATTTTAAAAAAATCTGTTCAGCATTTCTACCCCTTTGAAATGGGGTGGAATAAATTTTAATAAACCAATTTTCATTTTTTTGATTTGTGGAAAATCTGTGAACTTTTTGACATGTTGTTGAAATTATTTTTTCTTTTGAGGTAAAAATCTGTTCAAAGGCGGAGAAAATTCTTTGGTTCAGAAATACATTATAAGTTCTCTTTTGTTTTCTGTTTCAAGGAGTAGCTCTATTATTTTTGATGAAACTTCATCTGAGAAGGGTAGATCTGAATGGAACATACGGCGAAGTAGAATATTTTTTGTGTTTGGCAGTATCGGGAGTGTGCAGGAGGAAGGAGGAGCCATCCAATCCCCATCAGAGCTTATTGATACAAAATAACACGATGGAGGGTATGGTTTCTTTTTCAGTTTTTTTATGAATTCTGAACCTTCCCAGAGGTCATAGGCAGCTCTGAAGGGCTTTATAAGGTTTTTGAAAGGTAGTGCCAGAACAGCGTATTTCAGTCCATTTATTGGTGAAGAAATTGTTATGAGTCGGTCTATAAATGAACATCCATCCATAGCGCGGGTTATATAGTGTAAGATAACTCCGCCCATTGAGAATCCGATTGCTGGAATGCGGAGGGTTCTTTTCATTCCGTTGAAGTTATTTTTGAAGAGGATTTCAAGATACATTCTGAGCTCAATTGCGAGTTCTTCTATTCCTTTATCTACTCCAAGGCGTTTCAGATGGAAGGATATTGGAGCGAATCCCGCATTTTTGAGTGCGTTATCTATTTCGTACATTGATTCTCTTTTCATCATGTATCCTTGGATAACTATGACTGGAATTCTTCTTGTTCTCAAAAGCGAACTGCTTTCATCTGATAATTGCCAAGAAGGGAAGAGGGACATTTTTATTGTTCCTATTCTTTCTCTTTCTGTGAATGTTTCTATTATGCTCTTTAAATCTTTCAGTAGTTTTATCATAACCTTTTAATTTTTCTTCATTTTCTATCTTTTTAAATATTTAAATTTGCTAACTTATTAAATCCATCTATATATATTTTAATCGGAAATTTTTCCGAACCGATTATTTTCCAAAAATATTGGTAAAATAGAATAATTCTACAAGATAGAGTATCTATGCTGAGGGAGATCGGATTTTTATATTTGAAACTTACCCCGTTTTTCATCATCTTATAACCAACCCCGTCTCAAAAAGATTTATAAAAATTATAAAAATTTTTGTTTTTGAACGATTTTTTTTATCAATATTTTTAGTTTCAAAGATTTCCGATTTTTCTTTTTTTCTTTTCCACATTATAAGATTGCTCTATTTCAAGTAATTTTTTGTGGAAAATGTGTAATATCTTGAAGAGGAGGTATTTTAGGTAAGATGAGAAGGGTTCTTGTAGCTTTTGATGGTTCCGAACCTTCAAAGAAAGCTCTTGAAAAAGTTATAAAGTTCTCTCAAAAAAATTCAAGTATTTTTGTTCTTTATGTTATAGATGAGGGTGAGATCAAGTGGCCATCACGAATTGATATATCTCTTATATGGTCGGGAAATATAGACGAACTTGAAAAAAACATGCTTGAAATACACAAAGAATACGCTAATAGGATTCTTAAACAAGCCGAATCAATAGCTAAAAAAAACAAAAGAAAGGTCAAAACAATCTGCGAAATAGGTTTTCCGCCCGACAAGATAGTTGAGGTTGCTGAAAGATTAAAATGCGATCTCATAGCGGTTGGGAGCACATCACGCCTTGCTTTTGAATTCATCTTGGGTTCTGTTGCTCAAAAGGTTGTTCTGAAGAGCAAAATACCGGTTCTTGTTGTCAAGCAGAGTTAAAGCCAAAGCGAAATTTCGGTCTTTTTCAGAGTCCTATATCTTTTCTGAAATGAGAGTTAGGGAAAGAAATTTCTCTTTCTATTATATCGTATGCTATTTTCCTCGCTTCATCTTTTGACTTCCCTATTCCCACTATGTTGAGAACTCTTCCTCCTGATGATATCAATTTTGAGTTTTCTCTTTTTGTTCCCGCGTGGAATATTATAAAGTTTTCTCCCTCTTCGTTTTTTATATTTATTTCTGTTCCTTTTTTGTATTTTGATGGATAACCTTCTGATGACATAACGACGCAGAGGGCATGATTTTCCATCTTTATATCTTCTATTTTCTCCTCCGATAGGGCTTTTAAGATGACCTCAAAAAAATTGTTTTTTATAAGAGGTAGTATGACCTGAGCTTCTGGGTCTCCTAATCTGGTGTTGAATTCAAGGACATACGGCTCTCCATCTTTTCCTATCATAAGACCGGCGTAGAGGATTCCGGTAAATTCTATTTCTTTTTCTGTTAACTTTTTCATCAGGGGTTTTATTATTTTATTTTCCACTTTTTCTCTTAGTTTTTCATCTCCGTATTCTACTGGGGAGTAAGAGCCCATTCCGCCGGTGTTAGGACCTTCGTCTCCGTCTAATAATCTTTTGTAATCTTTTGCGAAGCCGATTGTCTTGAACTGATTTTTCACGCACAGTGCAAAGTAAGATATTTCTTTTCCATCAAGGAACTCTTCTACGACGATTTGATTTCCCTCATCGCCGAACTCTCTTTCTACAAAGATTCTTCTTATAGCTTCATCAATTTGCTCTTTTGTTTTGCAGACGAATGTTCCCTTTCCGGCACAGAGTCCTGATGCTTTTATCACGACCGGTGGAGTTAATTTATCTGTTTTGAGTTTTCCTGTTTTGAAATCATCTATTGAGTATATTGAGAATTTTGCGGTTGGTATTTGTGCTTCTTCCATGATTTTTTTTGCGAATACCTTTGATGATTCAAGCATAGCTCCTTTTTTTGTTGGTCCAAAGCATAATCTTCCTTCTTCTGTGAGTATATCTACGACTCCTTTTGCGAGCGGGTTTTCAGGGCCGACAAATATAAAATCTATTTTTAGTTCTGCGCATATTGAAGCGACCTCATAGGGGTCTTCTGGGTTTATAGATAGGTTTATGCCGATTTTTTCTGTTCCGGCGTTTCCGGGGGCGAAAAAGAATTCTCCTTCTTTATAATCTTTTTTCAGTCGCCATCCTATTGCGTGTTCTCTTCCACCACCACCTAACACAAGAACTCTCATCGCTATAATTTTTTTGTAAGGCAGAGGTTAGCTTTTTTTATTTTTGAAATTATTTTTCAGGAAAGATATTATCAGGTCTGATAGCAGTTTCAGCAAGTTTATTTTCAGTTTTATTTCTGCGGAGAACTTTTCTGATACGCTTATTTTTGCTGGTAGAAGAGCTTGTGAAAAGAGGGCAGGGAATAGTATTTTCTCTTCGCATAGCATATCGTTTTTTATTTTCAAAGATAGTTCAGAGATGTTAATTCTCTCTTTCTTTATTGCCGAGATGATAAGGGTCAGAATTTTATTTTCTAAATTTTTTTTCTTTTTGGATTCAATTTTTGTTTTCTCTTTCTTTTTTTCTTCTCTTGTTTCTGATAATTTTTTCAAGCTATCTTCTATTTTCTTGTCTGTTATTTCGGTCTGGAAGATTTTGATTTTGAGTGTTTTGACACATAGCAAAACTTTATCGTCTTTTTCTTCTATCTTGACGGTGAATTTCATTTTGAAATTTCTCTTTTACATAAAGGTTGGGGAGAAGAGTTTTGATAGAATTTCTGCTTTTATTTTCTGCATAAGTTCTTCAAGGAATGGGAATTCTCTTTTTTTTGGCCATATTATTTTTGGTTCTTCTTTTATTTGGGCGAGTTCTATTGCTGTTGATACCGCATCAGAGAAGGAACCGAGTTTATCTATAAGTCCGAGTTCAAAAGCTTCTTTTCCTGTGAACACTCTGCCGTCTGCTATTTCGTCTATTTTATCTTTGAGTTGTGGTCTTTTTTTTACGACATCTTCTTTGAAGTTGTTATATAGTTTCATAACGACATCTTGGAGGTAGTTAATATCTATCTCGTTAGGTGTTCTGAAAGGGGAGCCAGTGTCTTTGAATTTTCCTGACTTTATGATAAATGGTTTTATCTTTACTTCTTTCATAAGTTCTTCTACTGTGAAGAAGATTGAGATTACTCCTATTGAACCGACTATTGAGCCGGGGAGTGCAAGAACTTTATCGCATGCGAGTGATACATAGTAAGCTCCTGATGCGCCTATGTTTTCAATTGAGCATACAAGTTTTTTCCCTGTCTCTTCCTTGAATTTCAGGAGTTCGTGGTAGATTTCCTGAGATGCGCCTATGGTTCCGCCAGGGGAGTTTATTCTGATTATGACCGCCTTTATCTCTTTTGCCTTCTTTATTTTTCTGATTTCAGATATTATCTTTTCAGAAGAGAATATTGTTTCTTCAAGTTTCATAACATATATTGCGTCTTTTTTTTGTTCTCTTTCTTTTATGAGGGATAAACATCCTCTTATTGCAAGAACTATTATGACAAATAAAAAAATGTTTCTCACAAATTTTAAAAGCCCTTTCATACTTGAAAATTTTACTTCAAACATTTCTGAATTACTTCTTTGCGTGATTTTATATTCTTTCCACCTGTTTTGAGGTGAGGTGAAATTTCTCGCATAATTTTTTGAATTGATTATATCTTCTTTTTGTCTGATTAAAACAAAAGGATTATGCCGGAGGTTTCAAAAAGAATAAAATCGCTTCCAAAGTATCTCTTTGCTGAAATAGATGAACTCAAAAGAAAGAAAATAGAAGAAGGAGTTGAAGTTATAGACCTTGGTATAGGCGATCCTGATATTCCAACTCACAAGATTATAGTTGAGAAGATGAAAGAAGAGGTTGAAAAGCCGGAAAATCACAGGTATCCTTCTTATGACGGAGACATATCTTTGAGAAAAAAATTTGTTGAGTGGTATTTTGAAAGGTTTGGCGTTGAGTTTTCTCCTGATGAATGTATAACTCTTATAGGTTCAAAGGAAGGGATTGCTCACTTTCATCTTGCATTTTTAGACGAGGGAGATATATGTGTTGTTCCATCTCCTTCATATCCTGTGTATGGTATATGGACGGGTTTTGCAGGAGGGAAGGTTTATGAGGTTATTTTGAGGGAGGAGAAAAATTTTCTTTTTGATATTGAGGAGATACCTTCTGATGTTTTAGCTCGTACAAAAATTCTCTGGGTTTCATATCCGAACAATCCTACGACTGCTTGTGCGAACTCGGATTTTTACGAAAAGGTATATTTTTACGCAAAAAAATATGACTTTGTGGTCGCAGTTGACCTTGCATACTCTGAAATATACTTTGATGAGAATCAAAAACCTTTATCTTTTTTTGAGGTAGTAAAAGACAAAAAAATTCCTGCTATTGAGTTTCACTCTTTTTCAAAGACATTCTGTATGACTGGCTGGCGTATAGGTATGGCAATAGGCAACAAAGACATAGTTTCGGCTCTTGGTAAGATAAAGACCAATACTGATTCGGGAGTTTTCAGAGCCGTTCAGATGTCTGCCAAGTTCGCTCTTGAAAACTATCATAAAATAGTCCCAGAAATAAGGAGGATTTTTTTCAGAAGAAAAAAGAAAGTTGAGAAAGCTTTGGAAGACGCAGGCGTAAAGTTTTTCAGGTCAAATGCAACTTTTTATATTTGGTTTAAATGTGGTTCTGATTCAAAAAAATTTGCGAAAGATGCGCTAGATAAATTTGGAATAATTATCACACCGGGAGTAGGTTTTGGTTCCGGTGGAGAAGGTTATGCGAGGATATCTTTAACCTGTGATGATAAAGTTATAGATAAGGCAGTAGGTATTCTGCCAAAATTGAAAGAGTTGATAGAAAAATAAATCAAAAAAACTTTCTCTCCTAATCTCAAACTTCAAATTTCTGCTTTTTATCGCTTATAAAAAAGTTGATGAACAATCAAAAAATTTTTAAAAGAAAGATGGAGGGAGGAATTTGAAGGTGGCTCATAGTAGTTTGAAAAATCGCAAAGCAAAAAAGAAAATCGCCCGTCTTGACCCTGTTTTCAAAGAGATCTTCCAGAAATCAATCCCAGAAATCATAAAGCTCGTCTCAAATCAAAAACCCCAGAAAATCTCTCTCCTCCCAGAAGAACTCCGGTTCGTAAAACAGCTCAGAGCTGACTTACTTTTATCTATCAAGACAAAAAATCGCTCGCACATACTACACTTTGAAATCCAGAACTACTCTGATAAACTTCTTCCGGAGAAAATGCTCCTTTACAAAATAGCTATAAAAGCAAAATACAAAAAAGAACCGGAGCAGTTTGTTTTATGGTTCGGAAAAGGAAATCCACCCAAACCTCAATTCAAAGATAAAAGCACTCTTCACAGGTTCAAAGTCATAGACATGAGAAAGCTCGGATTGAGAAGGTTTTTAGAAAGCCATAACCCTTATTTTGTGATACTTGGCATAGTTTCAGCAAGAGAAAAGAGGGATTTAGAGCTTATAAAAGAGAGGATAAAAGTTCTTTCAAGAGATGAAGAAGAGAGGAAAGAGGTTATGAAAAACTTGATTTTGCTTTCAGACATGCTTAAAATAAAGTTATCAAGAGAGATGATACCGAAGGTAGAAATACCAGTTGAGAAGACAACACTTTATAAGATTGGATTTGAAGAGGGAATAAAAGAAGGTAAGGTAGAAGGATTGAAGGAAGCGATTTTACTTGATTTTGAGTTGAAGTTTGGGAATGGGCAGTTTAGAAAGAGCAAGTTAAATGAGCTGAAAAAACTGCTTTCTAAAATAGATGATATAAGGAAGCTGAGGAAAATAAAGAAAGCTATTTTCTCAGCAGAAAACCCAGATGAATTCATAAGGAAAATCAAGGAGATTAATAAAACTTAATTTCAGGCCTGAAAAAGCAATTATCAATCTGGAATAATTTCATCCCACCAGTTTGCGTATTTTTCTGCGCTCTTTTTGATCTCAAAACCGATGATTTCGGGAACAGTATAAGGGTGAATCTTCTCAACCTCCTCTTTCAGCATATCAAAAACTTTCTCCTTCGTCTTGACAACAAGAAGAAATTCCGGATGTTCCTCTACTTTTCCCTTCCATATATACACTGATTTTGATATGGGGATTATATTTATACACGCAGCGAGTTTTTTCTCTACAAGCCACCTTGCGATTTTAACTCCCGTCTCCTCATCTGGAACAGTTATAAAAACAACAAACCTCATATACTGAAAGATTTCCGGAGAAAAAAATCAAAATAAATTTTCAAAAATTTAATATGGCATTAAAATAGAAATCGTGAAAAGAGCGCTTATAACAGGTGGGAGCTACGGAATAGGTTATGCACTTGCAAAAAAATTCGCTAAAAACGGTGTTGAAGTTATTCTCATAGCGAGAACAGAAGAGAAACTCCTTGAAGTCAAAAAAGAGATAGAAAAAGATGGTGGAAAGTCATATATTTTCCCCGCAGACCTCACAAAAACCAATCTTGAAGAACTCTTCAACAGAATATACTCCGAATATGAGTTTGATACCCTTGTGAATAACGCTGGCTTTGGGACAATAGGGAAATTCTACGAACTTGACATAAAGAAAGAACTTGAAATGATTGAGCTTAATGTAAAAGTCCTCGTTGAGCTATCACATCACTTCCTTTCAAGAAGAATAAAAGAAGGTAAAGGAGGAACGCTGATAAACATTTCTTCTCTTGCTGGATTTTTCCCGATACCTTATTTTGCAACTTATTCAGCAACCAAAGCGTTCGTCCTCAGTTTTTCAGAAGCAATAAGAAGAGAAGTAGAAGACAAAAAAATAAAAGTCATAACAATATGCCCTGGCGGAGTGAAAACAGAATTCCAAAAAAGAGCCGGAATAAAAGACGATATATACTCTCTCCAAAATTACCTCACCGCAGATGAACTTGCAGATTATGTGTGGGAGGCAGTGAAGAAATCAAAAAGCCCATTCGTTCCAGGACCTGCTAATAAAATATACTCATACATAGTCAGAATAACTCCAATACCACTTATAACAAAACTCGGGAAAATATTTATGAAAATGAGATTGAAATGAAAATAAATTTTTTAAAAATACCAAATCAAAAAACAAAAGCCCAAAGAAAATATAACATAACAAAGACAAGGGTGAAAATTTCTCGGGGATAAGGTATGATGAAAAAAGATAAATTTTCAGATAAAGCAGATGTCCTCACAGAAGCAATCCCTTATTTCCTTAAATTTGCCAATAAAATCTTTGTCGTCAAGGTAGGGGGTAAAATAGTAGATGACGGCGAAGTTCTTGAATCAATAGCAGAAGATATAGTCCTTCTTTCACTTGTCGGAATCAGACCTGTTATTGTCCACGGTGGAGGTAAAGAGATAGACCGACTGCTTGAAAGAGCGGGAATAAAATCAGAGTTCAAAGAAGGCATAAGAAAAACAACCGATGAGATTATGGAGTTTGTAGAGATGGGTCTTGATGGTATAGTGAACGGCAAAATCGTTTCAGCAATATGTAAAAAGGGAGGAAAAGCCCTCGGAATGTCAGGAAGAGATGGCTTCTCAATAATATCAGAACCTGTTGAAGGAAGAGTTGGAAGAATAAAACGAATAAACACCAACATGATAGAAAAAATTTTATCTTCTGGATTTATACCTGTTATATCATCTGTGACTGTGAATGAGGATGGGAAGAGCATGAACACAAACGCAGATGAAGTTGCCTCTGAACTATCAATATCCTTATCAGCAGAAAAACTCATAATACTCACAGACGAAGAAGGAATAAAAGATGAAAAAGGAGAAATAATAAAATCAATATCAAAAGAAAAGGCGGAAGAACTTATCAAAAAGGGAGTTATATCTGGCGGGATGATACCCAAAATCAGAATGGCGCTAAAATCAGTAGAAAACGGTGTCAGAAAAGTCCATATCATAAGCGGATTCATTGAACACTCAATCTTACTTGAAATATTCACAGACGAAGGAATAGGAACAGAAATAATAAAATAAAATATGTAATGAGAGTTCTTCTTGCTTTCAACCACAGTAGAGTTGTCGGTGGTGGAGAAATATACTTTTCCGAACTCATAAAATCCCTCCTTACAAAACAAAAAATTAGTGTTGCGGTTTTCATTCCCGGAGAAGGAGAAATAAAAAAAGAACTCTCAGAAAAAGGAGCAGAAAAAATATTCATCTCAAACATGCCGTCTCTTAAAAACTTCTCACAGTTCATAAAATCTATCAGAGAACTCCGAGAGATGCTCAAAAACTTCTCACCAGATATAATCCATGTCAACGGATCTCGTGCTATGATGTACTTTTCACTCCTCAAAGCGATGAATACCAAGAATTCAAAATTCAAACTCGTCTGGCATGTCAGAATATCAAAAAAGGACTACCCAGACCCATTTTTGTTTCTCCTCTCGGACGGAATTATCGCAAACTCATTCAAAACCCTGAAAGAAAGATTCGGATACCTCTTAAAAATCTTTCCCAGAAAAAAAACCAAGGTTATATACAACGGAATAGACCTCTCAATAAGAGATAGAGTAAAAGAAAAAATAGAAAACGGAACGAGAGAAAGAATAAAAAAATTTTTTTCTCTAAAAGAAATTGTCATATCATCTTATGGGAGATTAGAAGAAGGTAAAGGGTTTGATTTACTTCTTCTTGCCTGCGAAAGATTAAAAGATACATCAAATTTCTCTCTGCTTATAGCAGGATACGGTCCTATGAAAGATAAACTTGAAAAATACGCCAAAAGGACTCATCTCGTTCTGCCAGGATACATGAAAGTTGAAGATATACTCGCAATAAGCGATGTGGTTGTCTTCCCCTCACTGATTGATTCCTTTGGAAATGTAGTACTTGAAGCTATGGCTTGCGGTATCCCTCAGATTGTATCTCGTTTTTCAGGAGCAAGCGAAATAGTAGAGAACATGAAATCTGCACTGGTGGTAAATCCCAAAAACATAAAAGAACTCTCACTATCAATAAACACCCTCATAAAAGACAAAGAACTTAGAAAAAAACTATCAGAAAATTCGCTCAAAAAATCAGAAGAGTTCTCAATAGAAAACCACAGGGAAAAAGTAATTAATTTTTATGAAGAAGTTTTGAGATAAGATGAGAGAAAAAGCAGTCAGCATAATAACTATTTCAAACTCAAAAAAAGACCTTGAAAAAACATTCCACTATGTTCTTGAAAACTGCAAGAACTTTTCAGGCAAATGGGAATACATAATTGTTTCCGCAGAAGAAAAAACAACAAAAGAGAAAACCTCTGAAGATCACATCAAAAGAGAAAAAGATAACATAAAGCATATAGTTGTATGGCGGAGCGGTTTCTCTTTTCAGAGAAACATAGGAGTTAAAAACGCAAGACACAACATAATAGTTTTCATAGATGACGGCATGCGCCTTGAAGAAAACTGGCTTGAAAATATTTCAAAACCCATACTTGATGGTTCAGCAGACGCAGTTATGGGAGCGGTACTCCCTGAACTCAAACCTGAAAGAGATTTTCAAACATTCTTCCAAAACGTTCTTGCGCTTTCCCAGAGCGTCCTTGGATTCCCAGCAGGCGGACTAAAATACTTCGCTCTCGGCTCAAACTTTATTGATTCCTTCTCAACCGCTAACCTCGCTATAAAAAAAGAAATCATAGAAAATGTAGGCGGGTTTGATGAGAACCTGATTTTCGGAGCTGAGGACTCTGACCTCTCACTCCGAATAAAAATGCTAAAACCACAAACAAAATTTCTCTACTCAAAAACCGCTATATCTTACGCAGAACCAAGAAAATCAGTTGAAGAAATTAAAAAGTGGTTTTTCAGAAGGGGTAGGTCTCTTGCGACTTTGAAGAAAAAATACTATGAAAGCCCTATAAAAACCCTCCTTCCAAGAGAACTCATCATACCAAAATTAGTGATGTCTTTCTCTCTTCTCCCACCTCTCACACTTCCTATTTTTTCTATCTCTTATATAGTTAGGTCAGAAAAGCTCCTTTTTGATGTGGTAAACAAAACCCCCGAAAAGTTCTTCCCAAGAAGGTATCTCCCATTTCTCATATTTTTCACTCCCTACGTGAAACTTGTTATGGATACTTACTACTCTCTCGGCTACTACTATCAGCTTTTGACACAAAGAAACAGAAAATAAATTCCTTGACTTTTCTCATACATAAATTCATAAGATTTCATGAAAAAGGTAAGGGTGTGCAATATAAACGATATAAGAGACGGAGAAGCAAGGGGATTTGAAATAGACGATACGCCAATTCTTATCGTAAAGCAAAACGGGAAGGTCTATGCTTTTGAAGATATATGCTCTCACCAGCACATGCCGATTTCTGAAAATTACGACCTTGAAGAAGGAAAATTGATATGCATGTGGCACGGAGCAGAATTTGAACTTGAAACAGGTAAAAATCTCTCTTTACCAGCTCCCGCCCCGATCAAAAAATTTGATGTTGAAATAGATGAAAACGGAAATATAATGATAATAATTGAATAGATAAAAAACTCTTTTCAATGATAGAACTAATATGATAGATTTTTACGCCATTCGTCAGGAGTTCCCTGCACTTCAGAGAAAGATAAACGGTCGCCCTGTAACCTACCTTGATAGCGCTGCAACATCGCTCAAACCCAAAATCGTAATAGATGCGGTAGAAGAATACTACAAAACAAACTCATCTAATGTCCATAGATCACCTCACACACTCTCTCACGAAGCGACAGAAAAATATATATATGCCCACGAAAAAGTCGCAGAATTCATAGGAGCAAAATCGTGGAGAGAGATAATATTCACCAAAAACGCAACAGAAGCATCAAACCTCGTTGCTTACTCTCTCGGGCTACACCTCGTTCAAGAAAAAGATAGAATCATAACCACAATAATGGAGCACCACTCAAACATCGTCCCCTGGCAGTTCATAGCAAAATATAAAAAAGCAGAGCTTGTCTTCGTAGATATAAATGACGATGGAACACTGAAAGAAGAGCAAATCTTTGACCTCATAAACGAAAGAACAAAAATAATAACAATCTCAGGCGCCTCAAATGTCACCGGCTACTGCCCAAACCTTGAAAAAATCATAAAAGAAGTGAAGAGAATAAACCCAGAAATAATTGTTATCGTAGATGGAGCGCAACTTGTGCCACACAAAAGAGTAAATGTGGAAAAATTGGGATGCGATTTCCTTTTCGCTTCGGGATACAAGATGCTCGGTCCTTCAGGAACGGGCTTTCTCTGGGGCAAAGAAGAACTCCTTGAAAAAATTCCGCCGTTCATGTACGGTGGAGATATGATCTCCCGTGTCACGATAGAAGGAGCTGAGTGGAACGAGCTACCCATGAAATTTGAAGCTGGTACTCCTAATATTTCAGGGGGTATAGGACTTGGAAAAGCGGTTGAGTTCCTTGAAAAGCTGATTGATCACTGCGAAGAGCACGAAAGAAAACTTTTCAAGCTCGCCTTTGAAGAACTCTCAAAAATTCCAAAAGTCAAACTCTATGTCAGACCAGACGGGAAAGAGGATAGGTTTATAGGAGTTATATCTTTTAATGTTGAGGGAGTTCATCCCCACGACATAGCCGATTTTCTTGATAAATACGCTATTGAAGTCAGAGCCGGACATCACTGCGCACAACCCCTAATGCAAAGATTGAATATGGAAAACAGCATCAGAGTATCTTTTTACATCTATAACACAGAAGAGGAAGTTCTTTTCTTCATAGATGTGCTGAAAGAAGCAATCACCTTTCTTACATAGAAATTAAAATCAATCCATCACATAAATTCTTGAAAAACCACAAAACAAAAAATAAAGATTACTCTCTAAGAAAGAAGAAAAATGATAAACTTCATCATACTCTTATTCCTCATCTCTCACCATATTGAAGAAGGAAGTCCAGAACACATAGCGAAAAACTCAATTGGTGTAGTATCAATATTTGCTCAAAGAGATATATTATCTGATATTGGTAAAAAATATTCTCTGTTTGTCGGACCTTTTGCAGAGTTTTCGTTCTTCAAAAACATATTCTCAATTCAGGGAGTCGTACCTTTCGGATTGCTCGGAAGCAACTTTTACTTTTCAGACATCATAGCTACTTTGAAATCCACTCCCCCAATTTTTGAAGATAACGCTCTGACACTGATTTTGAGTTCTACTTTACCAACAGGGCAAGATTTAGCGGGAAGTGGGCACTTATCTTTGATGCCCGCCGTTGCTGGGGAGTTTCACATACATACAAAAATCCACATTCACATACACTCTTTGTTGGGTGCTCATCTTTCCATCGGCTCTTTTTCATCTGACGAGACACACAGCAACCATAACAATAGTACAAGCTCTCACCATAAAATAAATTACCTTTTCCCACACTCCGAAAAAGAAATTATTGGACACATAGGATTTATGGTTATGCTGAAAAAATTAGGTGTTGATGTCCGCCCCTCGTTCTTTTTTGAAGATCTAAAAATGTTCGTCCTCCAACCACAAGTAGGACTTACGGGAAACATACCTATAAGTCAGAAACTTGATTTTCTTTTCAACCTCTATGGGTTCTGGGCTCTTTCAGGAATAAGAAAAGGAAAAGGAATAGGATTTATAGGATATTTGAAGTTTTGAATTTTCAATCACATAAATTTTACAAGCTCTTCTGTTGTTTTCCTCAAACGCTTCGCAACAATCATAAGAATTGACCTCGTTATGTGATAAGCTACGCGATGGTCTGATTTTTCCATTTCAACAAAACTGTTCCTTGTTAGTTTGAGGAGTTCGCAATCTGACTCCGCAACAGCAGTGGCAGACCTCAAAAAATTGTCAAAAATTGAAAGCTCTCCCAAAGCTTCGGGACACCTCAGCTCAAATAACTTTACATCCCTTGAAATTCCAAAAAAATTTTTCTTCTTATATATCCCGACAGAACCTTTTACTATGAAATAAACTGAATCACCAATATCGCCCTCCCTGAATATCACATCGCCCTTTTTATAACTTACAAGTTCAAGAAAATTCATAATTTTTTTCATGTCTTCAATTCCGAGCTTTGAGAATATAGGGTTGGCATAAAGCAAACTTATAATCTTTTTTTCGTCCTCCATCAGTTAAAAAATATAATTCGGATTTACGCAAAGATGTTAAAGATTCCCTGCTTTCCTGAGTTTTTAAAATTTCACAACCTTGTGATGTTTCATAAGTTCCCCTTTGACTATGAAAATTACATCTTCACATATATTTGTTGAGAGGTCTGCTATTCTTTCCAAGTTCCCAGAAATTCTCACAAGATGGAGAGATCTTTCTATTGTTGATGGGTCAGAGATCATATAAGTTATAAGTTCTCTTACTATCTGCTCGCGCAAGCCATCTATAACATCGTCTCTTTCGCAGACCGACTTTGCGAGTTCAGCATTTTCATCTATAAATGACTTGACGCTATCTGAAAGCATTTTTTTCACCTCATCAGCCATTCTCGGAAGGTCTATAAGTGGTTTTACAGGTGGCTTATCTATGAGAAATATAGCGCTTTGCGAGATATTTACAATGTGGTCTCCCATTCTTTCAAGGTCATTGTTCATTTTCAGCGCCGTAAAAATAGTCCTCAAATGCTTTGCTCTTGGAGAAAACTGTGCTATAAAACTTATGCACATCTCATCTATTTCTAACTCCAAATTATTACATCTCGGCTCATAATCTTTTATGACTTTATCAAGATACTCTCTGTTCCTTTCAACAAGACCTTTTATGCTCATTGAAAGCATCTCAACAACATGCTCCGAAAACTCCGTAAGCTTCCACTTTATCTCTTCAATCTTTTTATCTATGAGCATCCCTCAACACCTTCTCAAAACATAAAGATAATTCCTATAATTTTAAATATTTTCAGCTCTTGATTTTATTTTTTCAACATCCCGAAATTTCAACGCAGTGTTTATCTTGACATATCTCATCTATGTATTTCAAAATTGTATCTGCAATCGCATTCCACAGAACCCCAGAATGAGCTCTTACCTTAACAATCCTTATCCTATCTATAAACCTTGAAACTCTTTTTATAGCAATAAGAGAGTCAGAAAAAATTCTGTATTGAGGAAATTTTTTTACCGCGAACAAAATCGCAGAAGTTTCATTTTCGTTTGAAGTCCCCTTAACCTTGCATAAAAATATTTTTTTTATTCTCCCCTTTTCAACAAGAACAACCGAGAAACCCTCTCGGTTCCCGTCTGTAAAGATGCCTGTGGTCTTATCACTTCCCCTTATGGCGAAAATCAACTTTATAAAATTTTCAGAAGAAAAAGGAAAAATCTTCAATCCGTTCTTTCCTATATAAACTGTCAGCTCCTTATCTCCGTCTTTTATTATACCAAGTATGTACGGATTTTTGTGTTTCACTCTTGTGAAGTTCTCAAGCTCAACATCTATCTTTTCCCCGAAAATCTTTTCATCTATCTCCATAATATCAGAACAATTTTTATCAGCTCAAAAATCAAAATCATCAATAATTCTTTCTTTGTGTCAGCTTTATGAGGTAAAAATTATAAACATCACGATGAAGAATAGTAATATGTCCAGAAAGGAATTTGGATGACAAAAGTGAGACAAAAATGATTAAATTTTAAAGGAGAATGAACCGGATAATAAAAGAAAAAATATGGCTTGGAATAATAGCGGGAACCTTAATAACAGGGACCCTAATCCTATGCGGAAAAGAGGAGGGAAAAATAGGATTTAGAAAGTTAGCTACAGGAATTAAATCTAGGCTCCTTCCGAAAGGAACGACCGTTTCAGGACAGCTTCCAAAAGGTGGAAAAATCTTTTTGAGAAGCGAACTCGGAATGGGTGCGATGGAAAACATATGTTGATACCCAGAGAAAAGTAGCGTATGTTGCCTCTGGTTTCGGTCTCAGAACTTTTGATGTCTCAAACCCCTATGACATAAAATTTTTGGGAGTTATCGGTATGCCGAAGTTCTGCCGTGATGTAAAAGCATCAGGTTCTATAGCTCTTGTGGTTTGCGATGATTCTGGTTTGAGAATTGTTGATGTATCAGACCCAAAATACCCAAGAGAAATTTCTTTTTACATCACACCGGCGCCTGCTCGGGGAATTTTCATAAAAGGCACCATAGCCTACATAGCAGATGATAATCAGGGACTCCATATTGTAGATTTTTCTAATCCATTTCAACCTAGGTTTTTAGGATGGCTCGATACCCCCGGTTCTGCTTGGAATGTCTTCGTAAAAGATAACATAGCGTATGTTGCAGATAGAAATGGCGGACTACGTATAATAGATGTTTCCGACCCCACAAATCCCACAGAAATTACAAGTTTTGCAACACCTTCTCCTGATTATCTTGATGTCTATGTTCAAGGACAAACAGCGTATGTTGCAGATTCTTCGGGAATCTATGCTTATTTACGAGTTATAGATGTCTCAAATCCAGCATTTCCAAATTTGATAACAACTGTTCAAGTAACTTTTAACCAAACTGACGATTACACATACCTTGCTGTTAAAGGGAACTATGTTTTCTATTCAGAATATATGAGGTGGGATTCAGGTGGAAAGTATATATCAGGAGGTGTTCACATTATAGATTTTTCGGCAGGTATCTCAAATCCTGTCATGTGCAATGAAATAACAGAACCCCAAGTTGAAGGACACGGAATATTTATTCCCGAGGACCAAAACATTCTTTATTTTGTCTGGGATTGGCAAAGGTTTGCAACATTTGATATATCAAATCCGTGCTCCCCTTCTATGATGGATATATGGTTTGCTCCTGGCGATTCGTGGGGAGTTTATGTGAGAAAGGACCTGAACTTAGCTTTTGTAGGCGATTGGCGTGGCGGAGTAAGAATAATAAACATAACCGACTTATCATTTCCTTATGAGATAACATACTATGATACCCCTGGGGATACAAGGGGACTTGTTGTGGTAGACCATCCATCTGGAGCGAGAATAGTTTATGCTGCATCAGGAGCAGAAGGAGGATTAAGAATACTAGATGTTACAAATCCGAATTCTCCAACCGAGGTTTCTTTCTTTATGCCCTGGACTACCGGAGGTGATGGATGGGATGTATTCGTGAAAGATGCTACTTTGGCTTTTTTCGCTGCTGGTAATTTGGGGTTGTTCATAATAGATGCATCCAACTATAATAATCCTGTCTCTTTAGGATGGATTGATACCCCAGGATTTGCTCGTGGTGTTTATGTTCAGGGAAACACAGCTTATGTTGCAGATGGGGGGCAGGGGCTGATGATAATAGATGTTACCAACCCTTCAAACCCCGTTGCAGTAACTCGTATTGCAACATCAAATGCTATAGATGTTTTCGTTTCTGGGAATACTGCTTATGTTGCTGATGCAGGAGCAGGTATAAGAATAATAGATGTCACAAATCCGGGTTCCCCTTCATTAGTTTCTACATTTAAGACAACTAGCGCTTTCGATGTCTGGGTGAAAGGCGGGATAGCATTTGTTGCAGATTTCCAAGGAGGCGTAACTTTAATAGATGTTTCAAATCCTGCTTTCCCTAAGGGAATGAGTTATTTCATTACTTCTTCTGACTCCACCGAGATAATGGTGGTAGATGGAGTAGTGTTCACAGCAAACCGCTTCGGTGGTCTTATGATATTCACATTCGTACAACCCCAGATCTCGGTTTCTCCTACTTCTTTAAATTTTGGAGATGTGAGAGTAGGTGAATATAAAGAACTTCCCATAGACATTCAAAATACAGGTCAAGCTTTTATGGTAGTTAGAGATATAATCATTTTGCCAACAGGAGGACCGTTCAGAACCATAGGGGTTCCACCTCTACCTTTTTCTATTGAACCTGGGAAATCACAGACAATTTATATAAGATTTTCTCCTGAAGTAATAGGGTCAATCTCAGGAAATGTTTTTATTTCATCAGATGGGGGTTCAGTAAATATTCCGCTTTACGGGAATGGAACTGCCATACCTTCATTTTCAGTTTCCCCTACATCCATAACTTTTGGCAATGTTCCTGTCAATACTTATGCTGATAGAGTTTTTCGTATAAATAACTCTGGACCTGGTACTTTAAGAGTTTCAAACTTGTTGATTTTAGGAGAAGCTTTTAGCTTTGTCAATCCGCCGAGTTTGCCAATCTATGTCAGTCCAGGAACCTATGCAGAAATTGCTGTCAGATTCTATCCCTCTTCACTTACGAACTATGAGGGAAGTATAGCAATAGAAACAAATGGAGGAAATACCAATGTTTTACTTTCGGGTAGAGGCATAGCTCCTTTACTATCGGTAAGTCCTACAAGTTTGGACTTTGGTGGAGTTGATGTTGGAAGCTCACGCGACATGCAGGTTAGCTTAAGTAATATCGGAGAAGCTCAACTTCGGGTGGACGAAATTTTAATATCCGGTACCGGCTTTTCTTTGGTAAATCCTCCTTCTTTACCTATATTCCTAAATCCTGCATCATCAGTTTCTCTATCTATAAGATTTTCGCCAACATCTCGGGGAACACTTTCAGGCAAGTTAATAATTGTATCAAACGGCGGTTCCAAGTCTGTTTTGCTTTCAGGTCAAGGATTTGCTCCGGTTTTGAGCATTACCCCAAGTGAAATTGACTTCGGCGGAGTTGAGAGAGGAACATCAAAAGATATGACACTCAACATAAGGAACACAGGAGAATCAAACTTGGAAATTTCAAATCTGAGTATATCAGGCGAAGGTTTCTCTATAGTTTCCCCCCCAAGCTTACCTCTTATATTGGGATCAGGACAATCATCTACACTCACTGTTAGATTCTCCCCACTGAGTCCCGGAGTCAAAGCAGGAACAGTAGTTATATCCTCAAATGCTGGTTCTGGCTTTGTTTCATTAGAAGCAAATGGACTTTTCCCGTTAGTTGCTGTCTCACCCCAAACTCTAAATTTTGGGAGTGTTAGATGGCAAGAATCAAAAGAGTTAGAATTTGAAATTTCAAATATAGGAACATCTAAACTTACAATTCTTGAAATAGCAGTTTCTGGAACCGATTTTTCTGTGAGTACAACTCAGACTAAATTTCAATTGCTCCCCGGTGAAAACACAAAGGCAAAGGCAACTTTTGAACCTAAGTCCCCGGGTGAAAAATCAGGAAACATAATAGTAAGAACCGACATAGCGGTTGTTCTGGTATCACTTTCAGGTCAAGGAGAATTCCCTGAACTTGGGTTAGAACCAGAGATTTTAAACTTTGATAAAGTAAGGATTGGGACAAGAAAAACAGAAGAATTTTATATCAAGAATAAAGGTTCAGGAGTTCTAAAAATTGAATCGTTAGAAATATCTGGAACAGGTTTTGAACTGCGTTCCACAGATGTTTTTTTGCTCAACCCAGGTGAATCAGCAAAAGTGGAAGTTGGATTTTCTCCCCAGGCAGTTGGTTTATCCACAGGGAGTGTGTCGGTAAAAACAAATTATGGTTCAGGTGAAGTTAAACTATCTGGACAAGGGGTTTCTCCATTCTTACTCGTAAATCCATCAATATTGGACTTTGGAGAAGTTGTATCAGGCTCACAGAAGAATTTGAGCTTTTCAATAGTAAACGCAGGAACCTATCCATTAGAGGTATCAGGGATGGGTATTGAAGGTGAGGGTTTCAAATTCTCAGATGAAATCTCTTTACCTATTACCATTGATGAAGGGGAATCTGAAACGATTAACATAAGTTTTTCACCGATAAAACAAGGTGCACATACGGGTAAAGCTATCATAAAAACTTCTTATGGAGAGGCTTATGTTTCACTTCAAGGAGAAGGGCTCACATCTTCTCTCTATTTTGACCCTACCACAGTAAATTTTGGAACAGTTATCGTAGGAAAGACAAAAGAATTTCCATTAAAGGTGAGTAATTCGGGGAACTGGTTTGTTATAATTTATGAAATTAGCTTGGATAGTAAAGATTTCAAGGCAGAGATTCCAACAACTCCTTTCACTATGCCACCTGGAGATTCAAGAATAGTAAAGGTTTCATTCTCGCCAACTTCTGGAGGCAAAAAAGAAGGTTCAATAAGGTTTTTGACAAACTTTGGAGGAATTGGAATTAAACTTGAAGGATATGGCAGAGAAAGGGCTTGTTCGTGTTCCTCCGGTTATGAACCGGAAGGCATATTAAATCAGCTAATCTTAACCGCAATTGTAGGAATATTCCTACTCATCAGAGGTAAAAAAATAACGATTAATCTATCAAAAAGCTTGAAGTAAAATAGAAAATTCTGTTGTTTGCAAATTTAACCCCATCTCATTTTTGCAAAGTTCAAATTACCTATTTCTTAAAATAAATATAGTCAGAATAGAGACCATAAAATACTTAGAAAACGCAATGAGAGAAGAAACAATAATAGAAGAAATTGAGCTCAAAGTCCATGACCTTGAAAAACTCACCGAATTTTATGAGAAGACCTTGGGTTTCAAGGTTTTTGAAAAAACAAAAGATAGAGCCACGCTCGGAGCAGGTAAAAATCCTTTCTTGAAACTCGTCAGAGATGAAAAAGCAAAAGAAGATGACCCAAAAGGTCCCGGACTTTACCATGTCGCATATCTCATCCCAGAAAGAAAAGATTTAGCAATAATTTTAAAGCATCTTCTGAAAGTTGAAGCTCCGATTGAAGGTTTCGCAAACCATATCGCCACCGAGTCAGTCTATCTTCAAGACCCCGAAGGAAACCACATAGAAATTTATTGCGATAAACCCGCAAGCGAGTGGATTAACTCAGATGGCAAAATTCTGATGGATACCCTCCCGCTTGATATTGAATCGCTCCTTATCTTAGCGGACCAGGAAAAATTTGAGCGTATAAACGATAACACAAAAATAGGGCATATACATCTCCGCGTCTCAAACCTCTCAAAAGCAGAACTCTTTTACTCAGAGATTTTAGGTTTAAACATCACACTAAGATGGTATGGTGCGATATTTTTATCCTTCGGAGGTTATCACCATCACATAGGGGCAAATATCTGGCATAGCAGTGGAGCAAAACCAAAAGAAGAAAACACAAAAGGTCTGTCTTACTTCAAAATAAAACTACCATCAAAAGAGCATCTTGAAAAAGTAATTCAAAACCTTGAGAATCTTCAAATCAAATACACAAAAAAAGATAATGAGATATACACCAGAGATTTTGATAACATAAAAGTAGTTCTATGCTAAACTTCCTGCTAATTTGAAAAATTTCAGATGTGTATAAAGATAAAAAAAATAATGAATATCTATGAAAATACACTGAACAGAATCAAAAAAGCTTGCAACACGCTCGCAGAAATTGAAGGAGATGAAACAAAGGTTAAAGAATTATTCAAGATAATAAGCCATCCTCAAAGAATAATCAAAGTTTCTATCCCCTTAAAAAAAGATGATCAAACATTAGAAATTTTTGAAGGATACCGCGTTCAATACAACAATATATTAGGACCATACAAAGGTGGAATCAGATACTACACAGAAGTTGACGAAGATGAAATAAAAACATTGGCGTTAATCATGACCCTCAAATGTTCTTTAGTTGGACTGCCGCTTGGAGGAGCCAAAGGCGGAATAAAAATAGACCCCGAAAATCTATCTGAATCAGAATTAGAAAGAATTTCAAGAGAGTACGTCAGAAAAATTTACGATTTTATCGGACCAGATAAAGATATTCCTGCCCCCGATATAAATACCAACTCAAAAATCATGGATTGGATGGTAGACGAGTACATCAAAATAAGTAAAAATATTTCAAAAGGTCAAAATAATCAGGGAATCAATAATTTACTTGCAACCTTCACAGGAAAATCTGTTGAGAATGGGGGAATTGAGGGAAGAGAAGAGGCAACCGGGAAAGGTGGAGAGATTATTCTGAATAAACTAATAGAAAAAATGAAATTAAACAATGGGCAATTGAAAGTTGCAATACAGGGCTTTGGCAATGCCGGCCAAAATATCGCAAAATTCCTATATCAACACAAAGACAGATATAAAATTGTTGCTCTTTCTGATAGCAAAGGAGCAATATATAGCGAAAAAGGTTTCAACCCAGACACTGTGATGAAATACAAAAAAGAAAAAGGAACCGTTACCGCTTTTTACTATTCCGAAGAAACCTCAAACACTTCCTGCAAGAAAATAACAAATGAGGAGCTTCTGGAACTTGAAGTTGATGTCCTAATCCCCTCTGCTGTGGAAAATGTGATTAACAAAGAAAACTCCCACAAAATAAAAGCAAAAATAATTTTAGAATTAGCAAACAACCCTGTGTCAGAAGAAGCAGATGAAATTTTAAATCAAAGGGGAATAATAGTTGTTCCAGATATTTTAGCAAATGCTGGCGGAGTTACTGCTTCATACCTTGAAATGCTCCAGAACAAATCAGATAGAAAATGGAAAAAAGAAGAGGTCTTCCAAAAATTAGAGGAATACCTGATCAAAGCCCTTGACGAGGTCTGGGAAATTTCTCAAAAATATAAAATATCTTTGAGAGAATCGGCTTTACTAATAGCTCTGAAAAGATTAATGCAAAAATACAGCCAATTTTGAAAATTAATCCTCCGCTGATAAAAATAAAAGTGAAAGATGAATTTAATAAACCAAATTTTTGCCTTATTTTTCGTTCTCTATATGCTACCCATAGCACAGGAGCCCATGAATGAAAGAGTAAAATTTTTGCTCGATAGCTGGAAGTATAGCTTTGGATGGGAAACACTCGGTGGCGGATACATAAGGCATATCCTTCTTTTTACCGAAAACCATATAATTGACATAAAAACAAATCATGTATCACATCTCCCGCGTCCTAATGCTCCTTCTATTTTTGTTGCCCCTTCATCAGATAAACCATATTTGCTTCCTCTCAACTTGATTTTAAACGCTCTGCTTGAGAAAATTTTAGAGAGACCACAGAAGAATATGGATGATGAGATAAAATCTGCAATCAATACCGCATCTGGGAATCCAACTGTTGAGAATTATTTCAACACCTTATCGCTTATACTTGGCAAAAAGAAATTGAAATGCGAAATAAAAGAAGTTATACCTTACAGCGAAATCAAAAACCCTGAACCAAAAGTCAAACGAAATGAACTCCATTTCAAATTCATATACAAAAACAAAAAATATGAGTTCATATCAAATTACGATAACCCGAAATCAGCCGAAGAAACTAAGATTTCTCTGATAGAAATACTCAAAACCCAAAATTCTTCAAAATAAATCTTAAAAACATCTCAACAAATCTCTCCCTTTTTCCTCCCAAGCAGATATTTCTTTCCAAAAAAATGATTTAATCAAAAAAAGATAAAAATATGAAAAAATAAATTTTTGAAAAAAGAACAAAACTTTTTGAGATGAGAATAAACTAAAAATAGAGAAAAAAAGGAGGTGAAAGATTATGGAGCAAGAAAAAGAAAAAAACAAAAAAGGAAGTTTATTGAGGGAAATACTTGATGACCCCATGCTCCTTCTGTTCCTCGGAGTCGCAGTATACATAATATTTTATGTGATCTGGGGAATTATGGAAGTATCACAAGTTTCTGAACTCCCCGCACAAATCAAACAGATTTTCCTAACACAAGGGAGGTGAACCCAAAATGGCTCTCCTGCCACCACCTGAAAACTGGGACAAAGAAAAACCATCAAAAGACGAAAAAACCTGGGTATATATCGCTCTACTCTCATGCCTCTTTATGTTCTTCTGGATGATAGGATGGCACATCTTCGGAAAACAAAATACTTCCTTCGTCTCCTACAAGGTAAATCCAATGGAATTCTTCCAGCTCTACAATTCCTTCGTAGAAAAATACAAAATAGGTGAGAAAAATGGCACCCCCGTTGTAAAGCCACCGCCAGAATCAGATGTTATACTCCTTGCAAGAATGTGGTCGTGGAGCCCTATTTTAGTCCTCGAAAAAGATAAATGGTACACATTCCACATATCTTCTCTTGACCTCCAACACGGATTTTCTCTTCAACCTGTGAACATGAATTTTCAGGTAATCCCTGGCTATGACCATGTGCTGAAATTCAAACCAACAAAAGAAGGAGAATATTCCATCATCTGCAACGAGTTCTGCGGAATAGGACACCACCTTATGATAGGAAAAGTAATAGTTATAGCTGAGGGAGAAACACCCGAAAAATACCTCGGCGAAATAAAAACCGAGAAAAATGATTTTGCAGAAAAAGGATATTTCAACCAAGCCGGGAAAATAAACCCGGAATAAAAAGGGGAGGAGGTGAATAAATATGTTTAGAAAGTGTGATATAACGGGTTTTGAAGTAGATAAAAGAGGGGAGGCACTTATAAAAGTTAACGCTGTTTTTGCTGTTATCTTCTTTCTTGTAGCGATAATTGCCGCTTTCTTTTTAGTTCTGACTCGGCACCCAACAATCCATCTTCTTCCACCACATCTTTATTACAGGTTTTTGACTCTTCACGGCTGGAATGCGCTTTTATTCTGGATAATATTTTTTGAAATCGCGGGACTGTACTTCGGTTCAACGGTTGTTTTGAACTCCAGATTTTCCTCTCCTCCATTGGGCTGGCTTGCATTCTTCCTTATGCTCGGCGGAGCACTGCTGATAAACTACACCATCTTACAAGGAAAAGCAGATGTCCTTTTTACATCTTATCCTCCTCTTAAAGCTCACTGGCTTTACTATCTTGGTGTCCTTCTCTTTGCTATTGGAGCACTTCTTGGAGTTATACTGTTCTTTGCTAATCTGGTCGTCGCAAAACGAGAGGGAAAATGGGAAAGATCTCTGCCGCTATTTACATTTGGACTTCTTACAGCAGCAATAATAGCAGTTGTCACCTTGGTTTCTGGAGCAATAATTTTTATCCCCACTTTTCTCTGGTCGCTCGGTATTATAGATAAAGTTGACCCTGAAAATTACAGAATAATATTTTGGGGAGTTGGGCATCCTGCTCAGCAGATAAACCTTGCAGCAATGATATCTGCATGGTATCTTATATCATATCTTTCTGTTGGGGGAATAACTCCAAGCGAGAAAATATCACGCCTCGCCTTCCTGCTGTACATATTTTTTATAAATCTGGCGTCTGCTCATCATCTCCTTGTTGACCCTGCCGTCTCTCCGGCATGGAAGGTCTTCAACACATCTTATGCTATGTATCTTGCTGTCTTAGGGTCTATGATTCACGCTTATGCTATTCCGGCAAGTGTTGAGTTAGCACAGAGAAAAAGAGGGTATAGAGGGATTTTTGCTTGGCTCGCAAAAGCGCCATGGGGAAATCCAGCTTTTTCTGCTATGTTCATATCTCTTGTTGGTTTCGGGTTCATCGGCGGAGTGACAGGAGTTATGATAGGAAAAGAACAAACAAATATAATCCATCACAACACCCTCGCTGTGCCGGGGCACTTCAAAGGAACTGTGGTCATAGGAACAACACTCGCCTTCATGGGAGCGACATATTACCTCATACCACTTATTTTCAGGAGAAAGATTGTTCTTTATTCTCTTGCTAAGGTTCAGCCATGGCTATTTGGACTTGGTATAGCAATTCTTGCAATATCTATGCTCGCTCTGGGATACCTTGGAGTTCCGAGGAGACACTACGATATTTTATTTTCAAACGCACCTTTCAAACACGAGTTCAACCCGGCTATGTGGTTCTTCTGGACACTCTTTGTGATAGGTGGAGTATCGGCGGTTCTCGGAGCACTTCTCTGGATACTCATAGTTGTTCTATCTGTGTTTTTCGGTCCTAAGCTGAAGGGACCAGAAGATATGCAGATTCCCATCGTTCTCCCTCCTCAAGAAGAAAAGAAAAATCCTTCTCACTCTTCTATATTGTGTCCCGGAACACTAACTTTAATCTTTATCTTTTTCGTATGGTTCATGACTTATTTTTTCCTCAACTGGAAGTGGCTCTCTGCTACATGGTACGTGAAATAAAGTGTGCGATAACGAAAGATTTACATTTTTGCGCGGAAGGGGGCTGAAAAACTAAATTTTTGAATATGATTGTTGTCCTTATAGTTTTGTCTTTACTCTCCCCTCCGAAACCCGATGTAATAGGCAAAAGTATATCTGACATATATGTTTTTGATTTCAAAGGGAGGGAATTCAAAATTATGGATTTTTCAGAGGGAAAAGTTCTCATTCTATCTCCTATATACACGAGTTGCCCGAAATTCTGCTCAATAATAACCTTCAACATAAAAGAGGCGGTGAAAAAAATAGGTGGTCTCGGAGAAAAGTATAAAATAATTTCTTTTTCTTTTGACCACAGAGATACTGTTGAAGACCTTGAAGGTTTTGCTCAAAGGTGGGATATAGATGGTTCAAACTGGAATGTTGTCTCCGCAAAAAAAGAAGACATTCAAAAGCTGCTTTCCTCACTTGATTTTAACATAGAATTTTCAGATGATGATATAGCACATCCAAATGTATTTTATATCATAACTCCTGACGGAAAAATATCAAGCTTCCTCAACGGAGCAGATAAAATTGACGAGAAAAGTTTGAAAATAGCAATTGAAAGAGCGGGGAAGGGAGAGGTTTTCGGCATATTCTCAAAGCTTATATCTTTCTGCTATCGCTTCAATCCAATAACTGGAAGATATGAGTTTGATATGCGAATAGTATATCACACCGCAGGTTTTTTCGCTTTCATCATAACTTTCGTACTCATTTTCAGAAAATTTCTCTTCTGACGCTATGGATAGTCAAAAAAATAAATTTTACACCAGCAGGTTCTGGAGATTTGTTTTATATATCTCTTCTTTTCTGCCGAGGAATCTGAATATTTTCAGGAACTTTGGTGCTCTTGCGATTTTATCTTTTATCGTATGCGCATTGTCTGGAATACCCCTTCTTTTTGCTTACGATGTCTCTCCCGATAAATCTTATGGATCGGTAAAGTTTATCTCTCAGAGCAAATTCTGGAATTTCACTCGTGCTATTCACAGATATTCTTCTGATGCGCTCTTGATTTTCTCTGTACTTCATTTCCTTGAAACGTTTTTCTCGGGAAAATTCAGGCAGAAGAAAACTTATATTTTCGGCTTTCTTCTTGTTTTACTTATCATCATTGAAGGGATGACAGGTTTTCTCCTGGTATGGGATGACTCAGCCAAGGTTATTGGAATAGGACTTGTGAAATTTCTCACATCAGTTGGATTTTCAGATAATCTGGAAAGAACTTTTTTCATCTCTGACATTAGAATGCTTTCTGGAATTTTCAGAATATGTCTTATTTTCCATGTTTTTCTCTCTCTGGTTTTTCTCGCTTTTCTGGGATTGCACGTTATGAAGCTCAAAAAGCCGGTTTTACTTCCAAACTTTATGCTTTCTTCTGCTGCTTTGCTTTTGCTTTTTCTTGTATCTTTGCTCTTTCAGCCACTGCTTGGCAACGATGCGAGAGAAATTATTTTCCCTGATAAAATAACTCCTGATTTTCTTTATTCATTTCCTTATCTTGTTTTTGTGCGATATGGAAAAATTTCGGCTTTCCTTTTTCTTTTTGTGTTTGCCATCACTTTAACTCTACCTTTTTTATTTAAGTTCAGGAACAAAGCGGTTATAGACCTTGAAAAATGCAACGGATGTATGCAGTGCTTTATGGATTGTCCTTACAATGCAATAGAAATTTTGAACCTTCATGGGAAGAGAAAAGCGCGGGTAATCCAATCAGATTGTGTAGGTTGCGGTATATGTTTTGGCTCTTGTGAGTCATCTGCCGTTATCTTCCCTTTTTATTCATATAAATCAGAAAAAGATGAAATTACGATAAAATGTGTTCTTTCTGGTTCAGATGAGAAAGCAGATATTCTGGTCCAGTGCATAGGTGAAGTTAATCCGAAGATGATAGATGATAAGACAAAGAAGGTAAAGCTCATAGGATGTTCTTTGTGTTATTTCAGGTTGGGGTACGATTGGACTGAAAAAAGAGCGGAGGGGAAAAGGCGCCCGGTTATAAGAAATGAGACACATCTTTTGGAACAAACAAAAAGGAAAAAGAATGTTTTCCTCGCCCCTTTGCTCGCAGCTTTGTTTATTCTTCTCATTTTACCACTCAACTTTCTTGATTTTAAAGTTTTCTCCGGGAAGGTTTTTATTCTTGACATTGATTACCTCTCATCTCCTTCAAAGTATTTTGATTTTGAAGGAAATCTTCCACACATGAAAAACTCCTTCAAATTTCCTGCTGAAAGAAGTTCAATTACGGTCAAAGTGAAAACAGATAATCGTTTGTTTTCAAAGAAACTTTTCCCGAGCGGTATAATGAAAGATGGTAAGATAAACACTTTTGAAGATTTTATGTTTCCAAGTAGCATAACAGAGATTGATTTAGAAGTGATTGAAGATGCAACAGGTAAGATTATTCTGAAAGAAAGGTATAGGCTTGAAGATAGAGTTTTTCTTCTGAGGTTGAGGGATTGAAAAAATGGAAAAATATCAAGCTTTCTCAAATTGGAAAAAGAAGTCATCTCAACATAGCTTGTGGAACCGAACAACCAAAAAGAGCAAGATAAGAGCATCAAAAAGAAACAAATAAAAAGCTTGCGGGAAACAGTAAAAATTTTTTGAAATGATTTATTTCTTGAGAAAATTCTAAAAAAATTTGAGATGGAGCTTTATGTTAGGACTGATAAAAAGGTATATTGCTTCTTTCTATTGCTTTTCTCTTTTTATTTTCCAGAAGGATGTAATTTTCAAGAGAGAAACCAAAAAGAGAATTTCTACCAGTGCGGAAGATTTATATGCAAGGGAGATTACAAAATACTTTTGAGAGGAGTAAATTTATCTCACACAGCAAAAAGAACTATCATCCCATGGGTCAGAGAAAATGAAATAAAAATTCTGAGAGAAAAATGGGGATTGAACTTCATTCGCCTCACTATCTTCTGGTCAGCAGTTGAACCACAAAGAGAAAGGTACAACAGAGATTACATAAATTCTCTGAAAGAAATTATTGAAATAGCAAAAAAATATGAGATTTATGTTCTCATAGATAGTCATCAGGACATTTTTGGTTTTCAAGCAACCGATTCAGATGAAGGAGATGGTCCGCCCGAATGGGCAAGAGATCAAACTTGCCCGGAATTTCAAGACATTAAACCGTGGATGCTGAACTACATATCACCTGCACTGATGTGTCAATTTGATTCTTTCTGGCAAGATAAAAATGGAGTTCAAACATCATACATAAAAATGCTCGGATTTTTAGCAAGAGAATTTGAGCAGTATGAAAATGTCGTAGGATTTGATATAATGAACGAACCATGGCCCGGCTCAAGTTTTCTCAACACAGAAAAATGGGAGAATGAAATCCTTCGTGAGTTCTACAAAAAAGCCATAGATGAAATAAGAAAATTCTCAAAGAAGCTTATTTTTTATGAAACTCATCCTCTATCTGATTTCGGATGGAACTTCTATATTGTGAAGCCAGAAGGAGAAAATTTGGTGTATGCTCCACATATATATCCACTTCCTGATGAGTTAAGAGGAGTTTTAGGCATAAACAAAGGATCGGAAGAAGTTTTTCTGATGCATCTTGAACACTCTCTGAAATATGATGTCCCTATGATAATCGGAGAATACGGGAGTTCATGGAAAGATGAAAAAGTGTATGAGAAGATTATGAAGCACATAAATCTTTTTGATTCAAACTTTATTGGGTCCGCAATATGGGCTTATGATAAAGCAAGCAAATATTCTCTCGGTATAGTAGATGATTTCCTGAACCCGCTGACAAATTTTCTTCCAGTAATAAGACCCTATCCAGAACTTGTAAAAGGCATACTGCGAAAATTAGAATACCATTACTACTCCGATGGGAAAAAAGAGATGGAGTTTATTTTAGATGGAGATGAGTTTATCTTGAACTGTCCGAAGATTTTTTCATGTTATATAAACGGAGAGAAAATCAAAGATATAAAAATAGCTCAAAAAGAAGGCAAAATAAGATGGGAGTGAACTAATTCACATGAAAGATGCGGAGCATAGGGTAAGTTTGCATACAAGGGGATAGTATATATATGGGGTTTTAGCCAGCAAAAGCGCTATAAATTTTGAAGCTAACTAAAATATATTTTATTTACTCGCAGAAAAAATATTCTAATATGAAGCGGAGGAGAGAAATTCTGATATATGATAGAGATTGTGTCTTTTGCAGGAGTACTGCTTCTTTTCTTTCAAAGTTCGGAGTTTTTACTGTTCCCATTCAAGATGTCTACCATGTTCTTGAAGAGTTCTTTTCTGAAAACCGAGTTCCGTTTGCGCTTTACCTTATAGATGAGGAGGGTATATGGTGGGGAGATTATGCGGTCTTCAAGTTCCTGAAAAATAGAAAACTCGGTCCTTTTTCTTACCTTTCATTCCTGATATATCCTGTTTTGAAAAGATTGAACAGAAATGCAGAGAGAATAAATAATCAAAGGGGTATATGTGGCTGTACGCTCTCTGGATACAAAAATCTGCCAGCAGAAAAGCTGAAAGAAGTATTTGAAAAACTCCTGAAAATCACTTAGCTTTTATCTTTGCTCTTTTGAGTTTTACATATCCGGCAAATTCTTCTACTATCTCTTTTGTTGAGTATCGTGGGATAAATCCTGTGGTTTCTTTCAGCTTTGTCCCATCAGCAACGAATGTGAATCTGATATAATCTATGTGTTGTGGTGGGAATGGAGCCAATCGCAGGTTTCTCATCAGCCAGAATATAGAAAAAGCGGTAGAATACATAACTGGTATGTTTATTTTTCCCATAAGGCGGACTATGTAGTACAGTGGCAGAGCTCCTCTGCCTACAACATTATATATACCTCCCGGAATCTCATCTCCGAGCAAAAACATCATGTATGCATCAAGGACATCTTCTTGATGTATAAACTGCATCATAGGGTCAAAACCTAAAACAGTAAATATAATTATTCCCGAAAGATACCATGTCATAAAGTTTCTTACTTTATCGCCCAGAATGGGACACTTTCTGAGTATGAAGACCTTCGTGTTTGGATTTTTTTTAGCAAACTTCAAAGTAAGCTCCTCTGCTTCCAACCTACCTCTCATATATCTGTAGTTCTGATTTACCTTGGGTTTTGCGTCTTCGGCTATAAGGTTCGGATTCATCGGGTCTGCTCCGTAAACCTCTGTCGTAGAAGAAAGTATGAACTTCCTGACTTTTTTCTTTGAGCAAGCATTAAGCACATACCAAGTCCCTATCACCTGAACTTCATGCGCATAAGACGAAGAAAAAGGAACATGGTCTTCAAAAAATGCAAGATGTAAAAATGTATCTGCTTTCTCTCTTTCCAGAGCTTCGTATATCATCATATCTGCTTTTGGGTCAGTCAGGTCTATTCTGTAAAAAGATACATCATCGTTGAGAAAGCTTGGTCTGAACCTATCTATAACTACAAGCTTCACATCTGGAATATTTTGCAATCTTACCGCTAAATTAGAACCTAAAAAACCTTTCACTCCTGTCATTGCAATGGTCTGCTTCATACAATTAAAAATATATCAAAAAAGACAGAAATTGTGTTTTAAACGCAACGATGATTTTGAAAATAAAAATTAAAGTGGAAAATTGAAAAGATTCTTTCAAAACTCCATGAACGAACAGAACAGATTGAAAAATCTGCCTTTCTCTCCGCACATACCGGAGCCAGAAAAATTTTCAAAAAAACTTTTTGAGATTGCAAAAGAAAAATCAGTTAAGTTGGGGTTTATAGAGTGTTCCACAGGGGGGTTTATCTCTTACCAAATAGTAAGAATAAAAGGAGCATCTTCAATATTTGTGGGAAGCATAACACCTTATTCAAATTCACTGAAAGAATTTTTCGGAGGAGACATATCTGATGGAGCTGTATCAGAAAAAGCTGTTTTATCTCTTTCTGAAAGGTTTATTGAATTTTCGGGAGCAGATTTAGTAGTAGCTGAAAGCTCTATACTCGGTCCAACCGGCTCAACTGAAATGAAACCTGTTGGACTATCTTTTATCTGTGTCGCTTCAAAAAAAGGAAAAAGCACTTTCGTAAATCTCTTCGGTGGGAAAAGCAGAGAAGAAATAATGAGGGAAGTTGCTTCTTACTCTTTTTTCTTCGCAATAAACCATATTCTCGGATGGGAACTTCAGACGAGGAAAGTCGCATCTTCTTTCGTTGAATACAACGGTAAAATTCTTATCTTAAAAAGAAGCAGAAAAGTTGGAAGTTACAGAGGAAAATGGGGCATTGTGTCAGGTCATATTGAAGAAGGAGAGACAGAAGAACAAACCGCTCTGAAAGAACTGCTTGAAGAAACAGGGATAACAAAAGAAGATATAAAAATGCTTTTTAAGTCATCTCCTTTTGAGTTTTCAGACACAAAGTTAGGTATAAGATGGGAAATAACTCCTTTCAGGGTAATACTCAAATCAAGGAAAAATATAAAGATAGATTGGGAACACGTGGATTTCAGGTGGGTAAAACCAAATCAGATTAACAATTTTAAAACAGCCCCGCTTTTATATGAAGGTTATCTCAAAACTATATTTTCCGGAAGAAAAATAGAAATCTGAATTTGAATTTATTTTGAGAAGCTCTTTTTCATCGTGAGGTTATGTATATCAAGAGCTATTGCAGAAACAACAAATATTGATGAGTAAGTGCCGAAGATAAGTCCTATGAGGAAAACTATACCTATGTCTTTGAGAACTCCTGTTCCAAACAAAATAATAGTTATTGTAGGGAGCATGACAGTAAGAACCGTTATTATTGTTCTTGAAAGCGTCTCGCTGATGGCTTTGTTGAACATCTCTTCTGTCCATATAGTCCTTGATAACCTCAACTTCTCTCTTATTCTATCTGCTATTATTATAGAGTCATTTATTGAGTATCCTATAAGGGTAAGTATTGCTGCAAGCGTAGGTAAAGAAAACTCTACACCGAGAACCGAAGCTATACCAAGAGTTATGATTGAGTCGTGAAAAAGAGATATAAAGGCACCTACTGCAAACCTCCATTCAAATCTCAAAAGAATATAAATTGATATTCCTATCAAGCTGAAGATTACCGCAAGAACTCCTTTTTTTCTGAGTTCTGCTCCTATAAGAGAACCTACTGACTCAACCCTTTTTGTTTCAAACTGTCCAATCTGAGATAATCTTTCTTTTATAACACTTCCAGCATCCTTACCTTCCTGCTTTGCCTTCTCCACAAAATCAAGAGGGAGTTTTAGAAGAAACTCTTTTTCTCCTAATCTTTGAATAGTTGCTTCTGGGAATATTGTTCTTAATTCACCTTCAGAAATTTTTTCATTTCCTCTGTATTCTACTTCTGCTGACACTCCGCCTCTGAAATCGGGAGATAGAGGAACTCTTCCAGAAAATATAATGAAAAGAGAAAGGAGAGTAAGGACAGAAGATAGCGCATACGCCCATTTTCTGAACTTCATAAAATTTATAACTTTTCCATATGGAAATAAGGAGAAGAATTTTGGTGGAGTGAGGATTTTAGTTTTCGGAGTTGGTTTCACAACTTCTTTCAATTGCTGAACATCTTTTGTCTGAGCTTTTTGAGTTTTCTTCGCCTTTTGAAATTGCTCCTGCTGAATGACAACATTGCTCTTTTCTTTTCCATCTATTACTTCTTCCCTGGTATGAGTCAAACTTTCCTGATTTTCTTTCTTAACCGATATTTTCTCCTCGTCAAATTTTTCTTTCTTCTCTCTTTCAGCTTCTTTGAAAAGTTTTTTCTTCAACTTATCTTTTTCTGACATATTACTTCCTCCCTATATGCTGAATATTTTTCTTGAAATCAGAAGGTCTAAAATAGCTTTTGAGCAGAAAACAGCACCATAAAGCGCTCCGAGAATTCCTATGGAAAGAGTAAGAGCAAATCCTCTTACAGGTCCCGTTCCAAACTGGAATATAAAAAGAGCAGCTATAAGCGTAGTTATATTTGCATCAAGTATTGTTGCCATCGCGAGTTTATGTCCAGCTTCAACCGAAGGTTTAACAACACCTCTTCTCAAAATCTCCTCCCTCACCCTCTCAAAAATTATTATGTTGTTATCAACTGTCATTCCCACAGTAAGAGCTAATCCAGCAAGTCCAGGAAGCGTCAAGGTAGCTGAAAAAAGAGAGAGTATAGCAAGTGTAAAGAGTATTGTTATTGATGCACCTATCATAGCTACGAAGCCGGAGATTCTGTAGTATCCGAGCATAAAAGCACCAACAAGTCCAGCACCTGTTAAAGATGCGAAAATTCCTTTTTTTATAGAATCCTGCCCAAGTGAAGGACCTACGGTTCTTTCTTCTTCAAATTCTACGGGTGCGGGAAGAGCTCCTGCTCTGAGAACAGAAGCAAGTTCTCTTGCCTCCTCTATTGTAAATCTGCCTTCTATTGTTGCAACTCCTCCTGATATCTTCTCTCTTATCACAGGAGCTGAAAAAACTTTTTCATCAAGTATTATCGCTAACCTCTTTCCCACATTCTCACCCGTGATTCTTTCAAATCTACTAGCTCCTTCTGAGTTAAAAGTTATAAGTATGTATGGTTCGTTTGTTATTGAGTTCATTCTTACAACAGCATCTCGTAAGAATTCCCCTGTTATCTCCGAGATTGATTCCACAACATATGTTCTCCATATTTTTCCTCCCTCTCCTTTTCCTAAAAGAATGGTTTTGCCAACAGGAGGAGTAAGAGTTTTAACAAAGTCCTCCAACTTATTTACATCTTTCTCGTATGTCCACAGATAAGACACAGTTTTTTTTGCAGTAGATAATTCTGTGTTTTTGTAAATACCTTCTGGTGGGACTATATTGGCGAAAAAATCGGTTTCATCATCTACTAATCTGAACTCAAGAAGCGCGGTCTTTCCTATTATTCTTTTCGCCTGCGATGGGTCTTGAATCCCGGGAAGCTGAACAACGATTTTTGATTGCCCATACTTTGATATTTGAGGTTCTGCAACTCCGAATTCATCAACTCTTGCTCTTATCACGCTCAGAGCTTGATTCACAGCAAATTCTTCTATCTCCTTTTTTTCGTATTCTTTAAGAGTGAATATATGGTATTCGGTTTCACCATGAAGTTCATTTCCTCTGTAATCAAAAGAGGGGAACTTCTTTTTTATTTCTTCCACAAATTCAGTAGGTGCGGAAACATAAATATTTGTATCCTCAAATAAAACAGGATGAGTTGTCAGTTCCTGATATTTTTTTTTGTATTCTGAAAGTATCTCTCCTGCAATTCTTTCTACATATTTTTTCACCGCAAGGTCTTGTCTCACGTTGAGGACAAAATGGGAACCACCTTTCAAATCAAGTCCGAGCTTTATTCCTCTGAAAGCTATTATTCCCGCAAAAGCTAAAATTGATAGTATAATAAAGTATATTCTCCACCCCATATAAATCGCATAGTATTCAGAGAATTTTATTTTTTGATAAATTCAAAATATTGTTCTTTATTTGTTTTTTTTATCAATTTCAGGTTAATTATTCTGCTCCGAGATATGCGGATATAACTTTTGGGTTTTTGAGGACATCTTCTGGTTTCCCTTCTGCTATTTTTAATCCGAAGTCAAGAGCCATAATCTGAGATGCAACCGAGCTTATAACTTTCACATCATGCTCTATGATAACAATTGTTATTCCGAACTTCTGATTTATTTCTCTGATGTAGTAAAGGAATTCTGATTTTTCTTCGTATGTCAGACCCGCAGTAGGTTCATCAAGAAGGAGCAATTTAGGTCTTTGGGCAACAGCTCTTGCAAGTTCAACCTTTTTCCTTATTCCAAGAGGAATATCTCTTGCAATGGCTCTTCTATATGCTTTGAGGTCTAAAAAATCTATAAGTTCTTCCACAAAATCTATGTTTTGCTCATAATCTTTTGAGTAGCGACCAAAAATTACTCCAAGTGTTCCTGACCTGAAATGAAAATTTCTCCCAAGAAGTATGTTTTCTTGAACTGAAATATATCCGAAAAGCTTTATGTTCTGGAATGTTCTTGCTATTCCCAATCTCGCAATTTTCCACGAAGGAAATTTCGTTATGTTAATTTTTTGATTTCCATCGGGAGAAAATATAACTTCTCCCTTATCTGGTTTATATATTCCTGTTATGACGTTAAAGAGTGATGTCTTTCCCGAGCCATTTGGTCCGATTATCCCGAAAATCTCATCTTTTTGAACATAGAAAGATACATCGTTCAGCGCTTTTACTCCTCCAAAGCTCAAAGATATTCCTCTTGCTTCAAGAATAATATCCATTGACTTATATATTAATTCAAACACGCAGAAGGAAAAACTTTATCTGCTCTTATTTCAGAAAAAAATTGAAAAAAGTGATAAAAATTACTAAATTCTGATTAAGCTAAAAATTATGGCAGAAGTGAAAAAGAGAGTCCTGATAATAGACGATAGTACCTTCACTTTTGAACAGCTCAAATCTCTCATTGAAAAGACGGGAATAGCAGAAGTCGTAGGACACGGTAAAGATGGAATGCAGGGAGTAAAATTATACAGAGAGCTCACACCTGATGTTGTATTTTTAGATATACTTATGCCGAATATGGATGGGCTACAAACTTTGAGAGCTATAATGAGCATGGATAAAAACGCAAAGGTTGTAATGATTTCTTCTTTAGGAGGAGCAGCTGAAAAAGCAGAGGAAGCGCTCCGCTACGGTGCAAAAGCGATAATATCAAAACCATTTGATGAAAAAGAAATAGAAAAAATTTTGAAGAACATATAAAAACCACATTTTTTAATCTGTAAGGAGGGAAAAAAATGGGTGTAAAGTTCTTCGGAGCATTCTTAATTGAAAGAGGAGTAATAACTCCTGAACAACTTTTTGAAGCACTTGAAGAACAAAAAAGAGTTAATCTTAAACTCGGAGAACACGCAATAAGATTAGGTTATCTTACTCCTGAACAAGTTGAAGAAATAAGAAAACTTCAAAAAAGAGAAGAACTCAGGTTTGGTGAAGCAGCAGTGAGGCTCGGATACCTCACACCCGAACAAGTTGAACAACTCATAAGAATCCAGAAAAGCTCACATAAACTCCTTGGTGATATACTGGTTGAAAAAGGATTCATAACAAAGGAAGTGCTGGCGAGAGAACTCAAAATATTTGAAAGCGAACAAAGAGCATATATGACAGAAATGGTCTATCTCCCCGAAGGAGTTAAAAACAGGGACTTCATAAACATAGTCGTAGACCTCGGAAAAAAATTCCTCCTTCGTACAGTAGATATAAATACTAAATTTGGGGACTTCACATTTGAGGAATATGTAAAAAGAGGAGATTACGATGTGCAAGTTGATACAGCAGGAGATGTCAAGATGAAAGTCATTTTCTCTCCACCTAAAAAACTCCCCGAACTACTTGTAAGAGAATATGGCATCCCTGATTCACCAGAGCTAAGAAAAGATGCGGTAAATGAGTTTATGAATGTGATCATGGGAAATGCAGTGGCAAAAATGGAAAGGCTCGGAAAAAGAATTTCAATATCTGTTCCGAAAGAACCAGATATTTCATCAAAATGTTTGAAATACAACCTCGTTTCTCCAGATGATACTTACACCTTCTACTTCCTTGAACTGTAAGGTTAATTCAAAATCACCTTTGTATGTTTTACAGCTGCACTTTCACAACTCCAAGTATTCTGATTTTAACCTTTGGGTCTATCTCCTGAAATGAAATCACGGGTATCATAGGGAAGTAATTTTCTATGATTTTTTTCACAAATCTTCTTATCTGCTGAGATGTTATCAGTATGGGTTGCGTTTTATACTTGGTGAATTTTGGCACAAGCTCAGCAATTGAGCTTATGAACTTTTGAACAAATTGAGGCGGTATCTTTATTTTTATCGCCCCTTGCGCTTCCTCTATTCCTTCAAGTATCTTTTCCTCAGTGGCAGGGTCAATAGATATAGCTATTATCTCACCGCTCTGTGATTGATACACTTTTGTGATGTACCGCCAGAGAGATTGTCTGACATATTCTGTAAGCATATCTGGGTCTTTTACATTATTCCCCCAATCCCCTATCGCTTCAAGGATTGAAATCAGGTCTTTTATAGATATTCCTTCTTTCAGAAGGTTTTGAAGAACCTTGTGTATAGTTGATAGAGGAGCAACGGAAAGGACATCTTCCACAAGTTTGGGATAATTTTTCTTTGCTATATCAAGAAGTTTTTGAGCATCTTGTCTTGTGAGAATTTCATAAGCGTTTCTTCTTATCACCTCTGAAAAGTGAGTTATTATCACAGAAGGGACATCAACTACTGTGTATCCTTTCGCAATAGCTTCTGTCTTTTTGTCTTCATCTATCCATACCGTTTCAACATTAAAAATAGGGTCTATTGCTGGGATACCTTCTATATCTGGCTTTTCCGTTCCTACAACGAGATATTTTCCCGGCATAACTTCTCCTCGCATAACCTCAATACCTTTTAGCAAAATTGAGTACTCATTTGGTTTTAAGGAAAGGTTATCTCTCACATGCACGGGTGGGAGGATTATTCCTAACTCTTCTGCAAGAGTTCTTCTCAAACCTTTTATTCTTTTTATCACTTCTCCGTTTTGTGATTCATCTACATAAGGAATAAGGGCATATCCTATCTCTAATCCTATAACATCTGGCTGGAGTATTGCTTCTATTTGTTTTTCTTCTTCTTCTGGTTTCAATTTAGCTTCTTGAACTGCTTTTTGTTCCGCAAGGGCGGATTCAAATTTTCTGCTCTCTTCCTCTTTTCTTATGTTTCTTATTGCGTATGCGAGCAAACTTCCCGCCAATATCAGAAATAGCGGAGTAGCCCAGTTCATGAATGTAAGCCCTAAAAGAGCTATAACTATTCCAGAAGCTAATATTGCCTTTGGATATGCGGTCATCTGTCTTGTTATATCTCTTGTGAAATCCATCTCACCCGATGAACGAGAAATTATTATGCCCGCAGATGTTGATACCATAAGAGCAGGAATCTGAGCTACAAGCCCATCTCCAACCGTAAGCTTTGTAAATGTTGAAAGAGCATCTTGAATACTTAATCCCTTCTGCAATGTTCCTATTATCACTCCACCTATTATATTGACAAAGAGTATTATTATTGAAGCGACTGCTTCTCCTCTTATAAATTTTGAAGCACCATCCATAGCCCCATAGAAATCTGCCTCTCTTGTCAATCTTTGCCTCCTTTCCTTCGCCTCTTCAACGGTTATCAATCCAGCATTCAGGTCAGCATCTACGGAAAGCTGTTTTCCAGGAAGTGAATCAAGTGTGAACCTCGCCGCAACCTCAGCAATCCTCCCAGCTCCCCTTGTTATGACAACAAGATTTATCACAGTAAGAACGATGAAAATTATCAACCCTATCACAAAATTTCCCCCCATCACAACATTTCCAAAAAACTCTATGATAAAAGATACTTTGCCCTGTATCTCCCCGCTAACAAATTCATGTCCGTGAGATAGTATCCTTCTTGTTGTGGCAACATTCAAAGACAACCTGTAAAGTGTGACCAGAAGCAGTATGGTAGGATAAGCTGAAAATTCTATTGGTTCTCTGATGTAAAGGGAAGTGAACAAAATCATAACTCCCGCTGAAAAGCTTATTATTATGAGCACATCAAGAATGATTGAAGGCAAAGGTAATATAACTATGAGTAGAACCGAAAAAATAGAGAGAGCAACCAAAATGTCTGTATTCCTTCTCATATAGAGAATTTTATTTTTTTCTCTGCTTTCAGACAACAAGATAAAAAATTGAACAAAAAGAAAAATCTTACACCGCTGATATAAATTCTTCAATATGATTATAGGAGCTGTAAAGGAGCTTTTCCCTGGGGAAAGGAGAATTGGTATAACACCACAGACCGCCGAATCATACATAAAAAGGGGAGCAAAAGTAATTATTGAGAAAGGATATGGAAAACCTTCAATGATTGAAGATGAAGAGTTCGTAAAAAGAGGAGTTGAAATTGCTGATTCAAGAAAAGAAGTAATTGAAAAAGCAGATATACTTATATATGTAAGGGGTCCTGGAGCATCCCAAGAGGTTGAAAAGGAAGACATCTCTCTTTTCAGAGAGGGACAGATAATAATTGGTTTTTTAGAACCACTTGCTTATCCATCAGTCATTCAAAAACTTGCAGAAAAGAAAGTCACAGCATTTTCTGTTGAACTCATTCCTCGTATTTCGCGCGCCCAAAGCATGGATGCGCTATCTTCTATGGCATCAATAGCTGGATACGCTGCTGTAATAGAAGCAGCAAAACACCTCAGCAAAATATTTCCTATGCTCATGACAGCAGCAGGAACGGTAAAACCAGCAAAAGTTTTCGTAATAGGAGCAGGAGTTGCAGGATTGCAGGCGATGGCTTTCTCTAAAAAACTTGGAGCAATAGTTGAAGGATATGACATAAGACCCGAGACAAAAGAACAAGTTCAAAGTGTTGGAGCAAAGTTTGTTGAACTCGGATTGGAATCAGAAGAAGCAAGAGCAGAAGGTGGATATGCAAAAGCGATGGGTGAAGAATTCTATAAGAAACAGAGAGAGCTTATGACAAAGCACGTAGCAGAAGCAGACGTTGTCATATCAACAGCCATGGTTCCCGGGAAAAAAGCACCGGTTCTCATAACAAAAGATATGGTTGAAAAGATGGCACCGGGTTCAGTCATAGTTGACCTCGCAGCAGAGAAGGGCGGAAACTGCGAATTAACAAAACCCGGTGAAATAGTTGATTTCAATGGAGTAAAAATAATAGGAATGGTCAACCCCGCAAGCTTATATCCGAAAGATGCATCTTTCCTCTATTCTAAAAACATAGAGAACTTTCTAAAACTAATCATAGCAAATGGAAAAATAGTTCTCAACTTTGAAGATGAGATAATCAGAGATACAGCAGTAGCACACGGCGGGAAAATAGTAAGTCCCCTCGTGCAAAAAGCCCTTGAAAAACCTTCATAGCATAAAGAATTTATCTATCGTCTTCCGCATGAGATATTCCTGAAAGTATCATACCAGCAAGAGCAAAAGATTTTATCATTGAAGAACCCCCATAACTTACAAACGGGAACGGCAAACCTTTTGCCGGCATAAGTCCAACAGAAACATATAAATTCATCACCGCTTCAATGCCGATAATAAATGTTGAACCAGCAACAACAAGCTTCGCAAACTCATCTTTCAGAGAAATAGCAGAAGAGAATCCTATGAAGATGACAAAAAATAAAAGCAAGATTATCAGAAGAATTCCCACCATACCCGTTTCCTCAGCTATTGAAGATATTATAAAATCGTTATGTGCCTCTGGCAGGAAGAAAAGCTTCTGGGTCCCTTCTCCTATACCAACACCACTTAATCCACCAGAAGAATATGCTACCATAGATTGAATTATCTGAAAGCCCTTACCCTGAGGGTCTTTCCAGGGGTCCAAAAATGCTAATATTCTGTTCATTCTGTAAGTTGAACTTACTGCGAAAAAGAAGAGCAAAGCTAAAACAGGAGCAGAAGTTAAAAAGAAGTATTTCATCTTCACTCCCTTTATAAATAGCAGGAAAAAACAAAACAGCATTATCAGAAGGAAATTTCCATAATCTGGCTGGAGAAGAACAGGCATAGATAAAACAAAAAATGATACCGCAAAGAGTAAAAAAGCATAAAAGTCAATATCCTCCCTCTTTATCTTTGATAAGATATTTGAATAAAGGAGTATTATTCCAATTTTGAAAAACTCTACGGGTTGGATAGAAAATCCCGGCAGGTGAATCCACCTTTTAACTTTACCTTCTCCTACAAATAAACTTGATAAAACAAGAGCAAAAGCTACGATGAATATAACCAGAGAAATCTTCTTCATTACATCAAATGAAAGTTTTGATACGAGAAACATAATCATGAAACCCAAAAAAATAGAGATTAGCTGTTTTTTGAACAGAATATATGGGTCTTTGGAATACATTCTCACTGATGTTATACTCAAGATAAAGAGCATTCCGATAGCACAAAGAGTGAAAACAGAGAAGATAAAAAGTTTTGCCTTCATAGAGAAAATTTTAAAAAGAAGGCAGGCAAATTTTTAAGCTTGGTTATATCTCTCAAACAAACAAAGGAGAGACATCAATTTACCTTCCTACGATGAGTTCTATATTTTTTTCTTGGGCTTTTTTGTGCAGAAATTCAAGCACTTCTTTTGTCGCAAACTCCACAGAGAAAAACTTCATAAATACCTTCTTCCCTGTTAATTTCTCTGCCGATTCTGCTGCTAACTCTAACTTTTCTATCTTCTTCTCCGCTTCTTCAATGCTTCTCAAACTCAAACTTGTTTCAGCAACAATCAACGGCTCGTCGCAGAAAACATCGACTTCTTTGTATCCATCAACAGGTAAATTCACATGCGTTCTCACATCTGCTTCTACTCCTTTTTGTTTGAGTATATATTTTATAACAAACGCGGTGTAGAATTCAAAACCGACACCTACTGCATACTTTAACTCTTGAAGGGCAACCATAAGCCATCTGATAACTCTCTGATTTTCCTCCCATTTTTTATTGTTCTCCTCCCACCTTTTTTCGTTTTCTTTCCATCTTTCTTCTGATAGTTTTACGAACTCGTTGAAATCTCTTCTCAGCTGTCTTATTTCATCAATTATCTCCTTATATCCCAAAAGCCCCATGACTTCATATCTGAAGTCCTCATCTTTTTTGAGTAGTTCCAAGAGTGTTTTTTTGAGGTTCTCTCTGTGGTTTTTTGAGTTTTTCTTCATCTCAAAATTCGTCTCATCAAATTATTTTATTGTTTTTTACCTGGAGCATGTTCCATAAAATTGGGCTTCCGCGAGCACCTTACCCTCAACTGCTTTAATGACTTCGCTCTTTCTCGCTCCCGGCTTCAAACCCAAGCTCTCAACAGATAAAGCCATTAACTTGAAAAAATATCTGTGAGTTCCATGTCCTTTTGGAGGACAAGGACCACCCCAACCGATTCTACCGAAATCATTTGTTCCCTGTTTTATTTTATCTTGAAGTTCCGGGGTCTTTGGTAAATTCTCTTTAAGAGAACTATAAGAAGATGGTATATCGTATATTACCCAGTGGTTAAATGTTCCTATCGGAGCATCGGGGTCATCAACTATTATTACGAAGCTTTTTGTTCCAGCGGGAGCGCCGGACCACTCAAGCGGAGGAGAAAAGTCCTCGCCTTCACAGGTGTATTTTTTAGGTATCCTTTCTCCGTTTTTGAAAGCAGATGATTTTATCTCCATTTTCTTCACCTCCTCTTTCTTCTCTGTTGAAGCATCATTACAAAAGTTTAAAAGAGAATAGAAAAACACAACAAAAATAAAAAACTTCATTATGTGAGATAATTTTATTTTTTCTCCACTCATCCTACCATTAAATTTAATGATGATTCAATATCAATTCTTCAAAAATGAATTAGCATTCAATATTTTCTGTTTTTACCTTCATCTTTTGCGTCTTCTATTATTTTTTGATTTATCATGCCTGCAAAGGGAGGGCTGAAATTTTTAAGGAAAAGAATAAGAGCTATAAGAAACATCAGAAAAGTCACAAAAGCGATGAAAGCGGTCTCATCTGTCAGATTAAGAAAAGCTCAAGCTATTTTCTTATCATCAAAAGAATTCCTTGAAGACCTTGAAAAAAAACTCCTCGTTTCATCACTCCCTCCCGCAGAGATACAAAATAGCTATGAATCTACCTTCACCCTTTCTTCTGAAGGCGAAGAGAAATATAAGCTTTACATTGTTTTGGGAACAGATAGAGGTTTGTGTGGTGCATTTAACTCAAATATTTTCAGAACATTCCAACAAAACTTTGACGAGAAAAATTCCATAATATGGGCTTTCGGGAAAAAAATATCAAAACTCCTCAGAAAATACAATATAGAAAGGAAATTTGAAGAGTTCTGGAGAGATTTTTCTTATGAGAAGTTTGAAGCCATATTTGATGAAATCTCTGAAATGATAAAGAGCGGAAAAATATCAGATATATACTGCATATATATGCTTTTCAAAAGTCCTGGCACACAAGTGCCAGTTTCCGAGAAGGTCTTTCCTGTTTCGGTTCGCCTCCCTTGGGGACCAAAAACAATTTTTGAGCCGTCGCTTGAAAAGGTTTTGGAATTTTTCTCACTTTCGTGGCTGAAAGCAAAACTTTTCGCATGTTTTCAATCTTCTATAACTTCTGAACACGCTGCACGTATAAAGGCGATGGACCTCGCAACACAAAATGCAGATAGATTGATAAAAATTCTCAACTTGCAGGTTAATAAAGCAAGACAAGAAGCTATAACAAAAGAACTTATAGATATAGTAAATGGTAAAAACGCCCTTGAAGCTCAATCCATATAAAAACAAAAAACCCTCCTATATCCAAAAATCCACCTACATCCTAACTTCCTTTAAATTTTATCTTAATGCTTATGGAAAAATCAGAAAGCAAAGATGTAATGCTGATAAAATACCTTGATGAGATGAGATATAAGCTCTGCCCACTCAACTCTCAAATAGAACTACATGAAGAAATATCTCACAAACTCAAACTTGACTTTTTTATAAAGAGAGACGATAAAATTGGTGTATATGGCGGGAACAAAGTAAGAAAGATAGAATTCATCTTCAAAGATATAATCAGAAGTGGAAAGAAAAAAGTTTTTATATTCGGTCCCACCGGCTCTCATCACATCATTGCAAATTTAATATACGGAAAAAACCTTTTTGACTTCTACTCCTTTCTTTTTCCAACCTATCTTTACGAGTGGGGAGATAGATATGTGAGAGAAAACACAGAAATTATAACCAAACTCTCAAAAAGATACAGAATAGTTCGCAATCCTATACTAGCGTTCATTATTTCAAAAACTCTCTCATTTTCAGAGCAAGGATACTTCGTGCCTATGGGTTCAACTTCTCCACTATCTATCCTGGGCTTTGTCATAGCTTCATATGAGATAAAAAAAGATATAGATTCAGGAAAGGTTCCGGAGTTTGATTATGTTATCCTTCCTGCCGGGACAACAGGAACAATAGCGGGACTCTCTCTTGGCTTCTCTATCTTCGGAATAAATTCAAAAATAATAGGAGTAAGAGTTGTTGAGAAATCTCTCTGTAATAAATTCGTAGCTCTCAAACTCATAAAAGATTCTTGCAAACTTATTTCTGACTTCATAGATGTTCAGGCAGCAGTAGAAAAAAGCAGAAAGAACTTTACCATATTAGATGGATTTTTAGGGCGGGGATATGGATTCCCAACAGATGATGGTTCAGAAGCGATGAACTTCTTTGGGAAATATATGAAGGTAGAAAAAACATACACTGCAAAAACCCTTTCAGCTCTTCTAAAAATGAGAGAAATTTTCAAAGGTAAAAAAGTTCTTTTCTATTCCACATTGAACTCAAATGAACTCAATCTTCTCTGAGAACTCCTCTAAAACGGGGATTGATACTATATCTTTGAAAAGCTCCTCAACTAAAAAAACTTTGAATCCTTTGAGCTGTAAAGTTTTGACCTGCTCTCTTGCCTTTGACGAGAAATTAACAAGCTCCTGATGAAGTTTTACAACACCTTCGGGAGAGTTTATAGGTATTCCGTCATCTGAAAAATCAAGATACCTATTTATAATTATCTGCGTGATATTTATATCAAGCTTCTCTGCCTCCTTTATAATCTCAAGGAGTTCTTCAATTTTTCTATCGTATGGAGAAGCAACTCCTATAAAAACTGTGTTTTCTCCTTTCAAAATCTTCTGCGCTTTTTCTGAAACCTCTCTCATCTGCGAAAAGATACTTTTTAAATTTGCAAGGAAATTTGCAAATTCCACCACAAAGTCCGCTCCAAGAATTCTTCCTGCTATACCAATTGGACCTGAAAATCTCTTACCTGCTCTACTTGCGATCTCTAAAAAATACCTTACCACATCTGTTTCAAAAAGAGATAAGATCTTCTCCGGGGCAGAAACAAAGGAAATAAATTTCAAAGATGGTGGCGTATCAACAACAATATAATCAAAGCCCATCTCGCATATTTCTATTATTTTCAGGAAAGACGCGTATTCTTCTGATGGCAACATATCTGCTGCGATCTTGAAAAGTTTGGTCTTTGAGATTTCAGATATACCATATTTTTGAGCAAAATCAGAAAATTCTTTGAACTTATCAACCTGCGTCGCCCACAGATTTTTTCTCACTTCTTTTATCTCATCAATGTCTATTGACAGAGCTGATTTTAACCTTTTTGCAGGGTCAACTGTTATCAGAGCAGTTTTTGCCTTTTTGCTGAGTTTTACTGCAATCGCAGCAGAAATCGTCGTCTTTCCTACTCCACCCGGACCAAGAACAACGATAACCTTCATAAAACTTTATTTTTTTGTCTTCTTCCGGAGATTTTAGATTTTTCCCAAAATTTCGGTTTGATAGATTTCTCTTTATCTTTCCTCTATATTCTGACATTTATTCCTTTTTGTTTCAGGAAATTTTTTATTTCAGATATTTTCAGTTCGCCGAAGTGGAATATAGATGCAGCAAGGCAAGCAGAAGCTCCTGCTCTTACCGCTTCTTCAAAATGCTCAATTTTCCCGGCTCCACCAGAAGCAATAATTGGTACAGGTACTGATTCAGAAACAATACTTATAAGCTCTAAATCATAACCATCTTTTGTCCCGTCTTTATCTATTGAAGTGAGAAGTATCTCCCCAGCTCCAAGCTCAACCGCTCTTTTCGCCCAATCCACCACATCAAGCCCAGTATCTCTCTTACCAGAATAGATAAAAACTCTGTACCCTTTCCCTACTTTTTTTGCATCTATCGCCACAACAACGCACTGACTGCCAAATATCTTTGCACACTCTCGTATAAGATGTGGATTCTCAACAGCACCAGTGTTAATTGAAACTTTATCAGCACCAGCAAGAAGGTATCTTCTCATATCATCTGGAGTTCTCACTCCACCTCCCACTGTCAAAGGTACAAATATGTTTTCTGCTATTTTTGAGATCATCTTTTCCGAAGCTCTCCTTCCTTCCTCACTTGCCGATATATCAAGAATACATATTTCATCTGCTCCCTCATAAAAATACGCTTTTGATGCATCGTATGGATTCCCCGCATCTTTAAGGTCTGTAAATCTTACACCTTTTACAATTCTTCCGTCTTTTATGTCAAGGCATGGAATAATCCTTACCGCTGTTATGTTTATGTATTTCCTCTCTTTCTTTTCAGAAGTTCCCAAATTCTTTTCTTCAAGCTCAAACATAAGAAAAATAATTTTTATAGCTTATGCTGAAAAATTTTCTTTTTCACTTTATGGTTTTTGCATCATGTTGAAGTTTGAGCTATTTTGAGATTTGCCCTTTTGAAAATGTGAAAGATGGTCTTATCTGAATTCATTCTCTCCACAACCTCATCCTTAGAGCCATAGTATATTAGCTTTCCAAAGAAAAGAACTGCTATGTTATCTGCAAGCTTGAAAGCAGAAAATGGATCATGAGTTATAAGAATAAATGTCTTTTCTTTATTTTTCTCTTTTATACTCAATATCAAGTTCTCTATACTTTCTGTTGTTATAGGGTCAAGTCCAGTAGTAGGTTCATCAAGAATTATTATCTGCGGTTCTGTTATCAAAGCTCTCGCCAATGCGACTCTCCTCCTCTGCCCACCCGAAAGCTGAGACGGATACCTCCTCTCAAAACCTTCTAATCCAACACTCCTGAGATAAAAATCAACCTTATCTTTTATTTCTTCTTTTTTTGCCTTCCTTATTTTGAGCGGGAAGACAAGATTTTCTTCTACCGTCATTGAGTCAAATAAAGCTCCATCTTGTAAAAGCATACTGAAATCCTTCCTCACCTCATAAAGCTCCTCCTCACTCAAAGAAAAGATATTTTTACCCTTGTATATTATTTCACCCTTCGTCGGACGCATCAGACCAAGAATTAACTTAACAAGAACACTTTTTCCTGAACCAGAGGGACCTAAAATAGCGGTTATCTTTCCTTCTTCTATCTCAAAATTTATATCTTCTAACGCTACCACAGTCCCGAACCTTTTTGTGAGATTTACTATCTTTATTATGGGGTTTTTAGAGTCCATCAAATAAAATATAATCCCTTTTTCCGAATTTATCAAGATGTCTTTGGAAGCAGATGAAAGAAAATCAGAAAAATCAGTAATATATCAGAAAAGGATTTGTAAGTTTCTCCCTCGCTATTGTGGTTTCTGGACCGTGACCGGGATAAACAATTGTATCTGGCGGAAGCGTGAGAAGTTTCGTTTTTATTCCCGTTATAAGAGCATCCCAATTACCCCCCGGAAGATCAGTTCTGCCAACAGAACCAGCAAACAAAATATCACCTGTGAAAAGATGATACTCTTTTTTTTCTCTTTCCTGGACGATAAATAAGAACGCCATTCCTCCGGGAGAGTGTCCCGGGACATAAATTGTGCGCACAAAAACATTATCCCAGAGTAATATCTCTTCTTCATCATCTATGAATCTATCTGGGAGAGGTGGCTCATCTATCTGAAAACCAAAGTAACTTGCAACAAGATTTGCATTTTCAAGAAGCCCAAGTTCGTTTCTGTGCATGAGTATCTCCCCTCCCAAATTCTCTTTCAAATATCTCAGAGCTCCTATATGGTCAAAATGACAGTGAGTAAGCAGAATATACCTTAAAACCGCGTTGCGAGATATAGATAAAATTTCTCTCTCTATTTTCTCTCCCTCATCTCCTGGGTCTATAACTACACATTCACTCTTTTTATCATCAAAAACAATGTAGCAGTTTTCCTGAAGGGGACCGGTTATAACTTTCTTTACTCTGAACATATAGAAAATTTATTTTAAGACCAAAAAGTCAAGAAAAATCACAAAAAAGAAAAGCAAAAACCAAAACATAGGGAAGTCCAAACTAAATTTTTTCAAGATGAAGAAAAATTCTTCACTCATATGCACAGTTGATATAGGGAATACCACAACATCAATAGGAATGTACACAAAAAAAGGGGAGCTTAAAATTACATTTTCGCTTTCTTCAAATCCGTCAAGAACTCACGACGAATATGCTGTAATTCTCTTGAACATCTTTGGAAGATTCAATATAACCCCAGAGATGATTGAAGGGTTCTGTATTTCCTCTGTTGTTCCACAGCTCCAGGGGACTTTTGAAAACCTTATCAGGAAGTACTTTCCAGAAGCAAAAGAGATAATTTTAGAACCGGGAGTAAAAACCGGGATTGCTGTCATATATAATCCTCCGTCTGATGTTGGAGCAGATAGAATAGCCAATGCAGTAGGAGTATGGGAAAAATACGGTAAAAGCATGACACCAAAAAAACCCCTTGTAGTTGTTGATTTCGGAACGGCAATAACTTTTGATTGCATAAGTCCAAAAGGGGAGTATCTTGGAGGTGCGATATTCCCTGGAATATTCATCGCAGTAGAATCTCTTTTCAAAAAGACCGCAAAACTTCCAGCAATACTTGTAAAAAACCCAGAAAGCGTAATAGGGAAAAGTACTACACAAAGCATACAATCAGGAATTGTCTTCGGCTACGCATCTATGATAGATGGAATGATAGAAAAAATATCTTCCGAATTCAAATCAGATGTCTTTTCAGTAGCAACAGGCGGATATTCAAACCTTATATCAAAATTCTGCAAGAAAATAAATAAAGTAGATGAAACCTTAACACTAGACGGACTTTTCTACATATACATAAAAAATGTACATGAATAACGAAAACAAAACTGAATAAAATTGATTTATATGAACAGCAAAAAGAATAAAAAAATCGCCGTCTCGTTGTTTCTCATCATCTCAACCGCAATTTTATCAAAGTGTTCTGAAAAAAACAAAGAAGAAAAAACAAAGATGATATGGGGTACAGCTATCTCTGGTTTCCAAGCAGATATGGGACCGGGCGTACAGCCCGATGAAAACTCTGACTGGTGGATATGGATGCACGATGAGAAAAACGAAAAAGAAGGGCTTGTAGGAAAAGATAAACCCGAAAACGGTCCCGCATTCTGGAAAAACTACAAAACCGATATTGATTTAGCAAAAGAGTTAGGAACAAATTACTTCAGATACAGCATTGAGTGGTCAAGAATTTTCCCAGAACCTACAACAGATATAAAAGTTGAAGTTGTGTGGACCGAAGATGGCTATCCAGCAGAAATAAAAATAACAGACGAAACTATAAGAGAACTTGAAAAGAAAGCAGATGAGAACAATCTCAGAAAGTACAGAGAAATATTAGAATATGCGAGAAGTAAAGGATTAAAAATCCTTCTCACACTTAACCACTTCACTTTACCAAAATGGATACACGACCCGATAGCTTGCCGGGATTGGTTTGAACTGAAAGAGAAAGAAAACACAAAACTCTGTTTTGGGAAACCGGCAGGATGGCTCTCCACAGATACTGTCATAGAATTTACAAAGTATTCCGCATTTTTAGCACATAAGTTCGGAGATATTGTTGACCTTTGGGGTCCGATGAACGAGCCGATTGTAATTTCAACTGCTGGCTATCTTCTCGGGAAAATCGGCGCACTCGCAGGCGGGGGAGCTTTCCCTCCCGGCGCATTTGACCCAGACGCTTTTGAGAAAGCAACAGAAAACATAATATGGGCACTCGCAAGATCATATGACGCAATAGCACAATTTGATAAAAAAGACGCTGATTCTGACGGAAAAAAAGCCGAAGTGGTACTGATATATAACATCCCTTACTTTGAACCCGCCTCAGAAACCGAAGAAGATAAAAAAGCTACAGAAAAAGCGTGGGATGTTCAGGTGTTTTTCATTCTTGATGCAATAGTAGATGGAAAACTCAAAAACTTGCAAGGTCAAGAAAAATTCTTCCCATCATTGAAAAAAAGAGTAGATATAATAGGAATAAACTATTACAACAGAATGAAGATAAAATATTTGCCAGTTGTCCCAGAAAAAGGAATTATATTCCTTCCTGAGTTCCCAGCTTGTCCAACATTTTCTCCATCAGAAAAATGCCCGTACGGAATGTCAGAAGGAATGCTTGAAATCTACCCACCAGGAATATACGAAGTGATAAAGAAAATCAATGAAAGATATAGAGAAAGCAAGCTCCCTATACTTATCACCGAAAATGGTATAGCTGACTCAAAAGATGAAAGAAGACCAGAATTCATAAGAGAACACATAAAGTTTGTGAAAAAAGCAATTGAAGAAAAAATTGAAGTTTTGGGATACTTCTACTGGGCGCTCATAGATAACCTTGAATGGAATTCAGGATACTCAAAAAGGTTCGGACTTATAGAAGTGGATTACTCATCAGCCGAAAGAAAAAGAACTCCCCGCAAAAGTTTCTATGTCTTCAAAGAAATAATAGAGAACTTCAAATGAAATGCTATTGCAGAAATTGTTTTATTTTTTTTATGAATTCATCTGGGTTTTCTGCTGAGAAAATGGCTTTCTTTATTTTCCTCAGCTTCTTTGTATCATCTATTTTAGAAAGCAGTTTTTTCAGTTCATTTAACTTGCTCTTTCTAAACTGCCCATCCCCAAACTTCAACTCAAAATCAAGTAAAATCGCTTCCTTCAATCCTTCCTTTACTCCTTCCCTCTTACCTTTGAGTATTCCCTTCTCTTCCCCAACCTTCTCTCCCTCTTCAAATCCAATCTTATAAAGTGTTGTCTTCTCAACTGGTATTTCTATCTTCGGTATCATCTCTCTTGATAACTTTATTTTAAGCATGTCTGAA
>BEHV01000011.1 GCA_002898315.1 bacterium HR19 | reverse complement strand
TTGGAGGCGTTTCATAGTGCCTCCAAGTTCAATGGTGATACGCCTTAGGTCTTCTGCTGCTACAATACCTGCTGGGTTTGTTCTGACTGGTGTTGCCATTTTCTTTTACCTCCTTGCTTTTTATTTTTTGGCTTCCTTGCCCCTCCCCCATATTGAGAGGGAGAGACAATTTATAATCTAATCATCTATTTCGGAATTTTCAAGTTTTTGTTTAGCTTTTCATTTTGTATGGAAATTTTGAAATAGCAACGAGGAGAATTAAAGTGTTTTTTGGTATGCATCATCTTCTATCAATAGATGACATAAGTTTTTCCGATGTTGAGAACATAATTGACTTATCTTTTTCAATGCTTGAGATTTTGCAAAGGGATATAAAAAAAGTTCCTACCTTGCGTGGTCGGACTGTTTTTCTTATGTTTTTTGAACCTTCAACTCGCACCAGGGTTTCCTTTGAACTTGCAGCGAAAACGCTTTCAGCAGACACAATAAACCTCTCTGATAAAGGTTCATCAATAGAAAAAGGTGAATCATTGGTAGATACTATAAAGACAATAAAATCGCTCGGAGCAGATTTCATAGTAGTGAGACATAAAGGGGAAGGATTCCCTCATCTTATAGCAGATATTGCGAAGATACCAACAATAAACGGAGGAGATGGGAAGAACGAACACCCAACACAGGCGCTTTTAGACCTTCTCACTATGATGCTCAAAAAAGGATTGAGGAAGCTGAGCGAAATCAAAGGGGCTACTATTTCTATTGTTGGAGATATAATGCACAGCAGAGTGGCAAGAAGTGGAATAAAACTCTTCTCAAAGGTTGGCTTGAATGTTATAGTCATATCATCTCACACGACTTTGCCAAAAGATATAGAAAAATTTTACGGAGTAAAAATCAAGAATTTTTTTGATGATGAGGTTTTTTCTTCTGATTTCATAATGGCTCTGCGACTGCAAAAAGAAAGACACGGAAATTTCATAATACCATCAGACGAGGAGTATAACGAGTTCTGGGGACTTAACCAGAGATTTTTAGATGAGATAAAAAAAAGAAAAAAAGATAGTGTTATAATAATGCATCCTGGACCGATGAACCTTGGGATTGAGATAGAGCCAGCTGTTGCTTATTCTGATTCTTCTGCTATATTTGAGCAGGTCAGGAATGGGGTTGCGGTCAGAATGGCTGTGTTTTACTACCTCTTTACGAAAAACGCAAAACGAGAATCCTTGTGACAGGTTGATTAATTTTTATTTTTTATGGATTTTTCCGCATTTTTCCCTGAGATAAAATTGAGTTTGGAATGGATTTTGAGGTTCTTTTTATGCCTTTTTTCCGCCACAGTAGCTGGTGGAATACTTGGGGTAGAAAGAGAACTTCTCGCAAAGCCGGCTGGATTGAAAACACTGGTATTTGTGACTGTTGGCTCTTCTCTTTTTGCTTTTTTATCTTTTGAACTTTCAAAATTTCTCGGGGGAGACCCGACAAGGATTTCTGCAAATATAGCAACGGGGATTGGTTTTTTGGGAGCGGGTTCAATAATAAGAAGGGGACAGTTTGTTGAAGGGTTGACGACCGCGTCTTTGGTGTGGTTCTGTGGAGCTCTCGGAATACTTATAGGTGCGGGGTACTTTGTTCTCGGAATAGCGGCTTCTTTTGGGGGATTCCTTTTTCTCAAAACCCTTGAATTTTTGGAGAGGACTTTTATTTTGGAGAGACGGTGTAAGAGGAAAGCGGTTTTTGCTCATTTTCCTTCTGATATGAGGGAGCAGATTTCATCTTTTGTTTCCAGTTTTTCTTCTGATTGCAGGAATATTCCTTATAAGTTGGTTTTGAATCGTGGTGTTTTGTCATCTGGTCAGAGCGATAGCTCGGGGATAGATTTGTATATTGAGTATTGTTCTTTTCACACGAAGGATATACCTATTTTAAGGTCGGCAACTTCTGTTCGTTATGAGTAAGCTGTGGTTTCTATTATTTTCTTCTTGGTTTCAAAGGGGAAAGTTGTTCAAAAAAGTTGAAAATTTATCTTCAAGTTGTTAATTTTAGTTTTGCTACTTTTCAACATGTGTTGGAAAATTGAAATTGAACTTCCCTTTTTTGAGAAAAAGTGCAAATGCAAAACTCCAAAAGTAAATTTAAGAGAAAAAAATTTTACTAACTTATCGCCTAAACAAAAAATATGAGCTACCAAGAAAAAAAAGAAATCGTAAGAGAGCTCCTTGAAAGAGTTGATATAGTTGAAGTTATATCTGAATATGTCTCACTCAAAAAAGTGGGAAAAGATTGGTATGGGCTCTGTCCTTTCCATCCAGACACAAAACCATCTCTGCGCGTCAGAGAAGATAAAAAGGTTTTCAACTGCTTCGGTTGTGGTGTCGGTGGTAATGTCATCTCCTTCATCTCACGAGTAAAAAACATCTCTTTTCAGGAAGCTATCTCTTACCTTGCAGAAAAATACTACCCCGTTGTCATACCAGACATTTCCAAAGAGAACTGGGAGAGCACAAGAAAAATTATTCAAGCCAACGCTCATATACTTTTCCTCCTCAGAAAATTTTTCAACTCAAAAGAGGGAAGTTATGCTCGTGAGTATCTCAAACAACGCAAAATAAAAGAAGATATGTGGGGAATATTCTCTCTTGGTTTTGCTCCCGAAGACCCTTTCATTATACCATCTACACTCCTCAAAGAAGGATTTGACCCAGATACTCTTTGCATGACAGGAAGCATAAGAAAAGCTGATAAATCTCTTATCTTCATTTTCAGAAAAAAGCTTGTCTTCCCAATAGTTAACTCAAAGGGAGAAGTCATAGCTTTTGGAGGAAGAGTTCTTGACGAGAATCTCTCTCCGAAATATATAAACTCTGCTGAAAGTCCTGTTTTCAAAAAAAGAGAGAGCTTTTTCGGTATCCTTCAAGCCATAGACGAGATGAGATTATACGGGAGGTGTGTTATCGTTGAAGGATACTTTGATGTTATAGCTCTACATCAGGCAGGTGTAAAATATGCAATAAGTTGTCTTGGAACAGCTATAACTCAATCTCACATCGCATTTTTGAAAAGAATTTGTGGCGATGTGATTTTTATGTTTGATGGAGATGATGCGGGAAAGAAGGCGATTTTGAAAAACCTTGAAACCTTTTTGAGAGCTGGAATCATTCCGAAAGTTTGTGTCCTCCCTTATGGTGAAGACCCTGATTCTTTTCTCGCAAAAGGTGGTTCAATCTCTGACCTTGAAGTGAAGGATGGAATTATATATGCAAGTGAGAGCTTGATACTTCCTGCGAAAGAGCAAAAAGATTCGGTCCAGCTCGCAAAGTCCATCCTCAAAGTTCAAGAGCTTATATCAATAATAAGTCATGAATCTCAAACTCAGGCGGAAATATATATAAAAGAAATCTGCGAAAGGGTGGGGCTATCTTACTCATCTTTCAAGGCAGATGTAAAACGCCTTACGAAGCCATACACGTTGAAGAGGAAAATAGATATAAATATACCTGAGTATGAGCTTGAAATTTTGAGGTTTGCTCTCAACAAGAAAGAGTCGCTCAAATACATAAAAGATTATATAGATTACATAACGAGCAAGGAAGTGAAAGATGTTCTGAACTTGCTTTTATCTACATCTTCAAGTGTGGAGTTAGCACTGCTTTTTGCTGATGAACAATCTAAAAAGCTGATGATAGACATACTTCTTGAAGATAAGGAGTATCCTGAATTCGGTTGGGAGGAGCTTCTTGAAAGCATATTGAGAAGGGTTGCGATAGAGGGAATAAGGAGGGAGTTATCTGCTATCAGCAAGACCGCAACAGAAGACCCTGCGAAAAAGCAGAAATACCTTCTCCTTCTCAAAAAGCTCTCTGTTCTTGAAGGTGTGAGGAGCAGAAGTTCCCGCAGAACAAGAAAATTTTGAAAATAAACGGGGCTTTTTGGCATGTGTGGTTAGGAACATACAGAAAAAGAATTCTTGAGCAGAGGAGGTTATCGGGCTATGGCGAGAAGAGAAAGATACTCTGAATCAAAAGAAGATAGGTTGGAGATGTTGAACTCTTATTTTTTCTTCCTGAAAAAATCTGACCTCCTTTCTGCCAAGGAGGAAAAAGAGCTTTTCAGGAAAAATGAGGAGTATATTCTCACGATATTTTGTGAGCTGATGACCTTAGATGAGTCGTGGAAGGAGATAGAGAGGATTTTAGATGAGATGATAGAGACAGCTGTTTTTCCTACTGAGTTTTTTGATATAACAAAGGCAGATTACGAAGACCTTGAAAAAAAATCAAACTTCAAAAGAAGGAAAGAATTAGCGTCAAAGATAAAGATGACGATAGCAAAGATGGTGAATTACTACAAGATTTCAAATGTCTTTCTCCAGGCAGGTAATACAAGAAAATCAAGAGAATACTTTGATAAAATAGCTAAGCTCAGGGAAAGTATAGGAATTACTCTTGAGCTTATTCATCATATCAAGATGCATATTCAGCGGGTGTATAATTCAGCAAAGTCCAAAAATCCTGAGATGGTTTTGAAAAACGAAGAACTGAGAAAAATAAGGAGCGTTCTTGACAAGGTGAATGATATAAGCGCTAAGATGAGAGAGGAAACCAATCGTATTTATTCATCTAATTTGCGTCTTGCTGTCACTATTGCGAAAAGATATCATATGAAGAATATGGACCTTATGGAGTTTATTCAGGAGGGGAATATGGTTCTTGCCAAGGCGATAGAGAAATTTGACTGGCGGAGGGGAACGAAATTTTCAACTTATGCTGTCCCCTGGTTGAGACAGGCGATAATGCGAACTATGAACGATAGCATACATTATGTCAGAATGCCGGGGCACATTGTTGAGCTTCTCAACAAAATAAACAAAGTCATGAGAAATTTTTTTCAGGAGAACGGAAGAGACCCATCTACTTTTGAGATAGCGAAGATTTTGAAGGTTGACCCAGAAAAAGTTGAGGTTGTTATGAAACTTGTGAAAGAACCCATACCGTTTGAGGAGAATACTCAGGATAATGATGATAACACAAAGGTTGTAGATTGCATACCTCAGGATTGGATTTATTCAGATGAGGTTTTTGATTCCCTTGAAAGATACGATATAATAAAAAAGATAAGAGAGGTGATAAACACTGCTCTTTCTCCGAAGGAGAGGAAGATTATTGAATTGAGGTGTGGATTTTTGAACGGGAGGGAAGCGACGCTTGATGAGGTGAGTGAGCTTATGAGTATGACTCGTGAAAGAGTGAGGCAGATAGAGAGCAGGGCGATGAAAAAGCTGAAAAAAGCACTTCAAAACATAAAGCCTCTTATATTCGGCAAAATCCGAAATGGTTTTGATGGGAAAAATAAAAACGGGAAAGCGTGAGTTGGTATATGTTTCAATTTTCAGATAGGAATTTATCAACTTCTTTATTGAAGACATCGGGCATCTCAAACATAAATGCGTGTGAACCATTTTCTACTATTTTCAGTATTGAATTTTTGATTCTCCTTGCGATGAAAATTGATTTTTCTTTCGGAACCATCTTATCTTTATCTCCTGTTATCACCAGTGTTTTGGATTTTATTTTTTCAAGGTCTTCTGTTGAATCGTGATTCAAAATAGCGTATAGTTGTTTTGCAAATCCCTTGACTTTAAATCCGTCGTTGAGATAATTTCTGAAAAAATCAAGTATCAGTTCTTTGTTCTGTTCAAGGAATTGTGGAGAGAATATGTTTTTTGAAAGGAAACTGAATATTCTTTCTGCGTCTGACTCAATGACGAGTTTTATATATTCTTTTATGTTGCTTTCGTCTATTTTGTCTACGTCTATGTCTTTTACGAATTTGAGACCTTTTTTCATCAGTTCTTTTTCGTGTTCATCAAGTTTTGCAAGCGTACAGGCGAGGACCAATTTTTCAACTCTTTCGGGAGCTATTGCACCGAGTTTTTGTAGTATCATTCCTCCCATAGATGCACCTACAAAATAAGCTTTCTCAACTCCTTCCTTATCCATAATGCACAGTATATCTTTTGCCATGTCTTCTGTTGAGAAGAATCCTTCTGGCACATCGCTTTTTCCTACCCCTCTGTTATCTACTAAAAAAACCCTGTATTTTTCTGAAAAGTATGGTACCTGAAAGAGCCAGCCCCTTTTATCTACACCAAGCCCCATTATAAAAAACAGCTCTTTTTCACCGTTTCCAGTAATCTCATAGTGTATTTTTGCTCCATCGTGTGATACACAAAAAGGCATAATATGAAAATTTGCTCTCAAAAATTAATTATTTGATTTTTCTCTTTATTTTTTCTATCTGCAAAAACAGAACAAAATTTTTTCTTCCGTAATAAATTATAGATATGAGAACAGAAATAGAACATCAGGAGAAAAAGGATATAGTTGAGGGCTTTCAGAAAGCGAGTTTTGAGAAAAAGAATATATCTTCCCTCTTCAAAGATGCCGGAAAAATTCTGCAAGAGGCAGTCAAAGAAATAGAAGATGCTTCGGGTAGAGAAGAACTCTCTTTTGAAGAAGCAGCTCAAATAATCAGAAAATACATAGAGAAGATAAGACCAGTTTTTTCAGCTCTTTACATGAATTCCTTCGGAAAAATAATAAGGGCTTATCAGATGCTCATTTATTCAGATGTCGTAGATGAGTTCGGCTATGACCCAAAATTTGAGGACTTTATAAAACCAATTTTCAAATTCCTTTATGAGAAGTGGTGGAGAGTAGAGGTTGAAGGTGGTGAGAATATTCCCCCGAAAGGAAGGATTCTTCTTGTCGCAAATCACTCGGGAACTTTGCCTTTTGATGGTGCTATGATAAAGTATTATATGAGAGAGGTTCATCCTGCTCACAGAGATGTCAGACCTCTTGCTGAAAACTTTGTCTATTACCTACCTTTTGCTGGGACAATAATGAACAGGGTTGGGGGAGTGAGGGCTTGTCAAGAAAACGCTCAGATACTTCTGATGAGAGATGAGGCGGTTATTGTTTTTCCGGAAGGTGTCAAAGGTATTGTGAAACCGTTTTATATGAGGTATAAGCTCCAGCGGTTCGGCAGGGGAGGATTTGTCAAACTCGCTATAAGAACAAGAAGTCCGATTCTCCCTGTTGGTGTTGTTGGAGCAGAAGAAATATATCCTATCATATTTAAAATTGACTCGCTCGGAAAACTTTTTAATCTACCTACTTTCCCTATTGTTCTGAATATGCTTCTTTTAGGTCCTTTCGGTTTTATTCCTTTCCCTTCAAAATGGTATATAAAGTTCGGAAAAATTATAGATGTGACAGAGTATCCACCAGAGGCGGCTGAAGATGACATACTTGTGAATCAGATTTCTCAGGAAGTCAGGCACAGGATTGAAGATATTATTTCAGAACTTCTTTCAAAGAGAAAAAGCATATGGCGAGGTTGAAAAAGGTTTTTTCTTTTTTCTTTTTTTTGTTGTTTCTTCTCTCTTTTTCATATTCTACTTTTGCAGATGATTTCAACCAGTACGAAAGGAAACTCCTTGATATTATATATTCTTTGAAGAGTGGGAATTTTGCGGTTGCGATGGAAAATTACGATGAGCTCAGACAATATCTTGGGCAGGATTTTTTTCGTGATGAAAAGGTTCTCAAGGAATCATTTCCAAACCTTTTGACTTTTTTCTATCCTCTTGAAATATCAGATGTCATCTTGATGATTGAGAAAGAGTTATCACATTATAGTAGAGATGATGTTGAGGGGAGGACGATTTTCTTTTTCCCTTATGATGAAGGTAAGAGTTCTGCCTTTGACATTTTTTTTGATTACATATTTGATTTTTTTGACAGTTTTTATATAGCATTTGATACAAACTTTGACTATTTTTATTTCTTCCCACCGAGCAGGGCGTTTTCAGTTGTTCTGAACTTCGCAAAAGATGATTTTTATGTTGAGCGAAATTACTTTTTTATTGATTTCTCTGTTCCTGTTTCGTATCCTCAGGAAAACCATATTTTCTTTCTTCCGCATTTTTCACATTTTGGTTGGACTCTTCTGCAATACATAAAAAGAGAGGTCGGTTGCTCCCCGATAATACTTTACAGAAAAGATACCGAAAAGTATAAAGATATTCTGTTGAGTATTTCTTGGGCAAGCGGAGTTTCTGTATCATTCTCATTAGAGTACTCGGGAATAGATATTATTCCATCTCTTGTGAGCAGAGCAAAAACTATCGCAAAGAAAAAAAATATAAGTTATAAATCTGATAAAGAACTCCTCAGCGTTGTGGGAGAAGAAGTTGATAGTTCAGGTTGTGTTGTAATTTTAGATAACTCAAAAAATTCAGCAGCTATCATACCTCAGCTTACTTTTGCAGGAGCAAGAAAATTTCTTGTCTTCGGTTTTATGTGGTCTGGAATAAAATCATACCTTGAAAAAAGATATTATTCAAAGGTTTTTTATGCCGATATAGTACCGTATGAAGAAGATAGAACAAGCTTTTACATCTACGAGCTCAAAAAAATAGCAGACACTTTAAGATACATAGGAGAAATGTACAGATTCTCAAAGATGACAAAAATACAGGGGAAATATTCTGACATCTTGCTCTCTTCTTCTGGATTCATAATAAGAGATATTCAAGTATATAGGGTTGATGAGAAGGTAGAGAAGGTCTTTGAGTTTGTTGCCGATAAACTCGTTGATAAGTTCTGGTTCTGATTACTCTGAAAGCAAAAAAGAAAGTGTGTATATAAGATAGCATATTCCTTCTTTTCCTTGCGGGAGAAAGAAAAAATTTTTTGTGGTTTCGTTCTGGCAAAAATATGGGTTTGGGAGAGCCGATACATTCAGCTCTAATCCTCCGAAAAAACTCGGTTCTCTGAAAATTATGTAGGGATACCTTGTGATGATATTATCTTTTTGAAGTTGAGGTAAAAACGGGTTTTGAGTTATTGAATCTGTAATCTTTTCTGAAAATTCAAAGTTTTCTGTAAAGTGTGGAGAATCTTCAATTTCTCCTTCACAAGTTATGTTTTCTGGGAAGAAGTTTTTTGCTGTGAGCGGAGGTGAGAAGTTTGGTATCTTGCACTCCCATTCCATAGCGAAGTATCCATCTTTTGTCCACGCTGGCAGAATTTCTCTGAGGTCTGCAAGAATAATTTTTCCAAGGTTTATTCTGAAAGTATTGTAAGATGATTTTTGGTATATCTTTTCTGCTATGTCTAAAATCAGTGGGTTTTTATTCTTTTCCGACATCAATCCATAAATCACATCTTGTATGAGGAGTAGGAAAGGGTACAGGTCTTTGTGTTCTACGAAGTTGTGAAAAATTTCTGTGATAGGTGTTTTGAAAAGGTAGTTTGAAGTTCCTGAGCTTATGAGTATTTTATCTCCAATAAAGACCGAGTTGCCTTTTGCTTTTATCAATCCAACTTTTTCTTTTTGGGCTTGGTATATAAAGTCGGTGATTCTGCTTGTGGCATTTTCCAGCTCGTAAAGCGCCTTTTTTCTTTTTTCTTCGTCTTTTGTCCTCAAAAACGAACTGCTGGCGTTAAGAGCGCTTACCAAAATCTCCATCATCTCTTTCTTCGTCAGATTCCCATCCCTTATTCTCTGAACTATCAGATTTTTTGTGTTTTCTGGCAAATATCTTTCAAGAGATGAGATGTAATCTACCACTGATGTGAGAAGCCGAAAAAGCAAATCAAAAAACATTATTGTTGAGTGATTTACAGGATAGGTTATATTTATTGAAAAATTTTCGGAAAGTTGGATTTTGATTTTGGAATGTATGGAGAAATTCGCTCTTTTGAGCATCTCTTGTGTGATATATATCTTCTGGGTTATTGAGTCAAAGTATTCATCATCAAAGAGCATTCTTATTATTGATAGGTTGCGAAAAATCTCGTTTATGTTGTTTGAGATTTTTATGAAGTTGAGTTCGTTCTGCATCACCTGAAATTTATCAGATATTTTTTCAAGTATGTCAAGGTATGCGTTATCTTCTTCTGCTTTCTCTTTTATTTTCAGGGCGAGAGTTTCAAGAGAAGATGTGGGCAAAAATGAGTCGCAGTAGATTTCTGGTTCTGATGCGAATATTTCTTCTTTTGAGCTGAGATATATAAATGGTTTTTGCGGGCAGTCCTTTTGATATTTTATATATCCTTGAACAAAATTTTTTTTGTTGTCTTTTACAAGCTTTATCTCCATATTTCTTGTATCTCCTGTTATTTTTGTTTTTGAGTAGCATGAGAGCTTTTTTTCTCCTTCTCCTTCGGGCTGGTATATGACCACGCTTTCAAGTTCTACAATATTAGCGGAGAGGCTTCCAAGAGTGATAGACGAAGCGAATTTAAAGCTTACTTTCTTTTCTGATGCTGATTCTATGGAGATTATTGAGGCAACTTGAGTTGGTATAGGTGGGTAGAATACCTCAGCTATTATATTACCTCTCTGGCTGTTTATTTCAATTTTGCTTTTTTCATATCCTTCTTGTAATTTTTTTCTTTCTTCTTTTACATCGTAGTTTGTTTTATCTTTTGCGAGCTGGCAGGAGTTGGCTTGACATTCTTCTAAAAAATGAGAGAGGAAGAACGACTCGGCTAAATCAAATCCGAATTTTTCAAGGTGAAAAGTAAAAGGTGCCTTATCTTTCTTCGGTATTGATAATATGTATGTGGAGTCAGTAGGAAAAAGAGGTATAAGACAGTTTTCAAATATGTCTTCTAATTTTATCGGGAGTGTTTCATCTGCTTTCTCAAATTTTCCTTCAAACTCTTCTTTTATATCTTCAAATTTCAGGGCAAATTCAAAACTCTTTTTCTTTGAGCATGAAAAAACGAGCAATGCGAGAAAAAAATTGATAGCAAAAACAAGAAAGTGTGCAAGATAATTTTTTGGTATCAAAAAATTCTTCATAAGGTGTCAATTTAATATTTTGGCAATTTTAAAAGAATCGTCATAACGCAAAATAGTTTCGCCCGTGATAAAAATTTTTATTATCTTTTCTATCTTATGGGTGAAGCAAAAGAATTAAGTCAAGAAGAAATTGAAAAAATCAAAGAGGAAATTGAGAGATTAAAAAAAGAGATACAGTATCATGATTGGAGATACTATGTCCTTGCTGACCCTGTAATATCAGATGCCGAGTACGATAAACTTGTTTTGAGGTTAAGAGAGCTTGAGGAGAAATATCCGTTTTTGAGAACTCCTGATTCACCGACTCAGAGAGTAGGAGGAAAGATTGAGGGTGGTTTTCCTACTTTCCCTCATTCTATTCCTATGCTTTCGTTAGATAACGCTTTTTCTGAGGAGGAGCTGGTTGAATTTGAAAAGAGGTTGAAAAGATTTCTCGGGGACGAAAATTTAGAGATAGAGTATTCTGTTGAGCCGAAAGTAGATGGGGTGAGTATAGAGCTTATATATGAGGGTGGTGTTTTAAAAAGAGCGCTGACGAGGGGAGATGGTTATGTTGGTGAGGATGTGACTCCGAATGTCAGAACCATAAAGAGTATTCCGCTTCGTCTTCTTGGAGATGATATTCCATTCCTTCTTGAGATAAGAGGTGAGATATTTATGAGGAGGGAGGATTTTGAGATTTTGAACAGGGAGCTTTTGAAAGCGGGGCAGAAGCCATTTGCTAATCCGAGGAATGCTGCTGCTGGTTCTCTGAAGCAAATAGACCCTTCTGAAACCGCAAAGAGAAAACTTGACGCTGTTTTTTACGCAAGCGGATTGATAAAAGGAGTGGAGATAAAAAACCAGAAAGAGCTACTTCAAAAGATTTTCAGCTGGGGTTTCAAAGTCGTTCCCGATTGGAAGATTGTAAAGGGCATTCAAGAAGTTATAGAGCATGCAAGATACATATATGGCAGAAGAAAGGATTATCCTTTTGAGTCAGATGGTGTTGTTGTTAAGGTGAATGATTTCAGGTTGAGAGAGATTTTGGGAGAGAAAGCGAAAAGTCCGAGGTGGGCGATAGCATATAAATTCCCAGCCGAGGAGGTGACGACAAGGGTTCTTTGGGTGGAGTTTCAGGTTGGACGAACAGGAACAGTGACTCCTGTTGCGATTTTGGAGCCGGTGAGAATCAGCGGTGTTCTTGTATCACGGGCAACTCTGCACAATTTTGACGAGATAAGAAGAAAAGATATAAGAATTGGAGATTGGGTCTGGGTCAAAAGGTCGGGAGATGTCATTCCGGAAATCGTAAAATCTATTCCTGAAAGAAGAGAAGGATTTGAGATAGAGATAGAGGAGCCGAGAAATTGTCCTTCTTGCGGTTCAGAACTTTATAAACCTCAGGACGAGGTAGCCCTGAGATGTCCGAATATGTCGTGTCCAGCTCAGATTATTGAGAGGATAAAGCATTTTGTGTCTCGCAACGCATTTGATATAGAAGGTCTCGGCGAAGCCATAATAACTCAACTCGTCACCAAAGGAATAGTAAAAGATATATCTGATATATTCTTTTTGAGGAAGATAGACCTTTTGAAGTTCTGGGGAATAGGAGATAAGCTCGCTTCAAAAATAATAGACAACATAAGTAAAAGCAAGGAAATCCCTCTTGATAAGTTCATTTTTGCTCTTGGTATAAGGCATGTTGGAGAATCTGTTGCAAAGATTCTCGCAAAAAGGTTCAGAACACTTGACGAGTTTTTGACAGCAAATCCAAAAGAGATAGAGACGATTTATGGACTTGGACCAGCGGTAGCCCAAAGCGTAGAAAAATTTCTGAGAGACGAAAAGAACATAGCATCAATCAAGAGAATGCTACAAGCCGGAGTGAAAGTTTTAGATTATCACGAGGAATCGGAGCAGAGAAAAAAGGGTGCTCTTTCGGGAAAAACATTTGTCTTTACAGGAACTTTGAAGAGTATGACAAGAGAGGAAGCGAAAAAATTAGTCATAGAAAACGGCGGAAAAGTTTTAGATACAATAACATCTCATGTGAATTTTCTCGTCGTCGGAGATTTAGGCGATAGGGGAACAACTTCAAAGCTTGAAAAGGCAAAGAAACTTGGGATAAAACTCATAACAGAAGAAGAGTTTCTCTCTATGATAAAGGGAAGCTGAAATTGAATTTTTATATACTTTTTTCTATGCTTGGTGGTTTTTTCATAGTTGCCATAAAGGGTAAAGAAGCAGATCAGGAGACAGTGGACTTTTTGAAAACATTTAAGCCCTCCGGGGTTATTTTGTTCTCGTATAACATACCAGATAGTGTTGATGAACTGCGAGAGTTCTTGTATTCTTTGAAGGGCAAGGTTGGGTATAACTTTTTTTTCTGTGTAGATGAAGAGGGAGGCAGAGTGATGAGAATAAAGACACCTTTTGAACTCCCCCCGGCGAGACAGATAGGTGAGATGTATGAAAAAGGAATGATTTCAGATGAAGATATTTTTGAGCTTGGAGAAAAACTTGGTTCTTTCCTTGCATCTTGTGGCGTTGATGTTAATTTCGCTCCCGTAGTGGATTTATACGGATACAACTTTTCTGTGATAGGAGATAGAGCTTTTTCTTCTGATCCGCTAACTCTTGGGAAAATAGCGAGGGCGTTCGCAAAAGGTATGAAATCTGGTGGAGTTCTTCCAGTGGCTAAACACTTCCCGGGACACGGGCTTGTTCTTCAGGACTCCCACAAGGAGCTTCCGGTTTCATATTGTGATGAGGAAGAGATAAAAAAACATATATTACCTTTCAAGATGGTCTCTGATGATGTATATGGAATTATGACCGCTCACATAGTTTTGAAAAATTTAGATTCCCTTCCATGCACTATTTCAAGAAGGTGTATTGCAGAGCTGAAAAGTTTTTTCAGGGGTTGTGTTATAACAGATGACCTGACTATGGATGCTTTAAAAGGTTTTGGTTCTATTGGTGATGTTGCTCTTTTATCGTTTGAAGCGGGGTGCGATGCTATTTTGATATGTAAGCCAGATTACAATCTTCTTGCGGATGTTTTTGAGAAGTTTTCAAAAGATGTAAAGAAAAGGGTCAGCGAGGGGAGAATAAGAGATTCTGTCCAAAGGGTTGCTTTTTTGAGGTTCAAGAGAAGTTTTGCGAGGAAAAGTTCAATATAATAAATAATAAGTGGAAGAGATAGCCCCCTTACCGCGAAAGGATAAGGGGGCTTTTTTAAAGATAATTACTGAGCTGGCGGTTGAGGTTGGGTAGCTCCTGCCGGAGCGGTAGCTCCCTCTTGTGCCTGCTGCTGTTTTGCCGCTTCTTCCACTGCTTTCTTCTTTGCCTCTCCTATTTTAGGTTTCAGCGCCTGAGCTTCTGATATGATTTGAAGGAGTATTTCCTTTGCTTCTTTGTATTTTTTCTCCTCTATTTTGGTTTCAGCATCTTTGAGCTTTGATTGAAGCGAGTTCCACTCATCGGGGGTGTATTTCGGTGCCTCAAGGTCTTCAACTTCTTTCAACGCGTTCCTTGCGTCCTGAAGTTCTTTTTCGGGTTTCCTTGCACATGAAGATAATGCAAGAACTGCCGATAATATTATTCCTGTTCCTATACCTATTAGTTTTTGATTTCTGCGTGAAATCATAGGTTTTTACCTCCTTAATAAAAAATTGAATTTAATTTTAAAAATTGGTAATGCTTTTCGCAATTTTCAAGATATTTAGATAATCTTTCAGGAACGCCGATATTTTGAACTATTATGGGGAAAAGAAAGGTTGATCAGAGGACTCATCTTTTGGCAAGCAGGTCATACTGTGGAAAAGTAATAAGTATTTCAGAGAAATCCTCTTCTGTTGAACTGAAGACAAAAAAGACGATGGTTGTTGATGAGAGGGGACTTGTTCATGGCGGATTTACTTTTTCTCTTGCAGATTACTCCGCTATGCTCGCTGTAAATCACCCATATGTTGTTTTATATAAAGCAGATGTGAAGTTCATAAAGCCGGTTGTTCTTGGAGATACACTTCTTGCCCGTGCACAGGTTATATCAGAAGACGGTTCAAAAAAAGAGGTTTTCGTTGAGGTGTTCAAAAAAGGAACTGATGAAAAGGTTTTTGAAGGAAAATTTTTGTGTGTTGTTCTTGATAGACACGTTCTTGACAGAAAATAAATCAATAAAGCAAAAGTTTTATTCTTTTTCGTCTGTTTTTCTCTCCCATCTTTCTGCGGGGATTATTTGGGTGTTCGCTTTTACCATATCAACTCTTTTGACTTTCTGTTTGTATGGTGCTTTTGCGAAGTATTCTGGATTTTGATTTGATAGGTCAAAGAGTTTGAGCATGCTTTCCGCGAAATCGTCAAGCGTTTTTTTGGTCTCTGTTTCTGTTGGCTCTATCATAATAGCTCCTTTTACTATGAGAGGGAAGTATATCGTAGGTGGGTGGAAACCTTCATCTTGGAGTGCTTTTGCGAGGTCTTCTGTTCTCACTCCTAATCCCTTTTCGCTCAGTACAAACTCGTGCTTACATTTTCTCTTGAACGGCAGGTCATACTTTTGAGAAAGTTTTTTCATAAGGTAGTTTGCGTTGAGGACTGCTATTTGTGAGTTCTTTCTGATTCCTTCTTCTCCGAGCATTTTTATGTATGCCCACGCTCTGAGCAGAACCGGGAAGTTCCCGTAAAACGACTCTATTTTTCCTACTGACTTTTCTCTGTTTGAGTAATCAAGAGTGAATTTACCGTCTTCTTTTTTTACTCTCGGGTATGGTAGGTATTCTGCAAGTTCTTTTTTGACGCCAAGTGGTCCTGCTGCTGGACCTCCTCCGCCGTGTGGAGTGGAAAATGTTTTGTGCAGGTTGAGATGTACGAAATCAAATCCCATATCTCCGGGTCTTACTATTCCCGAAATTGCGTTCATGTTTGCTCCGTCTAAATATACAAGACCACCTGCGTCGTGGATTATTTTTATTACTTCTTCTATGTTTTCATCGGCGAGTCCGAGTGTGTTCGGATAAGTTATCATCAGAGCCACTATGTCGTCTCCGACTTTTCTTTTGAGGTCATCTATATCTATGTTTCCTCTCGGGTCGCTTTTTATCTCTCTGGTTTGGAATTTGCACATTGACGCAGATGCTGGATTTGTTCCGTGAGCAGAATCTGGTATGAGGACATATTTTCTCTGATACTCTTTTTTATCTATGAAGAACTTTTTTGCTATTTTCAGTGCGAGGAATTCTCCGTGAGCTCCGGCAGACGGCATGAGGGAGAACGCATCCATACCCGTTATTTTGCAGAGCATTTCTTCTAACTCATACATAATTTCAAGCGCTCCCTGGGCAAGCTCGGGGAAAGCCGGGTGGAGAAACAAAAACTCTTTCTGAGAGGCGATTTTTTCGTTTATTCGTGGGTTATATTTCATCGTGCATGAGCCAAGAGGGTAAAATCCGTCATCAACCCCCCAGTTTATCTTTGATAAATAGTAAAGCTCTTTTACAAGTTCTCTTTCTGGAACTCTTTCTATTTTCGGCTCTTTCTCTCTTACTTCCATATCTTGATTTTTTTTATGCGAAGATTTATTTTAGTTTTTTCAGGAATTGGTGCGAACTTTTTTAATTTTTTGTGAAATTTGTTTTCATCTGCTCTGGTTCAGCATGCATTCAATTTTTTTGAAGAAATCATCACCCATCTTTGCTCTTATCTTAACTCCAAGTATCTCTGGCGGATTTTTGATGCTCTCTATTATCTTCCAGAAATCTTTTTCGGTTGTTATTATTATATCTGCATCTTTTTTTTTCAATTTTTCCTCGGCTTTATCTAAAATTTTCCGGGGAATTTTTGAGTGGTCTTTTAACTTGAAATGTTCATAAACTCTAACTCCTATTTTTTTGAGCGTTTCTTCAAAGTTTTTAGGTATTGCGACAGCAGAAATGCATATTGCTTTTTTGTTCCTGATTTGCTCTTGATCTAACTCCCGTATAGCTTCGCCATCAAAATGCAGTATCTCCTTTACATCTACTGAAAAGTAAAAAACATCTTTTTTTCTCGGGAAAATTCTTCTTATCTTTCTCTCGTATTTTGAGTTTCTGATATTTTCTTCAAGAAGTATCATATCTGACCAGAGGAGAGATATTATTGGCTCTCTGAGGGGACCGAACGGCTGAATTAGTTCGTTTCCCATGCTATTTTTTGTTATGCTGATGATTTTTATCCACGGCTCATATAAAGATGAGAAGAAGTCATCAAGTATCACGAGGTCTGCCATACCTTTCAATTCATCTGCTCCTTTTTTTCTGTTCTTGTTTATTGATACCGGGAAGTTATTTTTGAGATAGAGCAGGGCCTCATCTGAAATATCTTTCAGGTTTTGATTTGTGTTTTTCTCTTGGGGTATAAGTGTGCCTTGAAATTTCCCGCCGTATCCAGATACAACCACTCCGACTCTTTTTTTGTTCTCTCTTATTTTTTCTGCTATTGTGAGAGAAATTGTCGTTTTGTGTGCTCCTCCTAATGCCAAGCTTCCTACCCCTACCGAAGGAAAATCAATAAATATTTTTCTTTTTATCACTTTTCTTATGAAAAGAAGCAGTCCAACGATTTCAGAAATGGGAATAAAAAACGGATTCGGGAAATTGTATTTTGACTTATACCAGAATGAAGGGGCTTTGTTGAGCATTCTTTGAGATAATTTAGTTCATTCCTTTATATTTTGTGAGTGCTTGAAAATTTTTGAAAAATCAAAAAGAGAAAAAGTTTTCAAGTATATTTCAAAACTATGCCTTCTCTCAAAGACAAAAAATACATCATCAATATAGAGAAGAATTTTTTGAGAAGTGACCTCCCGGAAATCAGACCGGGATATGTTGTGAAGGTCTGGACGAAAGTCAGAGAAAAAGATAAAGAGCGACTCAGCGCATTTGAGGGAATAGTCATTTCTGTCAGAGGAAGCGGTACAGGAAGAACATTCACAGTTAGAAATGTTATGAGTGGTGTCGGTGTTGAAAGAATTTTCCCATATCATTCACCATACATAGAAAAAATAGAGATAATAAGAAAAATACCTGTGAGGAGAGCAAAGCTATACTATCTCAGGGAAAGAAAGCAATCCGAACTTTTCAAAGAGTGAGTTTGATTTTTACAAAATTCTCAGATTTTTCGTAAAATTTAATTTGTGAATGAACTCAAAACCAAAGATGCTTTGTCTTCTAACCAGCAGATAGACGAGCAGAAAATAAACGAGATAGTTCGCAAGCTTGAGAGAATAAACCTGAAATTTGACAACAGAATAAAAGGATACGGATTTTCTGACCCGGAAGAAAGAGAAATAATATTGAACCTCAAAAGGCATAAGGGAGATATAAATGAGCTTCTGAACACATTCTGGCATGAGGCACTTCACATAATCGGATACGACGAAGATGAGACAATAAAAATAGCAAGCCAGATTGAAAAAATTCCTTATGCAAGAGAGCTTGCTATGAAAATGATAATAAAAGCGCTTATCAAAAAGTTATCCCCAGGTTCAGAAGTCTATAAACTCAAAAATTCAAACTCATAGTGTCTGAATCAGAAATTTCCTGAAAATTTTTTTTAAAGAGTGTGATGAAATTGTAAAAACACAAAATAGAACAAAAAAATTGAAAAATTGCTAAAATAAAACAAAAGTAAAAACAGAAAATAGTAAAATAAAAGCGTAAGGAGGAATATGAAAATGGCAGAAAAAGGTATAGCAAAAGTCAGCATATTGAAAACAGGGCTTTTGGCTTTCTCTCTCGCTCTCGGTGCCCTTTTTGCGTGCGCGAAAGAAGAAAAACATGTGCCAGATTACGGAATAAAAGCGATTCAGCAAGATGGCAAAACAATAGCTCAACCCGGTGCCGATGCCTCTTCTCTTATTCAGCAAGGAAAATTTGAAGACCTGAGAAAAAATGTCTGTGGAACAAATGGTTGTTCAGACGAACTCAAGACCTACGCAAACGAACCAACTATAAACGCTTATGTCACGGTAATGAATATAATGATACTTTTCAAGAGATTAGATTCTGCTCTTTCAACTATCTGTGGGCTTGCGGGTAGCAATCTTGGTTCAATCTGTCCATCATCTTCTGCTCCGTACCAAAAGGTAAGCATAACCCCAAAACAAACAGATGTGATTGATACTCTTCTCAACTTCGTCGGACTGAAAAGAGATGAGATAACCCAGCTTATGACAGAAGTTGCAATCGCTACTGAAAACTACATTAAAAGGGGAGACCAAAATTTTGTTTTTGAGATAACTGTTCCGTTTGATGTCAAGGTTGGAAACCTGATAAATGTCTGGTTCAAGCCGGGAACTCAGGTAAGGTGGGACCACATAAACATACTCGGAGCGGTCGCTCAGCTTGTCCTTGCTGTTTTCAATACTATAAACTCTCACGACTGGAACCTTGATATAGGTGGAATAATATCTAATGTATCAAAGCTTCTGGGTGATTTAAGTAATGACCCCGCTGGATTTATAAGGCGTATTCCCGAAACATTAGGAATTCATAAAGCTCCAGACTTCCTCAGGTTCAAGCAGGATGGAGATAGAATTTGGGAGCAGATACCCGGAAATATATCAAATGCGCTGACATGGGCTGGGCAAGGTTTAGAATATTTCTTTGCTAACCCGTGTAAAGATAACGACCCGGCTTTAGCTTGCTGGCAGAGGGGAGCAACATCTCTTGAAATAAGGTTTAACCTTGATACTACGAAGGAAAACAAATTCATGGGAAACAAAGCAACTGGTGTTCTCACACTCCTTAAAGGCGGGTTTTCTGACCAAACGGACCAGGCACTTGTTGCGATTCTCAAAAACGGAGGAGATAAGTTTAACTGCTCAAAAGATAATAATGTAATAAGTGTAGTAGGTGGACCAACCGAATTTGATATTCAGAAGGTTGTGAACGCGGTCGGAAGTTTGATTCAGGGATTTTCTATATCTGTCGCTCTTCCTAACTTCGCACGCATAGATGTCTGCAAACTTTTTGGAGCGAAAATGACTCAACCGAAACCTATACGAGACCTTCTTTTCCCTGTTGAGGTGAACCCGAATAATGATGGAACTTACACCTTGGCGAACACAGGAGTTCAGTTTGCAATTGAAGTTGAAGCGAGCAAAAACTTCTATCTCAAAGCACTAACACTGGGAGGAGCGATATATAAAGCTGAACTCACAAGTGTTGGTCTTGGCAATCTATACATTGTGACAAATCACCCGTGGTTTAATCCATGGTTGAATTTCGTTGGTGAGCCGACTGTTCCAACTCTGCCATATCAACCACCAGCAACAGCAGATTATTCTTCTAATACCACAGAAATTTTTGTTTCAGCAACAACAACTTATAATGGTATAGGTATAACTTTCTATGTTATTCAAGTCCCAAATGGTATAGACCATATATTTGCTAATTTCATTACTTTTGTTCCTCTTTTGCAACCTAATGATTTCTTACCACCAGGTCTTACTTTTAATACTGTTGCGGTGATAGCTCCGAAAAAATGGGTAAAAGGTGATTATGTTGCTCGTGGAGATGGAAATAGATTTGAAAAAGTCAAAAACCAAAACGGAAATTCTCTTGAATTAAAGCAGGATTTTGTTGAACCACTTACGACTTTTGTTTATGCTTTCAAGTGGAATTCGAACTACCCGGAAGATGTTGTATCATCTCTCGGAGCGATACTTAGCGATATTGGTATGAAGTTCCTGATTTATGTTCTTTTCAAAGACCCGTCTTTCAACTCGTCTTTGGAATTAGATGTATGCAGTGTCTTTTACACGGTGGCAAAAGGATTATATGATAGATACACTACAACAAATGATCAAAAAGTAAAAGGAGCTATTGAATACATATTCTATTCTCTTATCTATGCGCAAGAAGAAGGAAGAACAAATGTGTGGGGAAATTGTAATGTCATAGCTTACACTGATAACAAACCAACAGGAATATCAGCTCCTCAGCCAAATCAATTCAGAATCTTTACTGACATTGTTCAAATGAATCAACTTGTAAACGACCTTTTGGGCTTGGGCTTATTTGGAATAGCTGCATCAAATGTTAAGTAAAATTATTTAATACAAAGCTCATTTTGAGTTTCAACTACTTTGAAGTAAAAATTTCCTAGCGGGATGCTATCGTTTATGTTAAATCTGTGTTTCCCCGAAAGAAAAAGGGTTTGACTTACGAAAATAAAATTTATATTGTGAGTGTTTTCGCATATAACAAAAAAATGCGGTACTTTTCTTACTCTTTTGAGCTTTACGATTTTTCTTTTTACTCACTGCAAAAAGTCGCCACCTCTGTGGATAAATTCTGAGCAGTTCATAGATACCGCTCAGCGAGGTGGATTTATTGTTGAAGTCGTAGGGCTTTATCCGTTAAAAACACTCGCACAGCTAAAATGTGAGACGCAAGGAAGACAAAAACTCAAAAATCTTATCCAAGCAGAACTCCAAGATATATTCAAAACAATAAACCTCAAAGATGAGAATATGAAAAAAGAATTTTTGAGAAAGCTCGCAGAAGATACCGCAAAAGAACTCTCTTTCAAAGCAGAAATGGTTGAGTCATATGCAGATGAAGTCAATCAGGTCTTATATTGCAAAATCTTTTTGAAGTTTGACGAGAACTTCTACAAAACCATCATAAACAAAACAGAAAAAATCCTGAAAGAAAATTTTCCCGCAATTTACGAAGAAAATATAGGAGAAAAGATAAAAAGAGAAATATACATCAAAAGAGGAGTGAGAATAGATTGATTTTTAGGTCAGATGCCAAAGTGCGAGAAAAGAAGATTTTCTGATTTGAGAGTCGGAATTGGCTTTGACATTCACAGGTTTTCAAAATCACGCGGAAGAAAACTCGTTTTGGGTCAGGTTGAGATAGATTACAGGGGGCTTGAAGGAGCTTCTGATGCAGATGTTGTCCTACACTCAATATGTGATGCCATTTTGGGTGCTGCTGGTGAAGCAGACATAGGAACTCTCTTTCCTCCTGAAAGCTCAAAAGGAATAACATCAAAAAAGATAGCTGAAAAAGTTATAGAAATTGTGAGCAGAAAATATAAGATAGTGAATATAGATTGCGTTATTGTTGCACAAAAACCAAAGCTTGGCGTTTTTATTCCAGAGATGAAAAAAAAACTATCAGAGCTTTTTTCTTGTGATGTGAATATCAGAGTGAAAAGCCCAGAGCACATCGGAGACATAGGAAAAGGAAAAGGTATATCTGCTATATCTGTCGCTCTCCTCAAACCGAAAACAAAATTATGAGAAAATTTTCACTTCCAAAAACTCCGGGACGAAGTATGTTATTATTATATCTGCTCCTGCTCTTTTTATGGCTGTGAGGGTCTCATAAATTATTCTTTTCTCGTCAAAGATTTCGCTTTTTATTCCGAGTTTTATCATTGAGTATTCTCCTGATACATTGAAAGCGGAGACAGGAATCAGAAATTTTTCTTTGAGTGTTTTTATTATGTCAAGGTAAAAGAGAGCTGGTTTAACCATTATTATATCTGCTCCCTCTTCGTAATCAAGATATGCTTCAAGTAATGCCTCTTTTGATTGAGTGATTTTCATCTGGTATGTGCTTCTATCTCCGAAAGCGGGGGCAGATTCGGCGGCGGACCTGAAAGGTCCATATAATGAAGATGAGTATTTTGCGGAGTATGACATAATGAGGGTGTTGAAGAATTTGTTTTCGTCAAGTTTTTCTCTTATGTATTTTACTCTGCCGTCCATCATATCAGATGGGGCGACTATGTCTGCTCCCGCAGAAGCGTGAGAGAGAGCTATTTTTGCGAGGTATTCAAGGGTTTTATCGTTGATGATTTCGCCGTTTTCTACGACTCCGCAGTGTCCATCTTTTTTCCATGTGCAGAGACACACATCGGTTGCGACGACGATTTCTGGGAAGGTTTTTTTCATTTTTTTTACGAATTTTTGAACCGCTCCGTCATCTTTCCATCCTTCGGAGCCAATCTCATCTTTTTCTGTTGCGACCCCAAAAACCAGAACGCTCAAAAGCCCCCTTTCAAAAAGCTTTTCAAGAAATTTAAAAAGTTTCGGGTCATCTATGTTCCATCTTTTCTGGTCAGGAAAACCTTTTATCTCTTCTGTTCTCCCATCCCACACAAATATGGGATACATAAGATCAGAGGGAAGAACCTCGGTTTCAGATAGAAGCTTTCTTATTCCCTCGCTCTTTCTATATCTTCTCAATCTCCTTGTTGGGAACATAATGAAAAAATTAATTTTGTTTTCTGATTGATTTCAATTTTTCTTCTTTCTGTATGCTTCAAGTAATCTTATGACTTTTGAGTAGTATTCGTATCCTTTTATTTTATTTTTGCTCATCTGTTGAACCTTATCTTTTAGTTCTGATATTTCAGATTGAGGGGGCTTTGAGAATCTAAATCCCATCTGGATGAGTTTTGATTCAGCTTCTTTTTGAATTATTTCTATCTCAGTGTTTATTTCTTTTGCGGTTTTTCTCGCTTCTGAAATAATTATATCTCTTTCGTTTTTACCCAGTGAGTTGAAAAAGCTCTTTGATATAACAACTATCCCCGGCTCATACCTATAATTGTAGTCAAGAACATACTTTGCTATTTTGCACCACTGCATAGAGAGACAACCGAGAGGGGTTGTTTGAAAAGCTTCAACTAGTCCGTTAGATAACGCATTCAAAAGTTCCGTAACTTCTACGAATACGGGTTTTACTTCAAGTAAGTCAAGTAAGTTAAGAAAGTTTGTTATCATTGGTTCTCCATACCATGCCCATGTTCTCATATTTTTAAGTTCATAGAAAGATTTGATTGGTTTTACTGAGAAAAATTTTACGAATCCGTGATGGCTCATTTCAACAAGCACAAAGCCGTTTCTATCTAATAATTGTTCAAAATCACTTCTCATATTTTCGTATATATATCTCACCTCATCATAGCTTTCAAAGAGGAAAGGAACATCAAGAAAATCAAGTTCGGGGGAGATTTCTTTCATTGCTTTTACTATGAATGCTCCGCCTTGAATTTTCCCTTCTTTGAGTTTTCTGACCATCTCACTTTCATCTCCTAAAACCCCTCCGGGGTATATTACTACTTTTACTTTTGTTTGAGATTCAACAGCTTGTTTGAATTTCATCATAGCATCTACCCATGCTGAGCCAGATGGAGCTAATGTTCCGAATTTCGAAATGAACTCTTTTTGAGCTTCTACAACTCCACCGAAAACCACAAAAAATAAGATTGCAAATCCGCTTATTTTCCCAAGCATCTCTAATAACAATAAATAATAAATTATAAAAAACTTTTCTCATTCTGCCCATCTGTTTTTCTGTATAGCTGTAAATTCAAGTTGCGTTAATGCCAAAAGCTTTTTTTCAAGAGTATCAAAAAATGTGTTGTCTTCTGTACTCGGTTCCGAACCTTGAAATTTTTCAGCCGATATTCTGTGCTTTGTGTCATGAACAAGATACCCTTTCGGAGATATTATTCCTATGATTTCCCCATCGCTCACGAATGCGAAGTCCTCCTCAGATTTTGAAAAAACCGATTTACCTATTGATGAATATTCTGATTCAACACAGAGAATATCTAATATCGTCGGGATAATATCGTAGTGTGGAACGACTATGTTTTTTATTCTTTTTGGCTGGAAGATTCTCGGGGCGAATATAACAAAAGGAATATGAAACATTTTATCAAACCTGTTTTCTCTCACATAAGCAGGGTGGTCTGCTGTGAATATGAAAATCGTTCTTTGGAACCAGCTTGAACTTTCGGCTGAATTCATAAATTCTCCTATACTCCAATCAGAATAAAAAAGTGTGTTGAGGTATCCTCCTAATCCCTTGGGTGAATGCGGGTATTTCAAAAATCTCTTCGGAAGCGGAGGAAAATCCGGGTGTGTCGTTCCTGTGAAAACAAATGCTGAAAATGGCTCTCCAAATCTATCTATCTGTTTTTTTAAGAACATTAGTGTTTCGTAGTCCCACCCGAAGGGGGGAGCTTTTGGGTCAGGATAATCAAGAAGAACACCGATTTTTTCATGAATATCTTCCATTCCAAAAACATGGTCAAATCCGCTTGATTTTGCGATTGAGTCCAACCTGTAAGAGCGTCTGTGCGAACTCTGAATAAATATGGTCTTATACCCCTTCCTTTTTAAAATCTCCCCTATACCTGAAAATTTTATGTTGTCAAGTCCAAATCCCATCGGTGGAAGTAGCGGTAGGACCGGAACTCCTGTCAGTATAGCTTGAATTCCGAATATACTTCTTGTGCCTGCTGAATAAGCTCTCTCAAATACTATTCCTTGACCTGCTATTTTATCAAAGTTTGGAGTCAGCCCCATTTTCTCTTCTCTTCCTGATAAACTATCAATGAACTCCGGGTTCCAGCTTTCAAGTATGAAAACAATTATGTTCAGATTTTGTTTTTCTCTTTTTTTATCTTTGCAGAGGTTGGTTTTTTTGAAAGGATAATCTTGATTTTTCAATCCCAGAATTTCAACCGCTTCTTTTTCTTGCATGAGATTTAAAGCTCTGATTTTTCTCAAATTTTTCAGATTTGAGTAAAGCGTTCTGTAAATCGTGAAAGCACCGTTTAAAGATAAGTTCCCCCAATCTCTTCCCTTTGTGAATGCGTCAACGATATGGATTGGTTTCCTTGATAGAGTCCCTCTCATTCCGATTAAGATTGTTCCTGAAAGTAAAATGAAGTTTATAAGCTGTTTGTGAATATCTGGAAATTTTACATCAGCTCTTGCGATTTTTATCCATATCACGAGTAAGAGAGCTGAAAAGAGCAAAAATATTCCAAAGTGCATCAGGTATTGCTTTGTTATAAGATGTGTTATAAAGCCGAGATCTTCTGATATAGAAAGTATTTCTGTTGAGATGTGTTTTCCGGAGTATCCGAAAAATACTATGTCAGATGCGTTTAGGGCAAGCATTATAATAAGCGATACATACATAAAAGCAGAGCATATCAAAAATACAGATTTATACAGATTCGTTCTTTTTGGTTTCCAGATGGGAAGGTTCACGATAGCAAGGGGAACTGACCAGAATGTTGAGATGACGAAAAAGTCAAATCTTATTCCATCAACGAACGGAAGAAAGCTTACATTTTTACCCTTGAAGTAAAGGAAAAAGAGAGTTAGCCTTGAAACCTGAAAAGATAAAAGAGATATACCTATGTAAATCAAACTTTTTTGAGTTGGGGTCATTTTTTTCACAAGAAAGCAAAACCTTTAAAAAAGTTTGTCAAATTAAGCAAAAATTTTTTATTTTAATAATCTTTTAATGATTTGATGGGAAGTGTATTTTTGCTTCGGATTGATTTATGTTTTCAATACCAAAGGTAAGGTTTGCTAACTTCACAGATAAAGAGAACATAACGGGTGCGACAATTTTTGTTTTTGATGAGCCGCTTTTGTGTTCAGCAGATAAAAGAGGCGGAGCACAAACAACACGGCAGATAGATTCCCTTCTTCACCCTCATATATCTTTGGGAGTAGACGCCCTGTTTTTAAGTGGAGGGAGCGCTTTCGGGTTGAACTCAGCGAGCGGAGTTGTTGAGTTCCTGAAAGAAAGAGGTGTCGGTTTCGGTTTCGGAAAGTTCAAAGTCCCCAGAGTGCCGTCTGCGTGTATATTTGACCTGACGATAGGAAATCCAGTCCCCCCTTCTCCTGAACAAATTTATAAAGCTTGTCTTTCTCTTTCATACGCAATAGATGAAAACGAGCAGGGAAGTGTTGGAGCGGGAACAGGAGCAACGGTCGGAAAGCTTTTCGGTGTCCCAAACGCAACAAAAGGAGGGTTGGGTATAGCTTGGTCTGAAAGAAATTTTGGCGGAGTTGATGTAAAAAACGCGGTCTTCACTGTCGTAAATGCCTTCGGAAACATAGTTGAAGACGGCAAAATAATCGCAGGAGTGAGAAAGGACGGAAGATTATTTGACTTTGTTGAAGAAGGGTTTTTCCATCCTCCGAAGTATCCCGAAGAGTATTTTTCCTCATCTACTGTTATTGTTGTTGGTTTTTCAGAGGGCGTTTTTTCTGCTCCTGAACTCTGGATTCTCGCCCAAGCTCTGAGTTCTGCTGTTTCACATACCGTAAAGCCCGCTCATACCCCTTTTGACGGCGATATATCCTTTGCGGTATCCTGCGGAATGAAAACGGGAGTGAGTTTATTTGATGTATTCGGTGAGTTCTACAGGTTAGCAAAAAAAGCAATTTTGAACGCTGTAAAATATGCTGAATCACTCGGAGGAGTCCCATCTTACAAAGATATCCACAAGTAGCTAATAATTTTGATTTTTGTTTTTATTTATGAGTTCTGAAAGAAAAAAGAGAGTGGTTTTTTTTGGGAATTCAGATTTATCTTTGATTGTTCTCAAAAAGCTCATCTATGAAGGATTTTCTGTTCTTGTTATAACTTCTCCCGATAAACCAAAGGGTAGGGGACTTCAACTTTTGCCAAACGATGTCAAAAAGTTCTGTGTTGAGAACAAAATTCTTTTTTTTGAAGATGAAAACTGGGAGATTGTGAAAACTGAAATTCAAAGTTTTTCTCCCGATTTTTTTGTCGTAGCTTCTTATGGTAAGATAATTCCAGAAAGAATTCTTTCTCTTTTGCCTTCTGAAAGAAGGTTGAATGTTCATCCTTCACTTTTGCCAAGGTGGAGAGGTCCAGCTCCTGTGCAGTGGACTATACTGAGCGGAGATGAAGAGGCAGGTTGCACAATATGCACTCTTGAAAAAAAAGTTGATTCAGGATACATACTGGTTCAGGAGAAAATAAAGCTTTCGGGAGATGAGGATTTCTGTTATCTTTCAGAGAAGCTTTTTGGTTTAGGTTCTGACCTTATATGTAGAGCGATAGAGATGGTGGAATATGGGAATTTCACTTTGACAGAGCAAGATGAATCAATGGCAAGCTGGGCAAGAGCCATAAAAAAAGAAGACGGTTTTTTTTCTTTCAAAGATAGAGCCGAGTATATATGGCGTAAGATGAGAGCTTTCTGTCGCTGGCCAAAAATATACACAAAAATAAATGGTGAAATCATCAAAATCCACGAGCTTTTTTTCAAGAACAAAAAGGTTTCAGAAGGAGAACCGGGAAAAATCGTTGATATTGAAGGAGATATAGTTTGGGTTATCTGTGGTGATGGGAGTCAGATTGGACTCAGCAAAGTTCAAAGACCCGGTCGTTCCATAGTTTCTGGCAGAGATTTCATAAACGGTCTGCGAATGAAAATCGGAGATATACTTTCTCCCTGATTGCGCAAATTCAATTATGTTATCATAGAAAGTAGTTCTTCCTCTCCGATAGGGTGGGAAAGTAAGAACCCCTGAACGAAATCTGCTCCCAACCTTATTGATTCTTTAAGCTCTTCTTCTTTCTCAATACCTTCTACTACTATTTTTTTACCCGTTCCTTTCAGCATAAGGAATACAGATTCGGCGAATTTTCTTTTTTCTTCTTCATCAGATGTCAGAAATTTTACGATTTCTCTATCTACCTTCACTATATCTGCTGGTATCTCTCGTAGTTGGAATATAGAGCTTTCTTTTGAACCAAAGTCATCAATAGCTATTTTCATTCCTATGTTTTTGAGCATAATGAGGTTTGGTTTATTTTCAATTATTTCATCTTGTTTGCTCTTTTCACTTATCTCAATACATATATTCGTAGGTGGAACCCCGTAATATGAAAGTATATTCATAATCTTATATACTACTCCTTTTGTGAGGTTTCTCATGTGAAGATTTACTGAAAAATCATACTTTTTTATCTTCTGGAAAATCTCGCATAAGTTCACGAACACGTATTCTATTAGTTTTTTCTCAAGTCCAGATATATGTGTTGCTTCAAGAATGTCTTCTGGATTTATTTCTTCTCCTTTCCATCTGAGGAGAACTTCAAGCATTTTTAATTTCATCGTTTTTGCTTCATAAACTGGCTGAAATGCAAAAAGTAATCTTTTTTCTTCTATTGCACGCGATAGCTGATTCAAAATTTTAACCTTAATATATTTTCTGTTTTTCATCTCATCTGATACAAAACTTATTTTTGACTCGCTCGTATCTTTTATTATCAGTTCTTCTACGAGATGGATGAGTTCTTCCGCCTTATCACTATCGTAAGGGTATATCGCTACTCCTATGTTTAGGGGAATATTTATTTCCTTTTCATAAGCTTTCTGAATGTCTTCAAAATTTTTTATTATTCTTTTCGCTAATGATTCTGCTTCTTTCAAAGCCGATTCATAATCTTGTTTTTCCGCTTTTTTGAGCAATACAAATTTTCTTTCGGAGATTTTTCCTATTAGCTTTTCTCCTCCAATATCTTTCAGTATTTTTTCTGTGTAGTTTGAAATCCTTTGAGACATTTTCTCCCCAAAAAGAATCACAATTGAATCAAAATTGCAGATTTGTACTGCAAGGAGAATATATGTTGAGTTTCTGTTTTTTTCAATCTCTTCTTCTACTTTGAGCAGGGTATCTATTCTGCCCTCTGATACTGAATTTTGCTTTTTCAAAGATTTTATCAGAGATTTCACAGAAAATGATAGTTTTTTCAGAATGTCTCTTGAAGTTATGACATCAAATATGCCTTTTTCTGCCAGTTCTGGATTAATTTTTCTTGTTTTTTCGCTGATAAGGAGTATTGATGGTGTATTTTCTTTTACTTTGTCAATCTCTTTTTCAGATAGTATGGCTATGTCAGAGCGGTCTATTATTTTTGTTTCGTATATTGAGAAGAAATTTGAAAGCTCGTTCAAAATTTTTGCTCTGTTTTTTTTTGAAATTTTTTCTGAAATGAAAATTTTCAGTTCTTCATTGTTTTCCCGGTTTAAGTTCTCTTCTTTTGTAGCTTTGCCATTTGGCTCTGTTTTTTCTGATTCATATATTTCGGGAGCTTTTGCTTTCTCTTTTTCTCTGGCTATCTTTTCTCTTGCGATATTTCCACCCCGTTTCATAATCCCCGTCCTTTATAGCAGTATTAAAATAATTTAGTCATTAAAAACATTTTTTCGTAATTTTTGTATCACTTTTCACTTATCTTGGGTTAGGGCTCCTGCTATCTTGTAGCTCCCGGGGTGATGAATATAAGAAAGTAAAACTCTTTAACCTCACCATTTGCAAAGCCAAGTTTGAATGTGGTTGGTACAGAGAAGAATAAAACAGAGTTTATCTCAATTTCAGAGCCGAAACTTATTAAACTTTCTATTCTTCCAAGTATATCTTTTAAAATCGCAAAAGATGAAAAGGGTATAAAATTCAGAGAGTTTATAGATATGACTGAACTTATATCTTCTCTGTAAAGAATGTTTATCACGGGGTAAATGCTTGATACAGCGAAAAACTGTCCTCTCCTTATTCTCACTCCTCTTATTACTCCTATGTCGTATTTCAGGTCTTCTGGTAGGAACTGGTAAAGTCCGAACTTCAAAAGCGGGCTGAGATTATAAGGTGGGTCAAAGTAGTAAGGTATATCTTTTGAGCCAATTGTTTCCATAGCTCGTGTTTTGAGTTTTGGTCCGAAAAACCCGTTTATGTTTGCAGAGAGAACAAGAAAGCTGAACCTGGGAGAAAAATAAGAAAACGAGAACTCAGAGAAGGGAGATATTGATGGATCGTTAAAAAATTTTGATAACCCGAAAAATATTTTCAGGTCTGCTCCATCTTCAAGAGTAAAGGTTCTTCTTGCGGTTCTCACAACTCCCCCGCCTTCAATATTGAAAAAAGTCCCTGAACCGAATTTCCTATACTCATCTCTTACAGAATCCCAGAAAGCCGAGTTTATTTCGGGAATTTTACCGCTTATATTTCCTCCATTTCCGCCAAAGAGCAAAAACGTCATCCCGATTTTATGGAAGAAAATAAGTTGAGATGAAAATATACTTTCGGGAATGAACTCGTATTCGTTATTTGATTTTTCAGAAACCCTCCTTATGAATATGCCAGATGGTTCATAAGATACCCTGAAAAATAAATTCGGTTGGAATTTTCTTATGAAGGTGTAGAAAGAAAGTCCGAAGAAGTTTCCTCTGTCTTGAAAGTAGATATTTGCTGGTTCTGAGCCAAAAGATATAGAATCTGGCGACCTGAAAATATTTGTTCTTATATTTACCTGAAGGTATAGGGGATTTGTAAAAATTGAGTCAGATAAAAACAAGTTGAAGCTTCCTGCAAGAAAACCTCCGCTTGAAAAAAAGATTTTCGGCTGACTTATTCCGAACCTCTCAAATTTTATACCTTCTTTTTCCGAGTTGGGTGAAGATGGTGAGAATAAAACAACCGACCTTCTTTTGATGTCTGCTTTTTCATTTGTTTCAATCTTGTTTTTTGAGATAAAGAACTTTCCTTCTTCTTCAAAAACAGAGTAGATTTCGTTATCTTTGATTTTTGCGAAAAGTATGTTTTCTTCTCCTTCAAGTATTTTTGAAAATTCTTTGCCATCAAACGAGTATATGCTGAACTTTCCTTCTCTGAACGATGAGAATACCAATTTCCCTTCATACCACGAAGGGAAGAGGTCCGGCTCTTCATCTTGCGTTATGTAGCTTAAAGAATTTGAGAAGCTGTCAAGAACTGCTATATCGCAAAAACCATTTCTTCTTATGACAGAAAAAGCGATAAATCTTCCGTCTTCTGATATAGATGGTGTTAAAAACTCTTCCGCCACTTCTGATTTCAGAGGACATATTTTCTCTCCAAAGAAGAAATTATCTTCTTTTCTCTGAAACTCTACAAAGCATAGTTCATCATAAGTTAAATTTTTCTTCACAAAAAAGATCTTTCCGTTTTTTCCTCCTTCTGAAAGATATATATCTGGATACCACGCTCTTTTTTCTTCTAATTTGTGAGCTTTTCCTTTTTCGTCTATGATAAATGTTCTGAAAAATCCGTCTTTATCTTTTGAATCAAAAACAATGATGTTTTGTCTCCCGTTTATGAGATACCCTCCGTTTCTTTTGAATATAACTCCTTTTTTTGAAGAGAATATCTCGCCGTTCATCTTTGTTGTTATAATCTCATCGGGAGGGAAGATGACTACTCCTATTGAGGGGAAATCAAAGACATTTTCGGGATTTGCTATTTTGACTCCAAATGCGGATTTTGCCCTGTTTATCTCTTCAATTCTCTTTCTCTTCCATTCTCTGAACTCTTTTTCATAATTTTTCAGTGTGTTGGGAAAAATTTTGCCTTCTAAAAATATGCTGTTTACTTCTTTTTGTCCGTATTTTAACTCAATGAACTTTATGGTTTGAGCTAAGTTTGAGCCGAAAAAGGGATATTGAGGAAAGTTCTGGTCAATAACTCCGTATTCTCCGAATGCCGAGATGATTTCAGGTGAGAGAAAGAAATCTCCTTGAATAACTCTTGCGTATTTTGGGAGGAAATGTGGGATATCTCCTACTGCGGACATGAAGACCGCTTTTTTCGTTTTTGAAGCGAGCGAGATTAAGAACGGGTCTTTATCTATTCTTGTACCGCCATAGTTTATGTATATTATGGGTGAAGGTGTGAAGAACCTTTCTACTGTGAACTCATCTTCTTTGAATGATATAACAAGTTTGAAATTTATTCTCTCTTTCCCGAACTTTTCTTCTGCATATTCAACCGCGGATTTTAGATTTTCATAAATATAGGGTATGACCGGTGAGAGCGCTTCTTCGTAATATATTTTTATATCTTTTACTTTTGCAGTCAGAAATTTTTCTGATTCAAATTGAAATGCAAAGCTTCTCATCAAAATGATTAAGGTTGAGAGGAGATTTATCATAAAGTTAAGAGTTTATGCTTTTGCTCTACTTTTTATTTTATTTTTTTGATTTTTTCGATAACCTCTCCTTTGATAATTTCGGAGCTATTTCCCTTATTTTTTGAAATTTTTTATTTTTCAATCATTTTTTTTGTTCTGATTTTTCTTTTTTTTCAAGTTTCCCGAAAAGGTTTTGAAAAATATCTTGTTTCATTTAGGTAAATTAAAAGAGATTTATTGATGGACTTTTTTTTTATCTTTATTATTGCGGTTTTACCTTTGGGTGGAGAGATAGGGTTGAGAGAAGCTCTGAAACTCCTTAAAGAAAAAAACTATGACGCAAAAATGTTTGAGTATGAGGTAAAAAAGAGCGAGGGAGAATATATTCAGTCCGCACTTTTTCAAAATCCTGTTCTTTCAGTGAATTACACGGGACTTACTTTCGGCGGGAAACATATAGTTTATGACCATTCTAATACGCTGTTTTCGGTGAGAATAGATCAACCCATAGAGCTCGGAAATAAAAGAAGATACAGAAAACTATCTGCATTATATCAATTGAGAACTACGGAATACCTGAAAGGGAGCTTTATCAGATTTTTGAGTTTGGGACTTATTTATGCTTACTTTCAGGCACTTGCCGATAGAGCTTATCTTGAATACCTTCAAAAAGACCTTGAGGACTTTGGAAAGATATTAGCTATCCAGGAGCAGAAGCAGAAATCTGGACTTATAAGTGTTATAGATTTTCTGAAGCTACAGCTTTATGAACTTGAACTTAAAAAAGCTCTCACCCAGGCTTCCGCTACCTATAAAAGAGACCTTGAGGAGTTCAACTTTTACTTAGGTGGGGGTGAATACCAGCCAGCAGATACTGAGAAAATTCCGGAAGAAGTAAAACTTGATGAACTTATAGAGAAATCTATACAAAGACGCGAAAGCATCAAAGCCATTCAGGAGCAGATCAAATCGTTAGATTATGAGGTCAAACTTATAAGAGCTTACAGATTTCCAGATATATCTGTGGGATTGGAGTATGACTCCTTTGGTGTTAACTACAAACCTGGTATAGGTTTTGGACTTTCTCTTTTGCTTCCGGTTTTTAATGTGAGACAGGGTGACCTTATAACAGCTCTTGCTACAAAAGAACAGCTCCTTGTATCTCTGAAAAGGGAGGAAGCAAGTATAAAGAAAGAGATTTCTGTGGCTTTTGAAGATTACGAAGCGAGCAAGCAGATTTTTCAATCTTACCTTGAGAGAAGAGTTGTTATGGACGACCTTTTGGAAAGGACAAAAAAAGCTTATCTTTTGGGCGGTATCTCAACGCTTGATTTTCTTGATACTTTGCGTACTCACAGGAGTTTTATGAACGCCTTTTTGCAAGCTCGCTATTTATATATCCAAAATTATTATAGATTGAAAATTCTCGCGGGGGAAGATGATTATGAAAACTAAACTCATAACGATTTTGACCTTTTTATTTATCATTTTCTCATGCTCTAAGGGGGGTGGAGAAAAAGTACGCGAAAACGAAAATTCACAGAAAATCCAGGTGGAAAAAGTGGTTTTTGAAGATATACCAGATTTCGTAGAAGCGACAGGATTTGTCCAGCCAGATAAAGAGGGTGTAGTTAAGGTAACCTCGCGCACTTCGGGAACTCTTCAAAGTATAAAAGTTCGTGTGGGAGAACATGTAAGAGCAGGGCAGATTCTGGCTGTGGTGAAGGCACCAGATACTACTGATTTGTACGCTCAAAAACTCTCCCTTTCTGCACAACTATCTCAGGCGGAAAAGTTTCTCAAAATCAAAAGAGAACTTTACGAGATAGGAGCTATACCAAAGAGCGAACTTATTGAGGCAGAAACCAACTACGAGGTCTTAAAAGCTCAGCTAAAAGGCGTTGAGGAGCGACTCAAAATACTGGGCGGCGGCTTAGGCATAAGCAATATTATATCTCCAATAGATGGCGTTGTCTATCAAATACTCGCTCATATAGGAGACCCGGTAGATCAGACAACCGAAATTTTGAGCATAGCAAATCCACTCAAAATCGTCATCACCGCACTTATTGCCGATAGAGACCTTCCAAAAATAAAAGTAGGAGACGAAGTGGAGTTCTTTGTAAGCACATATCAGCAGATGAAATTTGAGGGAAAAGTCAAGTATGTTAGCGATGTTCTTGACCCTGAAACTCACAGAGCAAAGGTTTATATAGAACCTTCGGAGAAAGAACCATTCAAAATAAACATGTTTTTCAATATAAATATACTTGTGGGTAAGGGACGTTATGCGGTGATCCCAAAAAGAGCTTTGCTCTATCAAAATGGCAAGTTCTATGTCTTCCTTCTTGAAGATGGCAGAATTGAAAAGAAAGAGGTGACTTTTGTAAAAGAGTTGGAAGACGGAAGAGTTGCTCTGATTGGTGTTCAAGAAGGACAAAAAGTGATCTCCAATCCTATCCTGGAGGTATCACCGTGAAAAGGTGGATTATTTTTGTATCTGATAATGCTTTGCTGTTTTTGATTTTCGGTATAGCTTTTTCTGTCTCCTGCGCACTTTTTTTGAGAAATCTAAATGTTGAAGCTTTCCCAGACCCTTCTCCCCCGGTAATAGAGATAGTGACTTTATATCCCGGTAGGTCAGCCGAAGAGGTGGAAAGGCAGATAACAATTCCGTTGGAGATAGCACTCGCAGGTATGAGAGGTCTCCGAAGAATAAACTCTATATCACTCTACGGTCTTTCTGATATAAAATGCACTTTCTCTTATGATGTCTCTTACATGCAAGCGAGACAAGAGGTGATAAACAGAATATCTATTGTGAGTTTGCCAGATAACGCTTCCCCCAGAATAATACCTAACCCTATTGGAGAGGTTATGCGCTATGCTGTGGTGGGAAATAGAGACCTTATGGAACTCAGAACGATTCAGGACTGGGTGATTGCAAGGTACCTCAGGACTGCAGAAGGTGTTGAAGATGTGCCAAGCTACGGAGGATTCATAAAGGCATATGTTGTTGAGGTAAAGCCGGAAAATCTCATAAAGTACAGGTTATCTCTTTCAAACATAATAGATGCGCTTTCAAACTCTAATGTGAATGCGGGAGGAAGAGCCATAGATTTCGGCTCCCAATACTTCCTCATAAGAGGACTTGGACTTATAAGAAACCTCAAAGATATAGAAAATGTTGTTGTAGCTTATAAGAACGGAACCCCTATTCTCATAAGAGATATAGGAGAAGTCAGAATTGATAATGTGCCGAGAACCGGAATAGTGGGTCTGAACAAAGACGATGACATAGTGATGGGAGTTGTAGTTCTGCGTAGAGATGCAAAAAGCATACCTTCTATAAAGTCAATAAAACAAAAAATAAAAGAGCTGAACTCTCTTATACTTCCAAAAGATGTCAAAATAGTCCCTTTTTACGAAAGAGGAAAGCTTGTGGATACAGTTATTCACAAAGTATCTGAAATAGCACTTTTAGGTATAACTCTGGTGCTTTTTTCTATCTTTTTGTTTCTCGGGGATATAAAAACAGCTTTTTTTGTGGGACTCGTTGTTCCTATGTCGTTGATTATAGCGTTGGGTATAATGGCTGTTCGAGGTGAATCTGCTAACTTCCTCTCCATAGCTGCTATAGACTTTGGAATAATTGCTGATATTTCTCTTCTCTTTGTGGAAAATTATTTCACAAACACAAGGTCGTATGGTCCGGGTAAGCGAGCCCTTATTCAATCTACTCAGGAGGTAGGAGGACTTCTTGTGCTGTCTATAATTCTTTTAGGTATAAGCTTTATTCCCGTGTTTTTGATGGAGGGAGCAGAAAAGAGAATATTTGCTCCTATGGTTAAGACATATCTTTACGCCATAGGTGCCTGCATAGCTATAACCTTTACGTTTCTCATCTCTGTTCTTACGCTTTTTGTAAAACCAAAAAAAGAAGAAACACCAATTGTCAGAATTTTGGAAAAACTATATAGCAGAGTTTTGAATAAACTCGTCAAATTAAAGGGTAGATGGGTGGTTTTGCAACTTACCGCTCTTGCAGTTCTGAGCATACTTATTCTTAAAAATCTCGGTCTTGAATTCATACCAAAAATGGATGAAGGCAACATATATATGCGTATCATATTCCCATACTCTATTTCTCTATCCGAAGCATACGAAAATGCGAAGAAAGTTAGAGATATTCTTTTGAGTTTCCCGGAGATAAAAACTGTTAATTTCAAAGTGGGAAGACCAGAAGATGGCACAGACCCGACGGGACCTTTTAACACCGAATACTTTGTTGACCTAAAACCGTACTCGCAGTGGAAAAGATTTAAAGATAAAAAAGAACTGGAAAAAGCTATAAGAAAAAAGGTGAGAGAGATTTTCCCTCATGTTGATGTGAACATATCTCAATATATACAAGATAATCTTGATGAAGTTATGACAGGAGTTAAAGGAGAGAACGCTGTCAAAATTTTCGGAGATGACATTTACATTTTAGATAAATTAGCAAATCAGTTAGAGGAAAGAATAAAGAAGGTGAAAGGAATTGAAGATGTTGGTGTTTTCAGAGAGGTAGGACAGCCGAACCTTGTGATAGAAGCAGATAGAGATACGCTTGCTGCTTACGGACTTAGTGTGGAACAGCTTATGGATACTGTTTCCGCCGCTCTGGGAGGGAAGGAAGCAACACAAGTGATAGAAGGCGATAAAAGATTCTCTCTTTTGGTTATCCTCCCGGAGGATTTGAGGCAGAACCCTTCAAAGATAGGGGAGATTCCGGTTATCCTGCCTAACGGTTCTTATGTAAATCTCTCTTCTCTGGCGAAGATATATTTTAGCACCGGAGCTTCGTTTATATATAGAGAGAACTACAAAAGGTATATACCTATAAAGTTTTCGGTGGTTTCAAAAGACCTTGCGGGTACGGTTAAGAAGGCGCAAGATGAAGTAAAAGATGTTCCGCTTCCCGAAGGATATTTTATGGAGTGGAGCGGGCAGTTCAAAAGTCTTGTTGAAGCCCTCAGACGCCTTTCTTTTTCCGGCAGTTTATCGATAGTCGCTCTCTTCACATTTTTATATATACTTAACCGCTCTGTTAAGAACACGCTGATTGCCATGACCGGAATTCTTTTTTCTCTTTTCGGTGGTGCTATAAGTTTGTTTGTTGTCGGTTCCCCTTTGAGTTTATCTGCAATGGTCGGTTTCGTTTCTATAATTGGTATATCTGTGCTCAACATATCTTTTATGATGTCAGCATATAAAGAGCATATTTTAAATGGTCTTTCTCCCGAAGAATCTGCAAGAAGATCAGCATCAGAAAAATTCAGAGCGGTTCTTCTGAGCAGTTTTACCGCTTCTCTGGGTCTTTTACCTACAACTCTCTCAAAAGGTGTTGGAAGTCAGATACAAAAACCTCTTGCTGTTGTGGTCGTAGGTGGTATGTTCATATCAGGATTGCTCATACTTCTTGTAATTCCCGCACTTTTGAAGTATATATATGTTGAGGGAGGATAATGCGATAGCATCAAATAAATAAGTTTTGCTATTTACTTGATTTTCAGATTCTTCTATTTTTCTAAATTATTACCGAAATTTTCAAGGAAAAAGCACAAAATTTTTAGCTTTTCTATTATTTTATTTTTTCTCTCTTAAAGTTTAATTTATCACTGCTTTGAAGGTTTATTTTAAGAGGGATTTTTAAAATTTTTGTTTAAAGAGGTGTAGGATAAAGATGGCGCTGAGCGTTCTCGCAATAGGAGCTCATCCAGATGACATAGAGTTCGGATGCGGAGGCACTCTTTTGAAACTGAGAAACCTTGGAGCAAAAATATTTTTGTTCGTCGCTACCTCGGGTGAGTATGGAGGAGACCCCGAAGTCAGAGTGAAAGAGGCAGAAAAATCAGCAGAGATTTTAAAAGCAGAAATCATCTTCGGCAGGTTCAAAGATACATTCTTATCTTACTCCCGAGAACTTATAACGAAAATAGAAGAAGTCATAAACAGGGTCCAACCATCTATAATATTTGTAAATTTTTATGAAGATACACATCAAGACCACTATGCTCTTTCAAAATCTACTATAACTGCTACAAGGTATTCAAGAAATGTTCTTTTTTATGAAGTCCCAAGTACATCTGCGAGCTTCAAGCCAGATATATTCACAGATATAACAGATGTGCTTGAAGAAAAGATGAAGCTCCTTTTAGCCCACGCATCGCAGGTAGATAAGGTCAATATATCTGACCTTGATATAATTCAGGTTGCAAAAAGCACAGCTAATTTCAGAGGTATCCAAGCAAGATGCAGATACGCCGAAGGATTCCAACCGTATAGATTCCAGTTCCTTGAAATACTCCAGATACTCAACGGAACAAATGACAAAATTAAAAATAAAAAAACAAATAATTCTGATTGAAAAGTGAAATGAGGAGCGGAGGAGATACAGAATGAATACAGCGGTTTTTCGCGAGAAAGATAAAGAAACAGAAGAGAAAAAAGAAGGTGGTGCCGAAGAAAAAGAAAAAAAAGATTTTCCAGGGAAAGAAGAATCAAAAAATGAGTTTTCTGACCGGGTCAAAATTTCACCGCTTCTCAACAGAATAAGGTTATTTTTGAAAAACCCTCAGGGCTTTATCTTGCTTTTTTTCTTGCTTTTTTTTATGAATTCTTTCTGGGAAAAATTCGGAGTCCCACAAACCGTATTTTTGTTCATATCTTCGTTCATTCTCTCTTCGGTTTTTACTCCTTCAATGCTTGAACTCTCGCGCATTTTGGGCATAGTAGATAGGTCAGATTCCCCGAGAAAAATTCACTTCGGAGAAGTAGGGAGGTTAGGCGGTCTGGCTGTCGCTCTGGCTTTTGCGGGAGCGATAATCCTCTCTGAAAACTCCTTCCCGCACAAATATAAGATAGTGATGGTAGCGGGTGCAATACTTGCTTTTGTGGGACTCCTTGACGATATTTTCGGTATTCCCGCAAAGCTCAGATTGCTCGCTCAGTTTTTCCTTGCAATATGGGTCATAGATAACGGAATATCTCTCCGGCTCTTTCCTGTCAGTGAAGAGTGGGGTAGAGGATTGAACGAGATTTTGACATTGATATGGATTATAGGTTTTACGAACGCATATAACTTTATAGATGGACTTGACGGACTTGCAGGTGGTCTTGGAATAATAATAGCCCTCTCTTCTTCGTTTATATCGCTCATTAACGGCTCTTATGAAGTTTTTCTTCTATCTTTACCGCTCTGCGGTGCTCTTTTGGGGTTTTTGATCTTCAACTTTTTTCCTGCGTGGATTTTTCTCGGAGATATAGGAGCGCAGTTTTGTGGTTTTGTTCTCGCTTCACTTACCGCAGATGTCGCATGGGCTTCTCCCGGAGAATACTGGAAAGCTTTTTTACTCCCAGCAATTATTATGTGGTTTCTGCTTTTTGATATGATTCAGATAACAATTTTCAGAATAAAGTACAGATTTGTGAAATCTTTCTCCGATTGGATTGCTTTTACAGGCAAAGACCATATCCACCACAGGTTGATGTTTCTTCTGAAAAGTCATCAGGGTGCTGTTTTATTTATATATTTTTCTTCCTGTTTTTTATCTTTTCTTGCGTTGATTTTAGCCAGATTGAAGCTCAATTATATTTCGGGTTTTTCTCTTGATTTTATTTTCTTCATTTTTTCTGTTTTACTTTTGTTTTATCTTGATTCAAAAACTCGCGATAGAGCTTTTTCAATCACATAGATAATTCTTCTTGCAAATCTTTTTCAGGGCGGTAAAAATCTTTAAAAGGTTCTTTATGAGTTCGGCAATAGAGATAGCATTAAGAGCTAAGGAAGCAAAATCTGAAATCGCAAGGGCAGATACAATTACTAAAAACAAGATACTCTCAAAAATTTCTCAACTTCTTGAAACCAGAAAAGAAGAGATAATTTACGCAAATAAGCAAGACCTTGAAAACGCGGAGAAAAACGGTATATCAAAAGCTCTGTTAGATAGGCTCAAACTTGATGAAAAAAGAATAAAAGGGCTGATAAACTCGGTGGAAGAGGTGATCAAATTACCTGACCCTGTCGGTGAAATAGTTGAGATGCGGAGGCGACCTAATGGAATGCTTGTTGGACGAATGAGAATACCGCTTGGCGTCGTTTTCGCTATCTACGAGGCAAGACCAAACGTGACGGTTGATATAGCTTCGCTTTGCATAAAATCTGGAAACGCTGTGATTTTGAGAGGCGGATCAGAAGCCATAAGAACAAATTCAATCCTCGCAAAAATCATCAGAGAAGCGATAGCGAGCGAAGGTATAAATCCAGATGTGGTGGTCTTTGTAGATAACCCATCGTATGAGCTTGTTCTTGAACTCATAAAACTTGAAGATATGATAGACCTTGTGATCCCTCGTGGTGGAGAAAAACTGATAAGGGCTATTTCTGAAAACTCGCGTGTCCCTGTTCTCAAACATTATAAGGGTGTCTGCCATATTTTTGTTGATGAATACGCTGATTTAGAGAAGGCGTATAAGATTTGTCTGAACGCAAAGGTTCAGAGACCTTCTGTATGCAACGCTATGGAAACTCTTCTTGTCCACAAGAACATAGCTGAAAAGTTCTTGCCGAAAATGGGAGAGCTTTTCAGAGAAAATGGGGTTGAGATAAGAGGATGTGAAATAACAAGAAAGATTCTCCCATACGCTAAACCCGCTACGGAGGATGACTGGTATGCTGAATATCTTGACCTTATTCTTGCTGTCAGAGTTGTCGGCTCTCTTGACGAGGCGATAGAACACATAAGGAAGTATGGCTCTTCTCATACGGAGTCCATCATAACAGAAAATTACAGCAACGCTATGAAGTTCATAAGGGAGGTTGACTCATCTTCTGTTATGGTTAATGCCTCAACGCGTCTTGCAGATGGATACGAGTACGGACTCGGAGCAGAAGTCGGTATTTCAACAACAAAAATTCACGCGTACGGACCTATGGGACTTGAAGGGCTGACGACGCTAAAATGGATACTTTTCGGAAACGGACATATAAGGGAGTGAGAAGAAAAAGCTTTATATATCAAGCGTTTCTGTTTCAAGGGCGTGCTTTATTATAAATTCCCTCCTTGGCTCAACTCTTTCTCCCATAAGGATTGAAAAAAGCTCATCTGCTTCTTCGGCATCTTTCACCGTTATCTTTTTGAGAACTCTTGTCGCAGGGTTCATTGTTGTCTCCCACAGCTGAGATGGGTTCATCTCTCCCAATCCTTTGAACCTCTGTATTATGAGGTTTTCTTTCCCTTTTTCCTCCGCAGATTTTATAATTTCTTCGGGGTCTTTGAAGAATTTTTTGAGTTCTTCTTTTTTATCTTTCATTATGGCTTTTACGATGTTGTCTATCTCATTTTGCTTTATGCTATCTTCTTTGAGAATTTTTTTGAGCCCTCTTTTTATTATGAACTCTTTGAGTTCTCTATCGTCTTTGAGATATATATCTTGGGATTTTTCCCTTACTCTGTAAAGTGGTGGCTGAGCTATGAAGATGTGTCCATTTTCTATAATAGGTCTCATATAACGCCAGAAGAATGTGAGGAGAAGTGTTTTTATGTGAGAGCCATCAATATCTGCATCTGAAAGAAGGATTATTTTGTGGTATCTAAGTTTTTCTGGCGAGCATTCTTTGCCTATTCCGCAACCAAGAGCAGAGACAATCGCTTGTATTTCTTCGTGATTGAGCATCTTTATCAAAGATGCCTTTTCAACATTGAGAATTTTCCCTCTGAGGGGTAAGATAGCTTGGAATTTTCTATCTCTTGCTTGTTTTGCACTTCCCCCTGCGCTCTCTCCCTCTACGATGAATATTTCTGTTTTTTCAGGGTCTTTCAGCTGGCAATCAGCAAGCTTCCCGGGTAAAATTACCTCTTCTCTTGCTCTTTTTCTGACAAGGTCTCTTGCTTTTTTTTCAGCTTCTTTTTCAAGATGCGTCTCCCATACTCTCTTTACAATCCCCTCTATTATCTTTGGGTTTTCTTCAAAGTGTTTGACAAGTTTTTCATAAGCGAGTGATTCAACGATGCTTTTTACCTTCGTGTTCCCCAGCTTTGATTTTGTTTGCCCCTCAAACTGTGGGTCTGGCAGGAAAACAGAAATAGCACATACCAATCCCTCCCTTATATCTTCGCCTGAGAAAAGCACATCTTTTTTGAGGATTTTTGACGCGAACTGGTTTATTGCTTTTGAGAGAGCTGTTTTGAATCCTGTCACATGCGTTCCGCCATCTACGGTCTTTATTGTGTTTGCAAAAGAAAGTAAAATTTCATCTCTTTCTTCCCTGTAAAGAAGTGCTGCTGAGAGTTTGATGTTTTCTTTTTCACCCTCTATGTATATTGGATTTTTGAAAAGGACATTTGAGTTTTCAGATAATTCCTTTACGAGTTCAGAAATTCCAGATTCGGAGAGGAAAGTTTCTTTCTTATCTTGTCTTTTGTCGTGAAGTATTATTTTTAAACCGGGGATTATGTGGGATATTTCTTTCAATCTCTCTTTTATTATGTCGTATGAGAATTCTGTTGTTTCAAATATTTCTGGGTCTGGTTTAAATCTGACTCTTGTTCCCGTTTCTTCAACTCCGCTTTCCTGTTTTATTTTCATCGGTATAACGGGCTTCCCTCTTTTAAATTTCTGGTAGGCGAGTTTTCCGTCTCTTTTGACCCAAACTTCAAACTCTTCTGATAGGGCGTTTACAACAGATGCTCCGACTCCGTGCAGTCCTCCCGATACCTTATAAACTCCTTTTTCAAATTTGCCACCTGCGTGAAGTTTTGTGAAGACAACCTCAAGCGCCGGAGTTCCTGTTTCGGGGTGTATGTCTATTGGGATACCCCTGCCGTTGTCTTCTACCTCACACGAGCCATCTTCAAGTATTCTGACTATGATTTTGTTGCAGTAGCCAGCGAGAGCTTCGTCAACAGAGTTATCTACTATTTCCCACACGAGGTGGTGGAGACCTTGAATTCCCGTTGAGCCGATATACATTGCGGGTCTTTTTCTGACTGCTTCAAGGTCTTTGAGGATTTTTATTTTTTCCGCTGAGTAATCTTCTCTTTCTTTTTCTATTTCTTTTACTTTTGCTTTTTCTCCCATTTTTTCTCCCTCCTTTTATAATGCCTTATTGCATAAGGTGTTATGGAAATAAAAACAGATACCTTAACAAATTAGATACATATAATTTTAATGATTCGGGAAGAATTTTAGAAAAAAGCAATTACGATTTTATCCGACCATAGTGAGCCCACCGCTTATGCTTATGACCTGCCCCGTTATATAAGAAGCATAATCAGATGCAAGAAATGCTACCGCTGGCGCTATATCTTCTGGACTACCCAGTCTTCCCAAAGGTATGTATTTTTCCATAGCTGAAATTATTTTTGCTCCCAGTTGGTCTTTTGTGATGCTTTCAAGAAGGGGCGTTCGCGTTGGCCCAGGACATATTATATTTACTCTTATCCCGTCTTTTGCATACTCTCTTGCTATCGCTTTGCTAAACCCTATGATTCCGGCTTTGCAACCTGAGTACACCGCTTCCCCGCTACTTCCAACTCTTCCCGCATCTGACGATATATTAATTATCACACCATTTTTTGCCTCTATCATATATGGAAGAACACAGTAGGTAGTATTTATCACTCCCTTGAAGTTTATAGATATTACTTTTTCCCAAAATTCTGGGGTAGTTTCTAAAAAAGGTTTTATCTCATCCCATCCAGCGCTGTTTACAAGAACATCTATTTTCCCTAACTTTTCTTTTACTTTTTTTGTCGTTTCTCTTACGCTTTCAAGCTGGGTTATATCTGTGTGTTCAAACAAAGCGTTTATCTCCTTTGATAAATTTTCTCCCTCTTTGGTATTTATGTCTGCTATTACAACTTTTGCCGAAAGTTGGACAAATAGTGTTGATATAGCTCTTCCTATTCCCGATGCTCCGCCGGTTACTATCACCACCTTGTTCTTTAAGCTTATCATAATTACCTCCTGAATTTTGAGAAATCTGGTTTCCTTTTTTCCAGAAAGCTGTTCATACCTTCTTTGAATTCCTCTGTATCATATATTTGTGAGAGGATTTCAACCGCGTGGAGGAACGAAGGGTAAAGTTGGTCGCTTTCAAAATTGAAAGAGAGTTTGGCTATCCTCAAAGCTTGAGGACTTAGTTCCAAAATCCTCTGGCACCACAAATTTACTTCCTCATCAAACTTTTCTCTTGGAACAACCTTATTTATCAATCCCATCTGTAATGCCTCATAAGCCGAATACTGATTACATAAGAACACCATTTCTCTTGCTTTCTTCTCTCCGACTATTCTCGGAAGGAATTGGGTTCCCCCTATTACCGGTACTGAACCAACCTTTGGTCCAACTTGTCCGAAGATTGAATCCTCTGTTGCTATTGTGAGGTCGCAAGATATATTTATTTCATTTCCTCCTCCAAGGCAGTATCCTTTTACTGCGCATATCACTGGCTTTGGAACTTTTCTTATGAGCAGGAGGAAATTGAGGAATTTTAAAAGGAAGTTTCTTCCGGACCAGTAGTCAAAATTTTTCATCTCTTGAATATCTCCTCCTACGCAGAACGCTTTTTCACCGGCTCCTTTTATCACTATTACTCCTACTTTTCTGTCATTTCCCGCATCTTCAAGGGCGGAAGAGAGTTCTTCAATTGTTTTCGTCCTAAATGCATTGAGGACTTCTGGTCTATTTATTATCAGCGTTGCAATTCCTTTATCTTTCTGGTATATTATGTCTTCAAATTGCATATTAAGAAAGTAAAAATCTTTTATAGAGCAATTATATCTGCTGAAATATCGGGAATTTTCGGGCTTGATGTTATGTATCCTGCTGAAATTCTATCTGGTTTTAGTTCTGCTATATCAGGAAGTTTTTCAGGTTTTATACCTCCCGAGATTTCAATGAGAACTTTCAAATTTTCTCTGTGTGAAAACTCCCTTATCTTCTTTATCGCTTCTCCAATAGAATCTCTCGGAAAGTTATCAAGCATTACCGATATATTTTTCAGCTCCTTTGCTATTTTCAGAACTTCTTCTAAATCTATCATTTTTTGAACCTCTATTATAACATCTCTCAGTTTTTCTGATTTTTTTCTGTTTTTTGTTATTATCTCTCTTATTTTTTCAATTCCCCCACATGCTATTATATGGTTATCTTTTATCATTATTGCTGATGAGAGGGAGAATCTGTAAGGATTTCCGCCTCCCACTGCGACTGCGTATTTTTCTAAAAATCGGAGTCCCGGTGTTGTTTTTCTTGTAGCGCAGACCTCTATTCCGTATTTTTTCGCTTCGCTCACAAGTTTTGCGGTTTCAGTAGCTATTCCGCAGAGCCGTGAGAGAAGATTTATGTTCAGCCTCTCTGTAGCAAACAGAACCTTCATTCTTCCTTCTATCTCAGCGATTTTTTCTCCACTTTTCACTATATCTCCATCACTTTTGAGCTTGCGGAACTTTATTTTTTCTCTTGAATTCTTGAAAAGAATTTTCTGTACCTCTTCAAAAAGAATTTTCAAAAAATCAACACCAGCGACTATGAAATCCTCCGCGTTCTTTGAGAATAAAATCAGCTTGCCTCTTTTTTCTCCTATTCCGAGGAACTCGGTCGTTATGTCTTTTTTTATTTCGTCTTCGGAGAACCACTTTTTTATGCACTGATATATTTCAGCTTTTGCTTTTTGTCTCGCTTCTTTCAATATCTTTGGCTCCATAATTTTTCAATTTTATTTCGGCATTTAAGAGTTTTCGGAAGTTTAAAAATTGTTTTTGAACTGAATAATCTAAAAGAGAAATGAAGATAGTTATAAAGGATATTGAAGGTTATGTTCCTTTTTTCAGGTTGAGCGGGGAGGAGATAAGGAATCAGACAGGTGTGAGGGCTCCGAACGAGAAGGCGTTCTGCTCTTATGATGAAGACCCTCTTACTCTATCTTATGAAGCGTCTTACAAAATTGTGAGAAAGTACAGCCATTACTTAAAAGATAAAAGGTTAGCTCTTATTTTTGTCTCTTCTTCTTTCAACCATTGGCTTGAGAAAAATCCTTCTGTTACACTTTCGCGGGCTCTTGACCTTCCGATTTCTACTGCTACGATTTCAATCAGTGGGGGAACGGAGAGCATAGTAAGCGCTTTTGAGTTTGCTTACTCGCTCTTGAAATCTCATCTTTCAGATTGTGTACTGATTGCTACTGGTGAGAGAAGAAGGGGAGCAGAGTGGGATATTGATTTTGGGCTCAGCGACGGAGGTGGAGCGATTTTTATAACTCCTGCATCAGAAAACGAACAAGGCATTTTTTCGGTGTACGATTTCTTTCACATAAGTGAGGAAACTCCCTCCATCTCTTCCGAAGATGGAAAAATCATATGTGTAGATGAGAGATTTATTGCAACAGAGGTATATTCTTTTTTGATAAAAAAAGTTGTTTCGCCTGACCTCAAGGTTGTGTTCTCATCTCCGACTTTTGGTATTGCTTTGCAGGTTATGAGAACTTTTAAACTCAAAGATGATGTTTTCTCTGCATTCGGGAGCTTTGGCAACTCCCAAATACCTATATCTCTTGCTTATTCCACCGGTATGTTGAAAAAGGGAGATAAGCTCGCAGTTCTGGGACTCGGAAATGGAGTCAAAGGTGTAATTTTAACATTTGAGGGAAATTCTTCACCTCACAGAGAAATCATAAAGGTCTTTGAGAGAAGAAAAAAAATGAAGTTCGGAGATTACATGAAGGTAAAAGATATTGTCGGTTTCCCCGAAGATGAATCATCTATTTCTCTTCTGTGGAGAGAAAGAGAGCAGAATCTCTCTTTTTACGGATTGAAATGTTCTGACTGCGGAAACTCTATTTTTCCTGTTCAGAACTACTGTCAGATCTGTGGAGGTAAAAACCTCTCAAAAGAGAAAATGTCAAGAGAAGGAGAGGTCTTCACATTTACCGAAGATTACCTCACAACTTATGCAGATATTTTTCCGCCTTTACCTATGCTTGTTGTAAGAACAGAAAACGGAGCAAGAGTTTATGTTCAAGGAATAGAGCTTGAAGACGGTGAGAGGTTTTCAGTTGGAGATAAAGTTGAACTTACCCTGAGGATTTTAAATGTTTGGAAAGGTTTTAGAAACTACTTTTATAAAGCGAGGAAAAAAAGGGAGTTTTGAGAGTTTCAATTTCTTGTAAAATCCGCTCAATCCGGATAATCTGTTTTCTCCTCTTCTTCTTCAAATATAGATTTTTTCTTTTTGGGGAAAATTCTTCTTATCTTCCCTTTTTTTTCTTCCTCTTTTTCTCTCTCCTTCTTTTTCTTTATAGATTCATATATTCGTGGTGAAGGTAGACCTCCCGGGGGAGGAGGTGGTGTTTGGGCTTGAACTTTTGATACAGGAGAGATAGAGGTGATTAACGGCAGAGAGAGCAGAGTCAATTTGAAAATCTTTCTCTTTAACCTGTTTATTTTTCTTTTTTCTTTCATTTTAAATTTTGATCTCACAAAAGATTTTAAGCTTTCTCAATTACTATTTCTCTTTTCTCTTGAATGTTTTTTTCTGCATCTTCTGATATTGCGGGGGCTGAATGTGATATTGCTTCTTCTTCAAGTAAAAGGTCTTTGTATTGAATTTTGACCTTTGCAGGAAAGATGAATTCGAAATCATCTTTGATTTTTCTCTCTGTTTTGATTCTGTTTGTGATCAGTGCGGGAATAATAAAAACTCCTTCCTTCAAAAGATGAGATATTTTTATGTGGGAGTGTGATATAGCTTTCAATATGTTTTTTACCGATGGTGGTTTTTCTCCATAAAGAAAAGGGAAACTATCAGAAACTTTTTCAAGGATTTTTCTTGTGTATTTTGTATTGTGTTTTGTTTTTATTTTTGATATTATTTTGAGTATGGAGTTTTTGTGTGAGCGAACTTTCTCGTAGGTTTCCGGGGTGAAATTTTTATCGCAAAGAGCAAGCGCTACCGCTCCATACGTTGAAAACTGAGCTGGGATATGGCTTGAAAAATCAAGATAGCGAGATGAAATAACATCAAGCAGAGCAGGTATTATAGAATACTCTACCTCAATCTCTTTTATGCAATCTATGTCAAATCTCTCAAAATTCTCTTCTATTTTCCTTTTTATTTTGAGAGCACATTCAATCTGTGGGAGAACATAAGCGCATCCCGGATACTTTTTTATCATCAGCGTTCTTGTGAGGAAAAAATCAGGAGAAAAAATGGTTTTAATTGTATCTTCTGAAAAATCGTTCCACGAGAAAATACGCATAAAACCTTCCTCGGAGTATTGATTTTCTCTGACATCAAACAAAGATGAAATGACTCCCTGAACTATCGGGAAAGATGCGGTAAATACTTTTGTTTCACCTCCCATAAATCCTTCAAAATGTATGAAGTGCGGATTTGATATGTAGGAGCATATTCTTTTTGGAATGTTGTCTATTTTTCCTATAAGATACTCGGTGATGGTTGCTGATATTATTCCGTGAATATGGGTCATCATCTGCCCGTTCAGAGGTCCTATCAGGGTCAGTATTCCAAATCTTCCTCCGATCTCGTTGCCTATAAAGATTGCTCTCATTATTTTTCCTTCTGGGATTTTGAATTCTTCTCCTAATGCGAGAGCGGTGAAGACCGCTGAGTGTCCTGTATGTCCAGCAAAAAGGTAATCATCCCAATCATACATCATAGAAGCAGATGAGTTCAGGGCGATTTGAAGCAAGGGGGGTTTTATTCCTAATTTCTCTGCCTTTTCTTCTGAAAATTTGAGCTTCTTTTTTCCTATCTCAGCAGATAGTTTCAGGTTCTCTACCTGTAAAAATACTGCTTTTTTTATATCTTTGGGAATCTCAATTTTTGAAAGCTCTTTTACAAGGTCTCTTGTAATTTCTAAAATCATCGCGTTAAAAAATTTTGGTCAGGCGAACAGGTTTTTCCACAAGATAATTTTATTCACTTCATTTGTCGTTTCGTAAATTTGTGTCAATCTCACATCGCGCAGAAATCTCTCTATTTTCAGAGATTTATCAACTGATTTTTCCCCAAGAATCTCCATACATATATTGCATACTTCAAAGCTAAGTTGGGTTGAGGAGAATTTTGCGATTGAAGATAGTGATTCTATCTTTTTGAGGTTCCTGCTCAGGACACCAAAGAAAACATCTTTTATTCTATCTCCTAATTTCCTTCCGAGCTTTCTTGTGAGGTTTTGGTCTAACGAGTTTATTTTTGAAAATATTTTGGCTATGAGTTTTACGATGATGTTCTGGCTGAGTTTCATTGAACCTTCTTTATCTATTATTGTGCATGAGGTTATCCACAGCATTCTTGCCATAAAGAGCTTTGATATTGCTTCTGATATTTTCAGTGCGAATTGTTCGTCTTTATCTTCTGCGATTTCTATTACTTTTTTTATTGCTCCTTTTGCTATTCCTGTTGCTATTGCTCCTACTGGTGCTCTTGTTGTTGAGAGTATCACACGGTTTATCAGCGGTGCGTTGCCTTCTGGAATTACGACCATGTCATCTGGTATGAATACGTCTTCAAATATGAGTTCTGCTGCGTGGCATGTTTTCTGTCCCATCTTATCTTCAACTCTTCCAATAGAAAAACCTTTCATTTCTGAATTTACGAGAAGACACATCATTTTTTCTGGTGATGAGGTTTGAGCGAAAACTGTTATGTATTTTGCAACAGAACCGTTGGATATGAACACCTTTCTGCCATTCAGTATGTATCCACCTTTTACTTTCTGTGCTTTTGTTGTCATTTTTGCTTTTTTGAGCCACTTTTCATCTTGCTGGACATCTGAACCTCCTGTTGGTTCAGTTAATCCAAACGCAAATAAAATGGGTTCGCCTTTCTTTTCTCTCTCTACAACCTCTTTTATTATGTGTGTGAATGAAAAGAGGTACGGTGAAAGGAGTATTGGAGTCAGACCAAGAGCGTGAGCTCCAAAAACATTTCCAATCCCTGCTGACTCTGAACAAAGTTCTTCTATGAAAACAGAATAGGGAAGCGCTTTCGTTCCTCCGCCACCGAACTCTTTGGGTATTACAAGAGAAAGAAATCCAAATTTCGTCCCGATTTTTGCTATATCCCAATCAAAGTATGATGGATTTTCTTCTGCTTTGCTTTCAAAAATTTCTATCTTATCTCTGCTCTCTTTTATGAATTTTTTCGCTTTTTCTTTAAGTTCTTCTGCCTCATATATCGAACCCATTTCAGGAAGAGCAGAGCGAATAAATTCAAGGTCATCAATAATTTTATATAAAAGATTTGCTCCCTCTTCCACAGCATATAAAATCTAATGCGAATTTTTAATTTTGAGCTTATGTAAGAAAATAATAATGAACTTTTCTGGCTCTTATTTGCTGTGGAGAGAAGTATTCTAAAATATAACCGTAGCCCAGTAGATTCAGTTCTTCTTCACAGTTTTCAAATACCGAGAGAAAAATTTCCCTTTGGTATCTGTTCCAGCTTTTTATAACGCCTGTTTCATCTTCGGAATTATGCTTTTGATTTACTTTCTCTTTCAATATAGATTCGCTCAGATTATACTCTTGTTCTGTTATCTCTTTGAGTTTTTTCTCAAAAATCGTTTTATCTTTTGTTATCTCCTCAAGTTTGAAGAGTGTGTATTTTGGGTTTTCTTTCATGAGGTTTGATATTTCTTTTGAAAATGAGAAAACGATAATAGTTGAGCCAAGAAATAGTATCTCTCCTGATTTTCTTGACATCTCTAATATTCCCTCTAATTTATCTTTTTTGATGTAGTTTTTTGAAACCGTGTATTCGGCTATTGCTGAAAAATACCTTTCAAGTGCTGAAATTTTTTCATCCCGACTCTGGATAAGATAAAATATCTTTGAAAATTCTCTGAAAAGGGAGTTTATAACTTTTATCGGAGACCTTATAAGAAATCCGATTTTGAGTTCAACATTTTTTCCCGATTCTTCTTGAAACCTTCTATAATGCTCAAGGATATTCAAAGAGAATTCTATATTTACTCTTCCTGTTTCAACTGTTCCTACTGCTTTATATGCATTAAAGTAGTGATGGAGGAATGGGGTCATAAAGAAAAGGTGTCTGCTGAACTTATTTATTTCGTTGAGTTCAAAGAAAAATTTCGTTTCTATTTTTCCATCGTTGTGGATTTTTAATGCTTCAAACATTTCTGTTTCATGCAGGCAGATGACATCTTTGTGGGAGTTGATAACCTTTGATAAAAATAAGCTTCCCGAAAATCCTGGGGAGTAAATTACGAAATATAAAAATTTCTGCATCTTGTTGATTTATTATCGCAATTTTTTTCTGAATTATTTATCGTATTTTTGAGATACTTTTTTGATGTCCTGACTCTTTTCAAGAGAGGTTATAAGTAGGAAGTCCTCTCCTTCTGCCACTACTAAATTTTCAACTCCGAAGAGGATTATTTTTTTTATTCTGTTATTTTGTGAGATGACGAATGAGTTTTTAGATTCTATGAAGTCGGCATCACCTGCGTTTCCGTATTCATCGTTTTTGAGGAGTTCTTTTATTGCTTTGAAGGAGCCGACATCTGACCATTTGAAATCTGCGATAACGCAAGCCATTTTGTTTGACCTCTCGCAGACCGCATAATCTATTGAGATTTCCGGCACAATTTCGTATGCCTTTTTTATATCGTGCTCTTCCATAACTTTCGGAATTTCTGTATACTTCGCCAGTTCTTCAAGTATAGTAGAAGTTCTGGTTACAAATATTCCCGCGTTCCAGAAATACTTTCCTGACCTCACAAACTCCTCTGCTTTCTCTTTTGATGGTTTTTCTGTAAATTTCTCAACTTCAAAGACATCATCTTTCAATTTTTTCTCTGATATTTTTATGTATCCATATCCTGTTTCTGGGTATTCTGGGGTAATACCGAGTGTCACGATGAATTTTTCTTTTGCTATCTCATAAGCTGATTTTATGGACTTTTTGAATTTGTCGTTGTCTTGGATTTTGTGGTCAGATGGTAAAATGAGCATTACGGCGTCTTTGAACTTCTCTTGGATTTTCAGGGCAGAGTAGCATATTGCGGGAGCAGTGTTTTTCATGAGCGGTTCAAAAACATATTCTATCTCCACCTTATCATTTCTTCTGAAAACCTGAACTATTTTTTTTATCTTGTTTTTATGTTTTATGTTGGTTACGATGAAGACAGGATAATTTTCTGATTTGTTTATTTCTCTCTGGCAAAGTATTGCTCTTTCTATTGTTTCTTCTATGAGAGATTTTGAGGAATTTACTTTGAGGAGGTATTTGGGATTTTTTTGGGTTGAGATAGGAAAAAGGCGCCTTCCTCCTCCACCTGCTAATATAACGGGAATCAGAGGGAGGAAGGCGCTCATTTTATTTTTTTATATTTCAGGAGGTGGTGTAGCTGGGAATTTCTCCTCTTTCTTTGGTTTTTCTGCTACAAGTGCTTCTGTGATGAGGAGGAGCGAAGCAACCGAAGCTGCGTTCTGGAGTGCTGACCTTGTCACCTTCACAGGGTCTATTATTCCTGCCGAGAGCATATCATCAACGAATCTACCTTGAAGAGCATCAAAACCCGGATTAGATTTCGGGTCTTGTCTTATCTTATCTTTTATTTTCTCAACTATTATTGAACCTTCGTATCCTGCGTTTCTTGCTATCCATCTCAGGGGTTCTTCTATTGCTTCTTTCACTATTTTTATGCCGAGTTTTACATCATCGTTTTTCTCTTCTTCAAGGAGTTTTTCAAGTGCTGGAATGCATTTTATGAGGGCAACTCCGCCTCCGGGGACTATTCCCTCTTCAACAGCTGCGCGTGTAGCGTTTACCGCATCTTCAACTCTCATCTTCTTTTCTTTCATAGCGGGTTCTGTTGGAGCTCCTACATATATTATAGCGACTCCGCCGGCGAGCTTTGCGAGCCTCTCTTGCAACTTCTCTCTATCATAGTCAGAAGTTGTCTCTTGAATCGCCTTTCTTATCTGGTTTATTCTCGCTTCTATTTCTGATTTTTTACCCGCTCCACCTATTATTGTTGTGTGTTCTTTATCTACCACTACTTTCTTTGCTCTACCGAGGTCGGAAAGTTGAACATTTTCAAGTTTGATTCCAAGCTCTTCTGCAATGAACCTTCCACCTGTGAGTATTGCTATGTCTTCCATCATAGCTTTTCTTCTCTCTCCGAACCCCGGTGCCTTTACCACACAGCATTTTAAAACCCCTCTTAATTTGTTGACAACGAGTGTTGAGAGTGCCTCTCCTTCTACATCTTCGGAGATTACAAGGAGGGGTTTCCCATCTCTTACAATCTGCTCAAGGAGTGGGACAAGGTCTTTTACAGATGATATTTTCTTCTCGTATATCAGTATGTAAGGGTCTTCAAGCACGCATTCCATTCTATCTGGGTCTGTTATAAAGTAGGGAGAGAGGTATCCCCTATCAAACTGCATTCCCTCTACTGCTTCCCATGTTGTTTCTGTTCCTTTCGCTTCTTCTATTGTTATCACTCCTTCTTTCCCTACTTTTTCTATTGCGTCTGCAACTATCTTGCCTATTTCTTGGTCTTGGTTTGAAGCGATTTTAGCTACGTTTTCTATTTCAGACCTTGATTTGATTTCTTTTGCCATTTTTTTGAGTTCTTCTACACATTTTTCTACTGCTATTTCTATTCCTTTTTTGAGGTTTACGGGGTTAGCACCTGCGGAGATGAGTTTGAGACCTTTTGTGAATATCGCATGGGCGAGGACTGCCGAAGTTGTTGTCCCATCTCCTGCCACATCATTTGTTTTTGAGCATACCTCTCTTACGAGCTGCGCACCGAGGTTTTCAAACTTATCTTCAAGCTCTATCTCTTTTGCTACTGTAACACCGTCTCTTGTTACCGTTGGGGCTCCAAATGTTTTCTCAAGTATCACGTTTCTTCCGCCAGGTCCAAGTGTTACTCTGACCGCACTTGCTATTTTTTCAACTCCTCTTAATATTTTTTCTCTTGCCTCTACGTCAAAGAGTACCTCTTTTGCTGCCATAACTTCTCACCTCCTTTCTTTGAAATAAAAAATCAAAAAAGCAAAAAATAATTTAAAAGGTAAAAATAATTTAAAAAGCTACTTTATTTTTCTATAATACCAAGTATTTCATCTTCTGACATTATAAGGTATTCCTCTCCTTCTATTTTAATTTCCGTACCGGCGTATTTTGCAAAAAGAACCCTATCTCCCACCTTTACTTCCGGTGGAATAACTTTACCATCTTGAAGAATTTTTCCTTTACCGACCGCTACTACTTCTCCTATTTGTGGTTTTTCTTTTGCGGTATCGGGAATTATTATTCCACCCGGAGTTTTCTGTTCTTCTTCTTCAACCCTTTTGACAACAACCTTATCTCTCAAAGGAGTAATTTTTACTTTGGAATCCTTCTTTGCCATATTTTGATCACCTCCTTTCGTAGGAATTTATAAAAAATCAACAAAAAAGCTTATGGAAGTAAGCAAGGAATAAAGTCAAAATATAAGATAATCATTTTTTGTGAGGAAAAAGTTTTTTCAAAAATTTTTACTTTAAGTTTTTGAGGTACTGTGGGAAAGTTCCTTATAATAGCGAAGAACATCGGAAAGATAAAAGATTACACCGAATTTCTCTCTTCCGGAGGTATAGATTTTGAAGTGAAAATTGTGGGAGAAAAATTTGATGAGGGAGATTACTCAGGTTTAATCCTTGTTGGCGGAGAAGATGTGAATCCAAAAAGATACGGGGAGAGGAACGCTTATCCTGGTAAAAACAAGATTGACGATTCTCGTGATGAATACGAGTTTGAAGCGATTGATAAGTTTTTCAGTTCCGACAAAGTTATTTTCGGTATATGCAGGGGAGTTCAAGTCATAAATGTTTTTTTCGGGGGGACGTTATATCAGGATATTCCTTCTGATTTGGGGAGTTTTATTCACAGGTATTACAAGGGGAAAAGTCCCAATAACTTTTGTGTTATAAGAGAAGACATATATCATAGTGTGAGGGTGGTTGAGAGGAATCCTATTTTTGATAAGGGAGATGTTTTTTATGTTGCGAGTTATCATCATCAGGCGATAAAAGAAGTTGCGAGTTCGTTTTTGGTTTTTGCTGTTTCCGAGCAAGATAAAATAGTTGAAGGTATTTTTCATAGGGAGAAAGTGGTTTTTGGCGTTCAGTGGCATCCTGAAAGAAACCTTCTTTACGGTGACGAAGTTGCAAGAGAAAGTTCTCGGAAAATTTTGAATTTCTTGAAAATATCAACCAAGTAGATTTATTTTATTGAGATGGCTGTTTTCTTTATGATAATTTCGTTTTTTCTCTATCCTTTCTACTCTTTTTTTTATACCATTTTGAGGTTGTTCAGGTTCAAATATTTTTTCTCTTTTCATCTTTTGCGTGATTTTCTTTTTGTTATGACTTTTGTTATGCTTTTTGGTGATTTATTTATTGCTTTTGCGAGTTTCCTGCTCTCTGTTTTTTTGCCTTATCTCCTATGGAAGTTTCTTGGTTTCAGCAATCTTTTGGCTTTTTCTGTTGGACTCATAACCTTTATGATTTCGTATTGGTTTTTCTCTTTTGTTGTTTATACTGTTCAGACGCTTGCTCTTTTATCTTCTCATCTCAAAGATGCAAGGGAGATACTCAAAAAGATTGAGAGCACCTCAAAAGATAAAACAGATAATGTTTTGCTTCACTGAAAGTGATTACTGCTTTGCTACCTTGTGTTTTCTGGGGGTTTGAAGATTCGCAACCTTATTCCTCTATAATTTATCTCTGTTATTGGTTCTGCAAAAGAGAGTTCCTTTATCTTTGTCATATCAAGTATCATAAGTTCGGGTTTGCCTCTTGATGAAAGATAATCTAATGAGCTTATCACCCATATTTTCGCTTTTGACGGAGAAGTCGTCCATTCACCGCCAGCATAAAATGTAGCAAAAGGAAAAGGTTCAAAAATCAAAATATTCTCACTTCCGAAATTTTCTTTTATCCATTTTCCCGCTATCTTGTAGATTTTTCTTCCTTCATCTTTATAGAGTGGTTGTGAAAAAATTGCTGTGTTCAGAGCTATAAAGAAAGCCAGAATCGCAAGCTTTGCGTATTTATTTTTTGAATCCCAAAGCTGGAGCAAACCATATCCGCCAAAAATTGAGATTGAAGGTAAAACAGGAATGTAGAAGTAGTCAGCAGATATGGCTATCGGGAAAGTAAATAGACACCAGATAATTATGATGAGCAAAGAGAGTTTCGCTGATTCTTTTGACTCCTTCAAAATCTTGTTTATTCCCATTCCTATGAATATGAGTTCGGAAGCTGTAATTATTCCCGGTATTGCGTATTTATGAGATAGGTGGAAGTTGAAGATGAAATTCTTGATGTATCCTTGAAGTGAAAGTATTTTTTCTATGTTATCTTTGTGTGATATACTACTGCTTTCTTTTAGACTTCCACCTTTGTAAAGTATCAGCTTTGATAGAAAAGATGGGGGATTTCCTTCTATGTATGAGATGATGTGATAGGGTAGTGATGATATGATGTATCCTATGAGAAATGGGAAGATAAGTTTTGGTTTTTTTGTTATCGCAAGAAAGATGAAAATAATTATGAGCATTTCGGGTCTTACCACATATGATATTCCGCCGAGGAACCCGCAAGTTATAGAGATTAAAAAATCTTTCTTTGAGCTTATGTTTTTGCCTCTGTTTTTCATTAAAATGAGCGAGAGGGTTATAGATAGCCACATGAAAAAAGTTGATGTTGTGTAGGGTAAGGTTGAGTAGCACGCCCAGACGAACTTCGGATTTGTTGCTAAAAACATAAATGAAAATAAAGCTACTGATTCTCTTTCGTGATTTTTTTCATTCGGGACTACAAGGAGAATGTTCAGAAATATAAAAGTGAGGATAACTGTTCCCGCTCCGAAGATGAACGAAATTATTCTTCCTGCGAGTTCGGTTTCAATTCCAAGATATATCAGGGCGGAGATAAAATATGAGTATCCAGGAGAATATACAGGGTGTGTGAATTTATTTTTGAACGCTGAGTTTTCTGCGATTTTGAGATAAAAGTAAGAGTCGGTTGTTTCAATCCCATATATTTCATTTTGTCTTATGAGCAGTGCGACAACATATAAAGACCATATAGTGAAGAGAAAAAGGAAGATCTTTTTATATTTTGTCATCTGCTTTGTATTTTATAATTTTTCAGGAGTTTGCAGATTTTGTTTGTATCAGAATTCTTCTTTTATTTCTGATGCGAGTAGTTCTCGTAATGCGAGTGGGAGTTCATAGTTCAAGAAAAGTATTTTATAGATAGTGTGGAGAATGTTCATTTTTATTCCCATTTTTTGTGCGAGTTCGTATGCTATTTTTGTTGTGAAATATCCTTCAACGGTTTCACCTATTTCTTTCAATGCTTCTTCTGGTTTTTTTCCTTGTGCGATGAGTTTTCCGAACCTTTTATTTCTTGATAGGTCAGATAGTGCGGTTGCGAAGAGGTCTCCCACTCCGGAAAGTCCGAAAAATGTTTCTTTTTTTGCTCCGAATTTTTCTCCGAACCTCACCATCTCACTCACCGACCTTGCGAGGAGGAATGCGATGGAATTGATTTTAAATCCCATTGCATCGGCTATGCCAGACGCTATTGCGTATATGTTTTTCAGGGCTCCTCCGAGTTCTACTCCAATTATGTCGTATGAAAGGTAAATTCTGAAAAATCCCGAGTGCAATATTGAATACGCTTTTTCTTGAACTTCTTTTATGTTTGATGCTATGACAGCGGCGGCGGGATAACCTTCTAAAATCTCCTTCGCAAGGTTTGGTCCAGATAAAACTCCTATTTTTTTACAGCACGATTCTTCTTTTATTATCTCTGTTATTCTTTTTCCGGTTGTTATCTCTATTCCTTTTGAAGTGTTTATTATTATGTGGTTTCCTTCTATGTATTTTGAAGATTTTTTAATGACTTCTCTTATTGCTTTTGTTGGAAGTGCTATCAAGATAAGTTCGCATTTTGAGAACACATCTTTTAGCTCTGTTGTTGCTTCGTAGCTTCCTGTAAGAGGGAACTCGTAAAATCTCTTTGGGTTTATTCCGTTTTTGTTTATTGATTCTGCTACATCTTTGTCATTTGTCCATATTACGGCTTTGTGTTTATTTTTTGTGATTAGGTGAGCGAGAGCCCAGCCCCAGCTTCCCGCCCCGAGTATCCCTACACTATTCATTTAGTTTTTGTTTTGATATTTTGGAGAAGTTTTTGGCTATTCCCAGGAAAGCTTGGATTTTTTCTTTCATTGATGGGCTGTGCAGGAGGTTGGTGAGAGATAATGCGAATTCATATTTTTCTTTTGAAAATGGATACCACCACGGGGCTCTCATTTTTTGTCCGAGTTTATTTGTGTGGACATGTCGTACCTGAACCATCTCAAGAAGTCCTTCTTTCCCGTGAGTTCTGCCTATTCCTGAGTTTTTTACTCCTCCCCATGGGACTTGTGGTATGGCGTGTGTTATGAGGTTATCGTTTATCATCACTGTGGCGTATTGGAGTTTTTCGGCTACTCTTTTTGCTCTTTTGATGTCTTTTGTCCAGACCGATGCGGTAAGCCCGTATTCCGAGTCATTTGCGAGTTCTATCGCTTCATCTTCTGTTTCAAAAGGCATTATGGGGAGAACTGGTCCGAATGTCTCTTCTCTCACTACTTTGAACGAATGGTCTACATTCAGTATTACTGCTGGTTTTACGAAAAGGTCTTTAATTTCTCCACCTATTACTTCTGCTCCATTTTCTTTTGCGTCTTCAATATGTTCTTTTATTTTCATAAGTTGTTTTTCAGATATTACTGCTCCTATTTCATATCCCCATGGTTCATATGAAGAGAATCCGACTCTGAGCTTTTTTGTTTTTTCTATGACCGCTCTTTTGAATTCTTCGTATATTTTTTTGTGGACATATAATCTTTCTACTGATGCGCAAACTTGCCCTGTGTTGAAGAACGCGCCGAAAATCGCTGCGTCTGTTGTTATATCTATATCAACATCATCAAATACGATCATCGGGTCTTTCCCACCAAGTTCCATCACTACGGGAACAAGATGTTCAGCGGCGGTTTTCATAATTATCTTTCCTGTCTGTGTGGAGCCGGTGAAGAATATCTTATCTACTCCTGATTTCACAAGGTATGAGCCTGTGAGCCCGTCTCCGGTTACAACTTCGCATACTCCTTCTGGAAATCCCGTATCTTTGAATAGTTCTTTTATAAGGATTCCTGTTTTTGGGGTGAATTCGGAGGGTTTTAGAACACAAGTGTTTCCTGCCATAAGAGCGATTATTATCTGTCCCATAGGTATTGAGAAAGGGAAGTTCCATGGAGATATTATTCCTATTACTCCGTAGGGGAAGTATTCTATGTAGCTTTCTCTTCCCATGATGTTCCACACTCCTATTTTCACTTTTTCTCTTTTGAGTATTTTTTCTGTGTTTTTAGCGTAGAAGTCAGCGAGGTCAAGTATTGGGAAAACGTCTGATGTAAGGGCTTCAAACCTTGAGACGCCTTTTTCTTTTGATATGACATCTGCTATGTCTTCTATGTTTTTTCTTATGTGTTCTTTGAGTTTTAGAATCCATCTCCCTCTTTCTTTTATGGGGATTTTTCCCCAATCTTTTTGTGCTTTTTTTGCTTTCTTGACGGCTTCTTTCACTTCTTCTTCTCCCATGTTTTTGAATTCTCCGAGTATTTCTCCTGTGGCTGGGTTTATGCTCCTCAGAATTGGTGGTCTTTCAACTATTTCAGTTCTCATATCAAAAAATTAGTTTTGATTTTGTTTTTTGTTAAAAAATCTGGAGTTCTTTGTTTATGAAAATAGGTCCGTATTGGCAACAGAGTTTAGGTCCGTTTTGTGTTTTTATTGAGCAGGAAAAACAGATTCCAAGACCGCAAGCCATTTTTTCTTCCATAGCGAGAAGGAGAGGAGCTTTTATGTTTTTTTCTTTCCAGAATTTTACGAGAGCTTTGAGCATAGGTGTCGGTCCGCATGTCATAGCGACATCAAAATCATCTGGGTCTACTCCTTCTGCTGTTTTTATAAGGTTTGTGACGAGCCCTTTTTTACCTTCGGAGCCATCTTCTGTTGTTATCAGGATTTCGGCTTTGTTTTTGAGCATGTCTTTTATTATTATATCTTGTGAAGTTCTGCCTCCGAATATGAGAGTATTTTTTCCATTTGAGAAGAAATCTATTGCGGGGTATAGTGATGCTATACCGAGCCCTCCTGCTATAAAGAGGATTTTCTGGGGGTTTTTGAGTTTATACCTTTTTATTGCGGAAATGAAGCCGGTTCCGCATGGTGCAAAAACTCTCACTCGTGATTTTTCGCTTATTTTAGAGAATCTCGCGGTCCAATCTCCGAAGACCTTAAAAAGTATTGCGAAGCTTTCATCTTTTGAATAAAGTATAGAAAAGGGTTTTGGTATTACAGATATTTCGTCTATCAGACCTATCATTGCGAACTGTCCGGGTTCAAAGTTGATTTTCCTTTCAAGTTCAAAGAGAAAGACCTGTGGTGCCAGCTCAATTTTCCTCACAACTCTGCTTTCAAAAATCTCTGTCATCTTGAACTAATTTTCTGTGTTTTTCAATCTTTTCTTTTATTTTAATTTTTTAGGATTTTGATTTTTCATAATGAGAAAGCAGATTCAAGTTCTTTCATTTCTTCCTCTGAAAGGTCAATATACACTGATTTTGCATTTTCTTCAACTTGATGGGGGTTTTTGAATCCGAATATAACGACATCTATATCTTTTTTGAGAATATATGCTATTGCGATTTGGGAGAACTTTGAGTTCTTTTCTTTTGCTATGTGTTCTGTCTTCTCTATTGCTTTTTTTACTTTGAAGAATTTTTCTTCTCTGAAGAAATCATAGTTTTGTCTCCAATCAAATCCGTTGAAATTTGGGGGTTCTTTGTATTTTCCGGTGAGTATTCCCATTCCGAGAGGGCTGTATGCTAAAATGCCGATTTTTATTTTTTTGTATTGTGGGATATCTTTTTCTATTTCTCTTTCAAGGAGGTTGAAAGGGAGTTGGTTTGAGGTGAAGAATTTACATCCGAATTCAACGAGTTTTTTTGCATCTTCAAGTGTAAAGTTTGATATTCCCCACCATCTTGATTTTCCTTCTTCGCATATTTTTTCCATGACTTCTGCGAGGTCTTCAAGTTTTATTTTGGGGTCGGGCCAGTGAGCTTGGTAGAGGTCTATGTAATCTGTTCCGAGTCGTTTTAAGCTTTCTTCAACGGCTCTTTTTATATATTTGGGGGAGAGGTCTCTTTTTATATCTTTTTCTGTTGGGTTGGTTTTTTCTCTTGGCCAGGATAGTCCGACCTTTGTAGCGATTATAAATTGTGTTCTTTTGCCTTTTATGGCTTTTCCGATGAGGATTTCGGAGTAGCCGAATCCGTATATATCTGCGGTATCTATGAAGTTTATGCCGAGTTCGTATGCTTTTTGTATTGCTGATATTATTTGGTCATCTTTGACATCACCCCAGCCGAATTTTCCTGCTTGCCAGCATCCGAGGCACAGGCGAGATACTTGAAGGTCGCTTTTTCCGAGCTTTGTGTATTTCAAGGGAATTTGGGTGCCGAGGGCGGGACTTGAACCCGCACGGGCTTTGAAACCCATCGGATCCTAAGTCCGACGCGTCTACCTTATTCCGCCACCTCGGCAGTTAAAAACACCAAAGATAAAGTTTAAAATGCCCTGAAAAAGAATTTGAAATTATCAAGTATGATTTTAGTTTAAATCCCGCTTGTTTAAATTCCACTTTGGTACATTGCAACTGCAAAAACTTCCTAATAAAATCAAGGGCTCCAGAGCAATCTCCTCAAAAAATTGCGTCAAAGTTCCAGT
>BEHV01000010.1 GCA_002898315.1 bacterium HR19 | reverse complement strand
TGGCATAAAACAAGATGTATAGAAAAAACAAGAGCTTCCCAGTTTCCAACGAGAAAAATCAAAAAATCTCATAACTTTTTCTGAAAAAAGTATGTGCGGAGCAAGCTCTAAAACAGAATCTTCTCCCAAACTTAACAAGAAACCTGAATTAACAATTTTCTTTGCAGTATATTTCAGGTATTTTTTACGGGAATCAAAAACCGAATCCTCTGCGTCGTATGTTTTAGTCGGAGCAAAAAAATTATTTCTATCAACGAGTATAAATTTAACCTTGCTCTGCGGTAAAACCTCAACGATATAATGATTAAGGTACTCCATAGTACTTGTGAGAACAAAAACACCATCACCCAAATCAACTTTTTTATTGATGTATATAACAGGTCTTATCTTTGAGAGAAAGTCAGGCAGAATGCACTTTAAAGAAAAAAGATTTGTGTTTATGTGTCCGAACTTAAAATCTGAGTTATATATCAAATTCTGACCTGCCACAGAATACTCTATGATTTTGAACTTCTCTTCCTTCTTTGAAAAAACAGGTATTCCTAAATTTTCCCCTTTGTTCCTCAGAACAACGGAGATGGTGATGTATGAGTCGTTCTGAATATGGTAACCTATTCTGGCTGGAAAAAGCGGTCGGGCAAGCAGATTATCTACATTATGCAAGACAAAACTTTTGACCCCCCACAAAGAGAGAAGCTCAACATAACTTATATCTTCAGATAAACCCAGAATTTTTTTATCTTTTGGGCTTATTTTTTTTGTAAGGGCAAAGAGAGCTCCACCGTGACCATTCCCGCTCCATACAAGATGTCCGTCTTTACGAACCACAGGAAATCCTTCCATATCAATCCGCGGGAACTCATCTTGCGGGATAAATAGGACAAAGTCCATCGGGAACGAAAATTTTCTTGATAGCGAGCGAAAAAATTCTTCAATCTCATCAGAGGTTGAAGATGAAACGATGATAATCCAGACAGGGATTTTTCCAAAATCATACGAGCTTGCTATTATTTCTCCTGCGAAGACATCAAGGAAAGAGAGACCCGTAGGAGTTATAGGAAAGAGAGCTTTTGATTTTTTGTTTTTCAGGTTATCGGGAAGGTTTGAAAAAAACCTCGTCGCCGAGCCACCAGCAAGAGTAAGGCAAGCCCACTCCCCATTCCTCAAAGATTCCTCTCCAACACCTCTGAATTTTTCATAATCTATATCGGTTATAGAAGGACATAAGAAGTCGTCTTCTCCATCTTGCATTCTACCCTCAATAAAATCAAACATAAGCTGCTGGTGCTTTTTAAGCTGGGAAAAATCTACCCTCTTCATATCCTCAAAAAAATTTCTCAACTTCTCAGAATCCGCTCCTTTAAGATACTTTTGAAATAGACCCAATAGCCCAGCTTCACTAATCTTTTGAAAAACCTCAGCATAAGAACTGCTCTCTTTAAGAATTTCACTCATACCAAAATCATCAAACCCATCTCCCATAATCAAAAATATATGTAAAAATAAATCAAATTTCCCGAAAAAATTCTGCTTCCGCTATGTCTGAATCTTCTCTTTCGCTTTCTTCTGAAAATCCAGAATATTCCAGAGAGCATCTATGAGAGTTTCTATGTTTATCTTTTTGAGAGCAGAAATCGGAATAAATTTGAAACCTCTATCTGTGAAGAACTTTTGCCATCTTTCAACTTCATTCTCATCTACAAGGTCAATTTTGTTCCCCACAACGATAAAATCTTTCTTAATAAGCTCTTGACTGTAATTTTTCAGCTCGTTCATAAGAATCTCAAAAGCTCTGTCAGGAGGAGTGATTTTATCTGAAAGGTCAACAAGAAAAACCAGAAACTTTGTTCTTTCTATGTGTCTGAGAAATTTCAAACCGAGTCCAGCACCTTTATGAGCACCTTCAATAAGACCCGGTATATCTGCTATGCATATTCTCCTTGAATCATCAATTTCTAACACACCAAGGTTAGGAGTAAGAGTGGTAAAAGGATAATCTGCTATGCGTGGTTTTGCTCTTGTGAGAGCAGAAAGGAGAGTTGATTTACCAGCATTAGGAAGTCCCACGATTCCGACATCTGATATAAGTTTTAATTCAAGGATAACCCATCTTTCTTCGCCTTTTTGTCCTTTTTCTGCTATTCTGGGTGCCTGATTTGTCGGAGATACAAAGTGGTAGTTCCCTCTTCCTCCCCTACCTCCTCTTGCGACAACGAAACTTTTCCCTTCTTCATCAAGGTCGCAGAGTATTTCTTCTGTTTCAGAATCTTTGATAATAGTTCCAATTGGGACATAAACCACGAGGTCTTCTCCATCTTTGCCCTTCTGTTTTTTATTTCTTCCTCTTTCACCATTTTGAGCTATAAGATGCTTTTTATACTTGAAATCAAGCAGTGTCTTTTTTGAACTTGAAGCTACAAAAATAACATCTCCTCCCTTACCACCATCTCCACCGTCAGGACCACCTTTTGGACGAAATTTCTCTCTTAAAAAAGATACAGCCCCATCTCCACCATCTCCACCCTTGACAAAAACTTTAACATAATCTACAAAATTTTCAGGAGAGAATTTTTCTGCCGAACCCATACCTCTTCTTGGAAATATTTTATGTTTTGCTGATGGAGATACAAATATTTACCGCTTGACTTTATCTTTCTCACTTATGTATTTTTTCCACGAAATCAGAGCTATAAGGAAAAGAGGACCATCTACAATAATTCCTGCTATATAAGCAAAGGCAGGTTTATCGGCAATAAAGAAAGCGAAAAAGAGAAAAGTTGAAGTTCCCTTTGAGAGTATTATGACTTTCCAAGCGTAAACAAAATCCTCAGATTTTGAAGCAATATATCCAGAGTATGCTATCATATACATCATAGAAACAGAAAGAGCAAACCAGAACATCTCAGAAGGCAAAGGCAAAGGTTGAAAATGGAAAGGCAAAACATCACCTATAAAATTGCATATCTGAGGTATAATCTTATGAAAAGGTATATACAAAGTTCCAGCTATAAGATGAGATACGGCATAAGCTCTTGCTATTTTTCTGAACTTTTCGTAATTCATGCTACTATTGAGTAACCTCCGTCTACATTTATGACTTGTCCCTGAACCATATCTGCGAGCGGGCTTGCAAGAAAGAGGACAACTTTTGCGACATCATCTGGCTGGACAAGTTTTCCGAGAGGAGTTCTTCTTTTTGATTCCTCTACGAGTTCGTTTTTGTTCGGAAAGAAGCGAAGAGCACCGGTTTCAACTACTCCCGCCGCAACAACATTTACATTTATCTTCTTCTCAGAAAGTTCAAGAGCTATATGTCTCATCATAGATTCAAAAGCTCCTTTTGAAGAGCCGACAAGAGTGTAGTAAGGAATCGCCCTCACACCTCCCAAGCTTGAAATTCCTATAATTTTCCCTCCTTCTGGGATAAAAGGGAGAAGAGTTTTGACAAGGTTCATCTGCCCGAAAACGTTTATCTCAAATGTCCATCTGAAGTGTTTTAGGTCTGTTTCCCAAAATTTCTTCAAAACCCCGCTCGCAGCATTGAGGACAACAATATCAACCCTTTTATATTTTTCTTCAACGAGATTTTTTATTCTTTCCGATGTCTCCGGCTCCGCAATATTACCTTTCACCAGCTCACAAGTAGCCCCAAAATTTTCTATTTCTCTTTTTGTTTTCTCTGCTTCTTCAACATTTCTGAGAAAATTTATAATGAGTTTCGCACCTTCTCTTGCAAAATGCAAACTTATGCTCTTTCCTATGCCTCTTGTTCCCCCTGTTATAACCACAACCTTATCCCTAAAACTAATCTCCATTTAAGAAACTATTTTTCTTATGCGGATACATAATTTGAGTTTTATCAGAAAGTTTTTATTCCGAAAAAATTCTCCAGAGCGTCTGAAATATATTGAGGTGAGAGTTCATCTTCAAGGTGAAAAATAAGAGTTTTTTTTGAAAGAGGACTCCACCTCTTGACATCACCTTTCTTATAAACTCCGGCAATAGGTAAATCAAAAAAAGAAGCAATGTGTATCGGACCTGATGAAGGAGAAAAAACCCCCTTTGAAAAAGCCATAACATCAAAAAGCTCATCAAAAGATGTCTTATTCACAAGATTAAAATCTTTTTTCGGTATAGCATATTCAGTGTATCTCTGCTCTATCTTACCAATCCACACAACAGGAAAATCAATATTGCGAGAAATCTCTGCCCAAAAATGAAATGGCAAAGTAGGAGAAGAACCCCCGGAAAATGGATGGAAAACTATGTATCCTTCTTTGGTCAGCCCGAATTTTTCAAGAGAGATTTCAGAAGGAGAAAAATCAATTTCAGGTCTGAGTTCATCTTTGAGCTTTTCTTCAACTTCAGGATCAATTCTCATAAAAGCTGAAAGAAGCAAAATATTATAGAAAGATTCGTGGTGTTCGTTTTTCTTTCTTGTCAGGTCAACAGTATGAGTGAAGAGGAAAGAGTAAAACCTGCGAGATGTTCCACAGCTCACGCGAGATACGAGGCGAGAGAGAAAGGCAGAACTAAAACGCGGGAAAAGGACGAAAGAGAAATCAAACCTAAAACTTTTATCAAAGAGCAACCTGAAAAAATCCGCTGGCCTTATCTCCCCTCTTTCTCCTCCCGATAGCTCTACCTCAAAGAATCCATCAATATATTTATTTTTGAGAAAGAAAGAATTCTGTTTTTTTACGACGAAAAATACCCTTGACTCTGGAAAATTCTTTTTCAAAAATTTAGCGAACGGTAAGGCGAGTATGACATCGCCAATCTTATCTGTTCTCCATACCAAAATTCTTTTTCCATTAAACATTTTCAAAGTGCTAAAACTTTGAGAAACTCATTCACACAAATAAAATTTTCAAAAAATCGTTAAATACTTTTTTATAGATAAAAGATTTTTAGCATGGCACAAGCAGTCCTATACGAAGAGCTCAAAGAAGGAAAAATCATAAAGATAACTTTTAACAAACCCGAAAGAAGAAATCTTATGGACCCGGAAATAATAGCTGGCTTATCTGAAGCGATAGAGAAGGTTAAATCATCAAGAAATGCAAGATGTGTTATAGTTACGGGGAGCGGTAATTCGTTCTGTGCGGGGGCAGATTTTTCAACTTTACAGCAGTTCGCATCAGAAAGCGGGCTTTACGGAGCGGCCGGAGTAAGAGAAGGAATAATGAAATTTTACAACGCATTTATGAAAATCCTTGAAGTAGAACAGCCCGTAATTGCATCTATAAATGGTTATGCGATAGGCGGAGGTTTAGCGTTTGCGCTCCTTTGCGATATAAGAATCGCGTCCCGTGATGCAAAACTTTCAGCAAACTTTGCAAAAGTGGGAATACACCCCGGAATGGGAATAACCTATACACTGCCACGACTCGTCGGACTTGAAAGGGCGTCCGAAATTCTTTTCACAGGAAGATTCATAACAGGAGAAGAAGCAGAAAAAATTGGGCTTATTTCAAAAGCAGTCCCCCCAGAAAAACTTGAAGAAGAAACAATAGAGATGGCAAGCCAAATCGCAGACAACGCTCCCTATATAATAAAACTCACAAAAAAGATTTTGAGAAGAGAGTTTAATGTAAGGGCGCACTCAGAAATAGAAGCTCTCGCACAGGCAATCTGCTCACAAATGGAAGACGCAGTAGAAGGAGTAAAAGCTTTCTTTGAAAAAAGAAAACCAGAATTCAAAGGAAAATGAAACCGAACTCAAAACTATCGGGAATAATAGGAGTAGGTTCTTACCTACCACCAAATATCCTCACTAACTTTGACCTTGAAAAAATTTTAGATACAACCGATGAATGGATAACTTCAAGAACCGGGATAAAGGAAAGAAGGATAGCTGGGAGCGATGAATTCACTTCCACTATGGCGGTCAAAGCATCAAAAAAAGCAATTGAAATGGCAGGAATAAAACCCCAAAAAATAGATATGATTATATTTTGCACAATCTCCCCCGATTACCCTATACCTTGCACAGCAGGAATACTCGCAAAAGAACTGGGAATAAAAGATGCCGGAGGTATGGATGTGAATACCGCTTGTACCGGTTTTATATACGGAATAGCGCTCGCAGACGCTTTCATCAAAGCAGGAAAATCAAAATATGCCCTTGTAGTATGCTCAGATAAACTCTCCGCAATAACAGATTATCAAGATAGGTCAAGTTGCATTCTCTTCGGAGATGGAGCAGGAGCAGTGGTGATGACCCAAACATCAGAACATGGAGTAATAGATTATAAACTTGGACTTCTGGGGGACGAATGGGAAAAAATCGTAATACCAGCCGGTGGTTCAAGAAATCCAGCATCAGAAGAAACAGTAAAAAACAGAATGCACTACATGAGATTACAAGGAAGAGAGGTTTTTAAACTCGCAGTAAAATATATGGGTTCAGCCATTGAAGAAATACTCAAAAAGCTTGAAATGAAAATTGAAGACATAAACTGGATTATTCCACACCAGGCAAATAGAAGGATTATTGAAGCAATCTGCAAACACTTCAAAATACCACAAGAAAAGGTCTTCATAAACATAGAGAAATTAGGAAACACATCCGGTGGCTCAATACCAATAGCAATAGATGAAATGTTAGAAAAAAAACTACTCAAAAAAGGAGATATATTAGCTCTTTCTGCTTTGGGAGCTGGAGTAACTTATGGAGCTGCAATACTTAAATGGGGAATATAAGTTGCTGAACAAAATTTATGTTCAGTGAGCGGGAAATTGAATTTGCACTAAAATGCGCAAAAGAAGCAGCAAAAATAGGCGGTGAAATAATCAAAAAATACTTTTATGAAGGAAGCTCCCAACTTGAAATGAAAGGTATAAGCGACTGGGTCACAGAAGCAGATAGAGAATCAGAAAAAGAGATCAAAAAATTTCTTCTTGAAAACTTCCCAGCCGACTTTTTAGGTGAAGAGTTCGGAGAAGAAAAATATCAAAAAAAGTACGAAAAAAAAGCAAGATGGATTGTTGACCCACTTGATGGAACAAAAAATTTCACAAAAAAAATAGCATATTTCTGCGTGTCAATAGCTCTTGAAGTTGATGGCAAAATTGAAATAGGTGTTGTCTATTCCCCGATAGAAAATGAGATGTTCTGGGGCATAAAAGAAGGAGGAGCGTTTCTGAACGACAAAAAAATACAGGTTTCAGAAAACGCAAATTTCGAATCCGCATTTTTAGGGACTGGCTTCCCCTTCAAAACCAAAAAGTTCATAGAAAAATATCTTGCAACATTCAAAGAGTTCTTTTTAAAAGGAGGAAGCATAAGGAATTTCGGTTCCGCTGCGCTGGAATTATGTTATGTCGCCTGTGGAAGATTAGATGGATTCTGGGAAATAGGACTTTCTCCGTGGGATATGGCAGCAGGAGCCCTACTCGTCAAAGAAGCGGGAGGAAAGGTCACCGACTTTTGGGGAGAGGACTTCTGGTTAGATACCGGCACAATAGTTGCCTCAAACGGAAAGATCCATGAAATTCTGGTAAAAATAACATCACAAGCGTTCAGGAAATTCTGAGATTTTTATAAAGAAATCGGTCAAAACAGCAAACAAATCTACATTTCAAATCTATTATACACTCTGATTTTTATTCTTATTTTTCTTCTTCCGAAAATTTCCGCAATTTTGAGTCCGACGAGGAATCCACCTATATGAGCCCACCAAGCAACTCCACCCTTACCCGCAAAAGGTAAAAACAAAATACCGTTTATAATCTGGGAAAAAAACCAAAAACTTATGAAAACTATGGCGGGAATTTCAACGAGTGTTATGAAGAAGAAAAAAGGCATAAGAGAAACTATTTTAGCTCCTGGGAAAAACTTCATATAAGCTGCAAGAACTCCGCTGATGGCTCCACTTGCTCCAACCATAGGCATATCTTTACCACCGAAAATGAAACTCACAAAAAGTTGCAAAAAGGCAGACCCAAGTCCACACAAAATATAAAAAATTATGTACCTCAATCTCCCCATCCTTGCCTCAACATTATCACCAAATATCCATAAAACCCACATGTTGCTGATTATGTGAAATAGATTCCCGTGCAAAAACATGTGAGTTAAGATAGTATAAGGTGCTGAAAAAACTTTTGATGGAACTAATCCATAACTCCTTATAAACGCTTCAAATTCCAAATCCCCTAGCATCCATTCATATATCCATACCCCTGAATTCAAAACTATAAGAGAAAATGTGATAAACGGAAAACTGTGAGAAGGATTCTTATCTTTTATCGGAAGCATAAAGTAAAATAGTTAAAAACTGCGGTATAAAACAAAACGTAAATCAAAAAACTCAAAATTTTGAAAAATCACATCAAAAAAACTCACGAACAAAAAATAAAAGATAATTCATAAGGAGGAATTAAATATGGAATTTGTAAATGAAGGATATATAAAGCAGGTAATAGGACCCGTAGTAGATGTTGAGTTCCCCGATGGAGAGCTACCAAAAATATATAATGCCCTCGTCACAACAAATCCAGCTATATCTGACAAAGAATGGAATCTCGTTCTTGAAGTGATGCAGCACATAGGAGACAGAGTCGTAAGAACTATAGCTATGGATTCCACCGACGGGCTGAAAAGAAGACAAAAAGTAAGAGATACAGGAAGTCCGATTAAAGTCCCAGTAGGAAGAGGAATTCTCGGAAGAGTTTTTGATGTTCTCGGTAATCCAATAGATGGGAAAGGAGAAGTTAAAGCAGACGAATACCGGCCGATACACAAACCACCACCAGAAATCACCGAACAATCAACAAAAATAGAGATACTTGAAACAGGAATAAAGGTTGTAGACCTTCTCACTCCTTACCCAAAAGGCGGTAAGATAGGGTTCTTCGGAGGCGCAGGAGTTGGGAAAACCGTTTTCATAATGGAACTCATACACAACATAGCGAAGTTTCACAAGGGAATTTCTGTTTTTGGTGGAGTCGGAGAGAGGTCAAGAGAAGGAAATGAGCTCATTCTTGAGATGGAGGAGTCAGGAGTGATAAATAATGCAGTTCTTGTTTTCGGGCAGATGAATGAGCCACCGGGAGCAAGAGCAAGAGTTGGACTCACCGCTCTCACCATGGCTGAATACTTCAGAGACGTGGAAGGGCAAGATGTCCTTCTTTTTATAGATAACATTTTCAGATATGTTCAGGCAAACAACGAGGTCTCTGCTCTTTTAGGAAGGCTTCCATCTGCGGTTGGATACCAACCCACACTTATGCAAGACATCGGAGAGCTTCAGGAAAGGATAACTTCAACAAAAAGGGGTTCTATAACTTCTGTTCAGGCAATCTTTGTCCCAGCAGATGATATTACAGACCCCGCACCCGCTTCTACATTTGCACATCTTGACGCCACAACAGTTCTTTCAAGGCAAATCGCAGAGCTTGGAATCTACCCAGCAGTTGACCCGCTTGACTCAACTTCAAAAGCACTGACACCCGAAGTGGTTGGTCAAGAGCATTACAGAGTCGCAAGAGAAGTCCAAAGAATTCTCCAAAGATATAAAGACCTTCAAGATATAATAGCTATCTTGGGAATGGAAGAGCTTTCAGAAGAAGATAAAATGACAGTTTTCAGAGCAAGAAAAATTCAGAAGTTTTTGAGCCAGCCCTTTCATGTAGCAGAGCAGTTCACAGGAACCCCCGGAAAATATGTCAAGATTGAAGACACAATAAAAGGGTTCAGAATGATAGTTGAAGGAGAATGCGATGACCTCCCAGAGCAAGCTTTCTACATGGTCGGAACAATAGAAGAAGCATTTGAAAAAGCAAAGAAACTATAAAATTAACACAGATGAAAAAGAGGGTTCTTCTATTTTTCCTGCTATTTTACTTTATTTTAACTCTCACAGATGTCATTTTTCTTTCTACACCTTTTCATTCCGAGGGTATGATGATGGTAAGCGATATAGGGGAGAAAATATCTGGCATAGATTTTGAAAAGAAAGAATTCCTCTCACCAAACCGTCGCGAAAAAAAGTTGTTTCTTTCTGTGTCTATAATAAAACAAGATTTCTTCCCTTACCTGAAGTTAAAAATATTTGGTCTTGAAATACCTATTTTATGGAAAGAGTATCACGGAGCAATATTTACATATCTTTTGAATTTTTTAGGTGAAAAGCTTCCTCTCTTGCAGTACGGATTCAAAGTAAAAGTATTAACTTTCCTATATCTTATGATTTTAGGTTATATAATTTTCATATTTCTTGTAAAACTATCAGATGATTACTTTTTCTTAAAAAACAAAACTCTATATATCTTGATATTCTCTTTGCTTTCAGTTTCATCATTTCATTTCTTTATGGCACAGTTTCACCACTTGCAAGCTGGAACTTTCCTGATAATAACGACATATCTCATCAAGAGAAGAAAGTACATATTGGGTGGAATAAGTGCTGGATTAACTCTTTTTTCCTACCTTCCATTAGTATTCGCAGTACTAGGAATATTTTTAACATCGCTGATATATCACAGAAATATAAAAAAAATAGCAATAGCACTTGCAATTTCCTCTGTATTTACTTTACCACACTTATACTACATAATTTCCTCCCAAAAAGAAGACGTTAAAATAGTTTATAGGTGCGTTGATTGTGTAGTAATGTTTCCTCCGAATGCCCTGAAATTTCACCTTTCAAATGCTTACCCGCTTGAGCTCCAAAAATTTCTAAACATATCTTTTCATATTCTCATATCAATTATCTCTTTCCCTTTAAAGATAACATTTTTTCTAAAAGAAATTTTCTCTAATATCAAAGAAGCATTCTCTCTATCTGACGTGCTTTTGAGATACGGGCACATCACAGATGTTCCACCTCTGAAAAAAATATCCGACTTCGCAATAATACTACACATAATTTTCTCTTTACTCGGTTTAGGGTATGTAGGGTTATCATTTGAATTATCAGCTTTTATATTATCTGCTTTCCTTTTCGTTATCCTTAAAAATTACTTCCTTCTCATACCAAAAATGCTATACATCCTTATACCTCTGTGGTGCTTGATGACAGCTAAAATAATGATAAGATTTCTTGAAGGAAGAAAATATTTATTTTTTTCAGCTTTCACAATAGCATGCCTTTTGAGAGTTGTTGATATGTGGAACATAAAAGAACTTTTCCCCGGAAGATTAAGTTTAAAAGATAACTACGAAGTGATAAAATTCTTTGAAGATAGGAATATAAACCAAGAGAAAATCTTGATTTACGCATTTCCTCCCGCTTTCAAAATCTATTCAAATAACAAAATAAACCCAGCTGTTTTCTTACCGATATTTGAAAAAATTGAACCAGATATGAGAGAAAGAACAATAGAGTTTATAATAAACGAAGGGAAATGGGAGTACATAGTTTTTGATTCAAGCTTTGAAAAATTTTTATCAAATCTGGTTGAAAAAAGAAAATTAAAAGCAAAATTACGAATTTTGATGAAAAATGACGGATACATTATCACAAAGATTGAAAGATAACTCTCTTTCGCTCATAATGGTTGGACTTACCATTATTATCCTATACCCATCAAACCTCAATACCCTGTTCTACTATGATGACAACCCGATAAGATTTGCGATAGCAAAAAGTTTAGCAGAAGGTAAATACGATAGAACAAACCTATCATGTCTTATATCTCTCGGTTCATCCGAAATATATTTTTTGCCGTTCTTCGTCTCAAAAATTTTTGGTCTGAAAAACTACGAACTAATCTATAATATCTCAAGCTTAACTTATTTCCTTTTCGGTACGATCTTTTTGATCTTGAGCATCAGGAATACCACAGCTTATCAGAATATAAACTTCATCACATCATTATTTCTGATTTTAGGTTTAGTTTGTATTACAAGAGGGTCTGTTCACTGGTTTCTATCTTGCGTGATCTTTTCTGCATGCACCTTAAAAAAAGATAAAACAAGATATTTACTTTCAGGATTAGCGCACCTGATTTCTCCTCCCTTAATTTTATTCTCTCTCCTTTATTCTGTTTTAGAAAGAGATATAAGATTTTTCATCTTTACAATTTCCCTTGCATTTCCAAAGATATTGACAGTTCTCCACTGCATTTACCCACATGTTATTGAGTTTTTAAGATACAAAATTCACACATCAGTTGAGAATAAAGTATTCGTCCCAGCAGACCCAAACCTGATAATAAGATTTGCGAAATTTGAATACTTTGAGCTCTCTTTTATTTTTGTGCCTGTTTTACTGATTTTATGTGCAAAAGCTCTACTTACAGACAAAAAAATCTTTATTTATGCGGGAGCGATATATTATCTGCTCGTCATCACAAGCCTCTTTTTACTCTACTTATATGAAAAAGGAATAGAAATTCAAAAGCCATTTATTTTTCTATCACTCCTCTTTTTCAGTCCAAACCCATTCAGATTAACTCCACTTTTCCTCACATACACACTAATATACTCAAAGACAACAAAACATGATAAACTTTTAGAAAAAGTGATAGCTCTTTTCTTTTTGATAAGAGCGGGATTATCTATCACTGGTAATAGCCCTCTACCTCATAATATGCCACAAGGAGTCATAGAGACCATAGATTACCTCAAAAGTGTTCAACCTCATTCTGTAATTCTTGTTGAAGGAGATACACATATTTTTAAAAATGGGAAGCTTATTAATCCTCTTTATGATTCACATATAATTCCATACATAATTTCAAAAGTAGAAGAGAAAAAATTCATAGGTAATGGATTACCATGGGGAGAGGTTTTCAACTCTCCTTTCAAGGCAGGAAAATTTATGGGGAAACCACTTGAAAAATCAAACATAATGGAGTTTATAAAACAAAATGGAGTAAACTATGTTTTATGCTGGACAGAAGAGTGCGGGAAATACTTCAAAGATAAATTCTCTGATGTCAAAATAATAGGAGAATTTAAAATAATCAAAATAAGCCGATAAAAAACAACAAAATGCAGAGAAAGAAAAAACGAGAAAAAAGTTATCAGAAAAACTCCTCTGTTTTCCAGCATCCATAATTATCAAGAACTCTTTTCAGAGAATATATAACCAGAGAGGTTGAAATAAATTTTGAAAAATATATTTTCCTTTCCTTGTGATAAGGATAATCAAAGTAAAGGTTTTCTGCTGGAAAACTTCCGTCTTTATTTTGAATTTCTGAAATAAAACGAACTGCCTTTTGCAAATCCCGATGAGTAAAACCACAGTAAGATAAGAAAAATAAAAAAGATGAAAGAAATAAAGGACTTAAATTTTCCGATCTATTGTCAGATAGAACTCTTTCAAAGAGAGAAAATAAGTAAGTTGGACAGTGCATTTCGGAAATATCAAATCCAAATTTTCCAGCTTGTGGTAAAACCTCTTCAAATAGCTTGAGCAGAAAAAACATGATAAAGTATTGATTAGAGTAATAAAACTGCGGAGCAAAGATAGAATAATCTTTAAACCTTATGTATATTTCGTAAAAGACATTTTTAATTATTTCTTGAACATCATCATCTGAACAAGAACATTCATCTCCACAGAGCTTTGAAAACTTAAAATATGCTCTCAATATGTTAATATTTACATGAATATCTGCTGGATTCTCCTTACCCCACGGAAAAACTTCTCCTACCCATGTTTTTATCAGTTTTCCGTCATAAAACATCTTTATTTTCTCTACAAAATCGCAAAGGTGAAAATAAGAAAAATTTATATCTGTAAGGAGAACGATAAATAAAGATAGGTCATCCATATCTGGTGGAAGGTTTTGCAAGTATCTCATATTTCCCCTCTCATCTGAAAATAAAAAAAGAAAAGATATATTCTTCTGAATAAGAAAAATGTCTTCAATATCCTCCGCTAACTCTGCGAGTATATCGGTTATTATAAGATAAGAAAATGAATTCACTTCTTCATACATTTTGTTTTTGAGAATATAATTTGTTGTCCAAGTACTGCTTTTGAGGAAAATTTTTCCTTTTGATACCACATCTGGATGCAAAAACCTACAATACTCATTTTTATACTTATATATCAGATATGGGTTTTCATGTAAAGCACCTGAAAAAGCAAAAAAAAATAAAATGAGCAGAAGAGAAAAGATAAAGATATAAACATTACTTCTGGCTCTGATTATAAATTTTAAATATCTATTTTTAAAATCAGTGGGAAGCATTTCTGAAATAAAGAGGACATCCTTCGCATATATCTGGTCTTTTCTTTCTGAAATTCTTTATAAACTCTGCTCTTCTTCTCATAACTTTATCATAATCAGTAAATATATTTCCGAAATTCTTTTGTCTTTGCGAAAAAAGTATGTAGCAAGGGAAAGCATAACCATCAACATCTATACATAAAGAAGAAAAAGCCCACTGACAGTATCCAGAAAAATAATCCCCCCTCTCGTATTCGTAGTAAGATATAAGAAAAATCTTCGCTTTACCCTTATATTTATTTTTCAGTTCTCTAACACGCTCAATAGAATAAAGCTCTGGAATCTCTCCATAAATATTCAGAAAGTCGGCTTTGAAGACAGTTTGAAAATAAAACTTATTAACTCCCATACTAATGCCAACCTTAACAATATCTTCAACCTCGTCAGAGTTTTCTCTCATAAGAGTCGTATTGAAAGAAACAACAGGTAGATAACTCCTTAAATTTTTCTTTACTTCTATCAGCTTCTCCACATTTCCGAGAACTTGATTCAGATTTCCATTCACTCTTATTTTTGAAAATTTCTCAGGATTGACAGAATCTATTGAAGCAGAGACCTCAACTGGTTCAGATTTTACCAATTCTTCCGGAGAGATGACAGAAAAGTTAGAAATAACCAATACAACTTGCTTTTTAACTTGCGATGAATATTTTATCATTTTGTATATATCTTTATTCAGCATAGGTTCCCCAACAACATACGGGAAAACATATAAACTATCATGAAATAAGTCAGCTAATTTTTTGAAAGTTTCAAAGCTCATATAAGATTTTGTCAATTCACCCGCTCTACACATCACGCAGTTAAAATTACATCCCTTGACGGTTTCAATAAATATTGTCACTGGTCTAGGATAATCTGAAAGCATAAAACCACTTTTTCTCGCAAGATAACTTACAACAATATTTTTTAATCTACGCTTATTAATCTTTCGCAAGATTTCTTTTACTTCACCTCTTATTAACGAAGTTCTGAAATCTTTAAAAATATCTTCAATCTTTTTCATCATAGGAGAAATAAGAAAATTAATTTTTAATCTTCTGATTTGCCCACTTTTCTCTTTTAAATAAAGGGCACAAACGGCAAAATTCAGGAGGTGCATTTCTCATTTTAGATATAAATTCAGCTCTCCTTCTTAATATATCTGAAACCTCTTCCGAAAGTCTTTGCTCTGATGGGTGTATAATACCAAGAGAGGACTTATGAGGTTCAAATATAGCATAAGGAGTACAGCAAGGAAAAACATTACCGAATAAATCAATTGTCAGCATAGATGAAGCAAGATAACAAAAGCCAGGCATTGAATCTCCCCCCCACTCAAAATTATAAATCCTGACATCGATCTTGTTTCTATATTTCTGTTTGAGATAAAAAAGGTGCACGAAATCATCTTTCGTAGGGATATGTAAGTGAGGAGGAGCACTGAAAAATAACCTCTGAAATTTTACCCTATCTACCCCTATTTTTATAGCGTTTTCAATTATGCCTTCCGCATCTTCTCTCGTCCCCCGTGAAAACACAGCAGATATACTTATCACGGGAATTTTTTTTCCCCGAACCTTTCTTTCCAACACTAACCTTTTTAGATTCTCCACAACAACATCTAAATTACCTTTCTCTCTTATCCTACTGAACTTTTCCCTATCAAATGTATCTATTGAAGCTATTATCTCATATAATCCACTCTCAATAACTTTTCCCGGATCTGGAAGAATAGAAAAGTTAGAAAAAGTGGTCACGAGCATTTTTCTTTCATCAGAAGCATACCGCACCATTCTCAACAGATCTTTTGATAAAAATGGTTCTCCCGCAAAGTTCATTATGACAACACAAGCTTCAGGAAACTCACTAATAATTTTTTTGAATTCCTCAAACTTCATAGTTCTCGTTTCAAACTGCCCTGCCCTACACATAACACAGTTGAAATTACAACCTCTTACAGATTCAATCTGAAGCACTATGGGTTTAACAGGCAGTTTTACTCCAAATTTCCACACAAAATATGTCAAAAAGAAATTTTTCATCCTCCTTAAAGAAAGCTCAGGTTGAGAAGGTGGAAAAATCTGAGATGCTATAAACAACGCTCTCTCAAAATCAATCAAAAATAATTTTCTAATTATGAACAAAGCAATATGAAAAAAATTTGCCATCAATTTAATATAATACAAACAAAAAATATTCAACATTTTATTCCACAACAAAGTTCAGAAATTCTAATTCTATCAGAAGTCAATTAAAACTGCTCGTTTTAAATATTTTCAAACATATCTTAAATTAATTCAATATGAATATCTCCGAGCAAATTTTTGATTACATCTCCAAATACACAAACTTAATGTTCGGCAACCCCGGAACAACAGAACTACCATTCCTCAAATATAAACCAAATTCAATAAAATACTACCTCGCCCTTCACGATGGTATTGCCGTGGGAATGTCCGCAGGAAGCTACCTGTATAACAATAAAATAGGAATCGTAAACCTTCACGCAGCCCCCGGATTGATGAACTCCATCGGATATATTTACTCAGCTAAACTTGACAGAACCCCTCTACTCGTAATAGTGGGACAGCAGGAATCTACAAAACTGTTAGATGAACCAGTTTTAACCGTTGACCTGAGAAAAATACCCTATGTCAAAGAAGTAATTGATGTTAAGAATAAAAAAGAAGCAATAAAAGCTATTTCAGTAGGTATAAGAACCGCCCTTTCTAATCCGTCGGGACCTGTTATAGTAAGCTTACCATTTGATATTGCAGAAGAGGAATGTGAAAAAACCAATATAACCGAATCAATCTACACAGAAGAAAAACTGGTTCTAAAGCCAGATATCCTTGATCAGATAGCCGAAGAAATAAATAATTCTAAAAGCATCGCAATAGTAGCAGGATATGAAATTGACCTCTTTGATGCTCATGATGAATTGATAGAATTTTCTGAAAAAATTGGCTCTCCTATATTTGCCGAACCGTATTTCTCAAGGTCTCCTTCTGTGAAGATAGACGCAATCTTACCCAGAAAAGCCAGTCAAATAAATAAGATACTAATGAGATATGACCTTGTCTTGCTCATAGGAAGCACCCTGCATAATGTTATTTTCATGGATGAAGATTACATGTGGGAAAATATAATACAGATCACCACAGACCATGAAGAAAACGTGAAAAGATTCTGGAAGTCATTCCTGTGCGACCCCAAATATTTCCTCAAAGAAATACTCCTAAGAGTTAAAGAGAAAAAGAACAATAAAAAGATACCTTTCACCAAAAACGAAGTAAATAAGAATGTCTCTCAGATAACAGAGTACCTGAAAAAACTTTTAAAAGATGAAGCAGTATTTGAAGAAACACCAGCTTACAGAGAAACCATTATGGAAATATTGGGCAACAGAAAAAAACTGTTTTTCTCAAATAGGTCTGGCTTTTTGGGATGGGCTTTACCTGCCTCAATAGGTTATGCGATCGCGGGAGGAAAATCTCTGACAATAATAGGAGATGGAAGCTTTCACTACTCACCTCAAGCTCTATGGACAGCCAGCAACTACGACATAGAACTTAAAATACTGGTTTTAAACAACAAAGGTTATGAATCACTAAGGTCAAAAGCCAATTATCAAGCGGACTACCTCAGCCCTATCACTTCACCCCATAAGGTCGCCCAAGCTTATGGTTTTGAGGTCGTTGAAACAACAAACTGGAAGAGCGAAATAAAATGGCTGATGGAAAATGATAAAAAAAGAAAATTTCTGGAAATAATCATCCCTGAATAATACCAAAAACAAGACAACAAAATCAAAAATATTCGTCTCGGAATCAACAGAATGTCTAAAATATATTCAGAGTGCTAAAAAAGAGTTTAAAATTATTTTTGGATTTAGCTTTCGTGTTCGCCTTCGGAATATCATTCGGAAAATCTCTGACCTATTTGCTATCTTCAAAAATCCTCATCAGTTCAAACTCTGAAAAAAATTCAAAATCTCACATCAAAACAAAATTTATCAACAGCAACATTAATAATCAAAACTCACCAAATATCAAAGATGGAAACATACCTCCCCCAGAACTGATGAGCTTCCTCTGGGAAAAAGGAATATTAGGTAAAGAAAAACCAAAACAGGAAGAAAAAAAAGAGCAAGAAGCAATCCCTGTCGTTCTCTCACCACTTTCATCTTCATATAAACTCGTTGGAACAATAGTCTCAGGTAAAAAAGGAAGTAATTGGGCTTTCATATACCATTCCCCCTCCAATACTACCCTGATGAAAAAAGAAGGAGAAGAAATAGAACCAGGAGCAAAAATAGTATCAATAAAGCCAGATAGCATAGAAATAATAAGAGGCAACAACAAAGAGATTTTATTCCTGTTTGAGGAAGATGAAAAAAAGTTTCAATCACAAGCACAAGCTAATCCTACCCCTACTCCACAACAAGAAAACCCAGAAGGAGTTAATATAGAAGGAGCATCACCATCGTTCCCACAAATGCCATCACCAGACCTAAAACAAATAGGAGAAAACACCTATGAAGTAAAAAAAGAGTTCGTCGTATCAAACCTATCTAACATGGCTAACCTCCTCGTATCAGCAAGAGCTATACCATACATAAAAGATGGGCAGATATACGGATTCCGGCTCCTCAATATCTCACCTTCAAGCTTTTACAAAATCATCGGACTACAAGATGGAGACGTTCTGAAATCAATAAACGGAGTCCAGGTCTCAAGCCCAGAAGCTATACTCAAAATTCTATCAGATATACAAAATGAAACATACTTTGAAATCGTCATAGAAAGAGGAGGAAAGGAACAAAAGCTAAGATACTTCGTAAGATAACCGTATCACAAGAACGCTCAATAAGCAGAGCGAAAAAATCAGCTTTTCAGAATATCTACTATTTTTTCTGTCCCATCAATTTGAATATTTCTCATTTCGCTCTCTACTCTTTTTTTCATCTCTTCCAGCATCACACTGTTTTTTAAAATTTCACTCATGATTATTTCAAACCTACCTTTTTCTTCTTGCCTCACTATTATACAAGCATCTTTGAAAAGCTTGAGAGGATTTTTGAACTGATGGTCTCCTATTGATTTCGGTAGGGGAATAAAAACAGCCGGCTTTTTAGCATAGGCGACCTCAAAAACAGTCCCAGCTCCACCACGAGATATGACTAAATCCGCAATCCCCATAAAATACCCTATTTTATCTGTAAAAGGAAAAATCTCAACATCAAAAGAAAACCCCTTTTTATTCACCAAAGGAAAAATCTCTCTTTCGTAAAATTCTTTCACCAGAGAATAAGATATATCTCCCGTTTGATGAAAAACCTTTATCTTCTGTATTTCCTTTGAAGAGATGATTATTTTTTTTAATGTTTCCAGAAAAAGAAGGTTAAGAGATAAAGCTCCCTGACTCCCTCCCGTGATGAAAATATTTATCAGCTCTCCGTCTTTTCCTGACCTCATAGCAGATGATAATTCAGCTTTGAATTTATCACGTATTGGAAACCCAACATATACCGACTTTTTTCTTGCAAAAGATGGTATCTCGGCATCAGGAAAAGAAAGGAGGACTTTATCTGCAAAGAGTGAGGAAATTTTGTTTGCAAATCCCATAAAAGAATTCTGCTCAAAAACAAACTCCTTTGCTCCTCGTAGCTTACCTGCAAGAAGAACAGGACCAGAAACATATCCTCCAAAACCTATAACAACTTCTGGCTTGAAGTTTCTGAAAATTTCAAGAGCTTGCTTTATTGCCGGTATAACAGATATGAAACCAGATATTGCAGATAATCCCCTCCCAACCACTGGTTTTACATCAATAAACTTGACCTCACCTGGAATTTGTTTTGAAAACTTTTCTTCTGCCTTTCTTGACCTGCCGGTGATGAAAAGTTTTTCTCCTTGAATCTTTTCAGCAACCGCTATCGCAGGAACAATGTGCCCACCTGTGCCACCTGCTACAATACAAACTCTCATTGCTCAAAAATAAATAAACTCATAAAAAACATTTGAAATCACAATTTCGGTTTTTCTTATGCGGAATTTTTAAAATTGTGTTTTAGGGGGGAGAAAAACCCTCCCCCCTTAGTTTTCTGTTTTTTTGTTTTTTATCAGAAAGGATGCTTATTTTTTATTTTTTGCTTTTCTTTGCTGTTTTTTTGCCTTTTTTTGCTTTTGCCGCTGACTTCTTTGCCGGCATGGTTTTTCCACCTCCTTTTTTTCTTTCCCGGGGGGATTTCCCGCCCCCGGGTGAAATTTTACCTTTGTGAGCAGTCCTTTTTGCTTGAACTTTCTTTTTCTGTAGGGGTTTTTTCTTCGGCTCTGAAATTTTTTGTTTTTTAGTATCTTTTAACTTTGAAGCAACCCGCCCTATCATACTTGCAACACTTTCTACCGCTTTTTTGACCTTCTTTGAAACCTCTTTTTTGGTCTTCTCTACTTTCTTTTTGAGTTTTTTCTGCTCTCTCTTTATGACTTTTTCGGCTTTCTTTCTTGTCTTCTCAACTTCTTTCTTCAGTTTTTCTCCCGCTTCCGAAATCCTCTCCCCCGTCTCTGATATAACCTCCTCTAATTTGGCTTCTGCAACTTCTTTTATCTCCTGAACCTTTTTCTCTAATTTTTCAGGAAGTGTTTCTTCTTCGGACTTAATCTGGTCTATGGTAATTATTTCGGCTCCCGCACTCTTCATCTCTTCTATTGCCTTTTCTGTGGTATCTTGGGCTATTCCCTTAACCGCATCTAATAGGAGAAAAGTTTTGTATCCGTTTTTTATCGCATCAAGGACGGTGTTTTTTACACAGTAATCTGTTGCAAGTCCGCAGACGAAAACTTTCTCTACACCGTAGCTTTTCAACTTTTCGTCAAGCTCTGTTCCTTGAAAACCAGAGTAAGCTTCTTTATCTGGGTCAAACGCCTTTGATATTATTTCTGCATCATCTGGGAGTTTGAGGTCGGGATGGAACTGAGCACCTTCGGTGTTCTGTACGCAGTGCGGTGGCCACGGTCCCCCTCTTTCTCTGAAAGATATATGATTTTCGGGATGCCAATCCCTTGTGGCAAAGATTTTGGCTCCCCGCTTTCTGAACTCTTCTATGTATTTGTTGACTACTGGAATTATTTTATCTCCGTCGGGGACCGCAAGAGCGCCTCCGGGGGTGAAATCCTTTTGAATATCTACCACTATCAAGGCGCTTTTTTCATCTATTTTCATAATCTTAAAATTTTAATCTCCCTTTATTTATAAATTATAATAAATTCTTGCATAATATGTCAAAATCCTGAAACTTTTCTTTAAAAAAATATTAATTTTTTTTTCGCAGTAATAAGGTTTTTTCAAGAAATTTTGGATTTTACTATTTGTAAAATTCCTCTGGAATTTTCTCAGTAAGAAATTCAAAGAGAGAAATGGATAATTTAAGGAAATTTTCTGCTTTTTGTGGAAACATATAGAAACAAACATCGGAAAAATTCAAGATTGGGTCGTAAGTTCTATATTGGGTATTGATGGGAAACAGACAACCTTCAAAGAGAAAAAAATCTCTTTTTCTTGCAGAGGATATGCCACAAATTTTAATGTTGTTAAAAAATATATCTCCATTATCTCTAATAACCAACCGCTCATCACCCAAAGAATATTCCTTCAAGATAAATTGCCTTAAAATATCCGCTACACGAGAAAAAATCTCCCTTATCGTAATACCCTTGAAACGAAAAGAAAACGCAAAGCAAACATCTACTTCCCTCCTGTGATAAACCGCTCCCCCACCAGTTCTTCTCCTGAAAATCTCACAACCGAAATTTTCTCCTTCTAATACCCTTGTGTTTTTCCCAACACTTATGCAATCTGATGAAAAAGAAAAAACATGAACAAAATACTTTTCATTTTCAAATAAAATCCTGTTGATCTCAAGAGGTATAGGTGCATCCTCAAAAATGCTCATCAAAAAAACCATACGAAAATGGTATAATTTATATTGTGAAATACTCTCTGATAAAAAAATTTTCCGGAAAGAACCTTCTCAAAATCTTTGAGAAAATAAAAGAAGATGTCGGAAGCAATGCAGTAATACTCGGGTATGACGAAAAAGATATAGGGGGAGAAAGATACTATGAGGTGGTCGTCGGCGTCCTTCATAACACCCCGGCTCAAAACCAAACTTACCAACAAAACACCCAAAATCAAAAAAAAGAAGACAAACCCCCCGCAGAGAACTTTGATTATATAAGAGAAATCTCAAGAAAGATTGAGGAGATGAAAAGAGATTTTGAAGGTATAAAAATGCATATTGAACTTATCTCGCGCAGAAACTTTCTCCCTTATGAGTTCAAACTCCCTTCTCCCGCTCTTTCGCTCTTCAAAAAGCTTATCGCAAGAGGAGTTGAGAGAAATATCGCTCTATCAATAGTTGAAGATATTATCTCACAGAACATGAAACCAGATGAATCCTCCTTCTCAAAAGTTATAACTTCTTATGTGAGTTTCAGAAATCCTCTCAACGATGTTTTCAGAGGAGAAAGAAAATTTTTAGCCCTCGTTGGTCCAACAGGAGTAGGCAAAACAACAACCGCAGCAAAAATATCTGCAATATGCATTATGAACGGAATAAAAAGCGTAGCACTATTAGGAACAGATAGATACAGAATCGGTTCGGTAGAACAGATTAAAAAATACGCAGATATAATGGGAATACCTCTTTTTGTAGCCACTAACTCCGAGGAAATAGGAGGTGTATGGAAAAATCTTGAGAAATTTCAACTTGTCATTATAGATACAATAGGGAAAAGTCAGTACGACATAAAAAACATAAGAAAGATAGCGTCTTTGATAAAAGATATAGGAAGCAGGAGAAAGATAGAAGTTATCTTGCTACTATCTTGCTCGCAGAGAGAAGAAGAGATGATAAATGTTATGAGAGGTTTTTCAGAAATGAAAATAGATTATCTTATATTCACGAAAATAGATGAGACATCATATCCCGGGGTTATTTTGAACATAGGTTCATTTCTTGAAGTGCCTCTTGCTTTTTTCACTGTTGGTCAATCAGTTCCTGATGATATAAAGGTAGCATCTCCGAAGGCGCTCACAGAAATTCTGCTTGGACCTCCTCCGCTCTCGCGCTATGCATTCCAGCAATGAAAGAAATCACAAGAAAAGTTCTGAAACGCTTCTTCCTTCGTAAATTCTCATTATGGCTTCTCCAAGAAGTTTTGCAACGCTGACGACCTTTATCTTCCCACCCGCTCTCTCATCTTTTCCGTTAAGAGGTATTGTATCTGTGACTATGACTTCTTCAATCACAGATTCCTTTATTCTTTCTGGAGCATTTTGAGATAGAACCGGGTGAGTGCAAACAACAGACACTCCTTTTGCTCCGTGATTTATTAATGCTTCTGCTGCCTTCATCGCAGTTCCGGCGGTATCAATTATATCATCTACAATAATAGCGTATTTTCCTTTCACTTCACCCACCACAAAAACAACTTCTGACTCGTTTGGTTTTGGTCTCCTTTTATCTATTATTGCAAAGCCAGATTTCAGATGTTTTGCGTATGACCTCGCACGAGCTGCACCCCCGGTATCGGGAGAAACTATGACTATATCATCACCTTCACCCCACCTTGACCTTATGTATTCTATGTGTATTGGCATCGCGTAAAGGTTATCTACTGGAATATCAAAAAACCCCTGAATTTGTCCCGCGTGAAGGTCAACCGTCACAACTCTATTTGAACCGGTGACCTGAAGTAGATTTGCGACGAGCTTGGCTGAAATCGGAGTTCTTGGTTCAACTTTTCTATCTTGCCTTGCATATCCGTAATATGGAATAACATTTGTTATTTTTTCAGCTGACGCTCTTCGGAGTGCATCCATCATTATCAGAAGCTCCATAAGGTTATCGTTTGTCGGAGGGCAGGTTGGCTGTATTATGAAAACTTCTGCTCTCCTTATGTTCTCCTTTATCTCAACCCAAATCTCTCCATCTGCAAACCTTTTTATCTCACACTTTCCAAGAGGAATTTCTATGTATTCTGAAATCTTTTGAGCAAGCTGAGGATTAGCTGTTCCGGAGAAAATTTTTATTTCTCCCTTCTGACCTTTTGCCATTTGATTTTGTTGGGGTGGGAGGACTCGAACCTCCACGCCGGGATCCAAAGTCCCGTGTCCTGCCAGTTAGACGACACCCCAAAACAAAGCAAAATATATATTAATATATTAGTGAAATATAGTGATTGAAATTTTAAGAAATTCTTCCTATATCTCTTTCAACCTTCTCACATATTTCTCTTACATATTCTGATATTCCCGACGGGTCAAAATCATTGAGCTTGAAGTGGTTTTCATAACTTATATTTTTCTCAAACGCACAGAACTTCAAAAACAAAAAAACATCTTTATCTCGTGGCAATTCTTTTTTTATTTCAGAAAATATACCGAAAGGTGAGTTGCATCCACCCCCGATTTTTCTGACCATCTCTCTCTCAAGAGTTCCTAAAAATCTTGATTCCTTATCATCAACAAGTTCTGAAAGTTCAACTGCAAGTTTGTTATCTTTTCTTGTCTCAACCGCTATTATTCCCTGTCCCGGAGCGTAGAGAAATCCTCTTGGGTCAAGGTAATCTGAAATCTTATCTTCAAGACCCAACCTTATGACTCCACAATAAGCGACAACTATCGCATCGCATTCTCCCCTCTCAACTTTTCTTATCCTTGTATCTAAATTTCCTCTTATTGGTATCAATTGAATATTTTCGCCAAACATGTTTTTGAGTTGAATCTCTCTTCTCAAAGAAGAAGTTCCAATTTTCACCTTTGATTTTTCCGAGCGGAACTCTATCTCCTGTTTTGTCATTCCTATTATAACATCTCCCGGTGGGTCTCTTTTCAAAAATGCAGAAATTATAAGATTTTCCGGTATTTCTGTCGGTACATCTTTTAAGGAGTGAACCGCAAAATCAATTTTCCCTTCTGCGAGTTCTTCTTCTATTTCTTTTACAAAAAATCCTTTTCCGGGTATTTTGCTCAAAGGTGACTCAAGGATTTTATCTCCTTTTGTTTTTATCTTTATTATTTCAAACTCTGGCTCCTTTTCTCCTAATTTTTTCAGCTCGTTTTTGAGTTTTTCTATGAAAATTTCGGTTTGCTTCAACGCTAACTTGCTCCCTCTCGTTCCTACTCTGATAATCATCAAACTAAATAATAAAATTATCACTTTATCACGACTTTTTTATCAATATCATTCTCTTTCAAATGCGAAAAAGATGACTGAATCAGAGTAGATTCTCTTTTTGTAATAAGGGAAAAATTCGGACAGCATCTTTTCGTCTCCTATCTCTTTTCCTTTTTGTCTTCTCAAAATAAAATATTTTCTTGTGAAGTTTTTTACGAGAGGGAAAAAATCTTTATCAAAGTTCATTGAAAACGGTGGGTCGCAGAAAACGATATCGTACTTTTCTCTACCGCTTCTACTTTTGAGAAAAGACATTACATCTTGGTTCACAACTTTACAGCTTTTTATACCGAGAGCGTGAAGATTTTTTAAAATAGCATCAGATAATTTTTTGCTTTTTTCTACGAACACGACTCTTTTAGCTCCGCGAGATAGAGCTTCTATTCCGAAGCTACCAGAACCTGCAAAAAGGTCTAAAATTTCTGCTCCCTCAACATCAATAGAATCAAAAACAGCTTTTCTTATGAATGAGGTAAGCGGTCTCAAAGAAATTTCATCTGGAAACCTTATTATTCTTCCCCTGAACTCTCCTCCCGTTATTCTTATCTCTCCCACCTGACGAAATATAAATTCTCTCCCTATTTCTCTGCGATTTTGATTAAATTTATTAATGAGAAAAAAATATTTGAAAGGAGGAGATATATTATGATACTGAAAAGAAAATCGGTTTTTGGGTTCTTATTTTTAGGAATGAGCTTTTTATTCATTTTTTCTTGTGCGAAGAGAAAACCAAGCTGGACAGAAAGAATCTCTTGGTTTGACGAAAAAGAGAACAAAATATACGGAGTAGGAGTAGCAGATAAGACGAAATCAGAGCAGATGAACAGAGTAAGATGCGGGGCAAGAGCAAGAGCAGAAATAGCAAAAGCAGTAGAAACATACTCCGCTTCGCTTGTGAAGGACTTCATAGAAAACCACAGAGATTATTTCAACGAAGATGCCGAAGGTCTTGACGAATTCACTTCCTCAATAGCAAAAGAAGTTTCAGAAGCAACATTGAACTTCGCTACTATTGATGAGACATGGTCTGACGATAAAATTTTCTATTGCAGAGCAACTATGAGAATTGACAGCAGATTTTTCTCAAACCTCTACGAGAACATGAAGAGAAAAATAAGAGAGCAACACAGAGCCATAGTTAAAGAGAGAGCAGAAGAAGCTTTAAAATCACTTGACAAAGAACTTCAAAAGAAAAGAGAAGCTCAGGAAAAATGATACTGATAATTTAGCAAGGCGGTCATTTTTTAAAAAAGCGTTTTCATTACTCCGAAAAAATCATATATTTTCTTCTGTACTGATTGATTTTATAAAATCCTTATTTTCTTTGAACCAGTCGCAAGTTCTTTTTATTCCCTCCTCTATTGAGATTTTCGGCTCCCAACCTAAAATCTTTTTTGCTTTTGATATATCAGCGCATGTTATGGGAAGGTCTGCTGGGTTTGGTCTTTCAAAAATTATTTCAGCTTTTCTCCCAAGCTCCTCCTCAATAAGTTTCACAACGTAAATAAGTTCAACAGGTCTGCTATTCCCCAAATTTATTATATCATAACCTACTTTTTTTTTCCCTCTTATCGTTCCCTCAACTATGTCATCTATGTACGTGAAGTCCCTTTTTTGTTTTCCGTCTCCGTATATCACTATTGGTTTCCCTTCCATTATGTTTTTTATGAATCTGAAAATGCTCATATCTGGTCTGCCTGCCGGACCATAGACCGTAAAATACCGAAAAATAGTGACATCTATTCCGTAAAGATGGTGGTATGAGTAGCAGAAGAGTTCAGCAGATTTTTTAGTCGCAGCATAAGTAGAGAGGACTTTATCGGTTTTTTGTTCCTCAGAAAAAGGTGGTTCCAAATTAGCATATATGCTTGAAGTTGAAGCCAAAATGAACTTCTCAATTCCGTTCTGAACACAAAAGCTCAACAGGTTTAGATTTCCAACTATATTCACATCTATGTATATTTTGGGGTTTTTCACACTTCCTCTCACACCTGCCCTTGCTCCCAAATTGAAAATCACAGAGAATCTCTCTCCTTTCAGTTCTTTGAGTTCTTCACTTTTTGATATATCTGCCCTCAGAAATTCAAAGTTTCGGAAAGACCTTAGTATTTCAAGGCGCCAGTTTTTAAGCTTAACATCGTAGTAATCGTTCATATCATCAACACCTACAACATAGTATCCGTTCTCTATGAGTTTTTTTGCGGTGAAAAAACCAATAAAACCAGCACATCCCGTCAGAAGAACTTTTTTCTCATCCATAATATCAAAAATTCCTCCCTAAATTTGTTTTTAGATATAGATAAATTATGGTGATTTTAAGATTACTGATACCATTTGTAATACTTCCATTTTTGGTTCTGGGAGTTATAAAGACAAAAGATTCCTGCTCTCCAAAATTCACAAAAAGCTTTATTGAAAAACTCATCTCATCAGCAAAAGTTATGTCTTTAAAATATGGAGAATCAAAAATAAATTTTTCAGAAAGAGAGATAGAAATTCAATACGGCGAGAAGAAGAAAATTTTCAGACATAATTTCAAGTTGGAAACTCCTGCGGTAAATTATAAAGCTTGCTCAAATGAAAAGGGAATTCCTTCGCAAAAAACATCATACAATTTCTCTCCAAAAGGTCTCAAAGATATATCTGGAGCTATATACATAAGATGTGGAGATGATTTTTTAGCTTTTTCTGTGATTTCTCCCACGGGAGGAGTAAGTTCGTGCATACTGAAAAATGGTTTATGGCAGGATTTCTGAATGTTCTCATTCGTCAAATGTATTCAATTCATAATTCCATTCATCTTTTTCAATTTCATCGTCATCGTCGCCGTCATCATCATCGTCATCTAATATTGTTTTATCAAAACCATCGTAAAGGAGAAGGTAATCTTCATGTTCTTCGGAATATTCGCTTTCATCAGAAAATATCAGATTCTCTGTTTTTTCTCTAATTCTTCTCATTGCTTTCTCACTTTGAATTCTTTGAACATAAATTTTCAGGAGGTTTACAAGTAGCTTTTGACTCTCTTCCATTTTGGGATCAAGAGCAAAAGATTTGCTGGCATGGAAAATAGATTTCTGAATATCGTTTATCCAGTAATAAATGAGTCCAAGATAGTAATGTGCTACCGCGTTATCTTTTATTTTATTTGCAATATCAAAGTTGAATTTTGCCAGTGCGAGAAAATCTTCTCCTCTATACGCGCCTGAAAAGTTCCTTGATCTATGTTCAAGGTAAAGTTTGGTATATGCTTTACCTTTCAAAATATAAGCTTTTTGATAGCTTGGAATTTTTTCTATTATCTCGTTCATCTTCTGAATTGCTTCAAAATATTTTCCGCTTTTATATAGTTCTACTCCCTTTGAATAAAGTTCTTCCGCCGAATAAAAATCATATTTTGTGTTTGATAGGATTACTATGATAACCGCAAAGACAAAAAGCAAAGCGAAGAAAGTCCTTATCTTTGACTCATCAATCTGATCCATAAGAAAATTTTAATATCTACAAATAAATTTTTGTTTTGAATTTACACTATAATGTTTCAATCCATGTTTTAAACCAATCAGGGGGTTTGATGTTAAGGAGTTCTTCCTTTCTTTTCATCAGCTCAAAGAAATCAATCTGCTCAATTTCACTTTCTTCAATGTCAATCATGTTTTCTGGTTCGCCGTATCTTATAATTCCCACTCCGTGATCAGAATCTACAACAGCCACAAAAAGGTCTTTTCTTTTTGCTCTGAGGTATATTATTGTTTTGTATACATCACCACTCCATGAGCCATCAAATTCGGGATGCTTCACCGCATCTTCAAGAGATTTAAGAGATGATGGATAATTTTTCGGGAGGCAATCGTGCATAACAATTACTCCGCGCGGGGAAAGGAATTTCAGGGCATTTTCAACATCTTTTATTGATTGCTCAAAAGTGTGAAGTCCATCTACAAGAACAACATCAAAGGGGTTTTCCCTGAAATCTTCGGCGTACTTTTCAAAGAACTCATCACTTGTGACCTGAAAGAAAATCTCGCTTTCTGTGTTTTTAAATCCACCCGGTATTTTGAATTCCGGGTCAACTGCAATTTTTTTCTCGGCTTGAATCTGATAAAATGTGTATCCTCTCTCAACCCCTATTTCAAGGTAAGTGCGTGGTTTTGAAAGCTTATCAAGAATAGATTGAACCACTATTACTCTGTTTATAAAACCTTGATTTTTTTGGAACTCAAAAATCTCTCTCATCTTCCTTCTGAAAGTTCTTTCATCTCCCGAAATTTTATGAGGTATCGCATAGGTAAGGTATATGTTGAGGAGAGAGATTTCATCTTGAATTTTCAGATTTGGGAGAGGGTTGAGTTCTTTTATCTTCTCTTTGGCTTCTTGAATGATATACGCAAAATACGGGAAGTTTATTATAGGTATTGAAAATGAGGTCTCTCCACCAGAAGTTTCACATTTTATCAGAACTTTATCTCCGTATACAAAGACACCTTTTATACCTTTTATCTCCACAGAGGTATCCAAAATAAATATTACTCATACAAGGAGCAAATTTTCTCTGTTTGAATCTTGAATTTTGTTTCCACTTTTTCAGTATTGCTATCTTGAGGATGAGTTAATGAAGGTGAGTTAATATAGAGTGAATAAGTTTCAGCGCATAGTAGAATTCCTGGCTTTTTATCATCTTGAAGATTTTGAATAAAGATGGTTTTTCTTTTCCTTCTTCCTTGATTTTTTTGATTTCTTCAAATGATTTGTTCAGAGCATAAGGAAGTTTCTGAGCAACTTCAAAAAGCATAGGATGGCTCATATTTCCTAACATCCAAAAAACTATCATTGCATTTGCTATTGACGCCATAAGTTCTGGTTTTGCCACCGAATTGAACCCTTCTTCAGCTCCCTCCGCCAAAGCAGATATAGCAGCCAGTAATCCTGTTTCTCTGAGTTTTTCAATAACATCAAGGACTGTTTCAATACTATCTTTATTTTCGGCTATTTTTTTGAATAGCTCACTTATCTTCTTTGCCTCTTCTTCTCTAATCCCCTCTATTTTTATTTCCATTGTTTTTTCCCTCCTTTTTTAGAATTTCAAAATTTTTTACTTTCCAAATATCTGAGCAAACCACATTTTCTCAAAAGCAACTTTTAGTCCCCTGAAAGCTTTCATACCGCCGAGCATCCAGCAATCAGGGTACTGAGCAAGACCATCTATAACTTTTGAGAAATCACAAAATACTCCAGCCCCAAGATATCCGACATCCATAACACATAATCCTGACTTATTATATGTCATACCAAGGAAAGAACCTTTTATTTCATCTACAATTTGAGAAGCTACAAAATCTCCTTCAAAATGAGCAAAAACTCCTGCCATACCTATTCCTAAACTTCTTGAAATTATATCACCTATTCCAAATACATTCCTATATTCGGGATGTCTCAGAGTTTTTTTATCAATGAGCATGTATCCATCTGCGTTTTGGTTCCTGAGTTTTGGATTAGTATAAACCGGTTTAGCTGGCTCATGCGCAGGAATAATAATAGCAAGGTCATACTGAATTTCTTTACCATCTTTTGAAACTATCCTACCATCTTTTATTTCACTTGTATAAAAGTTCCCTTCAAATTTTACTTTAAACTGCTCAAGAAAAGCTTTAAAAGCAGATACCATAAAAGGTCCGAAAGGTTGCATAGGTTCAGCCCACGGATGAATCACAGTTATATCTGTTTTTTCTGATATTCCTCTTTGTTCACTGATATATCTTATCATAAAGGCAAGTTCAAAAGGAGCAGGAGAACATCTGTAAAATGGCTCAACAGGACCAACAACAACCTTCCCACCCTTAAAATTTGCCAGTGCGCTTTTTAGCCGTATTGAATCTTTAAGTTCCCAAGCATGGTAAGTTCTTTCTATACCCGATGTCTTCTCAGGTCTGAGTTCTGTTCCCAGAGAAATAACAAGGTAATCGTAATCAAGCTCTTTTCTGTTTTCTCCTTCAAGATAAACCTTCTGCTTATCTGGATCAATTTCAACTACCCCTGAGTTTATAAATTCTATTCTTTTATTTCTTAAAAATTCAAGTGGTCTTGATATATCTTCTGGATTTCTTATTTCCCGTTGCAACCCAGAGGTAAGAAGGTCTGAATTCGTGATTTTTGTTTTTATCAACAAGGAAGATTTTTACCTTTTCCGAAATTATCTCCTGATGAAGATATTTAGACAATCGCGTTGCGACAACTACTCCTCCTGTTCCTCCTCCAAGAATCACTATCTTTTTCATCTTTTCTCACCCCCTTAGGAATATGCAAAAAATGTTCCATATTTATAAAATTTATGGCTTCTTTCTGTTATTCTGTGCCAAAAACATCTACCGGTTATAATTTGCTTCTTAATTTCTCATTTGTGGTAAATTTTATCTTTTTTGAGACAAAAGGAAGAAAAAAGAATTCAGGGTTCTATTCATAAAATATGAGAGAGATGGAATAATTTATTGCGATAGCATAAACTACTGAATAGCTTATTGCTTTTTGCATGGCTTTTGATGTTCCCTCCGCTCCTTCCTTTGCTGTCCATCCATAATATGTCACGAAGAGAGCATTAGATATACCTATTATACCACACTTTAAAAACCCAATGAGTATATCTATGATATCTCCTGATTTTTCCAAACCGTTCCATATTTCACCCCAAGAGACACCAAATAAATTCGCTGTCAAAAAAGCAGAAGAAAGAATGCACACCGCATTCGCTATGGGAAGGTAAAGAAATGTCGCAATAACAATAGCCCAGAACCTCGGGACAACAACGAAAAGAAATGAATCAAGCGGAAAAACCTCTATTGCGGTGAGAATCCCTCTATCTTTCATAGATGCTATCTGAGAAACAATCCTTGTGCCCGACCTTATAAGAACCTGTGAGCCAGCTACCATAGGTCCTATCTCACGCAGTATAGCCATACCTGAAAAATACGGAGACATAGATTCTGCTCCAACAACTTTAAGAGATATGACAAATTGAAGCCCTATGCTTGCTCCTATTGATACACCAAAAATTAAAATAACTGGCAGAGATTCAATCATTATTCCACAGAGTATCGCCAAAAAATGAAAAATATCAATTCTTGGTGTTTTTCTTATAACTCTGATGAGAAAAAGAAACATATCTCCTGCGGTTTTCATTTTTGATAGATTACACTTGCTCCGATGATTTTTCCTCAACCTTTCTGATTATTTCTTCTGGGTCTTGATTGTCTGTGGCAAATGATTCTACTTTTACTTTCAGTTCAAGGTCTGGCAAAGATGGGATTTCGGGAGCAGATATGATTTGTGTCCTTATTCTCTCTTCAACAACCTTTGCGTTTTTGAATTCAGTGTTCGGAAGTAAAAGAGCAAACTTATCTTGTGATATTCTCGCAGCAACATCATAAGCTCTCACCGACTTTCTCATTATGATGGCGATCGATTTTATTATGTCTTCCCATATGATATATCCGAACTTCTCTATAATCTCTTTTGAATTTTCTATCTCAATTATAACGACAGCGTAGTGCCTTTGAAATCTCTTCATTATAGATGTTTCTCTTTTTACAGCAGATTTGAAGAAACCCGAGTTGAAAAGCCCTGTCAAACTGTCAAGGGACTGCATAAGTTTGAGTTTGAGAACATAATCACTTCTCTGACAAGCAGAGGAGATATAATTCAGGAGAGAATTGAAGAACTCTTTTTCTTCTGGAATGAAAACTCTTTCCCTTTCTGCAACAAATTTTCCGTATACTATTTTCTCTCCTTCGCGGACCGCAGATATTTCGTAGGCGATTATGTAATGCCCATCCTTTACTATTACTTCTCCATCTTGAATTTTTTTGACATCATCTTCCGAAACTGATAACTCCTGAGAAAATTTTGCTTTCCCGTCATAGAATATAGCACATTTTGAGTTTGTTTTTGTTCCTGCTATATCAACACATATCTGAAATATCTTTTCTTTATCGTATTCGTTCAGTATTGAACCTCCAACCTCTCTTATGGCACTGAGAAGGTCGTTTCTATATTTTATCTGAGCGTCTCTTCTTCTCAATCCTTTTATCATGTTGTTGAATGTCTGAATAAGCTTACCTATATCTCCCTTTGCTTCATATCTTATTTCATACTCAAAGTTGCCCCTTTCCACCTCTTCCGAACCATTTATAAGATGTAAAAGTGGTTTTCTTATGTAAGATAGAGAAAGTACAGCAAAGAACACAAGTGAAATCCCTATCACAAAAATTATTCCTCTTGAAACATTTTTAGTTATCTTCTGGAGGAGAGAAATTATGCTTTCATCTTGGGGGAATATGACAATTTTGAAATCTCCGAGTTCTACTTCTGCGTTGGAGATTATTGATTTTTTACTTTCTGATTTCTCTTCTTTTTTCAACACGATAGCATCTTTTGCCGAAAGCATATCAATCAGAGTTGGAATTAACCTCAGCTCCAATTTTTCACCGACAACGATTGAGCTACTTTTATCTTTTGATAGTTGAAATGTGATCATGTAAGGACCATCTTTCGTATCAACAAAAACTGTTTGAGGATTTTCTGATGGGAGATTTACTTTTTCCAATATATCTTTATTTGCTCTGATTATTTTGCCGTCTTTATCTCCTATCGCTAAAAAGTCAAGTATAGTTTTTGCGAAGGGGTCATTAATTATTCCTTCTGGATTTTCAGAAAACCTCTCTAAAATAGTAGAGTGGGAACTTTTTCTTCTTTCAATTATTACGAAAGCACCTTCTTTAAGTCGGCTTATTTCATATTTTTCCCAATCTCTTATAAAGTTCTTCAAAGCTATGACACCGATAAAAAGTGAAGAGACGAGTATCGCAAGCGAAAAAAGGAAAAAACCTAATGTGGTTTTTAACACAACAGGGGAATATTTGAATATCAACCAGCTTAAAAGAGCTATGAAAAGTATTACAACAACACCTGACCAAAGAAACAAATTCTGATTTATTTCAAGTATTTTGAATATCATCTTAAATTATACTTTAATGTTAAATCAAAGAATTTGTTTTAAATGAAATGAATAACTTCTTATGGATTCCAAAAAGGACATATTGAAATTTAAAGGCAGAGTCATTGAAGCGAGCAGAGGATTTTTCAGGGTTGAACTTGAAAACGGGAAGATCATTTTAGCATATCCATCAGGTAGTATGAAAAAAAATTATATAAAAATAGGAGTCGGAGATACAGTTGAAGTAGAGATTTCTCCGTATGACCTGACAAAAGGCAGAATAGTATGGAGATATTCCGAACAGACGAAGAAAGAAGATTAGCTTCTGATGGAAGATATGAAGTCATAAAGTTTTGAAAATTGAGTTTTGATATGCAAGCTGATTAAAAAAGGTTTTTATCATTTATCTCTGGGGTAAAGGAGATATGAAAGTAAGAGCATCTGTAAAGAAAAGATGCGCGGATTGCAGAGTCATAAGAAGAAAAAACAGAGTATATATAATTTGCAATAATCCAAAACACAAGCAAAGACAGGGGTAAAAAGATATGAGAATACTTGGAAGAGATATACTTGATAGAAAAAAAATAATCCCCGGTTTATCTGATATATTCGGGATAGGAAATCACACGGCTTTTGAGATAGCTTCACTGGCAGGAATAGATTATCAGAAAAGAATAAAAGACCTAACAGAAGAAGATATTGCGAAGATAAACTCAGTAGTTGAGAGGTTGGGCATAAAACTTGAAGGAGACCTGCGAAGAGAAATATCAGAAAACATCCAGAGGTTAAAAGATATAAAATGTTATAGAGGATTGAGACATATTGCGGGATTGCCTGTGAGAGGGCAAAGAACTCACTCCAACGCAAGAACAAGAAAAGGTCCAAGAAAACACAAAATACTTGCGAGAAAGAAAAAGAAAAAATAAAAAGGAGGGAAAATATGGCGCAGAGGAAAAAGAAAATAAAAAAAGTTCCATACGCAATAGCTCACATAAACTCAACTTTCAACAACACTATTATCTCATTTACAGACCTTGATGGAAATGTGCTCTGCTGGGCATCTGGCGGCTCAATTGGATTCAAAGGAACAAAGAAAGGAACACCTTACGCTGCTGGAAGAGCAGCATCTGAAGCGGCAAAAAAAGCAAAAACTATCTACGGAGTTGAAAAATGCGCTGTCTATGTCAAAGGAGCAGGTCCCGGCAGAGAAACAGCAATAAGAGCAATAGAAAACGAAGGAATAGAAATAGTCCTTATAAGAGATGTGACCCCCATACCGCACAACGGATGTAGAGCTCCCGGAAGAAGAAGAGTATAAAAGGAAAATTTTCTGAATATTTACTTTCTTTTTGCAGACCTTTCAAATTTTTAAATCTGTTTTCTCTTTCATAATAGGAGGATAGACATCAGATGGCTATAAAACAAAATGCGGTTTGCAGATATTGCAGAAGATATGGAATGAAACTCTACCTAAAAGGACAAAAATGCTATACCGAAAAATGCCCCTTTGAAAGAAGACCGTTCCCGCCAGGGCAACACGGAAGAACAAAAAGGTTTGTGAGATTATCTAATTACGGCGTCAGATTATTTGAAAAACAAAAACTCAAAAAGTTTTATTTTATGAGAGAGGAGCAGTTCAGAAGGTTCTTTGAGATGGCTCTGAGAGCCCCAGGTAATACAGGTAATAAATTTATAGAACTGCTTGAAAGAAGATTAGATAATGTTGTATTCAGAGCAGGATTCGCTCTCTCAAGAAGAAACGCAAGACAACTTGTATCTCACGGTAAAATAAAAGTAAACGGCAAAAAGGTAGATATACCTTCATACTTGGTTGATATCGGAGATGAGATAGAACTTGTAGAAAAAGAGCTGATGCCACAGTCGCCCATAATAAAACCTCCTTCGTGGATTGAAGTTAGCTACGATGAAGCCAAAGCAAAAATTATAAGGTTGCCAGAAAGAAAAGACCTTGACTTGAAAATAGACGAAAACCTTATCGTAGAATTCTATTCAAGATGAAGGAGTGTAAGAAATTATGCCAAAAAAGGAACTCACAGGAGTAGTGATTTCTTCTGGAAAAATGGATAAAACAGTAAAGGTTGCAGTTGAGAGAGTGTTCAAACATCCCAAATATGGAAAATACATCAAGAAAGTAAAAAAATACCTTGTTCACGACCCAGAAAATAAATGTAAAGAGGGAGATATAGTTATAATAAAGGAAGGAAGACCATTCTCAAAGCTGAAAAGATTTTTTGTCTATAAAATAGTAGGACATACATCATATATAAGAGAGAAGGAGAAAGAAGAGGAAAGAGAAAAGGAAACCGAACTCTTGCAGTCCGCGACATAATTTTAAATAGAAAAACAGAAAGGAGGATTTATTCTTATGATACAGAGAGAAACAAAAGTTGAAGTTGCTGATAACTCTGGGGCAAAGTGGGGAAAATGTATAGGGATTCTCGGAGGGAGCGGGAAAAAATACGCATATATTGGAGATATAATCGTGATTGCAGTAAAAAGCGCCATACCTAACTCAAAGATATCCAAAGGTGATGTGAAAAAAGCAGTTGTCGTGAGAACAACGAAAGAGACAAGAAGAAAAGATGGCTCATACATAAGATTTGACGATAATGCCGTTGTTATAATAAACGATAAAGGAGAACCAGAAGGAACAAGAGTGTTCGGACCTATACCGAGAGAAATAAGAGAAAAGGGATTTGTAAAAATAGCTTCTCTTGCCCCTGAAATAGTATAAAAATTTTGAGAGAGAAAGGAAGGTTAAGTAAAGATGCAGAAGATAAAAGCAGGAGATACGGTCTTTGTGCTTACCGGTAAAGATAAGGGAAAATCAGGAAGAGTCATCCGCGTTTTCCCAAAAGAGCAAAGAGCAATCGTAGAAGGTATAAATAGATTGAAAAAGCATGTAAGACCAACACCACAATCACCCCAAGGCGGTATAATAGAAATATACGGAAAGATTCATATCTCAAACCTTATGCTCATCTGCCCGAAATGCAAAAAACCCGCAAGAGTGGGATTCAAACTGCTTGATAATGGCAAAAAAATAAGATATTGTAAAAAGTGCCAAGATATAGTAGATGAGATTTAGAAGATGAAAATGAAATTAATTTGAAAAACCCGTGGAGGTAAAATATAATGAACGAGAAAATGGAACTATCGCATGGGAAAAAAGAAGCCGAAAACGGAAGATATATTCCGAGATTAAAAAAACACTACTTTGAATTTGTGGTCCCAAAAATGATGGAGATTTTCAAGTATGAAAATCCGCTACAAGTTCCGAGAATTTACAAAATAGTTGTGAATATGGGAGTTGGAAAATGGAGAAACGAGTCGGGCTACATAGATGAGGCAATACAAGACCTTGCTCTTATAACAGGTCAAAAGCCCGCCATAAAAAGAGCGAGAAAGTCAATAGCTGGGTTTCAACTCAAAAAAGGAGATGTTTCAGGTCTTGTGGTAACACTGCGAAATAATATGATGTATGATTTTTTTGACCGTCTGATAAATGTAGCTATGCCACGTGCAAAAGATTTCAAAGGTTTCTACTCAAGTGGGTTTGATGGGAGAGGAAACTACAACATAGGAATAAGGGAACACACAATTTTCCCGGAAGTCCCCTACGCCAAAATAAAGTACGTAAAAGGTATGAATATAACAATAGTTACAACAGCCAATAATGACCAAGAAGCAAAAGAACTTCTGAAACTTATGGGTATGCCTTTTAGAGATTAAGCTCAAAAGCCAAAGATACAACTTTTCTTACAAATTTCAGTTCTCGCTTTTTTATGATAACATTTTAATAGATACAGCCGAGATGAACGAAAAAGAAATATTTGAAGAAGTCCATGAAAAAATAGAAGAACTGAAAAATGGCAAATCTTTGCCCGAGTATTTCAGTCCGCTAAGACGCAGAAAAACGAAAAAAATAAAGGTCGGAAATGTATATGTAGGAGGTGATGCTCCAATATCTGTTCAGACCATGACAAAAACTCCAACAGAAGATGTAGAAGCACTTTTGAAAGAACTTAAAGAAATAGAAGATGTAGGAGCAGACATAGTCAGAATATCTGTTCCTGATGAGAAATCTGTTATATCACTTGCGAAGGTAAGAGATAAGGTAAATATTCCTATTGTAGCAGATATACATTTTGGTCCTCGCCCAGCCATTTTGGTTCTTCAAGATGGACTTGCAGATTGCATAAGGATAAATCCGGGAAACATAAAGGTTTCTGGGCTCGAGCATCTTGAAAAAATAGTTGAACTTGCAAAAGAAAAAAATATACCTATTCGTGTGGGAGTTAATGCTGGCTCACTTGAAAAACCAATATTGCAAAGGTATGGTAAGCCAACCCCAGAAGCCCTATGCGAGAGTGCTCTTTTTAATGTCAAATTGATAGAAAAAATGGGATACTACAATATGAAGGTTTCGCTCAAATCTTCTTCGCCATACGATACCATAAAAGCTTACCTTCTTTTTTCACAGGTTAGCGATTACCCTCTGCATGTTGGAGTCACCGAGGCGGGGACCCGCCTTTCCGGAACAGCAAGGTCCGCAGTTGCGCTCGGAATTCTCCTCTGGCTCGGAGTTGGAGATACCATACGGGTCTCCCTCGCAGCTCCCGCTGTTGATGAAGTCATAGTCGGAAAAAGAATATTAGAGTCGCTCGGAATAAGAGAAGAAGAAGGTAAAGTCGTAGCCTGTCCAACATGTGCCAGAACTCAAATAGATGTAATAGCAATAGCAGAAGAGATAGAAAAAGAACTCATCATGTCTAAGATAAAAAGTTCAGTTGCGGTTATGGGATGTGTTGTAAATGGACCAGGAGAATCATACATAGCAGATTTCGGAGTCGTAGGAGGAGGAACTTCCGCGGTTTTCTATGTAGATGGGAAACCCGTGATCAAATCTGGAAAAGATACAAAAGAGATAATTCAAAAACTCAAAGAGCTTATACTTTCTCAAAGAAAATGATAAATTTTACGATTTTACGAGTAGCTAACCTGACTTTTTCTTTCGGCTTTTGATTTTCTCTTTTTTCTCTCTTTCTCCTGCTTGGGAATTTTACTTTCAAAGTATGAGCAATCTATTTTTATTATTTCTGGCTTTATAAATGTGTTAAGTTTTGAGCAGAACATAGAACCATCTTTTGCTTCTGCCATAAAGGTGCAGAAAATACACGAAGCAATTGGCTTTGCTAAATTATTTTCTACCATCTTTGATATGATAAGAAGCAAAGAAAGCAATATCTCGTTCTTTTTTTCCTTTTCAATTTTCCCTATGGCTTTTCTTATATCTTTTGCATATCCTGAAATCTCTATGGACATTTCAACTCCCTTTGGGGTTAGAGAGAGTATATGAGACCTTCTGTTTGAGGGATTCACCGACTTTTCTACTAAACCTTTTTCAATCAGGTTATCAACTGCTCTTGATATTGTAGGTTTTGATACGCCGAGCTCCTCAGCAATGAAACTTATGTTTTTTCTTCCCTCGGGTGAGAAAAGAAGGTGAAGGATAATCTGCCCCTGAGTTTCGGTTATACCGTATTTTTTCGCCTTTTCCCATAGTTTTGCCTTCATTATCTTTGATATCTTATCTATAAGCGTTATTATCTTGCTCTCAGCTTCATATTCATATAAAATGGGATTAAAAGGATTCTCATCAACACCCGTCCTTACTTGAACTTTCTCTTCACTCATAGCAAAAATTAGCTTTTAACAAATTTAACTATTCTAACTATTAAATAAATTAATTTATTCTACAAAATTTTCTTGAATTTTTACCCAATTTTCACCCGATTTTTAGCAAACTTAAACGAACTTTATACTCCCTACACAAGAAAATAAATCAAGAAAAGTCAAAATAAATCCGAAAAAAGTAAAATTTATATAAGGTATGCCTCTGCCTCCAAAGGATGTAAAAATACTCGTGGTAGATGACCAACCCATGATAAGAAACATAATAAAAGACATACTATCTAAGCTTGGATACACAAATGTGAAAGATGCAGAAAACGGGATTCAAGCTCTTGAAAAGCTGAAAGCAGAAAAATTTGACATAGTGTTTTTAGATTGGAATATGCCCATTATGCAGGGAATAGATGTTCTGCGTGAGTTAAGAAAAATACCAGCTTATAAAGATACCCCGGTCATAATGGTAACCGCAGAGGCAGAAAAAGATAAAGTCATAGCTGCAATACAAGAAGGAGTTACAAATTACATAGTAAAACCATTCAAACCCGGCACACTTAAAGATAAACTCGCAGAATCATGGAAAGAAAAATCTGAATAGCAAAACATCTCATCAATCTTTCCTGATCCGGCAATTTTATAAAATTCCACATCTAAAATATTTCAGGTATGACTGCCAACCAAATAGTTCCACCTATTTTCCTGAAAAAAGAAGGAAAAATAATTTTGGGACTTGAAAGGCTGGAAAAGATTCTCTCATATTTTGGGAATCCTCAAAAAAGGTTCTTATCTCTCACGATTGCCGGAACAGTGGGCAAAGGTCAGATCACAACCCAAATTGCGTTTGAGCTTTCTCGTTTTCTGAAAGTCGGACTTTACACTTCCCCACACCTTGAAAGGTTCTCAGAAAGGATAAAAATTGTTTCTGATATGAAAGAGGAAGAGATTTCAGATGAAGATTTATATGATTTTTCTTATCTTGTATCAGAAGCGGAAAAAAAGTTAGGTGTTGAACTCACATATTTTGAGCATGCTACTGCGTTAGCTTTTTTGTATTTTGCTGAAAAGAGAGTAGATTTCGCTTGTCTTGAGATAGGTCTTGGAGGAAGGCTTGATGCGGTTTCTCTCGCTCGCTCCCCCCTTGCGGTAATATCAAGGATTGACTTTGACCACGAAGATCTTCTCGGGAACTCACTTTTCTCAATCGCACTTGAAAAAGCTCTTTGCGTACCCCCAGAATCAACGCGCATAACAATACACAAAGAAGGCGAAGAGCAGTTTTCAGCAATAAGCTCTGTATCAAAAGGAGAAATAATAAACGATTTCTCATTCTCGCTCGACAAAATAAAAAAATATCACTTCTACGAGAAGATTTCAATAAAAATAAGGGAAAGGAAGTATGGAGAGATTTTAACTGATTTTTTTGGCGTCAGACCTTTTGTTGAAAACGCCGTTTTATCTTCGTTCACCTCTTTCTTCGTCCTCAAAAACTTCTTCGGAAAAGAAAAAAGAACTTTCTCATACGATATAAGAAGAATCAAAGGAAGGTTTGAAGTTTTTCAAAACATCATATACGATGGAGGTCATAACCCTATTTCGGCAAAATGCTTACTTTTATCTCTGCCAGATGAAAAGTTCAACTTCCTTGTTTCATTCAAAAAAAACAAGAAATGGGAAAAATTTTTAGATATACTCTCACCAAAAATCAAAAATCTCTATATCACTCGCTACCCAGACGAAGAATGGGAAGAAGAAGATAAAATATACCAGTTTGCAAAATCAAAAGGAATTAACGCTCACAAAATACCGTATGAAGAGATAGTTGATTTTGCTACTGCTGTCTCTGAAAAAGAACCTCTCGTGATAACAGGAACATTTTATTTGTACCCCGTATTTGCAACGATAAAGAAAAACATAATAAAAAAGGGAAGCCATTGAAAATTTCCGCTATCGGAGAAATTAATCTTCTCACTTTCTCAGTATATTTGTTCTTTCAAGAATGAGCTTATACTCTATTGAGTCCATAAGAGCTTTCCATGATGCCTGAATTATGTTCTCTGAAACACCTACTGTTCCCCATCTTCTTCTCTTATCGCTTGACTCTATAAAGACCCTCACTTTTGCTCCGGTGCCTTGACTTCCAGATACAACTCTTACTCTGAAATCTGTAAGCTCTATCTCTTTTATTTCCGGGAAGAACTTTTCAAGTGCTTTTCGCAGAGCTTTATCAAGAGCGTTCACAGGACCATTTCCGTCAGATGCAGTGTGTTCTCTTATACCGTCTACCGATAATCTAACCGTTGCTTGACAATGTATATCGCTTCCCGACTCTTTTCCTTCTTCGTTTTCTGATCTGTATATAAGGACGGTGAAGCTTTCAAAATCAAAAAATTTCGGTTTTTTTCCGAGCTCCTCAAGAATAAGGATATATAAAGAAGCATCAGCCATTTCAAAATCATATCCCTCCTTCTCAAGATGCTTTATCTTTTCAAGGATCTTTTTAGCAACCTTATCATCTGGTTCAAAACCAAGCTCTTGAAGTTTGAGTTTTATGGCGGTTTTTCCAGCAAGGTCTGAAACTAAAATCTTTCTCTTATTCCCAACAAGTTCCGGATTCATATGCTCATAAGAAGAAATCTCTTTTGAAACAGCGTCTATATGAACGCCCCCTTTATGAGCAAAAGCTGACTCTCCAACAAATGGCTGATTTTTCGGAGGAGAGACATTTGATAGCTCCCATATGAAATCTGATACCTCTTTCAGTTTTGAAACATCCGGAGATATATCAAATCCCATCTTGAACTTCAAGATAGGAATTATTGATGTCAAATTTGCATTCCCACATCTTTCTCCGAGTCCGTTTATTGTGCCTTGAACTTGTGCAACTCCTGCCCTTACAGCTTCAATAGAGTTTATAACAGCAAGGTCAAGGTCGTTGTGTACATGAATTCCGAATTTGGTTTCGGGGAAAAGACTGATAATCTCCTCAACTGTCTGTCTTACAAACCACGGGAGAGAACCACCGTTGGTATCACACAGAACAACCCAATCAGCTCCACCTTCAATAGCGCTCTCAATACATTTTACTGCATAGGTTTTATCGTATCTGAAGCCGTCAAAAAAATGTTCAGCATCAAATATAACTTCTCTTCCCTCATTTTTCAAAAACTTTACAGATTCCTTTATCATTCTCAGATTTTCTTCAAGAGTTGTTCTGAGAACTTTTTCAACATGTAGGGTCCATGATTTTCCGTATATGGTTATAGTTGGGGTATCAGCGGAAACGAGCTTTCTGAGTTGCTCATCGTTTTCTGCTTTTTTTCCCTGCCTACAAGTTGAGCCGAAGGCAACAAGCTTCGCTTTTTTCAAACTCTCCCCGCGCATCAGTTTGAAGAACTCTTCATCTTTTGGATTAGACCCCGGCCAGCCCCCTTCAATATAGTCAACCCCAAAATCGTCAAGAACCTTTGCTATTTTCAATTTATCTTCAAGCGTCCATGAGTAACCGAGACCCTGTGAGCCATCTCTCAGCGTCGTATCATAAATGAAAATTTTTCTTCTCTCACCACCCTTTTTATCTTCTGGGCTTGATTTTTTTTCCATAAAATTTTATTTTAACCGTAAGGATAGAATTTGAGCGTTTTTTCAGAATTCAAAACCGTAAAATAATAGTTATCCCTCTGATTCCTCCCTCATTCATTCAGATTTTTCAATCAACACTGGACTGATTTGAGCATATCTAACATGTTCATCTCACTTTATTCGTAGCCATATAGAAATAAATCTCGCTTATTTTTCTGTGTATCTTTTTTGCAAGCTCCATGTTGCCTTGTAATTTGGCGAGAACATATCTTTGGTAGAGGGAATCAAGCATTTTTGATTCAAAGAACCTCGGAGATATAGAATCTATAAGAATAACCAGAAAACCAAAAAAGAAAGAGCCGATCACCATAGATAACGGAACAATAAGTAGTGGATTTAAAGACAGAACAAAGTTTTTCATTTCACATGCCACAGCAAAGTTTTTTTTGTATCCGAAAATTATGAAGAACAAAAACTCCCCTACTTTACCTAATCCGCACACCGCAAAAGGGAAGATAAAACCAAAGATCGCTATTGATATAAGAAGTGGGATCAGCCCGTAGCTCTGCACTATGGATTCAAACATTATTTTTGTTCTGTTTTTCACCATAGCATCACCTCCTTTCCTATAAAATATCACCCCGTAGTTTTCCCGTTATTTGAGCAAGCCGAAAACATCAAACCTCGTTTTTTTCCCCGTTTTGATTTTTGAACCCCGTATTTGATTAGGTTTTGACCCCGGAAAGATTCTGAAAAACCAGCTTTTTCATATATATATTAATACTTTTTGCGTGCGAAGTCAAAATTTTGTGAAATTGTTAGTAAAAGCAAATTTAAGCAAAGACAACTTTAAATCAAAAAAAGTGCTATAAAATAAAATCTGAAAATATCAGTTAAAATAACTGAATATGATGTCGGGTAAAGATGGTTCAGAAGTAGCTATATCTCAAAATCCGGCAACAGAAGAAATAATTGCAGAACATAGATACGAAACAAAAGATGAAGCGATAAAAAAGATAGAGTTTTTGAGAGAGAAATTTCTGGAGTGGAGAAAAAAGCCGATAGAGAAAAGATGCGAAGTGATAAGAAAGATCGGAGATGACCTGATGAAGAACAAAAGGGAGTATGCAGAGCTTATCACAAATGAGATGGGGAAACCCATAGCGCAGGCGGAGAGTGAAGTAGAAAAGTGCGCTACCGCGTGCTATTTTTTCGCACAAAACGCAAAAAAATTTCTTGAACCAGAATATGTGAAAACAGAAGCAGATGAAAGCTATGTTGAGTTTGACCCTCTTGGAGTAATACTTGCTATAATGCCGTGGAATTTTCCTTTCTGGCAGGTGATAAGATGCGCAATTCCCGCAATAGCTGCTGGGAATGTTGTTGTTCTGAAACACGCACCGAACACCTTTTTATGCTCAAAAAAAATTCAAGAGATATTTTCAAGATACGAAGATGGAATGCTTATAAGCATCTTCTTGAAGGAAAAAGATGTGAAAGATATTATAACTTTTGTTGATGGGGTATCTTTAACTGGCAGTGTGAGAGCTGGGGAGGCGGTAGGAGAGATAGCAGGCAAAAACATAAAGCCGATTGTTCTTGAACTCGGCGGAAGCGACCCTTTTATTGTGTTTGAAGATGCAGATATTGAGAAAGCAATAGAAACAGGTGTGAGAGCAAGAATAATAAACTCAGGACAAAGCTGTATAGCAGCAAAAAGATTTATAGTCCACGAAAAAATATACAACGAGTTCGTAAAAGGAGTGAAAGAGAGAATAAGAAAAATAAAAATAGGGAACCCGATGGAAAATGTAGATGTAGGTCCGATAGCAAGAAGGGACCTTCTTGAAAATGCTCTGCGAATAGTGAGAGAAACAGAGAAATCCGGCGCAAAAGTTGAGGGAGGCAGAAGAATAACCGATGTAGGATTTTTCCTCTCCCCTGCAATAATAGAGGGAGCAGATGTGAGTTCTCCTGTTTTCAAAGAAGAAACATTTGCTCCGATAATGCCGATCTTCAAGTTCAGAACAGAAGAAGAAGCAATTGAACTTGCAAATAAAACCGAATTCGGTCTCGGTGCTGCTGTATTCACAAAGAACATTCAAAGAGCAAAAGAGATAGCAAAGTTCATTGAAGCTGGGAACGTTTTTATAAATCAGATGGTGAGGAGCGATCCGAGATTGCCCTTCGGCGGAGTTAAAAAATCTGGAATAGGACGGGAACTCGGAAGGTATGGAATTCTTGAATTCGTAAATATAAAATCTGTATCAATCCTCTATCAATAGAGCAAATATGATAAAGCTGAAAAGAATTTACGAGAAGCCAGAAAAAGACGATGGTTTTAGAATATTAGTTGAACGCTTATGGCCAAGAGGTGTCTCAAAACAAAAAGCAAAAATTGACTTGTGGATGAAAGATATTGCTCCAAGTGATGAATTGAGAAAATGGTTTGGTCATAAAAAAGAAAGATGGCAAGAATTTAACAGGAGATATAAAGAAGAATTAGAAGAGAAAAAAGATCTCCTCAAATATCTCAAAAAATTAGAAAAGCAATATGGAACAATAACCTTTCTTTTTTCAGCAAGAGATGTTGAACATAACAACGCTTTTTTAATTGAGGTTTTAAAAGATATATGAGCAGGCAAAATAAAACTTCAGAATTTCCTCGGCTATATTTTCCCTACTACAACTTATCTATCTTTGCTGCTAAAATAAAATCATTTTCATGAAGACCTTTTATTGCATGAGTCCACAGCTCTACTTCAACCACATTATAAAATATATGGATATCTGGATGATGTCCTTCTTGTTCTGCTATCTCTGCAACTTTATTGACAAACCTGATAGCTTCTTTAAAGTCCTTGAATTTAAATCTTTTTTTTATTCTATGTGGTTTTCCTTCCTCTCTTATTAGCTCCCAGCCGTCAACTTCTTTTATGAATTTTTCTTCTTCTTCATCGCTCAGCGGAAGGACTCCACCCTCGCATGGGACACAACGCCTTTTGGTAAGGTCCATACCCAAATTTTATGCATAGAGAAAAATTTATTCAGTTTTAGGTCTATAAATTCCATTTACTATTAAAATTTTGGTTATGGAGAGAAAAAAGGACGAAAAAATTTCAGATAACACACCATCAAAAGCAGACGGAATAAGTTTATCAGGGCTGAATCTCAAAGAGTTATACAACATAAGTGATATAAAAATAGATGAAAATTTTTATAGAGAAAATCTTGGGGACCCGGGGGAATATCCATTCACCCGAGGGATACACAAAAACATGTACAGGGGTAAAATATGGACAATAAGGCAGTTTTCTGGATTTGGAAGAGCAGAAGATACCAACAGAAGATGGAAATTTCTTCTCTCACAAGGGCAAACAGGTCTCTCAACAGCATTTGACATGCCGACTCTGATGGGGCTTGATTCAGATTCTCCTCTTGCAGAAGGAGAAGTAGGAGTAGAGGGAGTAGCAATAGATACCCTTGCAGACCTTGAAAAGCTTTTTGACGGGATTCCGCTTGAAAAAATTTCTGTTTCTTTCACCATCAACGCCCCCGCAATATGGCTTTACTCAATGTATGTGTTTCTGGCAGAAAAAAGAGGAGTAGATACAAGGTTGCTCAGAGGAACAATCCAGAACGATATTTTGAAAGAGTATCACGCACAGAACGAGTGGATTTTTCCTCCCGAACCATCGGTAAAACTTATTGTTGATATGTTTGAGTATTCAAAAGATCACACTCCGAGGTTCAACATAATTTCTGTTTCCGGATACCACATAAGAGAGGCAGGTTCAGACGCCGTTCAGGAACTTGCCTTTACACTTGCTGATGGTTTTGCGTATGTTGAGGCGGGAATCCAGAGAGGGCTTGATGTAGATGAGTTCGCTCCGATGATATCTTTTTTCTTCAACTGTCATATTGATTTTTTTGAGGAGATAGCGAAGTTCAGAGCAGCGAGAAGAATCTGGGCAAGATACATGAAAGAAAGGTATAAAGCGAAAAATCCTCGCTCTATGATGCTACGCTTTCATACTCAAACCGCAGGATGCTCTCTCACAGCTCAGCAACCCGAAGTAAATATAATAAGAACCACCATTGAAGCGCTTGCAGCAGTTTTAGGGGGGACACAATCACTGCATACAAACTCTTTTGACGAAGCTATATGTCTTCCGTCTGAGCTTTCCGCAAGAATAGCTGTGAGAACTCAACAGGTCATAGCTTATGAAACAGGAGTCGCAAATGTCGCAGACCCGCTCGGTGGCTCATTTTTCGTAGAATCACTCACCAATAAGATGGAAGAAGAAGCAGAAAAATACCTGCAAAAAATACTTGAAACGGGCAACGGTTCTTTCTACTACGGAGTTATAGAAGGTATAAAGTCAGGATTTTTCAGAAAAGAGATAGCAAGAGCATCTTTTGAGTTCCAGAGCAAAGTTGAAAGAGGAGAAAGAATAATAGTTGGAGTAAATGCATTTCAAGGAGAAGAAGGAGGAAAATTTGAGTTCCCGAAATTCAGAATTCCCCCATCGTGTGAAGAAGAGCAGAAAAAGTTCCTTAAAGAGATAAAAGCAAAAAGAGATGGAAGAGCGGTTCTGAGAAATCTTGATGAGCTAAAATCAGCAGTGAAGAAAGGCAAAAACCTAATACCATACATAAAAGATGCTGTAAAGGAGTATGCAACAGAGGAGGAAATAATGAATACGATGAAAGAAGTGTGGGGTGAATTTACGGAGCTTAAATCCTTCTGATAAATGAAAAAAAATGAGATAAATTCTACTGATAAAGAGCAAAAAGCTCCTTCCCTGAAAAACAGAAGGTCGTTTTTTCTCGTCGTAACTTTGGCATCGGTATCTCTGCTCACCGTCGTTCTGACTCAGATGACCTCAAATATTTCGCAATCTGCAATAATTTTAGGTAATATAAAAAATACTGTGGTAGCTGATTCGGTCTGCGATTCCGCACTTGAAATAGTCAAAGAAATACTCAAAGATGACAGAGCAAAAGGAAAAGCTGATTACTACTCGGAGGACTTCTCTTCACAAGATGAACTCTGGTCAAAAACATATATACTGCCGGTAGATGTCATTTATGGTAAGGTAAGAGCCATCATAACAGATGAGAACGCGAAAATAAACTTAAATGCTCTTGTAGATAGTCAGGGTAAGGCAGATGCTCCCGCAAGGCAGAGCTACCTGAAAGTATTTCAGAAGTTCCTCAAAATAATGAAAGTAGATGAAAGATTAGCAGGATACATCCTTGATTGGATTGATTTTGACTCAGAAGGTATGTTTGAAAGTGGATTTGCCGAAATTATCCCGAGAAACTGGTTTATACCATTCCCGGAAGAAATAGTTCAGATAAGCAACTCGGTCGGCATAAATATAAGCAATCTTATGCTTGAATATTTTGAAGGGAGACCAGACGCTATGGGTTCTCCGTATATGACCTTATGGCCTTATGCGGGAGCGATGAAAATAAATATAAACACCGCACCAAAAGAAGTCATCGCATCATTCATAGATAAAGACGACGCCCTTGACATAGCAGATAAAATAATCAAAGAAAGAAAAGGAAATCCTTTCAAAAGTTTTTCGGAGTTCATGGCTTTTTTATCTAAGTTGGTTCCAGTTTCTCCTGAAAATTTTTTCAATTTGAAGCCAGAGATGATTTTTGACATAGGGTCAGATATATTTTCAGTGAAAATACTCTGTGAATCAGGAGGAGTCCAGAGCGGAATACAAGCAGTGATCTCAAAAGATGATGGAGAAATATTATTTTTCCGGAGGTTCTGAAAGAGCTAGGGAGGAGATCAAAAAAACTTTTTATATATTGCAAATCTGAAAGTTTATTGCTTACTTTTTGATTTATGCAAAGACCAGCCGGAATAATTTCTATCCCGAAGATACCGGAGTTGAAAAACAGACTTCTTTTCACTCTTGCTATGCTTGCCATATATCGTATAGGGATTTTTATACCTATACCTGGGGTAGATGTTCAGGCGTTGAAGGAATTTTTTGCAAGGGCGGAAGGAACCCTTCTTGGTTTGTTCAATCTTTTTTCAGGTGGAGCGATGGAAAACGCATCTATATTTGCTCTCGGAGTGATGCCATATATAACATCATCAATCATTATGGAAGTTCTGAGCTCTGTTTTTCCAAGATTGCAGGAGCTGAAAAAGCAAGGGGAACTCGGCAGGCAGAAAATAAATCAGTACACGCGTTATCTCACCGTGGGGTTGAGTTTCTTTCAGGGAGCATTCTGGGCTCTTTCGCTTGAAAGAAGCACTATCGGTGCCGGCGCGCTCGCACTTGAAGGAGGAATGTTTTTCAGAATTTCAACAGGAATAATCTTATCTTTCGGAACGATGGCTCTCTTGTGGGTAGGAGAACAGATAACAAAAAAAGGAATCGGCAACGGTGTCTCCCTCATAATATTCACAGGAATAATTGCCAGAATCCCCGGCTCAATCGGCAATATCATAACACTTCTTAAACTTGGTGAGATAGAACCTATGAACCTTATGATTGGGCTTTCTATAATGGTTGTTGTCGTCGGTCTTATAGTTTATATTGAGGCATCTTACAGAAAAATTCCCATACAATATGCAACCCGCATAATGGGAAGGAAAATCGCAGGAGGAGTATCATCTTACCTCCCGATAAAACTCAACATCTCTGGTGTTATACCCCCGATATTCGCTTCTTCAATATTGATGTTCCCGCTTACGATTGCTACATTTTCTCAAAATGAAATAGCGCAGAAAGTGGCAATGTTCCTTAATCCTCTATCTGTGGGCTACAACATAATTTACTTCATTCTCATCATATTTTTCGCTTTCTTTTATACGGGAATAATTTTCAATCCATACGACATTGCCGAAAATTTGCAAAAAGCCGGTGCTTTTATTCCCGGAGTAAGACCGGGACAACAAACCGCTGAACACCTTGATAAAATCATCACAAGATTGACATTTTTCGGTGGAATATATGTCGGTTTGATATGCGTTCTGCCAACATTCTTTATAGGAGCCATGAACTTACCTTTCAGATTCGGAGGAACATCACTCCTTATAGTCATTGGGGTGGCGATGGATACAATAAGACAAATTGAATCAATACTCTTTATGTCAAGCTATGAGGGAATATTTGGCAAAGAACCTCTGGTAAGAGGGAGGACGGCATACTGACATAAGAATTTTCACTTATGGTAGATTCGCACGCACACCTTCACATGATTTCAAAAAACACCGACGAAGTCATAGAAAGAGCAAAAAAAGAAGGAGTAAAATATATTTTGTGTCCCTCAACATCTTTTGAAGATATTGAGGAAGTTGCTTTGCTGTCTCAAAGGTATGAGATTGTTTATTCAGCGATTGGAATTCATCCCCTATATGCTGAAAACCTTGAAGATTCTGACCTCAATAGATTGGAAAGAGAGATTTTGAGGTTTGCAGAAGATAGAAAGCTTGTAGCAATAGGGGAAACAGGACTTGACTTTCGGAAAGGGAAAAATCCCAGAAAGCAGATAGAGTTTTTCAGGAAGCATCTTGAAATTGCGGAGAAGATTTCAAAACCTGTTATCATTCACACTCGCGGAGAAAAAGATGGTAAATCTGCCTTCTCTGTGGCTGAAGAGATGCTAAAAGATTTTAATGTATCTGCTGTTTTCCACTGTTTCAGCTGGGGAAAAGAAGAAATGAACAAAGCATTTGAGAGAAGATTTTTTATATCTTTTTCGGGGAATATAACATTTGACAGAAAACTTGACGAAGTGATAAAGCAAGCAGATATAGGCAGAATTCTTACAGAAACTGATTCTCCTTTTTTGACTCCGAAACCTTTTAGGGGCAAAGACGAGAACGAACCATCTTATGTCAGATTCGTGTTCAAAAAAATATCTGAAATAAAAGAGAAAGACATAAAAGAAATTTCCTGCAAGATAACCGAAAACTTTGAAGAAATTTTCCTGAAAAAATGAATAAGTATGAATTGGTTTTTACCTCTTTTTTGAAAAAGGAGGTCTGCCAAAATGAAGGGTTTGAAATATACGGCGTTTTTAGCGTTTATTTTTGCTCTCGCGGGTAAAGCGCTAGGTGAAGATATGCTTCAGCTTGCAAACCAGAAAGGTTGTCTTGCGTGTCACCAGATAGATAAAAAAGTCGTAGGTCCAGCGTGGCTTGATGTATCAAAAAAATACACTGAAAAAGATATACCTCAGCTTGTAAACTCTGTTCTCAATGGGTCAATGGGTAAGTGGGGTCAAGTCCCCATGCCAGCAAATAAAGGTATAGTTACCGAAGAAGAAGCTAAAAAACTCGTCACGTGGATAATTTCTCTGAAAAATCAGCAAACAAAACAACAAAAGAAATAAAGGAATAAGCGATTTTAACTTTCATCACTTTTAGCTTTGATTTATTTCATCTAGTCCCTCTTTTATTCTTTTTATTCCTTCTATTATTTTTGATTCTGATAGGGCAAAAGATAATCTTATGAATCCTTCTGCACCAAATCCTGATCCGGGTATGACAAGGACTTTCTTTTTATTGAGCAGAAAGTCGCTCAACTCATCTGTGTTTTTGACCTTCATCCCTAAAAACCGTGATACATCTGGGAAAATATAAAAAGCTCCTTTTGGTTTCACAACTTTGAGTCCCATCTCAACAAGTAAGGCGTAGATAAGGTCTCTTCTTTTTCTGAACTCTTCTGTTGTTTCTCTGACGAATTTTTGTGGTTCTTCTTCAAGCGCTGAAAGTGAAGCATACTGCGAGATAGTTGTGGGATTAGAAGTTGTTTGGCTCTGAACCTTTTTCATAGCGGAGATAATTTTTTCGGGTCCGAAAGCGAACCCTATTCGCCACCCGGTCATAGAATATGTTTTTGACATACCCCAGATGACAACAGTTCTATCTTTAAGAAATCTTGCGAAACTTTCAAACACTCCATCATAAACCATAGTGCCGTATATTTCATCAGATATGACGAAAATGTCTTTGTCTTTTATTGCTTGAGCTATTTCTTTAAAGGTTTCAGGAGAAGCAACAGAACCGGTAGGGTTGCAAGGAAAATTTAAAATTATAAGCTTTGTTTTTTCACTTATACTTTTTGCTATGTCATCTGGTATTGGTTCAAAGTTGTTTTCAGGTTTCGTTTCAACAATTTTCGGTTTGCCTCCCACCATCTTTATCATATCAATGTATGAGACCCAGTAGGGAGAGAGGGCTATGACTTCGTCTCCTTCATCTACGAGAGAAAAGAGCGCTTCATAAATAGCCATTTTCGCTCCCGGAGTTACTATAACTTCTCCGATTTCATACTTTACGCCGAAAAAATCGTAAAATCTTTTTATTGCGGACCTTTTGAGTTCTGGTATTCCGTCCACTGCGGTGTATTTTGTTTTTCCGAGGTCTATTGCTTTTTTTCCTCCTTCGCTTGCAGATGAAGGCGTAGGAAAATCCGGCTCACCTGCGCCGAAAGAAATTATATCTTCACCCCTTGATATAAGCTCTTTTGCCTTCGCATCAAGAGATAGAGTCGGCGATGGCTTTATCTCCTCAACCCTCCTTGAAAGCTTCATAATAGAAAAGAAATTTCAAAAAATCCAGAAAAGTTTTATAATTATCAGAAATAAATAAATTTTGATATGGGGGTAGAAAGCAGGATGAGAAATGGAAAAAGAGTTTTTGACCAGGGTTTAGGAGAAAAAATCAAGAAGGAATTGAACCTTCCAATTCTGCCCACGACATCTGTTGGGAGTTTGCCAAAGCCCGACTACATAAAAGAAGCGAGAAGAAAAAAACTATCTCCATCTGAACTCAGAAAACTTGAAGATAAGGCAACAGAATACTGGGTCACATTCCAAGACGAAATAGGGATAGATGTTATAGTTGATGGAGAAGTTTATAGAGGAGATATGGTCACATATTTTGCTGAAAATCTTGACGGCTTCAAAATGAGCGGGCTCGTTCGTTCCTACGGCAACAGATACTACATAAAACCAAGAATAGTCGGAAAAATAAAATGGAAAAAACCTATCACAGTTGATAGATGGAAATTTGCTCAATCTCTCACGAAAAAACCAGTCAAGGGAATGCTAACCGGTCCATACACTATGATGGATTGGTCATTTGATGAGCATTATGGTAGCAGAGAAAAGGTTTGCTTCGCCTTTGCAAAAGAGTTGAGAAAAGAGGTTGAAGCGCTATATGAAGCAGGAGCAAAAATAATACAGATAGATGAACCCGCAATTTCTACAAGACCGTATGAATTCAAAATAGCCCAAGAAGCCCTTTACATAATGACAGAAGGAATACCGGCTTACTTTATAACCCATATATGCTACGGCGCTTTTGAGTTTGTTTATCCCGATATACTCTCTCTGCCAGTACATAACATAGACCTTGAAATGTCAAACTCGGAGCTTGACCTTGTTGAACTCTTCAAAAAACATCCTTTCACAAAAGATATATCCTTTGGAGTAGTGGATTCTCACTCTCATATTGTTGAGAGCGTTGAGCTCATAAAGCAGAGAATAAGAAAAGCGCTTGAGGTTCTTTCAGTAAATCAGCTATGGATTGACCCCGACTGCGGTCTTAAAACGAGAACAGAAGAAGAAGCAAAAGGAAAATTGCAGAACATGGTAAAAGCAACACAGGAGATAAGAAAAGAACTTCAGGAAAAAGGATTTGAAATTTCTCCCGCAAACTAAAATTTATTTTTCTTTTTTCGCTTTTTCAATTATCTTATCGTATGACCAACCATCAACACCCAACACTGGACCAGCACCCTCTCCGTCAAGACGGTTGAACTGCCCCTGAGCTCTCACACATATAAAAACCAAATTGCTCTTTGAGCTATCAGGATTTCTCACTCCTCTTTTTACCTCCGGGTCAACCCTGACTATATGACCTTCCTTCACTTTAATCACTTTATCACCTATCATCATCTCTCCTTCACCCTCAAGAAAAATATAAACCTCCTCGTGATACCTGTGAACATGAAGGTAAGGATTCACATAGCCGGGTTTCAGAACATTTATAGATACATCCATAGTTTTGAGATTGAGATAATCTCCGAGAAAGAACTTCCCTTTTGTTGTAGGGAAAAGAGAGTTGAATTTTTTTCGCGAGTTCAGAGATTTTTCCGATGTCTATAATCTCCCATTTTTCATTCTTTTCAATCTCTTTGAGAAGCTCCATACCAATAAAAACTTATTAATTCGTTTGAAGATTATCTTATAAGAGAGAAAAGTCTTTCTTTTCTTATGGTTTTAGCTGAACTATCCCATGAAAAGTAGATCAGAAAAGCTTTCCCTTTTATGTTTTCTATTGGAACAGGTCCCCAGAACCTTGAATCGTTTGACTCATCTCTGTTATCACCCATAACAAAAACATGTCCTTCCGGGACCTTGAAAGGTCCGAAATCATCTCGCGGAGGACCGAAATAATTATCGGAGAAAAAGCCCCACGGGTCCTCTATTTCTTTCCCGTTTATATAAATCTTCTTTTTTCTTATCTCTATTTCTTCGCCGGGAAGAGCTATAACTCTTTTTATGAAATCCTTTGAAGGGTCTTCTGGATATACAAATACAACAATATCACCCCTTTTTATCTCTCCCCATCTTACTATATATCCTTTGTATGGGATTCTGATTCCGTATTCAAGTCGGTTGACAAGAATGTAGTCGCCGACGAGCAAAGTAGGTATCATTGAGCCAGATGGAATCTTGTAAGCTTGAACCGCAAAGGTTCTGACAAAAAGAGCAATAAGAAGCGCAATAAGTATATCTTTAAAAAAAGAAAAGAAAGAGCTTTTTGCTATCTTCATAGCTTTCAGGCTATAAATTCGGTTGGAACTTTTTGAGCGGTTTTAACCATATCTTCAGCCGCTTTTACAAATCTCACTATTGTAGCGAGATTACCTTTGAGCTGGAGCTTTCCCTGAGCGAGAGCTTTAATCGGCTCAAGCTCCCCTTTTATTATCTGCTTCCATCTCTCGTATTCCCCGTATATAACAAAAGGAGCTTTCTCACCTTCCTCTTTGCTCACTATCTTAGCTTCTTTACAAAATCCCTTATCTATATCTAAATATATATACACATCGTTATCTATACCTATCTTTTCGTCTTTTTTTATGACAAGTGAAATCGGACCGTACACCCAACCCTTTCCCGACTCTGTCCAAGGACTTCTGTTCAGCTCCTCTCTATATCTTTCAACCCATTCCTTTGATGGGAACTTCATACATCACCTAACCTCCTCTGACAAAAAAATTATGCGAAATTTCAACTTTAAAGAATCTTGCGAAAAGATTCAGCAGAAAATTTTTAAAATTATCAAGATGAAATAAAAAATTTTGTAAAAATTAAAAAAATTTTTCATCGTTATAAAAGAGAAATGGAATGAAAATATTTCTTGATACTGCGAACATAGAAGAGATAAAGAAGGCATGCGAGACAGGGCTGATAGATGGAGTCACAACAAATCCATCTCTGCTCTCTCAGGAAGCATCTGACCCAATAAAACACATAAAAGAAATAGCTGAAATAGTCAAAGGTCCTGTAAGTGCGGAAGTCACAGCCATAAAATCAGACGAAATGATAACACAAGCAAAACTTCTCTCCGAAATATCTCCTTATGTAGTAGTAAAAATTCCCATGACAGAAGAAGGAATAAAGGCAACAAAAGAACTTTCAAAAAACGGCATAAAAGTGAATGTAACACTCATCTTCTCACCTTCACAGGCACTACTTGCTATGAAAGCTGGAGCATATTACATTTCACCATTTATAGGCAGAGTAGATGACATATCTTACGATGGACTAAAACTCATCAAAGATATATGTGAGATAAAGAGAAATTACGGGTTTGAAACAGAAATTCTCGCAGCATCAATAAGACACCCCGTTCATTTCTATGAATCAGCAAAAATAGGAGTAGATATAGTAACTTTGCCTCCAAAAATTTTCTGGCAGCTCTTCAAGCACCCTCTCACAGATACAGGGCTTCAAAAATTCCTTGATGACTGGAACTTAAAATTCAAAAACGGTCTGACAAAGGAAAAAGATAGAAAGTAAAAAATTTTCTTTCACCTACCGGAATCAAAAACAGCAGAGAGAATTCTCTTTTTCACTTCCTCAACTGTTCCAAGACCATCTATTTTTATGACCTTTCTGTTTTTCCTCTGATAGTATTGAATAACAGGAAGAGTTTGTTCTTTATAAACTTCTAATCTTTTCTTCACTTTTTCTTCTGAGTCATCTTCTCGTCTTATCAGCTCTCCTCCGCACACATCGCACACTCCCTCCTTTTTAGGTGGATTGAAATATATGTTATATGCGGTCTGGCAATTTCTACAAATCCTCCTCCCGCTCAACCTCTTTAATATCTCTTCATCTGGCACATCAATATACAGAACCTTATAATCTTTTATGTTGAGTTCGGAAAAGAGTTTATCAAGAGATTCCGCTTGATTTACTGTTCTTGGAAAACCATCTAATATAAACCCTTTTTGTGTATCGTCTTTTTTGAGTCTCTCTCTGATTATGTCTATTACTATTTCGTCGGGGACAAGAAGACCTCTGCCTAAAAAATCTTTGACTTTCAAACCCAGAGGAGAGCGGAGCTCTACTTCTTCTCTCATTATATCTCCCGTAGCTATATGAGGTATGGTTAGCTCACGAGATACAATCTTTCCCTGCGTCCCCTTCCCTACTCCCGGAGGACCGAACAAAATTATCACAATCTTTTCCATGGAAAAATATTCTTTGCAATAGAAAAATAAAAAGATATTTTCGTTAATTTTTTGAAAATGTCAGAGGAGTTTTTTCTTATCTCACATGAGATGATTTCAAAAGAGGAAGCGCTCTCAAAATTTGAAAACCTTATGAATAATTCAGATGAGAAATTTATTTTCATCGGAAGATTTACCTACAAATTCCTCAAAGATGAAAAGCTAAAAATCAAAATAGATAAACTGATAAGAGAAGGAAAAGTGAGAATTTTCCCTTCTATTGAAGATGACGAAACAGATTTTGTCAAGTTCTTTGGTGAAAGAGGCAAAATCATAAAAGATACAAAATCTCTTGAAACATACCACAAGGCAGAAAGAAAAATAGGAAGAGTTCCCATGCTTGATCCAAAAAGAGAGTTCGCGTTCTTCTGTAGTGAATTTGAAAAGAAAATAAATCAGGTTTTCTCCTCTGGAAAGTTCATTTTAGGTGAAGAAGTAAAAAAATTTGAAGAGGAGTTCGCAAAATATCTTGGGGTGAAGTATGTCATTGGAGTCGCATCAGGAACAGATGCGCTATTGCTATCTCTTTGCGCAATAGCTCTGAAAACAAAAAAAGAAGAGTTCTTCTCAAAGGAAGACATTATAATAACGACTCCTTTTACTTTCGTTGCGACAGGGGAAGCGATAATCAGAGCCGGAGCCACTCCCATCTTTGTTGATATAGATGAAAACGACTTCTGTATAGCGCCAGACGAAATTGAAAATTGCGTAAAAAAGTTCGGCAAGAAAATTGTGGGAATAGTTCCTGTACATCTTTTTGGACATTCAGCAAAGATGGATGACATAATGGAGATTGCGGAAAAAAATGGTTTATTTGTCGTTGAAGATGTAGCGCAGGCGGGAGGTGGAGAGTTCATAAAAAAAGATGAAAGAAGAAAGCTCGGCTCAATAGGAGATGCTTCTGCATTCAGTTTTTTCCCTTCAAAAAACCTTGGTGGATTCGGAGATGGAGGAGCAATCGCAACCAACGACGATAAAATCGCAGAACTTGTAAAAATCCTGAGAAATCACGGATGCATAGAAAAATACAACGCTCATTTCATAGGTTATAACTCACGACTTGACTCAATCCAGTCAGCTCTGCTTCTTGAAAAACTCAATCTGCTTGATGAATTCAACAGAAAAAGGAGAAACATAGCTGAGTGGTATAGAAAATATATAAAGGTAAAAGATAGAGTAAAACTTCCCATAGAAAAAGAATACTCCTTTCATGTTTATCATCAGTTTTCAGTGTTGCTTGAAAACGAATCTGAAAGAGATAAATTGAGAAAATTTCTTGAAGAGAACGGAGTTGAAAGTGCAGTTTATTACCCTAAACCTCTTTGCGATATGAAGGTGTTTGAGAAAAGGGCTATAAATTTTGGGAATCTGAAAAATGCGCGAGAGATTTCAAAAAAGATTTTGAGCATTCCTTGTCATCATTTTCTCAAAGAAAACGAGGTGAAGTATGTGTCAGAGTGTATAAATGAGTTTTTTCATCAAAACACATAACGCAAAGATGTAAAAGCAAAAACAAAAGATAATTTTGATATTTCTATTTAATGTTGTTTTTTTATTTTCTTGGGTCTTGGAGAGTAAAATTGATTTTATGGGAGAGGTAATTTTGACAAGAGAAGAGAAGGAGATAAAGGAGTGGGCGGGAAAATCTTTCAGGGAGCCATGGTTCACACTTGTTGAAAGGTGCGCAAAGCTCAAAAACGGTCAAAAACTTTCCGAGGAAGAAAAACTTTTCCACCCGTTTTTCATTGATATACTCATAGATACAGAACTCATATATAAAACCATGAAAATGCTGAAAATATCAAGATTTGTCTCGGGAAATCTTTTCACAATTATACTTTCAAAAAAAGAAGATAGAGTAATATGGGCATGTGTTGAGAGAGAGGAAGATGGTGTTTTTGTTTCCGCAAAAGTTCTTGACCCAACTCAAAAATGGGCAGACAAAGTTGCGGAGATGCTCTTTATAGACAATCTCAAAGGCGCTTATGAGTTCTTATCTGATTGGGTAAAGAGAAATGAAATCGCTGAATCAATTGGAGCTATAAAAGTCGCCAACATAATGTTTTTCAAGACAATAAAAGATGCGTGGGAGAAATCGTCGGAAGGGAAAAACCTTCCCTTGTTCCTCATTCTGTTTCTTGATGCGGTAAAAACCAATATAGAGAAAAGATTTATAAGGTTTTACCCTGATGTTCCTCTTGCGAAAATCATAAACTTTTCTTATCCTCTTCTGAAGCACACCGTAAAATTGGTAAAACCCGCCTCACATCTGCTTTCTGTAAAGTATATTGACTCCCTTTTGAGAGCTTACTACTCATATCTTCTGCCAGCTAAAATAGAAATATAAAAATAAAACTGAGATCAAAAAGTTTGAATTTTTGAACTTTGTATTCATGCTTCACTACTATAAAGCTTATGAAAAAGGGAATTCATCCAGAGTATAAGGTTGTCAGAATAACATGCGCATGTGGGAACTCTTTCGTAGTGCGTTCAACGAGGAAACAGGATTATGCAGTTGAAATATGCTCCGCCTGCCATCCATTCTACAAAGGAGCAGAAGAGGAAAAACTTGTAGATAAGTTCGGAACAATTGAAAAATTCAAAAGAAGATACGGAGATTTCATTGATAAAATGAAAAAATAAAAAGCTATGAACTTTGAGATAAAAAATATAAGTTCCACTATATTTGAAATATCTGGCAGTTTCAAAGAAGAGGAGATAAAAGAAGTATATCAAAGAGAACTTGAAAGATTGGCAAAGTCGGTGAAAATTCCAGGATTCAGACCCGGAAAGGTTCCGATTGAGATAATTGAGAGAAAATATGGAGAAGAAGCCAAAAACAACGCTGTGAGAAGCAAAATCGCCGACATAATTGAGCAGGAAACAAAAAAGAAAGATAAATGGATAGAAGTACTATCTTTTGAAACACCTGTGTGGAGTCAAAAAGGAGATACAATTGAGTTCTCAATCAAATTTGAAGTGATACCTAAAAAGAAAATAGACCTTGATGTTGATGTAGAAAAACCGCAGGAAAAATTAGATGTTTCAGATGATGAGGTGAAAAGAGAGATAGATAATCTCAAAGAGAGATTTGCAGTTCTTGAAGAAGAAAAAGAAAAAGATACGGTATCACAAGACGATGTCGCGGTCTTTGATATAATAATAAAAAACATAAAAACAGGGAGAGTAACTCAAAAAAGAATATCGCAAATAGTAAATATCCAGAACTCAGAAGAATTTTTTAAAAAACTCGTTGATGGAATGAAAATAAATGAAGTCAGAGAAGCAGTATTAGGAGATGAAAAAGTAAGAGTGACACTCAAAGGTATAAAGATAAAGGTAATTCCAAAAGAAGAAGACCTCGCCAAAACTCTCGGATACAATGACGAAAAAGAAATGTACGAAGACATAAAAAAAAGAATTCTGAACCAGAAAAAAAATGAACTCAAAAATTCTCTCTACTTCTCGTTTATCGGGAAAGTCGCAGAGAAAAATCAGTTATCAATACCAAGAACTCTTTTCATGCAAAAATTCAACGAGGTTGTCTCTCGCTACCCACAGATTGAAAGAAAACTGGCAGAATCACAAGCAATCTTGCTCTCCGCAGAAGAAATCCTGATAAAAAACATCATTGAACAAGATAAAATAGATATATCAGACGAAGATATAGAAAACTATCTCAACGAACTCTCGGAAAGAACAAGTATTCCGCCCCAGAAAATAAAAGAAAATTTCAAAGATAGAATAGAAACACTCAAAACACTCGTCAAAGAGAAAAAAGTTCAGGAAAAAATCTTTGAAATCATAGAAAAGAAAATATCATAAGGCATCGGTTCAGATAAATCTTGAAAGAACATTAAAGCCAAAAAATTTATCATAAAAATTCAAATTTTGCGTCAGAAAGATAAATTAGATTTGAAATGGACTTCATACCACATACACAAGAGGAAATAAAAGAGATGATGGAATTTTTAGGCATAAAAAGTTTAGAAGAACTCTTTGACGATATTCCTGATAAATTCAAGGTGAAAGAGCTTGGGCTCGGAAAAGGCATGGACGAAAAAGAGGTCTTCAAATTAGCTATGAAAAAAGCAGAAAAAAATAGGTACTGCATTTTATCTCTCGCTGGCGGAGGAGTTTATTTCCATTATGTACCTGCGGTATGTGATTTCGCGTCATCTCTGCCGGGATTTTTCACATCATATACGCCATACCAAGCTGAAATGAGCCAAGGAATAATGAAAATGCTCTTTGACTTCCAATCACTTATGACAGAACTTTTTGATATGGATGTTTCTAATGCGGGGATGTATGGTGGTGGCTCCGCTCTCGCAGAAGCATGCCTTATGGCTCACAGAATATCAAACAAAAAAAAGGTCTATATATCAGCAGGAGTAAATCCATTCTGGCTTGAAGTCGTGAAATCATACCTTGAGACAGCAGAAATTGAACTTGAGCTTATACCACTTGAAAACGGCAGAACGAAAATTTTTGAAGTAGATGATATATTTGTCGTCCAGAGTCCGAATTTTTTTGGAGTTATAGAAGACCTGAAAAAAATAAGAGAGAGTGTCAATGGAATCCTAATTGTCGCAGTTCCAGACCCTGTTGATATGGCTTTTCTGAAACCGCCGGGAAGTTTCTCCGCAGACATAGTTGTATCTGATGGACAGCCACTCGGGAACTATCCGTCTTTTGGTGGTTCAGGTCTCGGAATATTTCTCACAAAAAAAGAACACATAAGAAAAATGCCGGGAAGAATAATAGGTAAGACAGAGGATATAGAGGGGAATAAATGTTATGCAATGATATTGCAGACAAGAGAACAGCACATAAGAAGAGAAAAAGCGACTTCAAATATATGCACATCTACAACATTGCTTGCGGTAAGAGCAGTAGCTTTTATAAAATACTACGGAGCTGATGGATTAAAAAAGATAGCAGAAGAAAGTTTGAAAAACTCTCTGTTTCTGCGCCAAAAGATAAAGCCGGTCTTTGAAGCAGAGTATTCCAAGGAGTTCCCAGCTTATATTGATATAGATGAGAACAAATTTATTGAAGAGGGAATTTTTCCGCCGATAAGATTAGAAAGAGTTATACCGAAGTTTTTAGACGAGAAGGAATATGAAATTTTGACAGGTGTGAAGAAGTCCGCCTATCTTATATGCACAACAGAGATTTTTTCAGAAAGCGAACTGGTTTATATAAGAGATTTGCTCACAAACTCATGAGATAATGGGAGAGGAAGGAAAGGAGATAAAAATATTGACCTGTGGAGATAAAATCAGAGCATGGTATGTTCAAGACAGCTGGAATTTGCTTCAACAGGGTTTTTGAGGAGAGAATGAATCAGAAATACGAGATAATAAAGGGCAGAAGAATATCTGCAAGAGTAAGGTTGATACCACTTGAAGTGAATGGAGAAAAGGAGAAGTTGATTTCAGAAGAGGTTATTTCTCCGTTTTTCGGTCAGGAGAGCATAAAACATATTTTATGTGAGGCATTTATGGTGGAGTTCTGAGGGGTTTTAAGGGTGTCTTTTATCTTGAAGGAGAGCCGGAGATGTTGCAGTTTGTTTATGATTATGGGCTTGGAGTGAAAACAGGTCAGGGCTTTGGCTTGATAGATATTCTACAAAGACAGCATTTTTAATATTATTAAATAGATAGAGAACAAATTTTTCTTTTTATCTTAACCAAAAGTTTTTCGTTTTACTTGACTTTTTTGCAAAAAGTGATTAAAATCAATACTGGAACTTTGACGCAAAATTTTGAAAGAATTGTTTTGGAGCCCTTGATTTTATTAGGAAGTTTTTGCAGTTGCAATGCACCAAAGTGGAATTTAAACGAATTACCTGATATCCCTATTTACATTTACACGAAAAGTTGCAATGCACCAAAGTGGAATTTAAACAAATTTTCATCAAATTAATTAACACTTTTAACTTTTCGTTGCAATGCACCAAAGTGGAATTTAAACCTCTTTCACTGCGTTTCCGAGAAGAGCACCACCTGATGTTGCAATGCACCAAAGTGGAATTTAAACGCAGGGGGGTTAAATAACTTAAAGAAGTTTTAATCTTGTTGCAATGCACCAAAGTGGAATTTAAACTGATAAATCAACTCCCTCAGGATTGATATATCTCATGTTGCAATGCACCAAAGTGGAATTTAAACTAGATTTTTAGGCGCAGAGAGAGTTTAGACATGGGAATGAATTTTCTTTTTTATGTTAAAAAAATCTATGAGAAATACAAAGTCAATCGCAATTTCGGTATTGAAGAAGAATAAACACCATACCTCACAACAAAAATCAAAATATAACTTAACGAACTAAATTTAATCTGTGAAATAAAATCAAAGGAGGTCTTATAAAATGCCGGAAACAGAAGAAAAAAAATTACCCTTTGACGAAAAAATAACGGTTGAAAAATGGAAATTCGTCTCCCCCGAAGAATACAAATCAAAACACAAAGAAACAATCAAAGAAAGTTTCTGGCTCAGCATAGCGAGTGAGTTAGATTGGTTTAAAAAACCGCAAAAAGCATACGAAGGTAAATTCCCGTTCCTGAAATGGTTTCCTGATGGAAAAATAAATGCATCATACCTCTGTCTTGATGTTCAGATCAAAAAAGGCAAAAAAGATAAAATCGCTCTCTTATGGATAGGAGAAGACAAAAAAGAAAGAACTTTGACATATAATGATTTTTTCAAACTCGTCAATTCTCTATCTTTTGCTTTCAAAAATAGGCTCGGTCTGAAAAAAGGAGACATAGCAACAATATATATGCCCATGATTCCAGAACTTCCTGCCACAATGCTTGCTCTATCACGCATAGGTGTTATATTCTCTTTCGTTTTCTCTGGATTCGGCTCACAAGCACTAAAAGATAGAATTGACGACTCCGGCTCAAAAATAATAATAACAGCAGATGGATTCCTCAGAAGAGGTAAAAAGATTTATTTGCAGAAAAATGTTGAATCCGCCACATCAAACTCAAACATAGAAAAAACCGTCGTTTTCAGAAGATTAGGGGAAGGATGGTTAAAAGATAAAAAAGATATATTCGCAGATGATTTAATAAAAGATGTTCCATCAGATGTCTTTGTTGAACCCGAAGAGATGAACTCCTATGACCCACTTTTCATTCTCTACACATCGGGAACAACAGGAAAACCAAAAGGAATAGTCAGAGATACAGGAGGATACATGACTATTTTGTGGGCTACTGTGAAATGGGTATTTGATATAAAAGATGAAGATATCTTCTGGTGTACAGCAGATATAGGATGGATAACCGGACACTCATACATTGTCTTTGGTCCCATGATGGTTGGTGCAACACAAGTTATGTATGAGGGAACACCTGATTATCCACACCCCGGAATATGGTGGGAAATAATAGAAAAATACAAGGTTAGCATATTCTATACTTCCCCAACAGCAATAAGATTGCTTATGAAGTATCCAGAAGAAAATGTAGAAAAATACAACCTTGATTCTTTGAGGATTCTGCATTCGGTCGGAGAGCCGATAAATCCAGAAGCGTGGAGATGGTTCTTCAACAAAATCGGAAAAAGAAAATGCGTCGCGGGTTCAACCTGGTGGATGACAGAAACAGGAGGAATAATTATATCTCACACACCGGGATGGGAACTCATACCTATGAAGCCCGGAACTAACGGTATGCCGATTCCGGGAGTATCTGTGAGCGTAAGAAGACAAGATGGCTCTTATGCAGAACCGGGAGAAAAAGGGTTTTTAGTAATAGATAACCCTTTCCCAGGAATGCCCCTTACAATATGGAAAGATGACAGAAGATATGAGGAAACATACTGGAAAAGATTTGAAGGTGTTTTCTACACTGGCGACTTCGCAGTCCAAGACCAAGATGGCTATATATGGGTTCTTGGAAGAGCAGACGAAGTGATAAAAACCGCAGGACACCGACTCGGAACTTATGAAATAGAGTCAGCTCTCACAGGATATGAAGGAGTAGCAGAATCAGCAGTCGTTGGAATAGAAGACAAAGAAAAAGGAGAAATACCAATCGCCTTTGTTATACTGAAAGAAGGTGTCTCTCCCTCTGATACTCTCAAAGAAAAACTCAAAGAACAGGTAAGAAAAGTTGTAGGACCAATAGCAGTTCCAAAAGATATTGTGTTCATATCTAAACTTCCCAAAACAAGGAGCGGAAAAATTATGAGGAGATTGCTCAAAGCGGTTTTCACAGAAGCGAAAATCGGAGATATAACTACACTTGAAGACGAAGCAAGTATTGAAGAAATAGAAAAAGCTTACAGAGAGCTAAAAAAAGAACTTGGCAAATGAAAAAAATTCTATCTGCTGGGTTGAGATTGACCACCGCCTCCCGGTTGATTCTGCCCTCCTCCGCTTTGCTGTCCCTGTGAAGGTTGAGTTGCAGATTGCTGAGATTCTTCCTCACATCCAACAGAAACTCTGAAATCTGAATTCCTTATTCCCACTCCTGTTTGATCGTTTGCGTCTTTGACCTCAACTCTGAAAAGATGGTTTCCTCTTTCAAGGTTTTCGTATTTGTAGTATCCGATAAGTTTGGGAATCTCTTTTATGTTCCCTTCACCCAATTTCACCCTGAAAATATGCCATGGAGTAGGATTTCCAGAATTCGGGTCGTTCGGATTGATTGAAGGTTGCTGGTCGCACTCAGAAACAACATGCCTCATTCTCCAGAAAACAAAAGAAGGATCATCTTGTGTAGTAAATTCAAAGTTTATAGTATCACCAGGCTTGAAAACATCAAGAGTTGTCGGAGATAAAAACTGCGGGGGTTGAGGGGGAGTTCCGAGTTCAACTCCCAACCTGAATGGTTCAGACCAGCAAGACCAAACGGGAACAGGATTGAGAGACCTTCCGAGATTAACCTGTACTTTCACCCTCCACCAGTATATTCCTTCGCGAAGGTTAAATTGGACATTCTGTTGGGTTCCACCACCTACAACAGAAACAGGATTTGCTTGACCACCAGAAGCAGATATCTCAACTGTTTCAATTATTCTTCTGAAATCTGGATAATCAGATATTTGAAATATGTATCTTATAGCGTTGTCAACTGCATCCCAATAAAATCGCGGGTTTGTCTCATCTGTCCAGAAGTTATTAACAGGGGCTAAAAGGGCTGTCCTCCTTACAGTCTTTGTTGTCTCTGGCACAAAAACTTTAATTACGGCTGTTATGGGAGATGGTTTTTCTATGATCTCTTCTCCGCTTTCTGATTGTTTTTTTCTCACAAGAGGTTCAATTGAGTTCCATCCCAAAAATATTTTCTGGTTCTCGTGTTCCGACGCCGCGGTGAAGCGATAAATTTTCCCCACAGGTTGAGGAACCCCAGATTCTCCTACTTTTAATATAACCGCATCTTGACCGGCAAATATCACAGGATTTGAAAAACTGACCTCATCTTTTCCAAAAGTTCTATCATCGTCTATCTCAACAACGACATCATAACCTTTCTTCAAGATTATTCCTGTATCTGTCCAGAGTCTGTTTGGCTGTATCTCAACAACTTTGAAAATCTGCGGATTATCTTCTGAGCAGACAATTTCTAAATTGTTGCTATTACTATTATTACTGCTGTTATCACTACTGCAATGGGTAAGGGAAAAGTAAAAAGAAATAAATAAAAAAAGGGGAAGCGAAATCTTTTTTCCTTTCAGCATACTGAAAAAATATTATACCTTTGACATTATTCTTAAACAAAAAGTAAATAAATTGAATTTCACTATCTTACAACTGATTTTAAAAAAATCAATCTATTTTGATAACATCTGAAAGATAAATTCTGATGATTTTCTCTATAACCTTTTTCCAGTCAAATTCGGCAGCGTAATTTTTTCCTTTTTGTGCCAGAGAGTGTCTCAAATCTTCTCTGTAATAGAGGTCAACCATAGCTCTTGCAAGAGAATCTTCATCTTGCGGGTCCACAACTATTCCGTATTCGCCATTTTGCAGGAGTTCAACATATCCTTCGGCATTACCTGCTATCACAGGTTTTCCTGCTGCAAGCGCTTCAAGTATAACTATTCCAAAACTTTCTCCACGAGTTGAAGGAAAAACGCATATATCTGCTGATTTGTATATTCTCGGAAGAATTTCATAAGATACATTATCCATAAATATCACATTTTGTTCTATGTCTTCTGTTACAAATGACATGTAGTATGTTTTCATTCCTTTTCCGACTATTATGAGTCGGGATTGAGGGACGATTTTTTTGAAGATTCTGTAAGCTCTTATGAGGTGTTTTACGCCTTTTCTTGGTTCAAGTCGCCCAACAAACAGAATATTGAATTTGCCATCGCGCAGTTTTTCAAGTGGCTCAGCACTATAAAAAAGTTCGTAATTTATCCCGTTCGGAACAACCCTTATTTTTTGCTCCGGAACCTTGAAAATATCTTTCACAACTCTGGAGGCGGTTTTTGAAACAGCAACGGCAATAGATAAAGATTTCCTCATCAGCTTCAAGAATGGTTCCCCCATAGCTATCACTATCTTTCCCGGCTCCTCTCTGAAAACATGAAAAGTCCCTACGCTTTTTTGAGAATTTTTCAGAAACCAAAGGCAAAAAGGATTATACGGCTCGTGAACATGAATTATATCAAATTTTTCACTTTCTATAATTTTTCCCGCTTTGAAAGCAAAAGAGATGAAAGTTAATGAACCATTATAAATCAAAGGAATTGGTCTGCCTAACTTTATCACATCCTCACAATCGTACTCACTTTTCCCAAAATTTGGGGCGATGATTTTCACATCAAAACCCCGGTTTTTCAGCATAAGGTATTGCCACCACACATGATTTGAGACACCACCTATATGTGGGAAAAAATAAGGTGAAACTATTCCGATTTTTAACTTCTTCATATACAGAGATTTTGAAAATAAATTAAGTAATGATAAAGTAAAATAACGGAAAAAAAGAAAATCGGGAGTTTTCTGATTAAAAAATCAATTTATGCTTTTTGCTTTGAGACCTCCGCATGGAGCAACGCACAGGAAAAAGCGAGTTGGAAGAGGTTATGGTACTCACGGCAAAACATCTGGAAGAGGACATAAAGGACAAGGGCAAAGAGGCACTCTTCCCCCACCATGGTTTGAAGGAGGACAAACACCTTTTATAAGAAGGATTCCCAAAAGGGGTTTTAGGTCAAAGTTTCCAGAATACTATCAAGTAGTGAATCTAGAAGATTTGGCAAAGGTTGAAGCAGATGAGATAACACCAGAAGTTCTTTACCAAAATGGTCTGATAAAGTCATTGAAAGAGCCAGTCAAGATTTTAGGAGATGGAGAAATTTCAAGGGCAATCGTTGTGAAGGCGCACGCTTTCTCAAAATCTGCAAAAGAAAAAATTGAAAAGGCGGGCGGAAAGGCAGAAATAATCAGCAAAAAATAATCTCAAATACTTCACCCACTACACACCGATACAAGAAAATTTATCATATAAAAGCAGAAGAGATAAATTTTAATTGAAGTGAATCAGAAAACAATAGGAGAGAGAATAAAAGAGAAAATAGAGGAGTTCTTAAAAGATAGAAACATATCTCTTGAGGTCCCCAATCCCGAAAGACCAAAGAATGAAAAGTATGGAGAGCTTTTTACAGATATAGCGTTCAAGCTCTCACCTCTGATGAAAAAACCCCCTCATCAGATAGCCGAAGAAATATCAACTCACCTCAAAGAGTTCAACCCGCAGATTGTAAATGGTTTCGTAAACTTCAAAATCCCCTCAAGCGTATCCTTGAACTTCATTATGAATTATGAGAGACCGAAAATTCTTGAAGGTAAAAGAGTTCTCGCGGAGTTCGTTTCAGCAAATCCGACCGGTCCCCTTCACATAGGACACGGAAGAATAGCAGCAGTTGGAAATGCTCTTTCTCGCATAGCAGAGTTCTGCGGAGCAGAAGTTGAAAAAGAGTTCTACATCAACGACGCAGGAGAACAAATAGAAAAACTCGGAAAAGCAATAAAAGGAGAGGGAGAGGAATACAAAGGAAAATACATAGAAGATGTGAGAGAGAAGTTAAGGAAAGAGATAAAAGATTTCGGCTCAATTTCAGATTATGAACTCGGTTTCAACGCCTCTCGCATAATACTTGAAGACATCAAAAAAACATTAGAGAGATTCGGAATAAAATTCAGAAGATTTATCTCTGAAAGAGAGATAACTCAAAAACTTCTCAAAGAAGCTCTGGAAGTTATGAAAGATTATCTTTACGAAAAAGATGGTGCTGTATTTTTGAAAACAACACAATTTGGTGATGAAAAAGATAGAGTTGTGATAAAAAGCGATAAAAAACCTACATACTTTGGAAATGACTGCGCATACCACCTTGACAAAATAAAAAGAAAATATGACATATTGTTTCAGGTCTGGGGAGCAGACCATCATGGATACATAAAAAGAATAGAATCATTCCTTCGCATAGCGGGATTTCAAGGAGAGTTCATCGTCAAACTCGTCCAGATGGTAAATCTCATAAAAGACGGAAAATCTGTTCAGATGTCAAAAAGAGAAGGAACATACATAACACTTGACGAGCTTTTAGATGAAGTAGGAGAAGACGCTGCGAAATTTATCTATCTTACAAGAAATTGCGATACACCTCTTGACTTTGATATAGATATGGCAAAAAGGAAAAGTTTTGAAAATCCTGTGTACTATGTCCAATACACACACGCAAGAGCATGCTCACTTTTCAGAGAAGCGGAGAACAGAAAAATGCTTCCAGAATACCAAAAATGGAAGGAAAAATTAAAGTCCGAAAAGAAGACAACAAAGATATTTGATGAAGAAGAAGAGAGAAACCTCCTGGCTCTCTGTTCAGTTTTTTACGATGAAGTTATTGTTTCATGCAAATTGTGGGAACCAAGCAGAATAACATCTTTCCTCTTATCTCTTGCATCTGCTTTTCATTCATTTTACCAAAGAAAAAGAATTCTCACCGATGAAGAGGAGACAAGCTTTTCTCGCATGTTTATCTCGGAGATTGTAAAGGAGATAACAAAAAAAGGGCTTTCTCTTCTTGGAGTTTCCGCTCCGGAAAGAATGTGATATTTCAGAAAAATCAAAATCTCCCGATACTGTTTTTCTTTTTTCTTATATATCCGTTTTGAATGAACTCAAGGTTATTTTCAATTGCCTTTTTCAGAAAGTCCTTTATACCAAACGATGAAGTTCTGGAGAGCGTATCTAAGACAATTTCTTTGTAGAAATATCCGTAGCTTTCTGCAAGTTCTCCGCTCATAACGAAAGCATCTTTCAGAAACTCCTTTACGAAAAATGATTCAAACTCAGAGCAAACATCATCTATAACTCTTTGCCTGTCAGATGGTCGTGGCAGACAATCCACACAGAGCGGAGAAGGTTTCAACTTTGCTTGTTCTATTTCTTTCATTTTTTCTACTGGGTTGAAATATGTGCGTGCAGGGCACCTGCTGATTTTATCGCCTGCAAAATAGCTATTATATCTTGTGGAGAAGCTCCGATCTTGTTAAGTTCTCTCACAAGCTCATCAACAGTAGTTGCTGGACCGACTATATTTACTGTTCTTTTCTCAAATTTTGAGGTAGCGGCATCAAACTCCGGGGGCAGGGGCGAAGGCTCTTTCCCTATCTTTACAACTATATCTCCATGCGCTACCGCTACCTCAGAAATTCCTACATCCCTTCCCACAACCACAGTTCCCGTCCTCTCGTTTATCACAACCCTTGCCGGAGCGTCAGGCAGAACCTCAATATTTTCTATGGCAGATATAAACTCCGCAACTCTTCCTGTGAACTCTTCTGGAATTGCAACAAAAATGGTTCTCGCATCTTGAACATAAGCAAGTCCTGTTCCAGCAAACGAATTTATAGCATCAGCGACCGACTTTGCAGTAGAAAAATCAGCAGAATCAAGGAAAATACGCACAAACCTCTTTTCGTTAATTGTTGTTTTTATCTCACCTTCCACTATGCCACCTTTGGGAATTCTTCCGGAGGTAGGGAAACCACCAACAAGAGTTGAAGGCGAGCGAGTTATCTCCTTTCCACCGGTCACAACCTGTCCCTGCGCAAGAGCCCAGATTTTTCCATCTGGACCGAAAAGCGGAGTTAAGATCAGCTCTCCTCCTCTTAAACTTCTTGCATCTCCAATAGCTGAGACCTGAACATCAATTCTCATACCGGGTTTTGCGTATGGGGGAAGTTCAGCTGTCACCATGCACAGAGCCGAATCTCTTGGGCGAAGGGTTCTCGGAGCAACGATTCCGAAACTTTTCAGAGCCGTTGGGTCTGGTCTTACTCCCATCTTCTGCAAAAGGTTCACAAGCGTCTGAACAGTCAGGTTTGGAGATATTATATCTCCCGTTCCACGCAGACCGACGACTATTCCGAATCCAACAAGAAAGTTTGACCTCTCACCTTCAACACTCGCTATGTCTTTTATTCGCGCTGAAAAAGCGTAAGAGTAAAGTGCCAGAGTAAAAAGAAAAGAAATCATCAACGAAATCAAGAGTTTGATTTTGTTTCCCTTTTGTTTTTTCTCTATAAAACAAGCAGAAATCTGTAATTTTTTATCTTTCGTCATATTATCAGACCTCCTTCATTAGAAAGGTGAGATGAAATCAAGGATTTTTTGCAACCATCCTTGTCTCAGCTTTTTCGCAAAGTCGCCCTCAGATACATATTCAATTCTCGCATTAACAAGTGAGGTTGAGAGGACGGAGTTATCGTGCATTATATCTTCGGGTCTCACAATCCCTCTGACATATATTTTCTGAACCTCATCGTTATGTCTTATGTATTTTTCTCCTTCTATGAGGAGATTTCCCGATGGAAAAACCTTTATGACTCTTGCTCCAACAGTAGCTATAAATTGATTCTCGCTATTTTGCGAACCTTTTGAAGAAAAATTGTTTTTTCCTCCCGCACCTGCATCAAGAGAGAAACCATCTAACTTTGACTTTGTTATTCCAGCTCCAAGGTTATACTTCATCTCAGAGTTTCTGCTCATATCTTTGGTCTGTTGATTTTTCGCCTTAACATTCTCAACTATTTTCACAACCAGCACATCTCCAACACGCCTCGCTTTCATATCAGCATATAGATTTGCAAGAGGGCTACCTTCGTAAAAGAGAGAACCTTCCTCAGGTGATTTTTCAAGATCTCTTGTCTCCATAATATCTTCTGACGCTTTCGGGAATTCTGGTTCTTTCTTCGCAGAACAAGAAAAAGAAAACAAAAGCAAAAACGTAAAAAGTTTGCCGAAATCTTTTAGAATTTCAAGCTCTGCTTTACTCTCTGAATTCCTTGTGATTTTCTCCATCATAACCATCATCATCCCATACTATTTTATTTCCACAATTTTTCCTCCTTTTGCTTCACCATAAACTATTTTGTTTGAAGATAGGTTTCTGACTTTAACCTTTTCTCCTTCCTTTGCGTCAGAAAGCGCTAATCCCGGGAACTCAATATGTATTGAACCGGAGTTCAGAACGAGCTTGACCATATCGCCTTTTCTTATGGCAAATTCCTCTTGAAGATGTGTCTTTCGCAGAATCTCACCCTTACCCACAGGAACTTTTAATATAAGGTTTGTATTTGCCATATCATCTGGTGAGATAAAATCTTGCGGAGCGAGTGTTGAGAAAATATCCTGAGTTTCAAAATCATCTGGTTTTGAGGTCTCTCCTCTTTCTAATCTTCTTTTTGCTCTCATGATTTTCACTTTTTTATCTATAAATGCAAAAACTGTTCCAATGAAATTTTTTCCCTCTTTTTTGAAGTATGCTGTAAAAACCCTGCGTCCAAAAACTTTTGAGTCCTTCGGAACTATCTCAACATATTCAAAACTATCCAGCTTCATACCAAAAGGAACATGAACAGACAGAATCTTTATCTCACAGTCGGGACAGTTCAGGTTATCTCTTATCTTCTTTTCAATATCAGAATTACTCAAAGATATTAACAAAGTAGTTATGAAAAAAAACATAAGTCTGATAAAACCTCCTTCAAGCAGAAAAATTTTTTTATGGCTATCTGACTATATTTACGGTGGTTGCCATAATGTTATCTGTTGCGGTAACAGCTCGGGAGTTCATCTCATAGACCCTTTGAGCAAGGAGCATAGCTATCATCTCCTGAATAGCATTCACATTTGAAACCTCAAGAAAACCCTGAAGAATTCTTCCAAAACCCTCCTCTCCGGGAATTCCGACTATCGGGTCGCCAGATGCGTATGTCTGAACAAAAAGGTTCTTACCTATTGCTTTGAGGCCAGATGGGTTTATAAAACGTGCAAGCTCAATCTGACCGAGAACTATCGGAGATTCTTCCTGCCCTGGAATAATTCCCGTGACAAGACCATCTGGGCTCACCTGAATCTGCACAACCTCCTGTGGAACAACTATCTCGGGGAAAAGAGGATAACCTTCGGGAGTCACAAGAACTCCCTCTGCGGATTTCTGAAAGTTTCCAGCGCGGGTATAAGCTATCTGCCCATCTGGAAGAAGTACCTGAAAGAACCCTTCACTATCTATGGCAAGGTCAAATTCTCTGTTGGTTTCAAGGAGTTCACCGGGGGACATAATTTTTGTTATTCCTGAAAGACGGGTTCCAGCTCCTATTTGCGCACCGGTAGGATGATTTGTCGCCTGCAAAGATGTTTCCACTCCCGGCAGAAGAAGGTCTTGATAAACAAGGTCCTCAAACTCTGCTCTTGATTTCTTGAATCCGGGAGTAGAGACGTTTGCGAGATTGTTAGATATCACATCAAGGTTCTGCTGTTGAGCTATCATTCCTGTTGCTGACGACCATAAGGACCTGAACATAGCTCAATCACCTCCTCTCTTTAAATTCTTCCCAAATCTCTTATTGATGTAGAAAGCGTGGAATCAACAGATGTTATAACCCTTGTATTCGCTTCATAAGCTCTCTGAACTTCTATCAAAGATACCATCTCGTTTATCGGATTGACATTAGATGACTCTAAAAAACCTTGCAGAACTTTAAAGTTCTCAGAATCTTGAACATAACTTATATCATCAACGTCAAAGAGATTTTCTCCAACTTTTTTTGCCAATCCCTCAGGTATTGAATAGATGCCTATTTGGTCTATGAAAATGCTCTTTCTCTCTTCACCCTGTCTTACTCCTAAAAATACTCCTCCATCGGGAGTGATGACTATATCTTGTGGAGCCCACTCTTCAAACGGAATTCTTATCGGCTCCCCCTTCTTACCCAAAAGTTTATACCCCTGCGGAGTTATGATGTATCCATCAGGAGATATGGTGAAGTTTCCGGCTCTTGTGAATTTTATTCCGTCCTCTGTTTGGACCGCAAAAAAACCATCTCCTGATATAGCTATATCAAGAGGGTTTCCTGTTTCTATAAGTGCTCCCTGTGAAAAGTCGGTATATGTCTCATCAAAAAGAACCATCCTCTGACTAACCTGTTCATTATGTAAATCAAAGTAGAGCTTTGGATTAAGAGGAGTAATAGGAGAAGCCGGTTCAAAGAGTCCCTCAAAAGCAACTATATCTCTTTTGTATCCATAAGTTGATGCATTTGCAAGGTTGTTTGATATAACTTCAAGTTTTCTCTGGTTAGCGTAAGCACCAGCAGTAGCTATATACAGCGGTTGGTGAGAAAGTCCCATCTTCCACAAGAATATGCAAAGACCATACCATAGGAAAATTTTTCCTCACTTACCTTTCAGAAGTGAAATGATTCTTTCTCTGATGAATTCAAGCGGAGGAACGGGTAAAATCTTTCCGTTGATATTATATACTCTGCATGTAAGACCGACGGGATTTTGCCTTGCTCCTTCTTCGTCTATATCTTTCCCATCAACTAATATTGTAGGCGACCCGGGGAATCTGAGTTCCTCTGCTTCTTCATCTGTTCTGACCTCGTAAAGGGTAAGTTCTATTTCATGACCTTGGGATTTGAGTTCATTTATTATTTCTTTCAACCTCTCAATAGCAATCGGCCAAGATGGGCAATCCTTCCAATACCGAAGCTCTATTTTGTGCTTCATAAATTATAGATTAGCCAGAAAAATACAAAATAGACACAAAAATGAAAAGAAATTTTTAAATTTTATTCCGTGAGCGATACAGCAACAGAGATTGAAGTATATGAGATATTCAAGCAAAAATTAGGTGAAAGGGAAGCTAAAATAATTGTTGAGTTTATACAATCTAAAAAAGCTGAAACCGCTACAAGACAAGATGTAGAGCATACCGTATCATTAGCAAAAGCCGAACTGAAAGAAGAGATAAATAGTGCAAGAGCCGAGCTGAAAGAGGAAATAAATAATGTGAGAACTGAGCTAAAAGAAGAGATAGAAAGCGTAAGGAGAGAAATAAACAGTGTAAGAGTTGAACTAAAAGAAGAGATAAACGGTGTAAGAAAAGAAACAAACAATGTAAGGAACGGGTTAAAAGAAGAGATAAATAGTGTGAGAGCTGAACTAAAAGAAGAAATAAATAATGTAAGAGCTGAGTTGAAAGAAGACATCGCAAAACTTGACGCGCGGGTTTCAAAATTAGAGGAAAGAGTAGATAAGCTTGAAAAGAAAGTTGAAGACCTTGAAAAAACGATGAAAGAAGAAGTCAAAGAAATGAGGAAAATGTTCCTCTGGATTCTCGGGATTCAGATAACCATGTGGGTGAGCATAATTCTAGCTATATTCTATAAGGGATAATCTATCTTGCCCACAGTAAAACGCTTTTTAAAATGCCCTCAATCAATCAACACATAAAAATCAGAAAAAATTCTCAAAAATTTTATTTCACTTCTCTACAAACTTTATTGATTTTTGGCTTTATAAATTCTATCTCACAAAACTCCTGCCTGTTCAAAGATAAAAACGAAGAACGACCAGAAGATAGAAAGCCAATAGTTGTAGCCATGGAAGATGGACCAACGAATCTCTATCCGCCACTTGCGAACTCCGCTTATTCTTTCAGAGTTGTTGAACTTATTCACAAAGCACTTTTTAAATTTGATAGAAACCTCAACATAATACCAGACCTCGCAGAAAAAATAGATATACAAAAAAGATGGGGAAATGATGGTGAAGAAATAATATTGAAGATAAAAATAAGAGAAGGAGAAAAAACATGCTCTGGACTTAAAATAAACTCATCGCTCGTTGTAAAATCACTCAAAAAATACATAGATAGAGGAAAATTCAGATATATAAAAAATATCAGAGAAACGAGTGAAAACGAAATTGAAATCGTATCTCAACCATACGCCTCAATAATGTACGACCTTACATCTCCTATATTCCCCGAAGATAACTTCACCGACTGCACAGGAGATTTCAAGCTCGTTGAGTTTGAACCCGGAAAAAAAGCAGTCCTGCAAAAAAGAAACAGCAAAAAAAAAGTCGTTATCAAAGGAATAGAGAACGATATAACAAGAATCCTTGAACTTGAAAAAGGAGATGTAGATATAATAGTAAACGCTGTCCCACCAAATCTGATAGAATATGTGAAAAAATTAAAAAATGTCCAGATTACTCAAAGTTCTGGAATAAATATATCATACATAGGATTAAACTTGCGAAATAAATATCTTGCAGATAGAAGAGTAAGAAAAGCAATAGCATACGCCATACCAAAAGAAGAGATAATAAAAAACCTTCTTGAAGATTACGCTGAACCGATAAACTCTATGCTTCCTAAAAGTTCAAAATTTTACTTTGAATACCATCAATACCCTTACTCTCCTGAAACCGCAAAGAAACTCCTTGAAGAAGCGGGATTTTTCTCAGAACAGAAAGCTCCGGTATTTATCTGGAAAACATCAAACATAAAATATGCTATAAGAAATGTGAAGGCAATAGCAAGCGGACTTGAAAAAATAGGAATGAAAATAGATATTCAATCTCGTGAGTTCTCAACTTTCTTTTATGAGGTGATAAATGGGAACTTTGATATGTACTCGCTCAACTTTGTCGGAGTGAAAGACCCTGAAATTTTAAGATATATCGCGCATAGCAAAATGATTCCTCCTTATGGAGCAAACAGGGTTATGTTCTCAAATCCAATCTTTGACGCAATAGTAGAAAGAGCAACAGCAGAAATGAACGAAAGAGAGAGAAAAACACTTTTAGAGCAAGCCCAGAAAATTCTTCAAGATGAACTACCATACATACCCCTGTGGCAGGTGAAAGATATAATAGTTTTCAGGAAAGATAAAGTAAAACATTTAGATGAATCAGATATAATCCCCGGTGGCTCTCTCACTTTTCTCTCAAAAATAATAGAATAACAGATAAAATCAATAAATTTCTCTTGATGGTTTTTCTATTGATTCTTGGAATAATTTGCCAGATGAACGAAAGAGAGGAAGTCAGTTTAGAGGAGTTCTTACCTTTTGAATTTGAAAAACCGGTCGCTATGGTTGAAAATCCGATTGAAGACGGAATATTTTACATAGCAGAGCAGATTGGAAGAGTAAAAGTGGTCTTCAAAGAAAATGGGAATTGGAAAGTAAAAAACTTTTTAGACATACGAGATAGAATTGATTTCGGAGGAGAAAAAGGTCTGCTGGGCATAGCATTCTCTCCGAACTTCAAATCAAACGGGCGAATTTACATATCTTACACATCAAAGTATGGCTACAGCATAATTTCCTTTTTTGCGGTGAAAGATAGAAAATTTTCTGCTGGTGATAGAGAAACGATTATTTTGAAAGTGAGACAACCACCTTTCCCGAATCACAAGGGCGGAGATATAAAGTTTGGTCCAGATGGTTTGCTATATATATCTTTGGGGGATGGAGGAGGAGCGGGAGACCCATTGAAGACAGGACAAAATCCAAAAGACCTTCTTGGTTCAATATTGAGAATAGACCCGGAGACAGAACTCCCGTATGCTATACCGAAAGACAATCCTTTTTCTGATGATGTGGTCTGCGGAGTAAATCAGAGCAAAAAACCCGTTCGTGGCTGTGCAGAAGTGTTCGCTTTCGGATTGAGAAACCCATGGAGATTCAGCTTTGATAGAAAAACAGGAGCTCTTTGGGCTGGAGATGTCGGTCAAAACAGATGGGAAGAAATAAACATAATTGAAAGAGGGAAAAACTATGGATGGCGATGCTATGAAGGTTTTGAAATATTTGACCGAAATTGCTCCAAAACAAATTTTTCATTTCCCGTAACGGTGTATAAACTTTATGAGCAAAAAGATTGCGCTGTAATAGGCGGATATGTTTATAGAGGAGAGAAAATAAAACTTCTGCATGGAAAATATCTTTACGGAGATTGGTGCTCCGGAAAAATAAGAGTTCTGGATGCTGAAAAATACTACAATCTCAAATTATCAGATAGCTCTGTGCTTATTGAATCAGGTCTTATGGTCTCATCTTTTGCAGAAGATAAATCAGGAGAAATCTATGTTCTTGATCACAAAAGCGGGAAAATATACAAAATCACAAAAAAAGAATGAAGAACTCACATTATTACTTTTTGCTTATCAGCTTAGATATTGTTGTCTTTCTGAGGTAATCTAAAAACCTTTCTCTCTCTTTCTTCCAGAAGTTATGCATAGGACAGGCAACAGAATCACCACACTGAGGATTTCCAAGAATACAGTCGGATTTGAGGATGTTTTCTCCGAAAATCTCACATATATCGTAAAGAGTTATTTTATCTGGGGAGACCTTCAAAAAAACTCCGCCTTTTGGTCCTTTTTGTGAGCCCAAAATTCCCTTTTTGGCGAGGACAACCGCTATTTTTGAAAGAAAGTTTCGCGGAACTCCAACCTTATCTGCAATATCATAAACGAAAACCGGTTCAAAAACACCCTTAGATTTCTCCCTCTCTTTCTCTTCTTTTTCTGCCAAATAACAAAGAAGCTGAATCGCGTAAGCTGATGTTCTACTTATCATAACTCAAAACCCCTGAAAAATATTTTTAATTAAAAATCTATACCATAAGCTAAATTGAATATTATAATTTATCATTTTTTCATTTTTTTCTCATTTTCCAGCTTATTTTTAATTCTCTTCTACAACTCTTTTGACCTGAGTGACTATCTCCTTTATCTTATCTCTTATCTGTCTTAAAAATTCCTTATCTGAAAAAGCGGGATCCTCAACATCAAAGTAAAGAACCTTTACCCCTTCGGGAGCAAAAAATATAGTCCTGCTCAAAACAACAATATAGCTGTAATCTGAAAGTTTATCGGTGATGATTGGTTTTGAACGCAAAGAAGATATATCTACTTTCTCCCTTATCACCGGCTCTTCCAAAAGCACCTCTACTACATCTTGCGGTATATATCCAAGCGGTCTTATCCCCCCGCTTTCCACTTCTATATCTTCATCAAAGAGAGCTTTCGCGTATGCTTCTGCAATTATACTCCGCCACGCATTACCCACACATACAAATAAAATCTTCTTCTTATTCACAGAATAACAGAAAAAAGATAAATCGTATTTTCAAATTTTTGTGTGAGTAAAATTTTCTCCTGTTCCCTCACTTTACTGCGTTTTGTCCTTCGTTCAACCTGTAATATCTCCACCATATCTTCCCTGAACCTGTCCCCTCTCCAAACTCAAACACCCTAACACATAACCCATCCATA
>BEHV01000009.1 GCA_002898315.1 bacterium HR19 | reverse complement strand
CTGAGCATAGCAGAGAAGATATCTCTCTTTTTGTTGAAGCTCTTGCTGATACTATGTTTCACGTGAAACGGGGAGATTTCAGCTATGGAAAAGTGGACCGAAAAAACTCTGAGAAGATGGGATGAAAAGCATTTTTGGCATCCCTATACTCAAATGTGCTTTTACAGAAAAATAAAACCACCAATAATAGTATCAGCAGAGGGAAACTATCTTGTTGATATAAGAGGCAGAAGATATCTTGACGCTGTATCTTCTATATGGTGTATAATCCACGGTCATTCAAAGAAGGAGCTTGTGGAGTCAATAAAAGGAACCGCTGATAAGATTCAGCACGCAACAACTCTTGGACTTGCAAATGTTCAGTCAATTCTTCTCGTAAGAGAGCTTTCAAAGCTTGTTGGGCTTCCTCGTGTTTTTTTCAGTGAGGATGGCGCTGAAGCGGTAGAAGTCGCTCTGAAAGTATCTTTCTCTTTTGCAAGACGGAAGATGAAGAGGAGGAAGGTGAAGTTTGCCTCGCTTCAGAACTCCTATCACGGTGATACTCTTGGGGCTATGTCTCTTGCGGGTGAGAATCCTTTTACGAGAGAATATAAAGACATCATGTTCAGAGTGGTTCCCCTTGCTTCTATATACTGTTTCAGGTGTCCCTACAACAGAGCAAAGGAGAAGGGGGAGAGAAAGTGCTCTTTTGAGTGTTTTGAGATAACAGAGAAAGTTATAAAAAGAGAAAGGGGGCTATCTGCGGTATTTATAGAGGGTGGGGTTCAGGGAGCTGGAGGAATAATCCCTTTTCCGCCGGGCTACATGAGATTTTTGAGAGATGAGACGAAAAAGAGGGGGATTTTACTTGTGGTAGATGAGGTCGCTACGGGGTTTGGCAAGACCGGGAAGATGTTCGGCTTTGAGTGGGAACTTGACAGAAAAGGCAATCTGCCAGATATTGTGTGTCTTGGTAAGGGACTTTCTGGTGGATATCTTCCGCTTGCGGCTACGCTTTGCAAAGATGAAATTTACTCTGTTTTTGAGGGAGAGCAGTGGGAGGGGAAACATTTTTTTCACGGGCACACATTTACGGGCAATCCAATCTTGTGCGCTCTTGCACTTGAAAACATAAAGATATTCAGAAATGACAAGGTTCTGGAAAAGGTGGGTGAGAAAATATCATATCTTGAGTCAAGGTTGAAAAAGTTTCTTGGGTTTGATATTGTAGGTGATGTGAGAGGTAAGGGGTTTATGTGGGGTATAGAATTTGTGGAGAGGGGGAAGAAACCTTTTCGGTCTGATGTTCTTGCTGGTTGGCAAGTTGCGCTTCGTATGTGGAGAGCGGGTGTTTTTGTCCGTCCCATAGGAGATGTTCTCATTTTGAACCTTCCCCTTTCAATTGAGATAAGAGAGATAGATTTTCTGTGCGATGTTCTTGAGGAGTCAATCAGGGGTTTTCAGATGAGGGTTCGTAAAAAAGTTTCACGTGAAACATCGGGGAGAAAATAACAGTTAAAATCTTCTGGTGGAATTTGTTTCACGTGAAACTATCAGGAGAATGAAAGTGATTATAGTTTTATAGGCATTATGAGGTTTTTAGCTCCCGTTCCCCCGACTGGCTCAATAAAAAGCGGACTCATCTCCCCAAATATCTTCATAGAAACAAGAGAGGAATCAATTGAGGAAAGTGCGTCCTGCAAATACCGAATAGATAATGCTATGCGGAAGGGAACTTTCCCGCTTACATCAGCATCTATCTCCTCCTCCGAAAAACCAAGTTCATCTGACTCGCTCCTCCAGATGGCTTTCCCATCTCTTACCTCTACGCTTACAAAAGGAAACTTTGAGCCGGCAAAAATAGAAAGTCGTTTGAGTGTCTTTTTCAGCTCCTCTCTCTTCACAACACACTGGCAAATCATATCTTTATCGCTTGGAATAACCTCTCTCCACGCCGGATACTCCTCGTCTATTACCTTTATCCAGATTGATATATCTCCTTTTTCTGATGAGAGAAATAAGGTCCCCTCGGAGAACTTTACGGAGATATTTTGCCTTCCGACAAGAATCTTTTTTATGTCCAAGATCGCGTTCTTGGGGATTACAAACTTCCCTTCTCTTTCCACTTCATGTGGAACTTCAAAATACGCAAGGCGATGTCCATCTGATGCAACAAATATAATTGAATTTGAGAGGAACTCTGTGAGAACTCCTGTCAGAACATATCTTGATTCGTCTTGCGATGCAGCAAAAGAAGATTTTTCAATGAGGGTGATCAGGGTTTGAGCAGGTAGAGTTGTTATATTCACCCATTCTTTTTCAGGTGGTAGAGGATATTGAGACGGAGAAATAGAGTTCAAGCGATATTTACCTTCTTTTGATTTTATCTCTGTTTTGCCGTCTAGGATTTCTATGCTTATTTTTTCTGATTCAATTTCTCTTATGAGTTCATAGAGTTCTTTTGCTGGGAGCGCGATTTCAAAATTTCCATAACTTATACATTTACTTTTTGCCTTCACAAACACTTCAAGGTCTGTTGCGAAAAAAGTTATATCTTCTCCCTCTGCTTTTATGAGAACGTGCGACAGTATGGGCTGATGCGCTCTCCTTTCCGTCACATGTTGAATTTGACCGAGTGTTTCCAGAAAATCTTTTCTCTTTACTTCAATCTTCATGGTGAGAAAAATTTAATTCCAGATGTTAAAAATTTTCCGAATTCAGCAAATTGTTCAGGAATTTATAAATCTCGTGTTTTTCGGGGGCGTATGTTCCGAGATGAGATACTTTGCACGATGCAGCTATTGATGATAAAATTGCCGATTTTTCATCTTCAAGTCCGATTCCTTCGCATAGTGAGAACATAGCGGTGACAGTATCACCAGCACCGGTCACATCAAAAACATCTTTTGCAAACGCTTTTACGTGAAAGTTTCTTCCTGAAAAGACCGTCATACCTTCTTCACCCTGTGTTATGACAAGTTTTTCTATTTTGAGTTTTTCCTTTATTTTCATCGCTAACTGGAAGAGCGTTTCTTCTTTCCCTCCTTCTATTATTTTTTTTATCTCGTATGCTTCTGAAATGTTGGGTAGAAGAATATAGACACCTTTGAAGAGTTCAACATTTTGTGGTTTGGGGTCGCATATTGTTTTCCCTTCTTCTTTCGCAAGCGATGTTTTTTCTGTGAAAAATCCCTTCGCATAATCTGAAAAAACTATTATATCAAATTTTTCTTTTTTTATTTCTTTGAGGATCTGGTCAGAAAGTTTATCTGAAATTGGAGATGTTTTTTCGTTATCTATTCTCAAAATCTGCTGTCCCCTTGCTATTATTCTTGTTTTCAATGTTGTTGGTCTTGATTCATCTTCTAAAATGAAATGTTCTATTTTTTCGTTTTCAAGGAGTTGCTTTAAAATTTTTCCTTCATTATCTTTTCCTGCGATAGAAAACAGCTTTACTTTGCAGTTTCCCAATCTTTTGATGTTAAGGGCTGTGTTTGCTGCTCCACCTAATTTGTTGTAGTTTTTTGAAATTTCAATCACGGGAACCGGTGCTTCGGGAGATATTCTTTTTGTGTCTCCTATAAGATATGAGTCAAGCATGACATCTCCTAAAACTGCTATTTTCAGTTTTGAGAAGTTCTCAAATATCTTCTCAAATTTCTTTTTTATCTCTGTAAGGTTGCTTTTCAGTTCTAACTCCTCAATCATTTTTAGTGAGAAAATAATTTTTTCTGAATTCTATTTTGTGATTTTCCAGAATAGATATGGATTTTTGGAATCAATTCCGACCCGAAATTTTCTTGTGAAATCTCTTTCTTGTGAAATCTCAAAGCATAGAATAAATATCTTATTTCAGATTTTCTCTCTCTTTTTTGACTTTGTCTCCTTTGTATGTAAATCCTGATATTGCCATTATAATGACCGTGATAAGTACTATCTGCATTATGAGTAAGTGGTTGAGAGGTAAATTCTATTTTCTTGTGATAAGTTTTCAGAAAGAACAATTGTTATAAGTCCCCGAGGTGCGAAGAAAATAACGGGTTTTACAGGAATACGGGGGAACCTGAGTTGAACATACCTTATACCATAAACAAAAGCAAGTATTATAATAGACAGCAATAAACTTTTTAAGTTAAAAAGTTCTCCGATTTCTGATGATATATCCGAACGGAATGAAAAAAAGAGAGTGAACCAAAAAGTTATCTCATATACAATGTTTCTGAACCTTTTTACTTCTCCCTCAATTTCTGTTATATTGAGTTTTGTTCTGGCAAAATCAATTTTATCTATGTTGTTCAGAGAAAGTCCGAAAAATAAAATAAAGAGCAGTGCGGGAAGGTGAAGAAGTTTTGAAGCCCCATAAATAAAAAATAAAGATATTATGATGGGAACAAATTTGACGTGGTGCTGAATTTTTCCTATAAAATAAATCAACGCAAGCGTTCCAAGAACAGAAATCACAGCTGTGAGAATAATCTGCGGAAAAAAATTCAAGAATGAGGAAAAATTTATAACCTCATTCAGAATCATGAAATCAAAAAGCATAATACCTATTATGTCTGAAAAACTGCTCTCGTAAACTATAAATTCCTTTTCTCTGTCTGATAGATTGCGCGCGCTTGTTATAGCAATGGCACTGCTTATAACGCAAAGAGGTATGGAATTCAAAAAAATCTTCCTGAAGTCCCTAACATCAGAGAAAATCAGAAAAATAAAAGAAGTCAGGAAAGCAAGAGAAATAAATTGCTCCAAGAACAAAAAGAAGCAAAACAGATGGTATTTTTGTTTTCTCGGAAGTAAAATCAAAGATATAAGAAAGGAGAAGGGGAACTCCCAAAACAACAAATTATAATTTTGCATTTTCTTGTTTATTCAGATTTTTAATCACCATCCATCTAATATTCCGCCTTCTGTAAATTCCCAGAGCAGGAAGAATTTAATCATAGGGGAGCTTTTTTGATTTATCTGGTACCCTAAATTCAAAGCGATGTGTCCTCTTCTTGTGAGTGAGAGGTAAGCTTGTGGTATAAGAGAAAGCAAAACATATTTTCCGTCAAAATCGGCAGTTCCTTCAAGAGATGGAAACACTCCTCTTTTTGAGTTCAGGGTCGTGATGAAATTCAAAGCAGAAGAGATGCTTGAAATTATTTTTGATTCATTGAGAAGATACGATGTCTTAAGTGATGCTTGAAGAGATAATCTTTGCCCTAAACTTTTTCCTCCTGCGAGATAAGGTGTAATTGCTATACTTTCTTCGGATTTTATCGGTATCCCTGCTTCTAATCCACCAGATATTATGTAAAGGTTTTTTCTGTCAAAGAGTATTGTATATTTTCCGCCCAGTTCTATTTCTCCCGAGAGATTTGAGTTTTCGTTATTCAACTTTCCTTTTATTTCATATTGAGCTTTTGCTCCTATTCTTTGTGCGAGGTATATTGTTTGTGAGAAGGATTTTGAGTTTTTTATTTGTGCTATGTATATCAGTTCATCTTCGGGGAATGCTTTTTTTGTATTGTGTGTTCGTAAGAAGTTGAGTTCGCCGGGAGGATATTTTTCATCGTATCCCAAGCTTTTTAGATATTGTGCTATTTCTCTTATTTTTTCTTCTGAGAAGGTTCCTCCGAAAGCTGGCATGAAGTTTGAGAATCCGTGTTTTTTTCCACCATCTCTTATTACTCTTATCCAATCAATGAGAGGTTCTTTTGAACTGAATTTTTTATCTTTGAAGTTTGGGGGTTGAGTATCAAGCCCTAATTCTTTCCAATTTGGATTTCCCGTTCCATCTTCGCCGTGGCAGGTTGAGCAGAAAGTTCTGAAAATCTCATAGGGTGGTGCTTTTTCAAATTTTTCTTTTATGCTTTGGTTTTCTGATGTTTGTGCGATGATGATTAGCAAGCAAATAACTTCTTTCATTTTATTTAATTTTTTACTTTTGTTTTTTTTGAGATTTTTCTAAATTTTTTGTTATGTGTTTTTCTTTTTGTGGTATGATGGCTGATTTCAAGAGGTTTTGTGTTTTTCTCTTTTTTGTTTTTTCTTTTTGCTTTTTTCTTTCTTGTAGTGGTAAGCGTTTTTTAAGCAATCGGGTTGTGATATACGAAGGTAAAGCGGTGAGGTTCGGAGAGCTAAAGCCCGATACAGAAAGCGAAGGCATAGGGAGAAAGAATCTGATAGTTTCTGAAAGTATGAGTTTTCATGTTGTCTGGATAAGTTCAGAGGAAAAACCGCACATACATAAAGAACACGACCTTATCGTTTTTTTGATATATGGCAGTGGAGAGTTCCATATAGGAGATATGGTTTTTCAGATGAAGAGAGGAGATGTCGCTTATGTTCCTCGTGGAACTCCGCACTGGTTTAAAAACACTTCAAAAACTGCAATCGCCTATGTGGTTTTTATACCTCCCTTTGATGGAAAAGATAATATACCCGTATCATCAGATAAAAATGAAGAGATTGAAAAGGAAAAGTGATATTGCGAGAAGCTCCTTTTCTATGAGTGGAATGAGATCACTTTTTCCCGTTGCCTGAAAGGTAAACCGTTCTTATAGGATAGGGTATAACTATGCCCTCTTCATTATATCTTTTGTGTAATCTTTTGATAAACTCGTGCTTGATGAGGTATTGGTCTACGAATTCTCTTGCTCTCAAAATTACGGTGAAGTTTATGCTGAAATCGCCGAATGTGTGATAACGAATAAATGGTTCAAATTCGGGAACGCCTCCCGGAACTTCTCTCATCACCTCTTTTGCCACCTCAACTGTCACTTTCTCAACTTTTTCAAGGTCGCTATCATAACTTACGCCGACCTCAACAAGAACTGCTAAATCTTTTTCCGGAAGATGATAATTTATAACTATGGCGGAAGCAAGTTTTGAGTTTGGAATAATTACAAGATTGTTTGGCAATTGTCTTATCATTGTATTTCGCCATGATATATCTACCACATATCCTTCTTCTCCTGAACTAAGCTTTATGTAATCGCCGGGTCTTATTTTTCTTGACATAATAATATGAAGTCCTGCGAAGAGGTTTGAGAGGGTATCTTGTAGTGCCAGCGCAACTGCAAGTCCTCCAACCCCCAAGGCGGTAAGAATAGGTGTGATTGATATTCCGAGGAAATTTAAAATTATGAGAATTCCAATAAGAATGATAAGTATTCTTGTTAGATTTGTAAATATTGATGCTGATGGTATTAGCTCTTTTACTTTTTTGGTGTAAAGGTTAAGTAAGCCAACTGCTATATTAGAAATCGCTATTGAGATAGTCAAAATATATAAAATCACGATGATTTTTTGCAAGATGTTCAGTATGTTTGTTTTGAGTTGTAGTGAAATAAAAGCAAGTTGAAGACCGGCAAGTGTCAGCCAGGAGGTGACAAACTTTTGCAGGGAAGAGATTATTACATCGGTCCCTTCCCACTTTGAATTTTCTGCTATTTTTTTGAGTTTTCCGAAGATGATTTTTTCGGAAATTACTCCAATTAAAAATCCCCCTGCGACAAGAACTATTGGCAAAATTATTTCATTTATTTCCATATATCACTTCGTTAAGAATATCTAAGTAATCTGAAATTAATCTTGTAATTAAGAAATTTTTCTTTACATATTCTTTTGCGTTTTTCCCGAGTTCTTCCACAAGAGATAGCTCTAATATTTAAATCCTTCTTTGGTATATTAAATCCGCTACATGTTTTATCTTTTTACAAAAAGCTCAAAGAAATGATTAATCAGAACATCTGATGGAGCTGGATTTAAAACCGCTTGGACCTTATTCACTTTTCCGCATTGAGGGGGACTTCGTTTTTATTTCCGGGCAGATCGGATTTGATGGGAAAGAATTGAAAGACACTCTTGAAGCGCAAACCGATCAAGCTCTCAAAAACATATACAAAATTTTGGTGTATCTTGGACTTTCTCCGTCTGATGTTGTAAAAGCAACAGTATTCACAACGCGTTTGGACCAAGCCGATAAGATCAACACAGTTTGGGAAAACTTTTTTCGCAAATTCGGAGCAGAGCTGCCTTCAAGGAGTTTTGTAGGTGTTTCTGCCTTACCTCGCTCGGCTCTCGTGGAAATAGAAGCAGTAGCTTTTATAAAATCACCTATCTCTCTTTACAAATCAGGGAAACACTATTTCGTTTCAGGTGATTTTATGAAGGCACACGAGTTTTTTGAGAGAGCATGGCGTATTTCTCAAAGAAAAAGAGAGAAAAGTGCAAGTATATTCAGAAGCTTTGCCGTACTTTCTGCCTTTGCTATCAAACTTGAAGAAGGAAAATTCAGCAGGAATCTTTTAAAAAAGTCCTTTGAAGGATTTCCGAAATCAGAAGCGAATCAGATTTTGAAACTTCTTTTAAAAACCAAAAACAAAAATGAACTTTTAGATTATCTCAAAAACTTTGTCGGGTCATACAAGATAAAAGAAAGTCAGACACTTGAAGATTAAATTTTTATTTGTGCAGGGTCTGAAGATTATAAAGCTTCACCCTCTGCCTCATGAATTTGGACTTCGTATAAACTATGTTCCTTCTTTCTTTTCTGCGGGTTGGATTGCCGGATGGGAGATAGGGAACGCTATCAGAATGAAAGAGAAGGCACTGCGGAAAGGAGATATACCGATAACATCATGGGTCGGAGTAACTTTTATCTTCTCCGGAGCTGAAATGATAGGTGTTGGCGGAAAATCCTCCGTCACATACCTGAAAAGAAACGAGCAACTTCAGGGTTCTGGTACAGAAAACTTTCCGACTATTCAAAGAAAAAAATCAGAGAGTCCGAAAATTATTGACAGAGTAAAGCATAGAGGAGTAGAATTCCCGTCTGGTCAGATTAATTCTGATGGTGATAATTTTGAATTAAATTTTCAGATAGAACTTTTTTCTCTTCTCTCACGGCTTTCATTTACAGATAGAGGAGATGAGTTGAGAGATGAGCTTTTGAGGAATTATATGTTGTTTTTAGCTGGTTTGATTTCAGAGGATGAGTTGCAAAGGAAATTTCAGAATATCAGGGAAAAAGCGAGTACGGGGAATTATGTTTCGGTCTTTGCATAGATTGCTTTCACCTTTACAGAACAGGTTTGATTCTTTGTTTCATAGATATCCTTTTTTGTTTCTTTTTATTTCTGCGGTTTTAGGCATAGAAGTTGCTGATTTGGGAAGGTTTTTCACTTCACAGATATTTTTATTTTTGCCCGTATTTTCTCTGCTTCTTGCATTGATTTTTTTCTCATTGAATTCTCTTTTGTTTTTTCTCGTTTTTATCTCTTTTTTCTTTTATTCTAATCTTTCAGATATTGATGGCAGGAGAGGAAATGCATATTTTGCCGGAACTATATATAATTCATCTTTTTCGTATTATATTGTTTCGGTAAGCTGGTTCAGAGATGAGTTGAACTCACATTTTGAGAAGAAGGGCGGATACCTGAAAGTTCGCAAATCAGATGTTTTCACTGATAACGAGTCCATAAATCGTGGAGAGGAGGAGAGATTTGATATATACGATAGGGTGGTGGTAGGGTGCAAAGGTTTTTCAAGATTGAAGAGCGGTTGGTATATATGCAGGAAATCTTTTTTGTTCAAGAAAGTTGAAAGGGGTTGGTTTTTGGATTTACTTTATAACCTGAGACAGAAGGGCAAGGAGATTTTTGATGCTGGTGGTTATGGTGATGATCTGAAAATTTTAGAAGCTACGGTTTTTGGAGATAGCGATGACATAGACCGAGAGCTTTTGATGGATTTTTCAAAGCTTGGGGTTTTACATGTTGTTGCTATTTCCGGCTCTCACTTTGCTGTAATAGCTTTTTTGGGTTATCTTGTAGGGGAGATTTTCTTGATTTTTTTATCGCGTTTTTTGTTCAGAGCATTTTTTATCGTTCAGCCGCAGAACATCAAGATTATATTCTCAATATTGTTTCAGATATTTTTTCTTTTTGTGAGCGGAATTCCTGTGACTGCGCTGAGAGCTTTTGTGATGACCTTTATATTTTCTCTTTCAATTTTTTCGGGAAGAAATTTTTCTGCTCTGAACTCGCTTTTTGCATCTTCTTTTTTCATAGTTCTTTTAAACCCATTTGATATATGGAGTTTGTCTTTCCTTCTCTCATTTTCTTCGGTTCTTTTTCTTATTCTTTTTACACCTAGGATAAAGGGGAAGGTGGAGCAACTCTTCTGGATTTCCCTTATCGCTTCGCTTGGAACTTTTCCTGTGAGCGTAACAACAGGAATGCCTTTTTCTCTTATTTCTCCCCTGTCAAACTTCGTTTTTGTCCCTACTTTTTCTCTGATTATATCTTTTTGCGTTATCGCTTTGTTTTTGGGATGGTTTTTTGAACCGCTCGGTTTTTTATTTATCTACCTTTCTTTGCTCATATCAAAATTTCTCATATTTTTATCTCAGGTGTTCTCCTCTTATGTTTCTGAGTTCTTTGTTTTCTCTTCAAAGATAAATTTTCCTTCTGAATTTGCTGTATTCTTGTTTGCTCTTTTTCTTATACTTGTGAGGAGAAAGATAAAAAGGTATTTCAAGCAGACCGCTCTTATTATCTTTCTGGTTTTTCCTCCTTTCTTTCATTTTATAACTTCTGAAAGATATGATTTTTTCGGAAACTTTATTGTGAGAAAAGAGAAAAGATATGACGGAAAATATGAGCTATACTTTATTCCTACAAGGCAGAATGTAAATATAGATAGGATTTTAAGTGAGGTTTCAAAGATGAAAGATGTTGCATGTATATATATGTGTGATTTGGATTTGGAAGGAAAGATAAAAAGTGGGAATATCGTTTTGTGCCATAAAGATGATTCAAAGTGCCAATTTGAAAGGATAAGGTAAATGAATTAAAAAAGAAAAATCATCACAAACACACTTTGTTTTTATCACATACTAAATTTTTATTACATTTTTTATAGGAGGTGAAAAATTATGGGAGACAGTAAGGAACAAATCCTTGAAGCAACGATAAAGAATTTAGAGAAGACCTTCGGCAAGGGAATAATAATGAAGTTAGGTGAGAGGGAGTCGCTGAAGATTCCTGTTGTCTCTTCTGGTTCTCTTTCAATAGATATAGCAATAGGTTGCGGTGGGTATCCGAGAGGAAGATTCATAGAGATTTTCGGTCCTGAGGCATCTGGGAAGACGACGATAGCTCTCCATGCCATCGCTTCGGTTCAGAGGAAAGGGGGAAAGGTTGCTTTTATAGATGCCGAGCACGCGCTTGACCCGATATATGCGAAAAATCTCGGAGTTGATGTAAATGAACTTCTTATATCTCAACCAGATTATGGAGAGCAAGCTCTTGAAATTGCAGAAGAACTTGCTTCGTCAGGTGCTGTTGACCTTGTGGTTATAGATTCTGTCGCTGCTCTTGTCCCAAAGAGTGAGCTTGAAGGGAGTATGGGTGATATGCAGGTTGGACTACAAGCTCGTCTTATGTCGCAAGCTCTCCGAAAACTCGTCTCAACAATAGGAAGAACCCAAACAATAATAATTTTCACAAATCAGCTGAGACAAAAAATAGGAATAGGAGCTATGTATGGTGTCCCAGAAACTACAACAGGAGGCGTTGCTCTTAAATTTTATGCTTCTGTCAGAATTGATGTCAGAAAAGTGGACCTTATAAAAGAGGGAGAAAAAGCAATTGGGTCAAGAGTGAAAATAAAGATAGCTAAAAACAAAGTTGCTCCACCTTTCAGAGAGGCACTCGTAGATATAATCTATGGTCAGGGAATATCTTATGAAGGAGAGCTTGTTGACCTTGGTTTGGAGTATGGTATAGTTGAAAAATCTGGCTCTTGGTTTTCTTATGGTGATATTAATTTGGGACAGGGCAGAGAGCAGGCGAAAGCTTTTCTCAAAGAAAATCCACAAATCGCTCGCGAGATAGAGAAAAAGATAAGAGAAAAAGCGGGAGCGGGATTAGATTCATCTGAACTTATTGCTGACTATATATACGACCAGAGGAAGAATATGGTTCCTATGTCACAAGAGAGCGAAGAAATCCAAGAAGAAACCGAGGAAAAAAAGGGAGGAAAAAGAGGAAGAAAATCTTCAAAAGAATCTGAATAAGTAAAAGAATGTGATTTCGGTAGAGCTGATAAAGAAAATCAAATGGGAGTAGACAGAAATTGAAGTTCTGTGAAGTTAGTTATATATGAGGTAAATACTATGAGTAAAGAAAAAACAAGTGAAGTAGGGAAGGCAAGCAGTGTCGGTAAAGTTAAGGCAAGGAGAACCAAGAAAAGAACAATAAAGTGGATAAACAAAATTCCTTCGCTTGACGATGTGAAGATAAAGCTTGTGAATAAAGTCCGCTATACAGGTGATGTTCAGCCGGGGTGCTTCTATAAACAAGGTAATAAATATGTCATTGAGGTAAAGAAAAGCTTAAAACCTAATCACAGTGGGTCGTCTTCATGCACGAGATTGCTGAAATGCTCCTTATGATAAAGATGGGTTCAGATATTGAAAATCAGATCTTCAATGCTTATGATAAAATGACTGCACACTTTAATGCTAATCTGGTTGAATATGGTTTCAGGAAGGTATTAAAAGTCCCTTCAAAGTTAGTTGAAGATGATGTGTTTTTCTATCGGAAAAATAAGAAACTTATGGAAGTTGTAGATATGAATATGAATTGAAAAGATGATGGGGAAGGTATAACATTAGGTTGAGATAAATTGGTTAGAGATGAAATTCAGAGTTGAAAGAAATCCAGCGGTTGCAGGGCTATTTTATCCAAAAGATAAAGATAAACTTTTTTCTGTCCTCAGCGAGCTTATAAGTGATGAAGAAAGAAAGGAAAATGTCTTTGGAGTTATATCTCCGCATGCTGGTTATGTTTATTCTGGAAAAATAGCAGGTAAAGTTTTTTCTCGTATTGAGGTTCCAGAGAGGGTTCTTATCATCTGTCCAAACCACACGGGTTATGGAGTTGATGTTTCGCTTTTCCCATATGGAGTATGGAATTTCCCCGGGTTTTCAGTTGAGATAGATGAAGAGATCAACGATTTTCTTTTAAGTAATAGTGATATTTTTCAGCTTGATACGGGTGCTCATTTGAGAGAGCACTCAGCTGAGGTTATAGTTCCTTTTTTATATTACAAGAGACCTAATGTGAAGATTTCTGTTATATGTCTCCGAACACTTAATGTAAAAATACTGAGGTCGTTGGGTGATTTGATAGCGAGGTTATCTGAAAATCTTGATGTGCTTTTAATTGCTTCTTCTGATATGAACCACTACGAGGTAGATGAGGTCTCTCGTAAAAAAGATAAAAAAGCCATTGAAAAGATAAAGTCGCTTGACTATGATGGTTTGATTGAAATTGTTTTTGAAGATAATATAACGATTTGTGGTATTGCTCCGATATATGTGCTTCTTTTTTCTGCGGTAAAAAGGGGTAAGAAAAATGTTGAACTTGTTGCCTATTCAAATTCGGGTGATGTAACCGGTGATTACACTTCTGTTGTAGGGTATGCGGGACTGATAATAAAGGATTAATTTTTTCTACTCTTTCAGCCATTTTTTTAGTGATTTGAAAATTTTCATTCCATCTTCACTTCCGAGGAACTTAAAAGATGCTCTTTCTGGATGGGGCATAAGTCCCACGATATTTTTTTTTGCGTTTGAGATTCCCGCTATGCTATCTTTTGAACCATTTGGATTATTGACATAGCGGAAAACTATGTTTGGATTCTCGTTCTCGTAAAAATAGTTTCCGAACCTGTGAGCTATTGGCATCTTTATTCTTTCTCCCTTTTGCATAGAGCATGTGAAAGGAGTTTGGTTATCTACGACTTCAAGTTCTACCCATCTGCATATGAATTTTGTTCCGATGTTCATCAGAAGTGTGCCGGGAAGAATTTTTGATTCACAGAGTATCTGGAAACCGTTGCATATTCCCAAAATTGGATTCCCTTTTTTTGACATTTCAATTACATCTTCCATTACAGGTGAAAATACCGCCATCTTTCCAGCTCTGAGATAATCTCCGTATGAGAATCCACCGGGAATTATTACCGCTCCAAATTTTTTTACTTTCCCTTTTTCTTCATACCAGATGTATTCTGCTTCAAATCCAGCGCGTTCAACTGCTTTTTTGGTTTCAATATTGCAATTTGTCCCGGGAAAAATTATGATTCCGACTTTGAAGTTTGCACTTGGCATTTATTCGGCGAGCCCGTCTATGGTTCGCAGTAATTCATTTACAAAATGTTCTTCTGGGACTGCTCCTTCCATCTCTATTGTATCGTTTATAATTGTTTTGGGGACTCCGTAAACTGAGTAAGCTGTTGCGAGTTCAGGGAACTCTGTTGCTTCTATTGTTTCTGCGGTTATCATTTCGTTTATAAGGGCTGCGGAGTGAGCATACTTTGCCATTCTCGGGCAATAAGGACAGGTTGGGGTTACGAAAACTTTTATGTTCACGGGTTTTTTTATTCTTGATATTTTTCTTGCGGACTCGGGGGAAAGGAAGGGAACACCTTTTGATATTTCTATTATATCTTCTATGAGGACTGCAAACTCGTATCCGGCTGGTATGCCGAAGAACCTTATTCTTTCGTTCCCAATCATTATTGCAGGAACTTTATCTACCTTCATTTGTTCTGCTTTTTGCTTTTCTACTGCGAAGTTTATTATTTCAAGTTTTATTTTGTCAGAAGTTTCGGCAAGTTCTTTGAGAAGTTCTTCTGTTTCTAAGCAGTACTCGCAATTTATGGCTTGTGTGAAAAGTTTCAACGTGACTTCCTTTTCTAGTTCCTTTGAAAACCTTTGCCTCAGATAATCTCTATCTTTTTCGTTCAGGAACATTTTTTCACCTCCTTATTATTTTCAAAAATTTAATCATTGGGTTTTTGGTTTAGTTTATTTTTGAAATTTTTGAAAGATTGATTAGTTGTTTTTAACTATAAGTTTTGTGAAGCGCCCGTAGTTCAGGGGAAGAACGCCGGGTTGCGGACCCGGAGGTCGCGGGTTCAAATCCCGCCGGGCGTACTCAACTTTTCTGTTTTGTTCATCTTTGTGACCGGGAAAGGTGGGACAGGAAAGAGTTTGCTCAGCGTTGTTCTTGCAAACTCCCTATCAAGAAAAGGAAAAACAATTCTTTACTTCCCATCTGCGTTCCCTTCTCCACTTTATGAGTTTGCTTCAAAAAGTGTTGTTCTCTATCCCATAGATTATGAAAAGGAAGCTAAAGAATATGTCAAAATAAAACTTAAATTCTTTCTTTTTTGGTTCCCTTTTGTTCGCTCGTCTATTTTCAGGGTTTTTTCAAAAGTTATTCCCGGATTTTACGAACTGATTCTTCTTGGAAAGATGTGGTATGATTGGTATAATAATGTTGCCGACTTTTATGTCTTTGATGGATTACCTACGGGGCAGATCGTATCTATGTTCAGAGTTCCTAAGGTTGGAATTGAATCTGGTATAGGGGGACCGGTAAAAGATGATATGGCGAAGATGATTGATTTTACATATAAAATAAACCTTATTATAACTACTTTGCCGGAGATTTTGCCCTATGAGGAGACGCGTGAAGTTGTTGAAAGTTTGAAAAATGAAGGTTTCAAACCCAAAGCTATCTGCCTTAATAAGTTTTACACAAGAAAGCTTTCCGATAACGAGAGAAAATGGGTAGAGATGATTTTAATTGAAGGCAAACTCAAGAGAAAGGAAAGAAAGCAACTTTCACAGCTTCTTGATTTTGAAAATTTCTTTTATGAAAACTCTCAAAAGTTCTTGCAAATTTATTCCGAACTTGGATTTGAAGTTTTTACTCTTGATTTTTCAATTCGTGGTATTGACCATGATTTTGTTCGTAAGCAGGAGGAGAAGATTCTTCAATCTTCAATATTTTCTCACCTTTCTTAACCCATCCGAATTTTCTGAAAACATGTTCTAAGTACAATAAATCTCCTTTTGTGATCAGGTCTATTTTTGTTTTTATTTCAGAAATTTCATTTTCTAAACTTGTTATTCTTTCTTCAAGTTCTTCTATTTTCTTCTTCTGGTAAATAAATGTGAAGATACCTTCTTCATCAAGCAGAAGGTATAGGGAGATGAGAAACGATATTGAGAACAAGATGAAAAATATTTTTGGAATTCTCATAAAGATAAATTATAAAAATTTTCAGCATAGGAAGTTGTTGAGGACTTCCGAAATATCTGTTGTGGGGTTACCTTTTTCATCAGACATTTTCAGATTTGCAGGGCATTCAGAAGGATATGAACTTAAAATCTCTGAGTATCTTTCTTCGTATGTCTGTTTTTCGGGGTTTTTATAAAATATTCCTATCCACAGGTTTTCTTCATCAAGTGCTTTTTCAAATGCCTTTTTTATATCAGTTGTAGGGAACTCATTCCCATCTAAAATCTTTATTCTTTCCATATATTTTTCTTTTGTATCTACTGTGTTGAAAACCGGGCAGGGTTGCAAGACATCTATAAGAGCTAATCCCTTGTGAATTACTGCTTGTTTTATGATTTCTTTGAGGTGTTTGACATTGTAGGCAAATCCCCTTGCAACGAAGGAGTATCCGGACGCAAGAGCAAGTGCTATGGGATTTACCATATCGTTGAGATTTGGGTATTTCAAAGATTTTGGTTGTACTCCTCTTTTTAGCGTAGGAGATGCCTGCCCTTTTGTCAGACCATAAACACCGTTATTATGAACGATATATGTTATATCTACATTTCTTCTACCCGCATTTACAAAGTGTCCTGCTCCTATACCATAGCCATCTCCATCTCCGCTTATAGCTATCACTGTTAGAGAAGGGTTTGCCATTTTCGCTCCTATTGCGAATGGGAGCGGTCTGCCGTGAAGGGTATGGATTCCGTAAGCGTTTATGAAGTGCGGTGTTTTTCCCGAACATCCTATTCCAGAAAATATTGCGCATTTCCACGGAGGTATTTCTAATTCTCCGAGTGCCTGAGTTATTGCTGATAGTATCCCGAAATCACCACACCCGGGACACCAATCTGACTCAACATCAGACCTATATATACTCTGGAAGTTCTGCATATTTTTTCACCTCCTTCCTCTTTTTTAAATCTATCTTTTATATTCCTGCGCTCAGAACCAATCTTTTTTCTTTATAGTTCATTTTTATTATCTTTTCAAGTGCGGATATGAGTTCGTCGTGAGATATGGGACGACCTGTCCACTTCAAGATGAGGTGGTCAAAGAACTCTCCCGTTTTCTCTGTTATATGACTTGCGAGCTGTCCCGAATAATTATTTTCAACGGCTATTTTGACCTTCCCTTTTATTTTTGACTTTACGAGTTCTGCGTCAAGTGGGTGAATCATTTTTATCTGAAGGAGAAAGAGTTCTACTCCTTTTTCTTCTTTTAGTTCTTCTAATGCTGATAGAGCTACTCCAACTGTTGAACCCCATGTTACAACGACGAATTTGCTATCTGGGTTGCCAAATTCTCCTATTTTTTTCTCCACTGGGGTTTCTTCTACTATTTTTTGGAGTTTTTTCAGCCTCTTTTCGTGCATTCTCAATCTGTTTTCTGGGTCTTCTGTTATGTGTCCAAATTCATCGTGTTCATCTCCAGAGTTCCAGAATATAAATCCTTCATGTCCTAAAAACACGCGCGGAGATATTCCGTCTTCTGAGAATTCAAACCTCTTGAACTTTTTTAACATTTTCCCGTTTTGTGAGTCGTAGAGTATTTTCCCTCTTTCTATTTTCAATTTTGATAGGTCAAGTTGATTTATAGTTTTCACACTGTTTGCGAGAAGTTTATCTTCAAGGACTATAACTGGGCACTGATATTTTTCAGCGAGGTTGAAGGCGTCAACTACTATGTAGAATGCCTCTTCAATATCTCCGGGAGAGAGAACTATTCTTGGGAATTCACCGTGTCCTGCATATATTGCAAATTTGAGGTCTCCCTGCTCGTGTCTTGTTGGAAGCCCGGTTGACGGTCCGCCCCTTTGGTAATCTATTACTACTATTGGTACCTCGTTCATTCCTGCCCAACCTAATGCTTCTGCCATAAGAGAAAAGCCTGGTCCAGATGTTGAAGATGAAGCTCTTGCGCCGGCTAATGATGCACCTATTGACATAGTTATAGCTGCTATTTCATCTTCTGCTTGAATCACAACCATGTTATACTTTTTTGCGATTGACTCCAAAAATTCGCTTTCATCTGTTGCTGGGGTTATGGGGTAGTATGTCTGAAATCTGCATCCTGCTGCAAGTTTCCCAAGTGCTGTTGCTTGCGTTCCTGTCAGTATAACTCTTTTTGTTTCTACTTCTCTTTTGGGTAGCTTTTTTTCTATTTTGTGTGAAAAACTTTGTGCATATTTATACGCTACAAGTCCAGCATACTTATTTGGTTCAAGGACTTTTGTTCTTTTCCCGGTGAATATGTGTTTCATAGATTCCTCAACACATTCTGCGGGAAGTTCTAAAAGTCCGGCGGAAGCGAAAACGCATATTGAGTTTCTCATAACCTGAAGTTTCTTTACATCACCAAGACCGAATTTTTCAGCTGTCTCTTTTATGATTTCATTGTATTTTATGGGAACAAAAACTAAGTCATCTCTTTTTATGTTCAACGCTTCAAGAGATATTTCTGCGTCATAAATCACCGCTCCACCACTTTTTACATCATTTATGTGTAGTCTCAGGGTTCTTTCGTCAGATGTTGAGAGAACATCTAACTTATCTCTGAAAGAATGAACAGGTTTGTCTGAAACTGTGACAATGAAATATGAGTGCTCACCTGTTATGTTTGAGTGATATTCTCTTTTTCCAAAGACCCAGTATCCTGCGTATGCGCAGGACCTTGCAAACGAGTTTGCTGAGGTGTCAACCCCCATTCCCTGGGGACCACCTATCAACCAATTTACTATCATCATAAAAATTTAGTTCGTTTTTTTATTTTTTGTGCTTTTTCTGTCTATTTTATGCTCTCTAATACCAAAAGAATTGGCACAATAAAGAAGAATATGAATACCAGCGATGATGTCATCATAAGTTTTATTGCTTCTTCTATTTTTTCTTCACTTTGAGGGAGTTCAAATTCACCTATTGAATAGTATCCTATTTTTTCAAGTTTTATTTTGAGTATTCCTCCAAAGAGTGTTATCGGTATCCACGAGTTCGGACTTGGAGTTGATTTCTTGAACTTTTTCAAATTTTCAACTCCGCTTTTCCAGTCGTATTTTTTAAGTATTGCAGAAAATATTATAATGAGTGCGGATATTCTTGCGGGAATAAAGTTCAAAATATCATCAATCTTTGCTGGAATGAATCCGATATATTTATATTTTTCGTTTTTGTATCCCACCATCGCATCAAGTGTGTTTATGACTCTATATATGATTGCTCCTTCTATGCCAGCGAGCAAGAAGAATAATAAAGGGGCTATAACGCTATCTACCAGGTTTTCCGAAACACTCTCTATCGTAGCTGATATAATATGTGGTTTTTCAAGCTCTTTTGTATTCCTGCTGACTATCTTTGATGTGTTCTCTCTTGCTTTTTTTATATCGTTTTTTTTGAGAGAGTTCAGAACATCTTGAGCGTGGTCTTTGAGCGACTTTATAGAAAATGTCGTTTTCAGAAAAAATATATCAACGAAAATTTCAAACACTTTTATATCTGCTAATTCCCAAATTTTTTGAGCTATTTTTTTTGAGACCAAGTAGAGAGATAAATATATTAAAATTCCTGCTGCTATCAGAATTGCTCCAAAGAGGAGTTCAAAGGTTTTCTGAATCCTACTTTCCTTTTTTTGTCCATTTTTTTTATCTGTTGCTATCTTTTCAATTTTCTCTAATATTTTTCCGGTAATATATACGGGGTGGATTTTGATGTGAGGTTCTCCGAGCAGAATATCAAATATCAAAGCTCCTAAAAAAACAAAAATTTCTTTGTAATTCATAATTTTTTATTACTCAAAAGTAATTGAAGGTGAGTTATAATTGATTTTTTTGATATGCTTGATGGGAAAAAGAAAACTTACTATTTTTTTATCTTCTTCTGTTTTTTTCTGTTTTTGGTAGATGATGTCTTTGCTCAGAACGGAGATGTTGTAGTTGCTCTGCCGAAAAATATCTCACAAGATAAAGATATTGATTGGATTTCAAGAACTTTTGGCAGGGCAATTCATCTTGAACTAAAAAAAGATTCTTTGCCGGCTCAGTTTATTGAAGAGGAAAAATTTCCTTCTTCTGATTTTATCGTTCTTTCAAAATTTAAAAGAGGTAAAGATGGAAGGAGGATAGTATTTTATATCAATATACTTTCAAAGCAGAGCGGTTTTATTAAGGGTAAAGATTACTATATCATAGATAGTTTTGCCTTTTCTTTTCTGCCTGAGGTTATCTATGAAGCGAAAACTTATGTTTCAAGAATGGTGCGTCTTTACATTTCTTCGGTTGCGAAAGCTAAATCTAAATTCAATCCGATAAAATATAATTTCCCACAAGATAGCATAAACAAAATCTCTGATGTTCTTGCGAAGCTGAAGGTCGGAGAAAAGATTAATTCTAACTTTGCCATAGAGAACATAGTAAGCGACCCTTCTCAGGTTGGTTTATGGTTTTATATCGGAGTTGATTTTCTTGAAAAGGGAAGGATACATGATGGTTTATCTTGTATCTTGCGGTTTTTGATGAAAAAGGGACCGGATTTTATCACAGAGAATGAATTTGTTGAAGATGAAAGGGTTAAAGTCGCAAGTGATATATTGAGCATTCTCCTGCCGGGCAAATCTGCTAAAAGATTAGATGCGGTAAAGATTTTTACTGCTTCACAATTTTACAGAGATTTTTCCGATAATGAGTTGAGCCGTCTTTCTATGTCTCTTGAAAGTGATCCTTTCATGTGGCCAGCTATGAGAAGAATAGGGGAGATAAACTTTGCGAGAGGAAATTTCAGAGAGTCGCTCCAATCTTTGAGAGATTACATATCAACTTCAAATGAGAGTTTTGAATTTATCTTGACATTTTCTAAAGTTGTTTCATTTGTTGATGAGCTTGCGAGAGGTTTTTAGAGTAATTCTTTACAGCATCATATACTGCAAGGAGTACAGCAGATATAAATATTACCGAGATGTTGAAAAGAAGAACTTTTAGCATTTCAGGAGAGATTGAAGGTCCTCCTTTCCTTATTATAGAAAATTCCTGATGTAATGTCCTCCATATTTTTACTGAAAACCATATCAAGGGAACATTTGCAGCTCCTATTATAGATATAGTTGCTCTCAATCTTTTTGTTTTCTCCCTTGTGCTTTTTTCAATTCCGCTCAGTATATATGCTATGTATATGAGAAAGAGGATGAGGGTTGTCGTCAACCTTGCTTCCCATACCCACCACACGCCCCAGATGGGTCTTCCCCAGATTGAGCCAGTGGCTAATGCGATGAATGTAAATACTGCTCCTACTTTTGCAAATGACCACGCGAAATAGTCAGCCCAGTTTCTCTTTTTGGTTATATATATTACTGATGCGATAGCAGATATTATGATGAATGATGGTCCAATCCAAGCGCTCGGAACATGAATATACATTATTCTTTGGGCATCTCCTTGCAGTTTATCAGGGGGAGCTATAAATATTGCAAGATAACTTCCAACCGCACTGAGAAATAAGAAAAAAAATATAAGTGGGCGAAAAGTTTTCATACCGCAATGACTAAATTTAATATGAGTTCTACTATGCTTAAAATATTCCGTTTTTTTGCTAAAATAAGTTTTGCGATTTATGGGTGTTTTGCCCAATTCCATCTGGCTTTTTCTTACACAAATTTTTTCTGTGGTTCTGTACCTTTAAATACACAATACGAATGCAAGTTAAAATTTTCTAATACGGGTTTTCAGATTTTTCTTTCTCAACCTGAACAAGCTTTCTCTTTCTCATCCACATATACCCTTGAAACCACATTTGTGTCTTCTGATCCTATCTCCGTCTTATTCTACCCATCTCAGCAAACGGTTTATTTTGCATCTATCTCTTCTACTTCTGGAGATAAATTTTTTGTGCAAGGTGAAGGAATAGACCCTCAAAGTTCGGTTTTTTCTGAACCATCTTCTTCATATTTGGGGAAAGTTCTTATGGGAGGAAATCTTGAATTGAGTTTGAGTTTTTACAATCGCTCGTTTTTCTCACCCGCGTTTTTCAAGAACTACGGTTTTGAAGGTGACTTTGAGTTTATATCTTTTTCATGTGAATTAACTTATATCAGTCCGCGTGATACTACAAGATGTGTTCTTAAATTCCGTATCCCGTATGAGCTTGCAGGAAGAGGTAAGGTTTTTTCGGGAAGGTTAAAAGCTGATTTTGAAATCTTCTCATTTCCTATCTCTGCCAGTTTCTACTTTTCGGGAGAGGGTGCCTTCCCCATACCGAGATACAGTGAAGAGATAGATTTTGGAGTGGTGAGGGTTGGGGGAGTAAAAAATTCTCTGATTGAGATAGAGAACGATGGAGATTATGAACTTGTTATAACATCAGCCAAAGTATATAGTCAAAGCTTTTCTGTTCAGATTTCTTCTCCTGTTTCGGTTTTACCGTCAAAAAAAATTTTTCTGCCAGTTTATTTTTATCCTGTTTCCGCAGATTACTTTGATTCTTTCTCTGTTTTTTACTCAAATGCGGGAACTTTTGCTGTGAGGTTAAAGGGAAGAGGGACTGAGAACCCTTTCCCTACGATTTCTGTTCAACCAAGATTTGTTGATTTCGGATACATATTCCCGTCGGAATCGTCTTCTGTTAAGGTTGAAGTAAAGAATTTGGGGGGCGAAAAGCTGATCATAAAGAGTATAACTACAAGTTCTCCTTATTTTTTCATAGACGATGTTCTGTTTCCTATATTTCTTGAACCTGATGAAAGTTTCTCGTTTAATCTCTACTTTCGTCCCGATAAAGAGGGGGATTTTGAAGATAAGCTTGTTATTGTTTCTTCTGCTCCTGATGAACCACGGTATGAACTTCAAATTTTCGGCAGAGCATACTTTCCTAAACTTGTTCTCCCAAAAAATTTAGATTTAGGATACACAAGGGTTGGAAAAGAGAAAAAGTCGTATATATTTGTTGCTAATTCTGGTTATTTCCCTTTTATTTTAAGTGGAGTGAAATCTCTTGAGGAGCAGAGGTATTTTAGTTTTTCATTAACTTTCTCACTACCTTTGACTCTGAACTATAACGATAGCGTCAGCATACCCGTAATTTTTTCACCGGATTCCGCAACAGATTTTGTTTCAAATTTTGAGTTTGATTTCCTTTTTCCGAATAGTTCAAGATTATCTCAATTTGAGATGAGAAGGTTTTTTGTTTCTGTTTCGGGTAAGGGTGGCTATCCTTATCTCCGTCTGGCAAGATATGAAATTGATGCAGGAGAACTATGGAGTGATGAGAAAAAGAAGTTGGTTTTTCCTTTGGAGAATACCGGACTTGTTCCTTTACAGATATATTCAATTTTCACAAGAGGTAAAAGTGATATTATAAAGTTATCTTTTTCTTCTGTTGATATTCAGCCGGGGCAATCTATTCCCCTTGAGATACTTATATCTTCTACGAATTCTCTTGAAGGAGAGATAATTGATGAGATTGTCTTTATATCTGATGATCCTTCAAATCCAGAGCTTTCTGTTCCAATAAGGTTTTATGTTAAGAAACCAAGGGAAATATGGAGGGGGGGTGGATGCCATTTGTTTGATACAACTCAATTTTTAATCACTTACTTTATTTTCTTTGCAATATTTCTTTCTGTCAGGGTTTTGAGAAAATTTTTCTCTCTGCTAATCTTTTCTCTTTTATTTTTGACATTTCTGTTTTCTTACTCTTGGGCTTTGAACTTTCATTTTTTTACGCCTTCGTATGATGAGTTCAATTTTGTGAGGACATCGTCTTTTCTCCCGCAGAATTCATATCGTATATATTTTTCTTCTTTTTATGTATCTTCTCCATTATATAGAGCGGTTTTGAAGGGTGATGAAGAGGTTTCAAGGGAAAAAATCATAAATTACGCTCTTCCTTTATTTTTTGGAGCTGTGTATTCGCTTTTTCCTAAAATCAATCTTTACTTATCTTTGCCTTTTTCTTTTTTGAGTTCAAAAAATTCTGTCAATTTTTCATTAGGAGATATATATTTTGGGGGAAGAGCAAATATATTTGAAAGGGAAAATTTTTCTTTCTCTTTTGATTCATTTTTATCTTTTCCAACAGGAGATAAGGGGAAGTTTTTTGGGAGCCGACCTTTTTCAGCTTCTGGAATTTTCATCCTATCTTTGAAGAACTTTCATACCAATTTTGGATTTATTTATGCAGGAAAAGATGTATCATTTATATCTTTATTTTCTTTTGGTTTGAGATACAGCTTGACCAAGTACATTTTTCCTGTCCTTGAGTTAAATTCTTTTTTGCCTTTTGATTTTTCTTATTTTCGTTTAGGAGCTGAACTTGGAGGAGGAATATTTTTGGACTTTGAAGATTTTTCAGTTCTGTTTGGAGCAGGAAAAGGATTTGGCGAAAGTTTAGGAGTTCCTGATTTCAGATTTTCCGTTTCAGCAAGATTCAATATTCTCCCTTCATACCAAATAGAAAACATAAGATATTTTAAGGTGAATTTGATTTTAGAAGATGAGTTTGGAAGTAGAATATCTGACTGTATTGTTCAGGTTGATAAACTTTTCAAAACATATAGTGTAAAAGATGGGCAGTGTGTTTTAGATTTACCTTATGGAACATGGCAAGTTATAGCATTATGCCAAGGTTTCGCTATGGGTAGAGTATGGATAACAGAAGAGATGAAAGATGTCAAAATTGTTTTGCATAGATCACTCCCGCAAATCGTGGTATTTTCAACAGATGAAAATGGTGTGCCAGCAGAAAAAGAAATTAAAATAAAGTTTGGAGAAAAATCTTTCTCCTTTGATACACATTACCTTACCGCAAAGGGATATGAAAGATACGAGTTAGAGGTCGGAGATACTTTTTATCCTCTAAATGTTTCTTATGGAAAAGTTCTGTGGTATGGAGTGATTATGAAGGAAAGAGAATTATCGTTGAGCAATAAGGAGAATCTTCAAACCGAGCCAGATATACAATCTGGTCAGGAAAAATTTGAGGGAGAGAAAACTGTGAAAGGCGGAGAGGTGATGAAATCTAAATCGGAGATAATCCAAGAAGAAAAAGTCATAGAGAAAGCAAGAAGTAAGGAATGGAAAAGGGAGGAGAAATTTGAAGGAAAGAATTTCGGTGTTAGTGAGGGATATGAGGGAGATATAAATCTTGAGGAGATTGCGAAGGTTCGTGCTCTTGAGGTTTATATTGACCGAGAAGGAGTGATTTTCAAGCAGGTTATAGATAATTTCCAGATCAATTCATATACATTACCAAAGGATGCGTATCTGAAAATTGAAAAAGTTCTATCTTTTGTAAAATCAAATATCGGTAAGATAAAGGATATAAGAATAGAGGGTCATACAGATGACACGGGTGGTTATGAATGGAATATGGAGCTTTCTTATAGACGTGCAGATGAGGTGAGGAAATTTCTTTTTAACAAAGGGCTTATTTTTCCTGTAAAAGTAATCGGCTTTGGAGCAAACTTCCCTGTTGATATATCTCGCAAAGGAAGTCCGAAGAACAGGAGAGTTGAAATAAAAATTATAATGGAGTGATGATTTTATGAGAGGTAATTTGGTTTTCTGGTTTATGCCTTTACTTTCTTTATTATCGCTTCAATGTAAAAAGGAGGTTAGACCTAATCTGTTTTTTTCATCTGATTTTGCTTATGAGTTTTCAGATGTTGAGAAAAAAGAATTTTTCTCGGGTTCAAAGATTGTTTTGATTAACTTTCCGTTTTATAAGAGAGTTTGTTTGATAAAACTTTATCCGAAAAGTTATGTCAAAATTGGTGATGCGTTCAGGCGTGGTAAGGAGATAAGAATTTTTCTTGAATCTGTTTCAGGAGTAGTTGTGTTGAAAGCACAAGAATGCAATTTCTTTTTCAGAGAATTGGTTTTTTCAGACGGAGAGTTAAGAATAAATGCAAACGGTAAACTTTTTTTTGAGGTTATTGATGGTGAGGCGAAGTTTCACGAGTTCAAAATAAAAAAAGGTCAGGGATACTCTGCGGAGACAAGAGAGATTTATGTTTTACCAAGAGAAGTCAAAATAATTTTCCCGCGAGATAATGCAGAGGTCTTTATACCGCTATTTCTTTGGGAGAAAATAGATAAAGCCAAGAAGTACTTTTTGGAAATAGCGATTGATGAAAATTTTTTAAAACCAGTGTTTTTCTCCGAGATTGAAGATAACAAGTTTTTCCCGCAATCTCTTACTCTTCCGAGATTTTCAAGGTCTTATTTTTGGAGGGTGTGGTATGAACTTGAAGATGGGAGGTCTTCTTTTTACTCTGAACCAAAGGTTATAAATATTCCAAATTTTTGATAGACAAAAAAGCGATTTCAGTTTGATAAAATTTAAGCAAGAACGAGGTAAGTAATAGATGAGTTCATCGGGAATAATGGGTGAGATTGAGAAAGTTCTTGAAGAGGCAGAGGGTATAAAGGAGAGTTCCGAGTGGATATTTCTTATTCAGGATAAAGTTATAGAATCTTATTTGAAAGGTAAAAAAGATTTGTTTAGGAACTTGATGATTAGTGATGAGATTTTCTGGATAGGGATTGGTGGCTCTTCATCTGGACCAAAAGCCATATCTGAAATTTTTGGACTTGGGATAAAGTTTTTTGAGTCGCCGGAGGAAAAGAAAGAGCTTTGCGAATTAATGAAAAAGAGCAAGAGACCGACTTTATATATAGTTTCAAAATCGGGTGAAACATTTGAGACACTGATTTTATCAAAAACTGCGGAAAAGATTGCAAAAAGGAAAAAAGCGGTGAGTTTTTTAGGAATTACCGCAAATAAGGATTCACCAATTTCAAATTTAGTTATAAGGAACCGAGGAGAATTAATAGATTTTCCGCCCAATCTTTCAGGCAGGTTTTCAACATTTTTTATACTTTATCCTATTCTGATGAGGTACAGGAACATTTTGAAAATTATGAAAAGTAATTTAGATAATGTGAGAAGGAGGATTTTTGATAAGGAGAGTTTGCATTTCAAGCTTGCGAGATTTATTATTGAAAATCAAGATAAGCAGGAGATATTTTTGTGTTTTTATTCAAAGGATTTGGTGAAACTTTCTGAGAATTTTTGTCAGCTTATAGCAGAGAGTTTGGGTAAGGATGGTAAAGGGTTAACTCCTGTTGCTCTTTTGGGTCCGCATTTTCAGCATTCTGTGGCTCAGCTTATTCTTGCGAATCCAAAAGGTAAGTGTGCGGTTTTTATTTTTCGGTCTGGTGCAGAGAGAGACCTGATGAGGGAGAAGGAAGCGACTTTGAGGGCGTTTTCTGAAAGAATTCCTGTTCTTGAGCTTGAGATAAGAAGCAAGGGTGAGATTTTTTCTCTCATATTTCAGTTTCAGATAGCGATAGCAGTTGCTGGGAAGATTATGGGTATAAATCCTTTTGATCAACCCGAGGTGAAGAGGATAAGAGATTTGATTTGGGGAGGAAGAGGTTTGAGATAGATTTGGGAGAAGAGTGAAGCAAAATATTGGGAGATAGAGGTTTTCATGTCGGACGGGCGATTAGTACCCATCAGCTCAGCGGATTGCTCCGCTTACACCTTGGGCCTATCAACCTCGTAGTCTCCGAGGGCCCTTCAGGGAGGACTTATCTTGGGGTGGGCTTCCCGCTTAGATGCCTTCAGCGGTTATCCCGTGGCAGCATGGCTACCCGGCGTAATGCCCCTGGAGGGACAACCGGTACACCAGAGGCTGCCCCCGCCCGGTCCTCTCGTACTAGGGCAAGCTCCCCTCAGTCCTCCTGCGCCCGCGGCGGATAAGGACCAACCTGTCTCACGACGGTTTAAACCCAGCTCGCGTACCCCTTTAACGGGCGAACAGCCCGACCCTTGGGACCTTCTTCAGCCCCAGGATGGGGTGAGCCGACATCGAGGTACCAAACTCCCCCGTCGATGTGAACTCTCGGGGGAAATTAGTCTGTTATCCCCGGCGTAGCTTTTATCCGCTGATCGACGGCCCTCCCACAAGGGACCGTCGGGTCACTAGGGCCCGCTTTCGCGTCTGCTCGCCCTGTCGGGCTCGCAGTCAGGCGCCCTTATGCCCTTGCACTCATGGCCGGATTTCCATCCCGGCTGAGGGCACCTTTGCGCTCTCCCGATACTTTTTCGGGAGATCCCGCCCCAGGAAAACTGCCCGCCTAACGGTGTCCCACATACGGGTTGACGTATGTGGTTAGAACCCCGAGAGACCCAGGGTGGTATCTCACTGGCGCCTCCATCCCCGCCGGAGCGGGGACTTCTCAGGCTCCCACCTATTCTGCGCAGGATCTCCCAGAGTTCAGCGTTAGACTGCAGTAAAGCTGCACGGGGTCTTTCCGTCCTGCCGCGGGTCGGGGGCATCTTCACCCCCACTACATTTTCACCGGGCACCCCCCTGAGACAGTGCGGCAGTGGTTAAGCCATTCATGCAGGCCGGAACTTACCCGGCAAGGGATTACGCTACCTTAGGACCGTCAGAGTTACGGCCTCCGTTTACCCGGGCTTGGGCTCGGAGCTTCGCCCTTTCGGGCTAACCCCTCGCTTTAACCTTCGGGCACCGGGCAGGCCTCAGTCCCTATACGTCCCCTTTCGGGTTGGCAGAGACCTGTGTTTTTAGTAAACAGTCCCCACCGCCAATTTCCTGCGACCCAATTCCCGCTTATCACGGGATTGGGCACCCCTTCTCCCGAAGTTACGGGGCTAATTTGCCGAGTTCCTTAGGGGGGTTTCACCCGCTACCCTTCCGGGCTTGGCCCGGAGCCCACCTGTGTCGGTTTGCGGTACGGGCACCTTAGAGCAAACCGGTCGGCTCTTTCTTGGACGTGTTTCGGGTAGCAGAGAGCGTTCCGTCAACCCTCTGCATCCTACCACGCCGTCACCGCACCGGTTTAGCGCTCTAAGGTGGTGTGGGAATGTTGACCCAACTTCCCCATCGGCTACGCCTTTCGGCCTCACCTTAGGGTCCCGACTAACCCTGCTCCGACGAGCGTTGAGCAGGAAACCTTGGGCTTACGGGCGGGAGGATTCTCACCTCCCTCTCGTTACTCATGCCAGCATTCTCACTTCCCGGCGCTCCACCCGTCCTTTCGGTCGAGCTTCAACGCGCCGGGAACGCCCCCCTACCGCCTTCTCTTCCCGCAGGAAGAGAAGACCCCAGGCTTCGGCACCGGGCTTGAGTCCCGTTACATTTTCGGCGCCTATCCGCTCGGCTGGTGAGCTGTTACGCACTCTTTAAATGATGGCTGCTTCTAAGCCAACATCCCAGCTGTCTTAGCGGATAGACATCCTTTCTCACTTAGCCCGGATTTAGGGGCCTTAGCCGTAGGTCTGGGTTGTTCCCCTCTTGTGACCCGAGCTTATCCCCGGGCCACTCACTCCCACTACTGCACCGTGGTATTCGGAGTTTGCCAGGGTTCCGGAAGGTTTCCCTCCCGGTAGCCCAAGCAGTGGCTCTACCCCCACGGTGCATTTCGTGAGGCTGCACTTAGATGCATTTCGGGGGGAACCAGCTATACCGCCACTCGGTTAGCTTTTCACTCCTACCCACACCTCATCGGACCGGTTTTCAACCCGGACCCGTTCGGGCCTCCGGATGGTTTTACCCATCCTTCACCCTGGGCATGGGTAGATCGTGGCGCTTCGGGTCTGCCGTCAGCGACTTGGGCGCCCTGTTCGGACTCGGTTTCCCTACGGCTTTGTCCCATAGGGACTTAGCCTCGCCACTGACGGCAACTCGCTGGCTCATTACGCAAAAGGCACGCGGTCGGGCGCGTTTTCTCCCAAAAGGGAGAATAGCCCTTCCGCAGTCCGTAGACTCGGGGTTTCAGGTTCTATTTCACTCCCCTCTTCGGGGTTCTTTTCACCTTTCCCTCACGGTACTTGTGCGCTATCGGTCGGCCGAGAGTATTTAGCCTTGGAGGGTGGTCCCCCCAGATTCCCACGACCTTTCACGTGGGCCGTGGTACTCGGGAGTGCATCCCCGGGAGACCTTGGCATTTCGCCTACGGGACTATCACCCTCTATGGTGGGCCTTTCCAGACCACTTCGGCTATGCCAAGGTTTTGTAACTCCCTGAGGAGTCTGCCGCCCCCTCCGGATGCATCCCACGACCCCTCACGGGCAACGCCGGCAGGCTTTTGCACCCGTAAGGTTTAGGCTCTTCCCCTTTCGCTCGCCGCTACTCGGGGAATCTCGGTTGATTTCTTTTCCTCCCCCTACTGAGATGTTTCACTTCGGGGGGTATCGCCTCCTCCGAGTTTCCTCGGAGGATACTCGGGGTTTCCCCCGAGTAGGTTTCCCCATTCGGGCATCCCGGGATCACAGGCTGCTTGCGCCTCCCCCGGGCTTATCGCAGCTTGCCACGCCCTTCATCGCCTTCGGCCGCCGAGGCATCCACCCCGAGCCCTTATCTAACATGAAAACCTCTATCTCCCAAATTTCAAAATTTCTCCCCGGTCAGAAAAGAGGTGTGGAGACGACGGGATTTGAACCCGTGCCCTCCCGGGTGCAAACCGGGCGCTCTCCCGCTGAGCTACGTCCCCAAAAATCTCGGTGGGCCCATCCGGACTCGAACCGGAGACCTTACCCTTATCAGGGGTACGCTCTTGCCGACTGAGCTATGGGCCCTTTTGTATCTTTGAGGGTGAAGGTTTTTGAAAAAGGAGAAAGAAAGGAGGTGATCCACCCCCACCTTCCGGTAGGGGTACCTTGTTACGACTTCGCCCCAGTCGCTGCCCGCACATTCGGCCCTTTTGGGGGACTTCCTGTGCAGGCAACTTCCATGGCGTGACGGGCGGTGTGTACAGGACCCGGGAACGTATTCACCGCGGCGTAGCTGATCCGCGATTACTAGCCACTCCGGCTTCACGGAGTCGGGTTGCAGACTCCGATCCGAACTGGGGCCGGGTTTGTGGGATTTGCTCCCCCTCGCGGGTTCGCATCCCTTTATCCCGGCCATTGTTGCACTTGTGTAGCCCTGGGCATAAGGGCCATGCGGGCTTGACGTCGTCCCCTCCTTCCTCCGACTCTTCGCCGGCAGTCCCCGCAGAGTGCCCTCCCTTTCGGGAGATGGCAACAGCGGGCAGGGGTTGCGCTCGTTCTGGGACTTAACCCGACGCCTCACGGCACGAGCTGACGACAGCCATGCAGCACCTGTGCCAGCTGGTCAGGCTCATCACCTGACCCACCCCACCCTTTCGGGCAGGCTTAAGCTGGCATGTCAAGCCCAGGTAAGGTTCTTCGCGCTGCATCGAATTAAACCAAATGCACCGCGGCTTGTTCGGGTCCCCGTCAATTCGTTTGAGTTTCGGCCTTGCGGCCGTACTCCCCAGGCGGGGGGCTTAACGCGTTAGCTTCGGCTCCGAGGCTTTACCCCGAAACCTAGCCCCCATCGTTGACGGCCGGGACTACCCGGGTCTCTAATCCGGTTCGCTCCCCCGGCTTTCGTCCCTCAGCGTCAGAACCGGGCTAGGGACCCCCCTTCGGCATCGGCGTTCCTCCCGATATCTACGCATTTCACCGCTACACCGGGAATTCCGGTCCCCCCTCCCGGTCTCGAGCTCAGCAGTATCTCCCGACCTCTGCCCGTTGAGCGGGCAGATTTCACGGGAGACTTACCAAGCCGCCTACGGACCCTTTACGCCCAGTAAATCCGGGCAACCCTCGGGACCTCCGTATTACCGCGGCTGCTGGCACGGAGTTAGCCGTCCCTTCCTCTGGAGGTACAATCAGTCCTCGGGCTTTTAACCCGGGACCTTTTTCCCTCCTGACAGCGGTTTACACCCCGAAGGGCTTCTTCCCGCACGCAGCGTCGCTGGGTCAGGCTTTCACCCATTGCCCAAGATTCCCCCCTGCTGCCTCCCGTAGGAGTCCGGCCCGTGTCTCAGTGCCGGTCCGGCCGACCACCCTCTCAGGTCGGCTACCCGTCATAGCCTTGGTGGGCCATTACCCCACCAACTAGCTGATGGGCCACAGGCCCATCCCCAGGCGGAAACAGGGAGTTACCTCCCTGTAACCTTTTTCCCACACCCCATCGGGAGGCGTGGGCTTATAGGGTATTAGCCCGAGTTTCCCCGGGTTATCCCCTTCCTGGGGGTAGGTTACCTGTGTATTACTCGGCCGTCCGCCGCTCCGCAGACCGGTTGCCCGACCTGCGTCGCTCGGCTTGCATGGGTGAGGCGCGCTGCCAGGGTTCGCCCTGAGCCACGATCAAACCCTCCTTGGCATAAATCAAATCTGCCAAAGAGGTTAAATCTTTCTGAAATGATTTTGCCGCAAGACCTTCACCCTCAGTGTCTTTTTTCAAAACCTCTTTTCTGACCGCTTCCTCTTCTCCCAACCTTCCAAGCTCCCTCTCGGGAGCTCTTCTGGCTATCTGAAAGAGCGTTTTATATTTTAATCACGACTTTTTAGAAAGACAATTTTTTGAAAAAATTTTCTCTTTCAGAAAAAATTTTCTGCTTCCGCCCTCCTATTTCAAGGAGGGCTTCCGCTAAAATAACACAAAACAAAATAATAATTCTCTGCAGCAAAATACGAAAAACAAAAATTTTTTCTCTCAATCTTCTTGAAGTTTCAATAAAAATGTGGCGAACTGAAAAAATAAAGTTATGAAATAAACTCAAAGGAGGAGGAAAAGTTATGCCGAAGATGAAGATAACCGTAGTTGGTGCGGGAATGGTTGGAGGAACTCTTGCTCAGCGTCTCGCAGAAAAAAACTTCGCCGATATTGCCCTCATAGATATAGTTGGAGACCTTGCGAAAGGTAAAGCTCTTGATATAGCTCAAAGCGCTCCCATAATGGACTACGATATAAACATACAGGGAGGCGACTCATGGGACATCGCAAAAGATTCTCAAATAGTTGTCATAACATCAGGTGTTCCGAGAAAACCGGGAATGTCAAGGGAAGAACTTCTTGAGGTGAATTTCAAGATAGTCAAAGATGTTTCAGAGAAAATAAAAAAGTTCTGTCCAGATTCAATAGTCATAGTTGTTTCAAATCCTCTTGATGCGATGACATATACAGCTTATAAGATAACGGGGTTTGCAAAAAACAGAATTATGGGAATGGCAGGAGTTCTTGATACCGCAAGGTTCAGAGCTTTTCTCTCTATGGAGCTCAAAGTTTCTCCAAAAGATATAACTGCTTTTGTTCTTGGAAGTCACGGAGACACTATGGTGCCTGTTTTGAGCTACACTCATGTTGGTGGTGTTCCTGTTGAGAATCTTTTGCCAAAGGAAAAACTTCAGCAAATAATAGAAAGGACAAGAAATGCGGGAGCTGAGATAGTTTCTCTTCTCAAAACAGGTTCTGCTTACTATGCTCCTTCTGCTGCTGTTCTTGAAATGATAGAATCAGTTGTTTTTGATAGAAAGAGAGTTCTTCCGTGCTGTGTGCTATGTGAGGGGGAATATGGTATAAATGGTGTTTTTGTTGGTGTTCCTGTTGTTCTTGGAAAAAATGGGGTGGAAAAAATTTTGGAGTTCAAGCTCAAAGATGATGAGGTGCAGGCACTGAAAAGGTCTGCCGAAGTCGTTCAAAAGCTTCAAAAAGAAGTAGACGAGCTCATAAAAAAGCACAGTTGAGTTTTTGATTTTATCTTTTCTGCTGTCCCATATTATCAAGAAGTCCTTTTGCTGTTTTTGATTCTGGGCTGTTTGGATACTTGATGAGAATGGCTTTGAGCATAACTTCTGCATTTTTGTTATCTCCTATCCTCATAAATGCCTGTGCAAGACGAAGATATGTTCGCGGGAAAATTTCAGTCCCATCTTTTAGTTTCCCTTCTTTTTCTATTACAGAGAGCCACTCTTTTATTGCAGATTTGTAATCTCCATTTCTGAAAAAAGCTTCTCCAAGTGTGAATCTCAACTCTTCGGAATCATAACCAGATGAAATGAGGTCTGTCAGAATTTTTATCGCCTCGTCTGTTTTACCGTTGATTATCAGTTCTTTTGCGTTTGATATTTTGTCTTGTGCATCTTTGGCTGAAATTGTCTCTTTCTTGATAACAGAGGAAGTTTTTCCACTGCTGTTTCTCGCTTCAATAATTTCTATTTTTGATTCAAGGAAGCTTATTCTCTTTTCAAGTTTTTGTATATCTGCTGTTAGCTTTTCAATATCTTTTGATGTTCCTTGCTGGCGAGCTAATCTCTCTTCAATAGATGATATTCTTGAATCCAAGTTGGCGAGATTTTTCTTTATATACTCCAGATCTTTTCTCATACTTTCAATATACTCTTCGTTTTTTATCTGGCGTGCTTCAATTGTGTCTACTTTTGAGTTGATGCGTGAAATTGTATAACAGTTGAAAAGAGTTATAGAAAGAAGTGGCGTCAATAGAACAAAAACTATGTTTTTTGTTTTAACGTTTATACACTCCATAATATCAAATTATACAAGTTTGTTGCGGAATAGTGAAACTTCAACGAAAATCAAAAAATGCAACATCTGAAAGCGAAATTATTAAAATCAGATACTGCTGAAATGTTTGAAAACGAATTTTTCGTTTTTGATAGTTTTCCGAGATTGAAAAGGCTTCCGCCATATGCTCTTGCGGTCATAAATCAGAAAAAACAGGAAATGCGCAAGAGGGGATTTGATGTTATAGACCTTGGGATGGGCAATCCAAATGTTCCTGCTCCCGAGGAAGTTGTGAGGAAGGTGAAAGAGGCGGTTGAGGACCCGAAAAATCACAGGTATTCAGTAGTTCAAGGGTTGAAAAAGCTCAGGGAAGAGATAGCTAAAAGGTATAAATTGCTCTGGGGAGTTGAGCTTGATCCGGAGAGCGAAGTGCTTGTTGTGAATGGTACAAAGATGGGCTTTTTCCAGCTGATGCTTGCGATTTTATCTAATGGAGATGCGGTTGTCGTTCCTGAACCAGCTTATCCCCTTCATCTTTATGCTCCGATGATTGCAGGAGCAGATGTCAGGACATTTTCAATGTTAAACGGTCATTTTTTTGAGGGTCTGGAAAAGGTTGTAAAAACAACATATCCAAGACCGAAGGCGATCGTTATATCTTTCCCGAACAATCCAACTTCAAGGTGTGTTGAGCTGGACTTCCTGAAAAAGGTTGTAGATTTCTGCTTATCGGAGGGTATATGGCTGATTCACGATTTTGCTTATGCTGATATAGTTTTTGATGGATATAAGGCACCATCTATTTTTGAGGTCAAAGACGCAAAGAAAATAGCGATTGAGTTTTATTCAATGTCAAAAGGTTTTTCTATGGCTGGGTTCAGAGTCGGTTTTGCTCTTGGTAATCCTACCTTGATTTCGGCTCTTTATAAGATAAAAAGTTGGACGGAGTATGGAGTTTTTCAGCCGGTGCAGATAGCAGCAATAGTTGCTCTCCGTGAGGCGGGAGATTATCCTAAAAAAACAGCAGAGATATACCGGAAAAGGAGAGATGTTGTCGCTTCATACCTGAAAAAAATTGGTTGGGATTTTGAAACTCCGCGCGGAAGCATGTTCATTTGGGCGAAAATACCTGAAAAGTTTGCAAGCATGGGTTCGGTGAAGTTTTCTGAATTTCTTCTTGAAAAAGCCGAGGTTGCGGTTGCTCCGGGGGTTGCGTTTGGACAGTCGGGAGAAGGTTATGTGAGATTAGCTCTTGTTGAAAATGACCAGAGAATAAAACAAGCGATGAGAAATATAAAAAGATTGATGGAATCTTATGGGTGATTTTATCAGATGAAGATGGGTTTCACCTCAGGATGTATGGTTCCCATTCGGGATAGAATTTCAGCTCAATATCTTTTATATTGAGTATTGTTATCATGGGCGAGCGAGGTTCTTTTATGAGTTCTATTTTTGCTTCTTCTGGGGTTCTATCTCCTTTTTTTATGTTGCAGGAGATGCAGCTTGTCACGACATTCAGCCATTCTGTTTTGCCACCTCTGGATCGCGGTATAACGTGGTCTATTGTGAGGTTTTTATATGAAAATCTTTTCCCGCAGTACTGGCAGGTAAATCCATCTCTTATGAACACACCTATTCTTGACACCTTTGGTCTGCTTATCCTTGTTTCCACATCTGTTTTTGCAACGACTATCTTTGGAATTTTTATTCTTCTGCTGACTGTTGAGATGTAATCATCTCCATCTTTGGGTTCAATATTTATCCATTCCCATATTGTAAATGTTTTGAAGTCATTATCAAGCACGAGAGCTGATTCTCTGAAAAGGAGAGAGAAGGCGTGTCGGAGGTTTGTTATATAGCAGGGTATGTAATTTCTGTTCAGCACGAGTACTGCTCTTTTTATTATTTTCTTTCTTGCGCTTGATGGGTTTTTATAGGTTGTATTTTCCCCATCTTCTGATATAGGGTCATACGTATTGAACTCTCCGTTTTTTGGTTTCTCTTCCCAAAAGAAGGCTTATTCTCCTCCTTCTCTTACGGCTTTTTATAAAAAATATAAATTTTCAGAGGCAGAAAGTGCGAATTGACATATTTTTTAAATCAGCGATTTTTTGGAATTTTATTTTTTAAGGTTTGAAATAAATCTTTCAAGGGTTTGCTGTGTCACAGGTCCGAAAATAACTTTTTTTATTTTGTAATCTGGGCTGACAATTATTGTTGTTGGGAGACCTGAAATTCCAAGTTTTTTTGAAAAGGTGTGGTTGTCAAAGATAACAGGGAAATTTATTCCGTATTCTCTTATGAATTTTTGAACATTGTCTTTTGAATCATCTACTGCTACTCCCACTACTGTTGCTGATGAAGAATTTTGATAAAATTTTACGAGTTCTGGCGCTTCTTCTCTGCATGGGTCGCACCAGGATGCAAAGAAATTGATAACCGTGAATTTTTCCATATCAATATAAAGGTCGGGAGGAGGACCGAAATCAAAAATATTTTTCCCTACTATGTTTTTTTCAGGAAGATACATTATGATTATTCCTATCCCTACAACAAAAAGGAGAAGAAGTATTTTTGAAATTCTGGAAAAGGTAGATTGCTTGGCTTTCAGAATCTCTCTTTCTTTATTTATTTCACTTATGAGTTTGAGAAACTTTTCCTGCTTTGATTCTATCTGATGAATTTTTTTCTTTCCCGACTCATATAGTTTCAGAATCTCTTCTTTTTTTTCTCCATTGGGTTTTCCGTTCTCACTCATTAGAATAAAATTTAATTTGGTTCTCTGAAATTCGCTCGGAAGCAAAAATTTAGATACATTTTTTAAGGTATGGGAGACCTTGAAAGAGGAAGGATTGAGTTTTTTATGAAGAAGACATTTGAACTTGCAAAAAATATGGGGACAAAAACCGCTCCAAATCCTCCCGTAGGAGCAATATTGGTAAAAGAAAACAAGGTTATAGGTGAGGGTTTTCACAAGGGAGCTGGATTCCCTCATGCGGAAGTTTCTGCGATAGAATCTGCTGTAAAAAAAGGTTTTGACACAAAAGGTGCAGAAATTTTTGTCTCCCTTCAGCCGTGCAATTTCTACGGAAGAACTCCCCCTTGCACTCATATAATTCAAAAATATGGCATAAAAAGGGTTTTTTTCTCTGTTTATGACCCTAATATAAAAGGAAAGTATGAGATAGAAGGTGCAGAGGTTATAGGTGGAGTTCTGGAAGATGAAGGAAAAAGAATTCTTCTGCCTTTCCTCACATTTTTGAAGGAGAGGAGACCTTATGTTATTTTGAAGTATGCTCAATCAATTGATGGGAAGCTTGCGGATAGAGAAGGAAGGTCAAAATATATCTCATCTGAAAAATCTCTTCTTATCACGCATAAGCTCAGGGCAAAAGTGAATTTCATTCTTGTAGGAAAAAAAACAGTGGAGGTAGATAACCCTCACCTTGATGCAAGAAGATACAAAGATAGAGTTATTTTGAGAGTAAAAAAGCTCATAGGAGGGGAGTTTCCTGCTCCTGTGAAAATTGTTTTGGGGATACCATCTTCTTTTGCGAATCTCAACATATTAGGTGGAAATAATGTCGTATTTATTTTCAATGGTTCTCAAAAGGAACTTCGGAAGATAAGCGAGTTTCTTTCTTCTGGTGAAGTTAGGAATGTATCTTTTTTATCGCTCAGCAGAACATCTCCGCATGACATTTTAAATTTTGTGTATGAAAACGGGGGTTTATCGCTTCTTGTTGAAGGCGGACCGGGGACGCTATGGCGGTTTATAAAAGAGAGAGCATTTGATGAGCTATGGGTTTTTGTAGCTCCCAAAATATTTGGTGGCGGGAAAGGTTTTGATTTTCCTGATTCATTTTTGTTCGGGCAAGAGGTGAATTTGACTTTATGTGAGTTGAAGAGATTGGGAGATGATATATTTCTGCGCTATTCTGCAAGAGAAGATAAGTTGATATGGGATTTATGGTGAGGGAAATCTGAGAGGTTTTTACTTTGAATTTAATGGGAGATTCTTCTATATAATCTTGGGTAGCGGAGTCAAGCTCATTAGAATCTAAGTTGGGTATTTCTATTTTATTTCTTCAATTATTGAGCAGTATTTTCGTCTGCAACGAGAAATATCCATTTTTTTCCATTTTCTTTTTAATTTTTTCAGCTCGCTTATGTAATCTTGAATGTCTTTGAGGATTTTTTGAGCTCTTTGAATTTTGACATCTATCAAATCTAAAACATGTCTGCATGGCTTTTTCCCGGAATCAACAACTTTAAGTATTTGCCTTATTTCGCTTAACCTGATTTTCAGTTTCTGTGCTTTTTTGATAAATTCTATCCTTTCGCAGGTTTCAGGAGAAAAAACCCTATAACCAGATGGAGTTCTTCTTTTTGGTTTTATCAGACCCAACCTCTCATAGTAGTAAATTGTCTGCTTATTTATTTTGCAGATTCTTGAAATATCGCTTACAAAGAGTTCATTTTCCCCTTTCGTGTTGCCTTTTGCTATACGCATCAGAAAATAAATTATGTACTGAAAAAAAGCATTCTATTTTTCCAAAAGTAAAACATTATACCCGAGTATAAAGTTCTGGCATAATTAAGTTTATGTATAGTTAAGAAAAAGAAAGGAGGTGAGCAAAAATGAGCAGAGAGCCGGAAAAACAAAAACAAAGTGTCGGCACCAAAGAAAGAAAGACCGAGGAAGAAACAAGAAAATATATATGCCCGAGCTGTGGTATGAAAAAAGAAGCAAGATCAAGCGAACCGCCACCAAAGTGTTGCGGAATTGAGATGATAGAGATGATGAAAGATGCACATGGCGGTTGTTGCGGAAAAAACAGCAAAAGCTGAGAACTCTTGGTGAAACAACGCAAACCTTATTGAAAAGCAAAGCAGTTGTAGCAAAAAAAAGAGGTGAGCAATATGGTTAGTACAAAAAATAATAAAACGGGAATAGTCGCTTCTATACTGGCTGTTTTCGGTATAGGTATATGCTGTGGTCTTCCGCTTTTTACTGCTCTTTTAGGTGTATCATCTGCTTCATTGGGATTCCTCGCTCCTCTTAGAAAAATCCCTCACTTTGATACCATTTTAGGTATTTTATCTCTATCGCTTCTGACTTATGCTCATATAATTAATTTCAGGAACAAAAAGAAAAAAGAAGATGATTGCTGTGCTGTTCCATCTGACACGAAAACCAAAAAAATATCAAATGCCGTTTTATGGTTTGCGACAGTCCTTGTCTTATCACTTATCATATACAATCATGTTATATTTCCAATTTCTTTGAGAGGAGGAAAAGCAGAGGTAAGTGAAAGCAAGTCAAACCAAAACATAAGAGCTCGCTATAAGGAGTATAAAGTTTATGTTGAAGGTATGGATTGTGCGATGTGCTTTCAGGCAGTAAAAAGGTCAATTGAGAAAAAAGTCGGAGAAGCAGGGTATGAACTTCTTCCCGACTTCAAAAATAAGGTTCTCATAATAAAAATTTTAGGAGATGAAAAATCTATTTCGCAATTTATAAGTGCTATTGAAGATGCTGGATACAGAGCGAAAATCGTAGATTAAAAAGTTTGAAAGTTGTGTATTTTTCAGGTGTGGAACGATGGCAAGTTTTTCAATTAGTATCAGGAGGTTTTGCTATGAAAAAAGGGTTTGATTTGATAGTTATAGGTGGGGGAGCTGCGGGCTTTGCTGCGGTAATTAAGGCAAATGAACTCGGCGCAAAAGCACTTATGGTTAATTCCGGCTTACCAATCGGTGGAACATGCGTTAATGTAGGATGTGTCCCATCCAAAAGATTAATCCATCTTGCTCAAATCCTACACGTTGTCAAAAGCAATAGCATCAATGGTATCAAAATATCGCTTGAGAGTTTTGATTTTTCAAAAGTTATAACAGACGAGATTGAGCTTGTGAGAAGAATGAGAGAAGAAAAGTATATAAATGTTCTCAAGAATTTGAAGAATGTACAATTTATTGAAGGAAAAGCGGAGTTTCTATCGGAAAGGGAGATAAGGGTTAATGGTGAAACATATATTGCAGAAAAATTTGTTCTGGCTGTGGGCTCAAAGACAGGAATTCCACCGATTGAAGGTTTGAAGGAAACCGGCTTCATAACACATATTGAAGCATTGAGTTTGAAAAATCGTCCGCGAGAACTGATGATTGTTGGTGCGGGACCGATGGGGCTTGAGTTTGGTCAGCTATTTTCACGCTTTGGGACAAGGGTTACCATTCTTGAATTTCAGCCCACAATCTTCGGGCCGGGCGAGAGAGAAATTGTTATCCGACTTCAAAAAATCCTTGAAAAAGAAGGAATAGTAATCAAGACAAATGCGAAGGTGCTCAGCGCAAAGAAGGAATCAGGAAAGAAGGTGCTCACCTATTTGATTGATGGGGAAAAATATAATATCTCCGGTGATGAAATTCTTGTTGCTGCCGGGAAAGTACCGAATACAGATGGGCTTGGGCTTGAAAGAGCAGGTGTAGAGATTGATGAGAGGAAGGCAATCGTAGTTAATGAATACCTTGAGACATCAAACAAAAATATTTATGCTGCGGGAGATTGTATCAATCAACCCCTACGGCTTGAGACGACCGCTGGAAAAGAAGGAAGTATTGCTGCTGAGAACGCTTTAACAGGGTCAAAGAAATCAATTGATTACAGTTCTGTGCCTTATACAATCTTTACAGACCCAGAACTTGCTGGTGTAGGACTTACGGAAGCGGAGCTTATGAAACGGTTGGGGAGATGCTCATGCAGAGTGCTGGAACTTTCCAATGTACCAAGAGCAATAATAAACGATAGCGTAGAAGGTGCGGTAAAACTTGTTGTTCATCCTGATACAAAGCAAATCCTTGGCGTTCACATCCTTGCCCCAAATGCAGGGGAGATTATCTCTTACGCTATGGTGATTGTTAAAAGTAAGATGACTATTTACGATGTTCTTGAAACACTCCCTGTTTTCCCGTCACTTTCCGAAGCTGTGAAACTATGTGCTCTTTCGTTTATAAAAGATGTTTCAAAGCTTTCATGTTGTGTATAGAAGGGAGGGAAAAAATGGATGGTGCGTCCAGTTGCACATTTTTCTTTCCTTCTCTTTATTTTTTTATGCTTTTTCTTTATGCTTTTTCAAGCCGAGAATGTTTTTGCAAAAAAAATTATCCTTCAAGTTGATGGACTTTCCTGCCCGCTCTGTTCTTTTGGTCTTGAATCAAAACTTAAAAGAAAAGAAGGAATAAAAAATGTAAAGATAATCTTGAGCGAAGGAAAAGTTATTGTTGAAGCTTCAAATGATATTGATTCAAATGACCTGAAAAAAATAGTAGAGGACTCTGGCTTCAGTTTGAGAAAGCTAATAGAAGTAGAAGAAAACGAAAAAGATGAGAAATGATGAAAGCAAATAAAACAAATAGAATGATGAAACTCCCATTAAGGTGTTTGAGGGGAACTTATATTTTACTCCTGAGCTTTTTTGCTTGTTCTTATTTATTTTCAGGAGATGCTCTTTGCCATGAGCCACTTTTTGTTGAAGGAGCGAGGACAATGTGGAAAGGAGGGCTCATGCTTGAATTCAGCTGGGAACACGAAAAAATGAAAAAAGAAAATGGATTTGAATTTCTCAAAAATAATTCATTTGAACTTGAAACAATCTACGGAATAACTCCGAACATTTCAGTTAGAGCCAACCTAAATGCAGGGAACTCAGAGATAAATCCCATTTTGGGAACAAGAATAAGGTTTTTCAGATTTGATGGTTTTGGATTGCAGGAAAGCTTATCGCTTAATTTTGCTGTATCTTCTAAAGGATCCAGAGGAGGAATTTCCTTCGCAAGCGAAGGCAGGAGATTTTATCTTTTTTCGTTTTTTTCAGGCGAACTCCCTCACTCTTTTCAAAAATTGGAAATACCATTTGGACTGGCATTCGGAATAAGACCTTATCTCGCGGAATATGATCAGCCAGACCTCGTGATACTCACTGAGTTTCTGAGAACAGAAAGCGCATTTTTTGGTTTCTCCGTTTTTCCCTCCATAAAAAACTTCGCTTTACAAGGAGGTATTCTTTTTGAAGCTGATAATCCAAATTTTTGGATTTTCAAGATAAACTTGCACATACATCTCAACCTGTTCTGATAGAATTTAGCACTTTTTTGGAAAATGTGTTTGGGTAGCTTATGTTTTATTCTGCATCCGAAAATTGTAAAATTTTAGTCGAACCTTCACCAGTATATATTCAGTATTGCAGATATAACCGGCAGGTTTCCAGAGATGGAACTTTTTCCGATTCCAGGAAAATCAAACTCCGTTTTTTTCAGCATGTGAAGTTGTCCTGATATTATAAATTCTATGTCTCCTTGAAACAGTATTGGAGATGGACCTCGGAGTCCCGCTCCAGCAGATAAGATTGTTCTATCAGCATCTACGAGAGCAGTTCCCTGTTGATTTTTGAGAGGGGAAGGAAAGAGAGAGAAACCCTGACCGAGAATAACATCTGTTTTACCTATAAGGTTGTTCAGTTCTTCCATTACACCTAACCTTATTACATTTATGTCTTGCAGTGAAACCTCTGTTTTGGGCAGGAGTGGTTTTAAAAGATTTGCAACTTCTGTTGGCTCTACTTTATCAACGCTCAGCAGAGAAAGTTTAAATTTTGAGAAGTTGTATCTCAAAAAATCAAGAGCAATGTGAAGACCGAGTTTTTCAGTTGTGTATCCTCCTCCTATGCCTGCACCGAAAAGCGAGGGAATAAATGAGTCAAATAGTGATGCTGATAGAGATAGTGCCTTTTCACCGATCAAATACGCATCTACAACTGCTGGAATGTTTATGTATATTGAACTTCTGGCTGTCCCACCCGCTTTAACATAGAAAGATTCCGAAGAATAAGTGAGAGCTATTCCACCTTGAAATCCCGGTCTTCCTTCAAGGGCACCATCAACAACGACAAAATCTTTATCAGGGGAGAGATTAGCGGAAAGCAGTATTGGGAGGTCTGCAAGAAGAAAAGTTGAACCACCAATAAAGATTTTAAAGTTTTCTCCTATTGGTATATTCCCAGATAGTCCAGCAAATATTGAAAATCTCGTATTTCTGTTCCCATAGAGTAAAGTAGATGGTGTTTTTGTCATAACATTCCCGACTCTTATCAACTGCGGTGATGTTGGGAGAACTCCTGCGAGTCCAACGCCTATATGTTCAAAAATTTTTTCTTTTTTCAAAAATGGTATATCTGCTAATGAGAAGGATAGACCTATATTCAGGTCAGATATATTTTCAAGGGGATTACCTATTTTTTCAAGTTTTTGGTCTCTGAGGGTGATTTCAGGTTTTTGTGAAGCAAATAGATAGCCAATTCCGAGGGACTTTCTTTCTGATATTAGAGCGGGGTTTAAGAAAGCACTTTCGTATCCACCTTTTCCGGCTATTCCTGCGCATCCCATCATACGAGATATGGGACCGGAGCAGTAAAAGTCAAGGGGTTCGGCGTATCCTCTGTATCCAAAAAAAATGAAAGAAATAGATAAAAAAAACGGTAAAATTACCTTTTTCATAACCTTGACGACCTCCTATCTTTTAATTATAAAAATCTTTTTGAGATTTTCCATCAAAATGTTATATGTTTGACAGAGATTGATTTTTCAGATGAATTTGAGAGATAATTTTTCGAGAGGAAAGAGTTTTTTTGTGGAGTACTATGGCTTGCTTTTCATTTTTAATTTTTCTGGGAAGGGGGAGGAGGTCTTTGAGAAGTTGCGAGTTTTTTTCAAGCATTTTGGAGTCAAGCAGAACAGAATTTCTGCAAGGAATAAAAAGGTTTTCGCTATATCTGTGAAGAGCAGAACTGATTTCTGGAAGGCGATTGAAAAATTTACAGATTGCATAATTTCTTCTTTTGAGGAAGATTTCGCTATTTTTCACGCATCATGTGTTTGTAGCAGAAATTTTTCTTTTGTATTTTTGGGTAAAAGTGGTTATGGGAAATCTACTTCTGCGAAACTGATGTGTGATGCTGGGTTTGATTTCATAACAGAAGATACTTTGTTTTTGGGTCGTTGTGGGATTATTCCTTTCCCGAAACCAATAGTGCTAAAGAGTAAAAGAACTTGGAATATTTTTCTACCTGAAAGAGTACCAAAAAGACCGCCGAAAAATATCGTTTTTTTCTTCTTGAAGAGAAAGCCAGAAAACTATCTTGATTTTAAGATGAAGATAAAGTCCATAGCTGAAAATTTGAAAGATGTGAAGAACTTTGAAGAGCTTGAGTCAAAGGTAAGTGAGCTTGGTTTTATAAGAAAAATCCCGAAATATAAAGGAGTTGAGATGTCGTTAAGGAGTATATACAACGCAAAAAAGATAGAGCTTTCTTGGGTAATAAATAAATTATCTTCTGCCTGTTTTTTTAAGATATGAAAAGCTTTTACGAGTTATCTTTGGAGTGGATAGATAAATTTTACGAGACTCAAAATCCTGATGAGCATTTTCTGACTCTTCCAAAAGTATCAGATGTATTTTCTTTTTCACTGGTATGCTTTATAAAAGCAAAGACAAGCGGAAGGAAGAAGGTGAATTTGATTGAACTCGGTGCGGGAGATGGAGAACTCCTTCAAAAAATAAAAAAATTATCTTTGACTTTTGATTTAGATATAGCAAAACTCATAGCGGTAGAGAGAAGTCAGAAAAGAAGAGAAAAACTATCTCAAAAGTTCAAAAATCAAGATATAAAAATATATAGAGATTTTGATGAGATAGAATTTGACAGTGAAAGGAATGAAGATTCTCTGCTGATAGTTATAGGGAACGAATTTTTTGATTCTCTTCCCTTTTCTGTTATAAGGGTTTGTAATTCAAAGATAGAGGAGTTGTACTCTGACGGAGAGAAGTTTTTTTTCTCTGATTTGAGCCCGAGGACTGAGGTTTTTCTCAAAAGATATTATTCCGAGATAATTGGAGAAATTCTTGGTCAGGGCGAAGCTTTTTTCTTTGAGGTTTCCCCTGATTTTGAAAGTGTGATTGATTTTCTCCTGCGTGTGGGTGATATAGCTGTGTTCTCAGATTACGGATATACCAGTTTTTTTGAGAGGTTAAGATATGGTTCGGTAAACCTTCACTGGTTTTTTTCAACCGAAAAACTTGAGTTTTATGACCTTAAAAAAGCTTGGGAGAAGGTGGAAAGTTCTTTCGGGAAAAAAGATATTTCTTTTTTTATTGATTTTGATATAATAAAAAAAATAGCAGAGGAGAAGGGATTGAAGGCAGAGGTTCAAAAGCTCTCACGATTTGTGATTTCAAATATAGAGAACTTCAAGGAAGATTTTGAAAGGTTTCTTGAATCACACAATAAAATAGCAAATGTGCTGTCGCTTATGGATATATTGAAAGGTTGGGGGAATTTTTCTGTCATAACTCTGGAAAAAATTGAAAATTTGGAAAGGTGAAGAAAAAAGAAAAAGATTTTTTTCTTTGATTTTTTCTGATGGAGGGGTAGGTTGAGATATGGTTGTGAACATTGAATCAAAGAGTAAGGCGTTTTTATTTGACTGGAAGTTATCTTGGAAATACTTTGAAAAGTATATGAAGCAGAAAGAGGGTGTGAGAGGAAATGCAAAAGTGAGAGAGCAGATTTTAGCTTTTGTGAGGAGAGTTCTGAATGATAACAAATTGAGGTTTATAACACGGGCTGATATTCCGAAGGTTGAGAGTGTTTTGAAGGAATCTGCGGGTGAAAATCCTTTCTTCCAGAAAGCATCTAAACTCTTTGTGAATTTTCTCAACCATTATTTAGAGTAAATTTATTCTGCAAAAATAGAGAGTTTAGAGTCATTTTTGTTTTGATATGGTGGAGATAAACCAGAGTTCATCTTTGGGGAGGATAAGGGTCTGGAAAGTAGATGGGTTTGAAGGTGTGTTTGCTCCACTTTTTCTGAAAAATGATCCGTCTTTGAAATCATACTTGGAAGAGGGAGGATATAGAGCTTTGGAGAAGGTTCTTTCTATGGGACCAGATGAAGTTATAGAAGAGGTCAAGAGGTCTGGTTTGAGGGGGAGAGGTGGGGCAGGTTTTCCGACGGGAGTGAAGTGGAGTTTTATGCCGAAGGATGCGGAGAGAAAATTTTTGGTCTGCAACGCCGATGAGGGTGAGCCAGCAACTTTCAAAGATAGATACATAATAACTTTTGTGCCACATCTTCTTGTAGAAGGGATGATGATATCTGCTTATGCGATTGGCACTCGTGAGATTTTGGTATATATAAGAGGAGAATATTGGGAGGAAGCTTTTATTCTCAAAAAAGCTGTTCAGGAGGGGGTTGAGTATGTGAAGAGCAGGTTTGGTGTGAGTTTTGATATAAAAGTTATGCAGGGGGCGGGTGCGTATATAGTCGGAGAAGAGACGGGGCTTTTGAACTCGCTGGAAGGTAAGAGAGGACAACCACGTCCGAGACCTCCTTATCCTGCTCAAAAAGGTTATATGGGTTATCCGACGTGTGTGAATAATGTTGAGACGCTCGCATGCGTTCCTTTCATAATAAATAAGGGAGCAGATTGGTTCAAGAGCATAGGCAGAGAAAAAAGCACAGGTCCAAAACTCTTCTGCGTTTCTGGGAAAGTGAAAAAACCTGGACTTTATGAGCTTCCTATGGGATTCCCTTTGAAAAAACTTATAGAGCTTGCAGGAGGAACATCTTGTGGTGGTAAAATAAAAGCGGTGATCCCCGGGGGAACTTCTGCTCCTCCTCTCACTCCCGATGAATTAGAGGAAGCGACTCTTGATTTTGAATCAATTGCATCTTTTGGCTCTTTTTTGGGAACTGCTTCGTGTGTTGTTATTTGTGAGCATGACTGTATTGTGAGGGTTGGATGGAATATGGCTCACTTTTACGCAGAGGAATCGTGCGGTCAATGTACAACTTGCAGAGAGGGAACAAGATTTATAGAGTATCTTTTTGAAAAGATAGAAAATGGAAGGGGGACAGAAAAAGATGTTATGACTTTGCTTGATGTCTCATCTTCTATTCCGGGGTCTGCAATTTGTGCTCATGTTGATGCTGGTTCTCTTCCTGCTAAAAAAATAGTTAGCAGTTTTAAAGAAGAAGTAATGTCTCATCTTGGAAAAGTTTGCAACGCGAAAAATTGTGAATTTTCCTTCCATACCTAAAACATCTCTTAAATTTAATAGACAAATATTAAAGTTGATTTTTAAAATAGTTTTGTGGTAATGGAAAGAGCATTGACATTAATAAATTATTTCAGTATTTATAAAAAAATGTTTTGCGAAAGAGAGGTGTTTGAAAAATGGCAGAAGATGAAAAATTTTATTCCAAGGAGAGACAATTACCTAAGGAAGTTCAGGAGGAGATAAAGAGGGAACTAATTGAGCAGGAAAAGAAGTTAGGTCAAGAGATATTCATTGAAGACCTTCCTTATTGGACAAGGATTGCAGTAGTAGAGGATGGGAAAGTTCAAGATATTTTCCTGCAATTGAAGAATGGCAGAAGTGATGACTTTTCAAGTGGAAACATATATAAGGGTAGAATAGAAGATGTTGTCCCATCTATGCAGGCTGTATTCATAAACATAGGGGCAGAAAAAAATGCATACCTTTTCGTTCCTTCTCGCTCAAAAATTGAAAAGTATAAATCCGGTGAGGAGATTATAGTCCAGATAAAAAAAGAAAGTATAGATGGGAAAGGAGCTAAGGTTTCAGATAATCCAACTTTGCCGGGTAAGTATCTTGTATTTACTATGGAAAAGAAGGTGGGTATTTCAAAGAAGATAAGGTCAAATTATGAGAAGAACAGGTTGAGAAGGTTGATAACAAAGCTTCTTGAAAGCGTTAAAGATGAAGAGGTTGGCATAGTTGCGAGAACTGAGGCGCAGGGTGTCCCAGAAGAGCTTATAAGGGAAGATTTTGAGAGGTTGCTTAAAGTTTATCGTGAGTTAAAGGAGAAGGCAAAAAATAATCCCCCGCCGGTTCTCCTGTGGTCTGATTCAGATATAGTTCGCAGAACAATAAGAGACCTTGCTTCTTCAAATCTCAAGAAAGTTGTATCCAATTCGGAAGAAAAGCTGAAGATGGCGAAAGATTTGGTCAGTGAGTTCTTCTCTCATACTCTGGAAAATGTAAGCTTTGAACTATCTCCATCTCCTTTCGTTTTTCATGAGTATGGTATAGAGAGAGAGTTCCAAAATGCTCTCAAAGATGAGATAGAGATAGAGGGTGGAATAAAACTTATATTTAATGAGACAGAAGCTTTTACAGCAATTGATGTAAATACCGCTTCATTTACGGGGACAGAAAATCTTGATATAACTGCTTATCAGGCGAATCTTCTTGCCGCTTATGAGATAATGAGGCAGATAAGGTTAAGGAAGCTGGGAGGGATAATAATTGTTGATTTTATAGATATGAAGAGCAGGCAGTTGAAAGCAAATCTTTTGCGTGAGGTGAAAAAGCTTGTTGAGAAAGATAGGGAGAAAACCAGAGTTTTTGGTCTGACAAGATTGGGGCTTCTTGAGATTTCAAGAAAAAAAACAGGATACTCTCTGAGAAAGCAACTTATGTCAAGGTGTCCAACATGCGGGAATGGTTTTATTCACTCTGATATACTCAAAATTCATGAAAATCTTGTGAAACTTTCAAAACTTCAGGGTAGGGTAGTAAGGGTTTCTCCTGAAAGCTTCAAAATAATAGATGATTACATAAAGAAGTTGAACATTAATGTGAGGGTTCAGCCGAAATATGGATTAGAAAAGTGGGCTGTTGAGGTTTGAATACAAATACTCAAAAATCGGTAAAAATTCAAAAAATACAGGAAAAATCTTAATCTTTCCAAAGGCAATTAAATAATTGAAAATTAACTGCTATGATAGGTAAGAAGAACAAGGATTGGAAAAAGAAAAAATTTGATGAGGTAAAATCGCTGAAAGATAGGTATGAATCTTTTATATTCTTCAATTTCAATGGGCTTGATGTTCCGAAGATGGTTCAGCTGAGAGATAGTATGAAGGAGATAGGAAATGAAACGAAGGTGACGAAAAATGTTTTTATAAAAATGATTTTTGGGATCAAATTTGAGGATCCAACAGGTATAATAGCTGTCAAAGATGACCCTATAAAATCGGTCAAGGTTTTATTAAAGCTTATAGATGAGGGTAAGATAAAGGGTTCTCTGGTTGCTGGTAAGTTTTTCTCCGCAGGGGAAACAGTTTCGTTCAAGAAGATGCCAGATTTATCAGAGGTAAGGGCTTTGGTGGTTGGAACTCTCGTCGGCACATTATATAGACTTATATCTTCTCTTTTATGGTATCCATCATCTTTGATTTACATTCTGAAACAGAGGGCGGAAAAGCAAGATTAGTTTTTGAGAAGGGAGGAAGGGTGAAAATGGATCAGAAGGACAACTTGATGGAGAAGGTGAAGGAACTGAAAGAGATGACCGGTGCGGGTTTTTCAGAGTGCAGGAAGGCGCTTGTAGAAGCAAATGGAGATTTAGAGAAGGCGGTTGAGATACTCAGGAAAAAGGGCATAGCAAGGGCTGAAAAGAGACTTTCTCGTGAAGCAAAGGAAGGAATAGTAGATGCTTACATACATATAGGTGGTAGGATAGGGGTTCTTGTTGAGGTAAACTGTGAGACCGACTTTGTTGCAAGAAATGAGGAGTTCAAGAGATTTGTCCACGAGATTGCTATGCAGATTGCCGCTATGGCTCCGCGTTGGGTTAAAAGAGAAGATGTCCCCGAAGAGATAGTCCAGAAGGAATTCCAGATTTATTTTGAGCAGAGCAAAGCAGAGGGTAAGCCAGACCATGTAGCAGAGAAGATAGCAAAAGGTAAGCTTGAAAAGTTTTTTGAGGAGAACTGCCTTTATGAGCAGATATGGGTGCGAGATGGGAAAAGCAAAGTTGAAGATCAGATAAAACTTATGATATCTAAGTTCGGTGAGAACATAGTAGTAAGAAGGTTTGCAAGGTTTGAAGTCGGGAAAGAATAAAATTTCTCTCCAATTTTCTCTAAATATACAGCTTGTTTATTTTTATATATTCAAGGACGGGTTCTGGGACAAGATACTTTACTGACTTTCCTTCTTTTATAAGTTTTCTTATTTTAGATGAAGATATGTCAAGTATTTCTGCGTCTATTTTTATAAATTCAGATGGTATAGGGTTTTTATCTTCGCATATTCTTGGGAACCAGCATATTTTGACAAGTTTTTTTATCTCTTCGCTTTCTTTCCATGATGAAAAGTTTCTTGCTGAATCCTCTCCTATCAAGAGGTAGAACTCCTTTGCCCAGACATTATCTAAAAAAAATCTTATTGTATCTATTGTGTATGAGATGCCTCCTCTTTCTATTTCGCATGTAGATACTTCAAAATCTTTGTGCGGTATGACTGCCAATCGTATCATGTTTAATCTATGTTCTGCTGACGCTACGGGTAAGTTTTTGTGTGGAGGAATGTTTGCGGGGACGAAGAAAATTTTTTTGAGTTCAAGTTGTTCAACGGCTCTTCTCGCCATAACAAGGTGACCTATGTGTGGTGGGTCAAATGTCCCTCCGAATATTCCAATCTTCTCTAAAAACTCCATAAAGAAGTTAAAAAAAGAAAGAAAGATAAAATAAGGTAAATTTAAATTCTGGTTGAATAAAAAATTAATCTTATAGAAAAAGAGCAGATAAAATACAAATTTTAGGCAAGGAGTATTAAAATTAGAAATTATGGAAGGTCAAAGCGCTTTGAGAGAATTAGCCGAAGTATTTGTCCCTCAGGAGGAAGGAAAGGAAGAAAGGAAAAGGTTCTTTCCTATTGTTCTTTTGTTTTTGCTTTTCTGGGTGGGATTTGTTCTTTACTCATCAAGAATACAGGTAGAGATAAGAGACGATGTTGTGGAGATAGAGAAATTACCCGAAAGGTTTGCGAAAATTGTTGTTCCAAAACTCGTTGAAGAGAAAAAAACAGAAGAGAAAGTGGAACAGAAGAAAGTTGAGAAGAAAGAGGAGAAAAAAGAGGTTGCTGGGGAGAAAAAGCAGGAATCATCAACACTAACGAAAGAGCAGAAGAAAGAGATAATAAGAGAGAAGGTAAGACAGGTTGGGGTATTAGCTCTTCTTACAGCGAAGGGTGAGGGAGAGGGAAGCCCGCTATCTGAACTTCTTGGTGGAGGAGCTGTTCAGAATTTAGATGAGATACTGAGTGGTATAAGTGGAGTGAAAGTGGCGGAAAAGGGAGAAGAACTAAAACCTCTTGAACTTGGTGGGGGTGGGATACAGAAAAGGGAAGCAGATATAGGCGCGCTTGCGGCAAGAGGTGGTAAAGAGGTAAAGCTTGAGGAGAAAAAAGTTGCGGCGGTTCAATCAAAAATAACCGCAGAAGAGCCAGAAATTTCAGGCGGTCAGCTTGATGAGGAGACAGTGAGGAAAATAGCTTTGAAGAATCAGGTATCTTTGAAGTATTGTTTCCAGAAAGCCCAGATGAGAAATCCGAACCTTCAAGGGAAAATAGTTGTTGAGATAGTTATAGATGGTGAAGGTAAGGTCTCAAGCGTGTCGGTGAAGGAATCAACGATAGATGATCAGGAGATGGTCTCGTGCGTCCTCAGAATGATAAAGAGATGGCAGTTTCCTGCTACTGGAAGCGAGATCACTATAACATTCCCGCTTGTCTTTATCTCAATCTCATAATTGCGAATTCAAACTGATTTTTTTCAGACGAGGAAACATTTTACTTTTCTTCTGTTGATGTATTTATCTTGTGGAGTTTGCTCAAAGCATATACTTTGTGCGAGAGGACATCTTTTTGCGAACCTGCAACCTTTCCAGTGTATATCAAGAGGAGAACCGGGAATTGGTTTTGCCTTCTCTCCCTGATGAGGAATAGACGCGATGAGGGCTTTTGTGTATGGGTGAAGTGGATTATGAAGAACTTCATATGTTTCTCCCATCTCTACTATCCATCCCCCATACATGACCGCGATTTTATCTGAAATCCATGCAACCACAGATATATCGTGAGAGATGAAAATCATTGATATAGATTTTGAATCAACCAAATTTCTGAGGATTTTGAGTATTTGTGATTGTATTGTTGGGTCAAGAGCTGTTGTTGGTTCATCTGCGATTATGAGTTCTGCACCTGAAAGAATTGAAATAGATATAACTGCTCTCTGTTTCATTCCTCCCGATAGTTCGTGAGGATATGAGTTAAACCTGATTTCTGGTTCAGGTATTCCCACAGACCTAAAGACATTTACAGCCATTTTTTTAGCTTCACTTTTTGGAGTTCGGTTGTGAATAATGAGCGGTTCTATTACCTGATAGCCGACTTTGAGGACGGGATTAAAAGCTGAATGCGGATTTTGTAAGATCAGCGAGATTTTCTTACCTCTTATTTTATCTATTTCTTTTTCCGGGATTTTCAGAATGTCTCTGCCTTCAAAGATTATCTCTCCTTCTACTTTTGAGTTAGGCGGAGTGAGTCGTAATATAGATAGGGCGGTCATGGTTTTTCCTGAGCCTGATTCTCCGACGATTCCAAGCACTTCTTTCCGGTGGATTGAAAAGCTGACAGAATCAACGACTTTTTTATCTGAAAAAGATACGGAGAGATTTTTTACGGTCAGGATTGGCTCTTGCATGATTTATTTTTACTTTTTATTCCGGAATAAGTTTATATTTTCTCAGGGTATCTTTGAGTATAGGTAAGTTCTTTTCTGATAGCGGAGATAGCGGGAGGCGAAGTTCTGGGCTTTCTATTATTCCCATAAGATATAGAGCTGTTTTTACGGGTATGGGGTTGGTTTCAATGAAGAGGTTATTGAAGAGTTCGAGCAGGTAAAGATGAATTTCTCTTGCTTTTTGGAAGTTCCCTTCAAGGCAGTTTTTCACAAGTTCAGTCATTTCTTTTGGGACTATGTTTGCTGTGGAGGAGATGACACCTTTTCCTCCGATTGCCATTATGGGTAGTGTCATTATATCATCTCCTGATAGGACGCAGAATCCGTCGGGGGCTCCTTTTATTATTTCTGAAATTTGTTTGATGTTCCCAGAAGCTTCTTTTATTCCTTTTATGTTTTTGCACTCGTGAGCGAGTTTTAAAGTTGTTTCTGCTTCAATATTTACGGCGGTTCTCGTGGGGATATTATAGAGAAATTGCGGGATTTGACATTCTTCCGCTATTTTTTTGAAGTGTTCGTAAAGTCCTTTTTGAGTAGGTCTGTTGTAGTATGGAGCGATAAGGAGGACAGCATCAGCTCCTCTTTTTTCTGCTTCTTTTGTGAGTTCTATTGCTTCTTTTGTAGAGTTTGAGCCGGTTCCCGCCATAACTTTTACTCTGCGGTCTGCAAATTCAAGAGCGAGTTCTATGACTCTTATATGTTCGTCGTAGTCAAGTGTAGCTGCTTCTCCTGTTGTCCCGCACGGCACTATTCCGTCGCATCCTTTTTCAATCACAAAATCTATAAGCTTTTTGAATGATTTTTCATCTACTTTTCCATCTTTGAATGGTGTTATAAGTGCTACCCAGTTGCCTTCAAATTCATTTTTTTTGCTGTCTTTATTTTTCTTCATTTTTCTCCCTCCCGTTTCATATTTAATTTTTATTTTTATTTTTTGTAATTTTTCATAAGCATCCTCGCACTGTTGATATTCCGAATATGAGCATCAGTGTAGCGAGGATAAAATTTATTCTTCCTATTATACCTGAAATTTTCCTCATGTTTTCTTTTTTTCCTTCCCGCATGAGTTTTACCGCTTTTGGTCCTAACCAGAAATCATGTATAGCGCTTAGTATGATGATAAGAAAGAAAAGATGGAGCTTTAAAACTATGTATTTGCCGTTTGTGTATTCGGACCAGAGGAGTGGGTTTATCGTTCCGGTTCTCGCGTAAGCATTTATAAAACCTGTGACGAGCATTAAAGGAAAAATAAAAAACCATGTTATGTTGCTATACCTTTTTGCTATTTTCTCAAGTATATCGGGGTAATCGCTTTTTGTTTTTATAAACGGGAGCAAAATCAGGGAGATAAACAACATTCCCCCATACCACAATGAAAATCCCAATATATGTAGGAGAACGGATATTTTGTACACCTTTTCCATATCTGTTTAATTTTTGAAACTTAATTTAAGAAGTAGAAAAAAGTAAGAAATGCCGGTTTCAATTTTCCTGCAAGTTATTAAGACATTTTACTTACAAAAATATTTTCTAATTATGAGACCAAGGCTCCTTAAGTTCCTTTCTTGTCCAAAGTGTAAATCAGTTTTTCAGTTATATTCAAAGAAAAGGGACAAAGAAAAGATAATTGAAGGTAGTTTAGTTTGTGAGAATTGCCAAGCAGTTTATCCTATTTATAGAGGAATACCGCGAATTTTGGATCGAGAAAATCTATCAAACGAAAAAAGAAAAATTGCGATGAGGTTCGGGGTGGAATGGAAGTTACACAAACATATCTTTGAATTATATGAGAAGCAATTTTTAGAAATGGATATATCCCTTCAAACCAGAAAATTTCAAAGATAAAGTAGTTCTTGATGCAGGATGTGGTAAAGGGAGACATCTTATCCAAGTTCAAAAATTTGGCGCAAAAGAAGTAATAGGGTTAGATATTAGTGATTCTGTAGAGGTAGCTTATATGAATACGGAACATTTAGAAAATGTTCACATAGTTCAAGGTGACATTAGCTCTTTACCCTTTAAGAAATGTTTTCATATTGTGTATTCAATAGGGGTAATACATCATTTACCTTCCCCTTATGAAGGGTTCAAATCATTAACTTCGGTTCTATTTAAAAGAGGAATATTAATAATTTGGATATACGCGCAAGAGGGGAATGATTGGATTATAAAATATTTTGAACCTCTGAGGAAGAAAATACTTTCAAAAATAAAACCTGAGATACTTTATTATATGTCTTTCCCGCTCCCGCCCTCTATTTTAGTTTACCTTATTTCAAGGATGCCAGTTAAGGTCTTTTACAAAGATTACTTGGATTATATTTCTAAATTCCCGTTTAAAGAGATACAAAATATTGTTTATGATCAGATGAATGCGCCAATAACACATTTCTTATCCCGACAAGAATTGGAAAAATGGATAAATGAAAGCAAACAAAGGTGTATTGCACTGAGGCATCATAATAAAAACAGCTGGACTTTAATTTTGGAAAAAATCTTATAGTTAATTTACCAACTTTCAACTGCTGCTTATGTCATGTTATTTTGATTTCGTGTTAATCTAATAAAGTGATACATTAAGGATTTTAAAGATAAGATGCTTATATTGTTTTTGATTTGGTCCCGTCCTTTATAACACCTTTACCACCTTTTCTTCCTGCTGTATTACACCATCTCTTGAAATAGTTGTGTCAAAACAATTCGGTAAATAAATCAAAAGTCGATCAATCAACTATAAAAAACCATGTTGTTTTGCTGAAATATGTTGCGATTTTTTCAAGGATAGCGGGATAACTTTCCATTTTTTGTATTGCGGGTCGTATGATAAATGAAATAAACATCATTCCACCTACCCAGAAGGCGAATCCAAGGATATGGAGGAAAACGCTTATTTTGTAGAGTTTTTCCATTATATCTTTCAAAATAGCATAAATATTTGAGGAGAGGTTTTTTTGTTTTGCAGTTTTGCAGACCGAAGATTTTCAGTGTAATGGTGTCAAAATTTTCACAAAAAGATTTTGAAAGGAAAAAAGCCGAGAAAGCTACTATTTTCAATTGATTTGAAATTCAAATCAAATCAGAATAAAATAAATATATGCCCTCAAAGAAAAACGACAGGTTATCAAGGGTTGAGAGGTTAGTGGAAAAAATCGCCGTTGAAATAAGAGAACTCAGGGAATTTCAGAAGGAAACAACTGAGCAGATAAGAGAACTCAAAGAAGCGCAGAAAAAAACAGATGAACAATTGAAAAAACAGACGAACAATTGAGAAAAACAGACGAGCAACTGAGAAAAACCGATGAGAAGGTGAATAAACTCACAGATAGCTGGGGCAGATTTGTGGAGGGTATGGTCTCACCATCTGCTGAAGAATTCATGAGGGAAAAAGGGCTTTCAGAAATCAGTGTTCACCGCCGCCTGAATGTCTCAAAGAATGGGAAAAATGCGGAATATGATACTCTTGTTGTGTCGCAGGACAAAAAAGTAGTTCTTCTTGTATCTGCGAAAACTCATGCGGGGTCCCGAGATGTAGATGACCTTCTTGAAGACATGAGAAACTTTGATTTTTTTATGGGAGAGGATTCCAAGGGTTATACTTTGTGGGGAGCTATAGCTGGGATGACCTTTGGAGAAGGATTGGAAAAATACGCAAAAAGAAAAGGGTTGATTCTATTCAAGGTTTCGGGAGAAGTGATGACCGTAGAAGAACCCAAAAAGCTGAGGGAAATAAAAATAGGTATGCGCCGAGGTAAGTAAAATCAATCGTAAGTAAAATTCCTTGTGTGTGCGAACTCGGGAAAAATATTTTCTGCTTGTTAAATTTTTCATAGGAAGTGAAAAAAAGATGGCAGGATTTGGATTTCTTATAATTGCTCTTTTATTTGGTGCAAAAAAATTCCTGAACTTGCGAGGGAACTCGGTCAGGTGGTGCGGGAATTCAAAAAAGCATAAGGAAAAGAGGGCATAGCCCTCAGAAGAAGCAGAACAATCACAAACCACATAATTTTTGTTTTGACGAACTTGAATAGGTAAAATTATCTATGAGATTTGGTCATTTATAAATTTCTTTTCTATGGCCGATTCTCAAAATTACTATATTTTCTCCATTAACATCAAATATGACTCTGTAATCACCTATTCTGAATCTGTATGTTCCTATTTTTGGGTTTATTAACTTCCTTGCATATTTAAGAGGTTCTTCGGCATATTCTTTAAGTTTTTTAGCAATTCTGTTTTGATTTTCTCTACTAAGTTTTTCCCAATCTTTCAGAGCTCTCTGAGTAAAAATTATTTTATACATCTATTTCCTCAATTCGTTTTATTCTTCCCTCTTTATAATCTTTTCTTGCTTCTTCAATTGAGCGCAGATATTCTTCACTTGAAAGTGCCAAAATATCTTCAATTATGTCTTCAATACTTTCTTTGACTATTTCTAATATCAAAGTTTTGAGTTCTTCAACTGTTAAATCTTTTACTTTTGTTGTGCCCTTTATTTCCATTCTTCTTTAAATTTAAAAACAGATTGTGAGATTTCCACAAGATAAAATTTTTTTTCTATGGCGGTTGTAGAGGGTTTTTAGCATCTTCGCGGGAAAAATTTTGGTACAACTTCTTTAAGAAGAAGAAAAAGAAGAAGGAGAGAAAGGTGGAGCTATAGCTGGGATGACCTTTGGAGAAGGATTGGAAAAATACGCAAAAAGAAAAGGGTTGATTCTATTCAAGGTTTCGGGAGAAGTGATGACCGTAGAAGAACCCAAAAAGCTGAGGGAAATAAAAATAGGCAAGTGAAATCAGTAAAAACAATTCAAAAATAAACACGGGTTAGTGTGATGTCTTACATATTATTACGATGAAAGTTTCGGAGTTTTTTATTTTTTCGCTGAAAGAACCGCCGAAAGATGCGGAATCAAAAAGCCATTTTATTCTTACAAAAGGTGGATACATAAAAAAAGTAGCATCAGGAATTTATGATTTCTCACCACTCGGTTTTAAAGTCCTGAAAAAAATAGAAGATGTGATAAGGGAGGAGATGGCAAAAATAAACTGCTATGAGGTCCGACTCCCTGTTATGACCCCATCTGAACTCTGGAAGGAGACAGGAAGATGGGATGTTTATGGCAAAGAACTCATAAGGTTCAAAGACAGGAATGAAAGAGAGTTCTGTCTTGCTCCGACTCATGAAGAAATTATCACAGACCTTGTGAGATTTTTTGTGAATTCATGGAGGGATTTACCTTTTTCTTTGTTCCAGATTGGTCCGAAGTTCCGAGATGAAGCGAGACCGCGCTTTGGGATTATAAGAGCAAGAGAGTTCATAATGAAAGACGCATACTCATTTGACAGAAATGAAGAAGAAGCAGAAAATACATACTGGAAGTTTTATAAAGCATACGAGAGGATTTTTGAGAGGTTGAACCTTGATGTTATTCCCGTTGAAGCGGCGGTGGGTGCTATTGGGGGAAAATTCTCACATGAATTCATATTCCTTACAGATTATGGCGAAGACAGAATAATGGAGTGTGAAAAATGCAACTTCATATCAAAAAAAGAAATATCAAGTTTTTTTGTAGATGTTGATAAACTCATGGGAGAACTCATAAAAGAAGCGCAGAATCAGTCAGAAGCTCCTAAAAAGAAAGTTCATACTCCTGCGACGACCACAGTGGAAGAGCTTGCGAAGTTTTTGAATATCCCGACTTCAAAAATAATAAAATCGTTTTTCATAAAAACTCAAAGCGGGAATTATGCCCTTTGCCTTGTCAGGGGAGACAGACAGATTTCAGAAGATAAACTCACCCAATACATAGGTGAAAATTTTGAACTCGCAGATGAGAGCGACGTAAGAAGCATATTTGGTGCAGGCAAAGGTTTTATCGGACCTTTAAGATACAGGGGAAGGATTATCGTTGATAGAACTGTTCTTTACTGCAAAGATGGAGTTGCAGGAGCTGACGAAGACGACTACCACTACATAAATGTTGTTCCCATAAGAGATTTTCCTGTAAAGGAGATTGCAGATATTTCTCTTGCGGAGGAAGGTGATATATGCCCAAAATGCAGAGTAGGAAAGTTGAGAGAAAAAAAGGGTCTTGAACTCGGGCATGTTTTTTATCTTGGGACAAAATACTCTGAACCTATGGAGCTGACATATACAGATAAAGACAAGACGAAAAAATATGTTGTTATGGGGTGCTATGGTATAGGTGTTTCAAGAGTTCTCGCATCTATTGTTGAGAAGTTTGGAGACGAAAAAGGGGTTGCGTTTCCCCCAGAGATTGCTCCTTTCAAGGTTCATATAATACCGGTCAATATCAGAGATGAGCTTATAGCGGAGACCACATTCAAAATTTACTCTGAACTAAAAGATATATCGCTTCTTGATGATAGAGATGATATAAGTCCCGGAGAAAAATTTGCAGATTGCGACCTCTGGGGAGCGCCGATAAAAATCGTCGTAGGAAAGCTACTGAAAGATAAGGGAAAAGTAGAAATAATCAACAGGTTGACCAAAGAGAAAAAAGAGGTAGAAGCCGAAAGGGTGAGAGAAGAAGTTGAAAAATACCTCAATAAGAACGAATAAAGTCAAAACATAATCCACAAAGGAAACTCTTATTCTTCAAAAGCTCTTTCTCTATAACCTTTTTCAACTATTTCAAGGAGTATGCCAAGGAAATCTTTTGGATGTATGAAGAAAACTCTCTTCCCTGTCGCTCCTACTCTTGGTCCAATTATTCTATAACCTTTGTTTTTCAGTTCTTCTAATTTTCTGTCAAATTCATCAACTTGTACTGCTATGTGGTGTATTCCTTCTCCTTTTTTTTCAAGGAATGATTTTACTGCGGAGTCGCTGGAAAAAGGTTCTAAAAGCTCTATTCTTGTTGAGCCAACCCAGATAAAGGAGGCAGTTAGACCTTCTGTTTCTACTCTGTGTCTTCCCGAAGGTTTTACGCCAAGGACTTCTTCAAATTTCTTCTCCGCTTCTTCAAGGTTATTCACTGCGACTCCTATGTGTTCAGAGAAAGGAAGAAACCCTGCGGTCATGGCTCCTATATCTATGGGTGATATTCTCTGGACTTCGCATGAAAATCCTTTTTCTTTGAGGGAGTCGGTTAATGCGGTCTGCCAATCTTCAAACTGTGAGACAACAAAAACGCTCTTGGGTTTTATTGATATTACTTCTCCTGCGAGAATCTCAACAGAAGCCGGGGTTGGGAAGTTTATCTTCGCAGTCCAGAATTGTTTTTCACCATCTTTTTCAGCTACAAGGTAATCCGCTCCTTTTTTTGTTATTTTGAAGTAAGGAGAGAGAATTGACTCCAGAAGTTTCATTTCTCTTTCAAGCTCACTCATATTTGAGAAAATATAAATTTCAAAATTTCCTAAGAATGAAAAAACGAATAAATTATTTGTGTTTTATGGATAGGGGAGGGAAAGAAGGTTTTGAGAGATTGACTCCTGCTATGAGGCAATACCTTCAGATAAAATCGGAGTATCCCGATTGTCTTTTGCTTTTCAGGATAGGAGATTTTTACGAACTCTTTTTTGAAGATGCTGTAATTGCTTCGCGAACTCTTGACATTGTTTTGACATCAAAAGATGGTTCAATTCCTATGGCTGGGTTTCCGCATCACGCAGCGGAATCTTATATTTCTCGTCTCGTCAAAGAAGGTTTTAAAGTTGCGATATGTGAGCAACTTGAAGACCCATCAAAAGCAAAGGGCATAGTCAAAAGGGGTGTTGTGAGAGTTATAACTCCGGGACTTGTGACCGAGTTGAGTTTTGTCTCCCCAGATGAGAACAATTTTATTGCGGTTATAAGGGGGCGTATTGTAATCTGGGCAGATATAACGACCGGTGAGGTGAAAGCTAAAATAGCAAGAGATGATTTTGAGTTAAGCGAACTCATAAGAAAAATTTCTCCAAGAGAGATACTAAGTGATGTGAATATTTTCCCGGAGTATAAATTCACGAAGATTGACTTTCCAAATGATTCCGAAGTGCGAGAAATTTTGGCTGAAAACTTTGATTCTATCACAGATGTCCTGAAAGTTCCTTTTGCCTCTCTCATAAAATATATAAGGGAGAACATAAAAGATATAGAGATAAGGATTGAGAAACCAGAAATTGAAGACGATTCGTGGGCTGTCCAGATTGACTCAAGAACTCTTGATAACCTTGATGTTTTCAAAACCTATGAGGGAAAGAAAGGAAGTTTGCTTTGGGTATTAGACAGCACAAAGACACCTATGGGTAAGCGGAAGCTCAGAAACATCATAAGTTCTCCTCTTGCAGATATAGAAAAGATAAGAGAAAGACTTGACGCGGTTGAAGAGGTGATTTCAAAAAAAGCGTATGAAGAGATTGACCTTGAAGGAATTGCAGATATGGAGAGATTAGCGATAAGATTGATGAGAAAAATAATTAATCCGAAAGAACTTGTTTCTCTGAAAGAATCAGCAAAAAAAACAATGGCTACGAAAGATAAACTCAGCGAATTCTCATCAAAACTGATAAGAAAGTTATCCGATGATATTCCAGACCTCTGGGAGTTTGTAGATATTGTGGAAAGGTATATAGTTGAACCACCGCCGCTCAAAGCACAAGATGGAGCGATAAAAAAAGGTATATCACAAGAGCTTGACAGAGTAAGAGAGATAAAAGAGAATTCCGAGAAAATTCTCATAGAGTATGAAGAAAGAGAAAGAGCAAGAACTGGTATCCCTTTGAAGATAGGATATAATCAGGTTTTCGGATACTACATAGAGGTTTCAAAGGTTCATCTTGGGAAAGTTCCGGGTTATTTCAAGAGGAAGCAGACGCTCGCAAACGCTGAAAGGTTTACCACAGAAGAACTTGAAAGAATTGCGGTTGAAATCTCCTCTGCTTCTGAAAGAGAAAAAGCTCTCAATCAGGAGATTTATAATCAGCTTATAGAAGACCTGCAGAGATTTTGTGTTGATTTGCTCCAAGCTTCAAGAGCAATAGCTCTGTTAGATGTCATATTTTCTTTTGCTCAGACCGCTTTTAAATATGACTGGGTCAAACCGCAAATTACAGATGAAAAGGTTCTCTACATAAAAGAGGGAAGACATCCTTCCTTAGAACTTATGCTCAAAGACGAGAAGTTTATTCCAAACTCAGTTGAACTTGATGAAAATGATTTTATGTGGATTATAACCGGTCCAAACATGGCGGGGAAATCAGTTTTTCTAAAGCAATGTGCTCTTATAACTCTTCTTGCTCAGGTTGGTAGTTTTGTTCCAGCAAAAGAAGCTAAAATAGGCATAGCAGACAAGATATTTTTCAGAACCGGTGCGTCGGATGATATAGCAAGAGGGAGGAGCACTTTTTTTGTTGAGATGGAGGAATTATCTCAGATACTCAAAAGTATGACAGAAAAGTCGCTCGTTTTTCTTGATGAGGTCGGCAGGGGAACATCAACTTTTGATGGTATATCTATTGCCTGGGCTACTGCTGAATTTATAAATAAAAGAAAGGTAAGATGTCTTTTCGCAACTCATTTTCACGAGCTTTCTTTTCTTGAACTGAACCTCAAAGGTATAAAAAATATGCATTTTTCTGCTGAAAGAATAGGTGGAAATTTGGTTTTTGTGAGAAAGATAAAAAGAGGTCCTGCCGGAAAATCTTGGGGAATAGATGTCGCTCGCCTCGCCGGAATACCAGATGAAATAATACAAAAAGCTGAAAAAATTCTTATTGCTCTTGAACAGGGAAAAATAGGAGATGTTATAAAAAAGATTTCAGGAATACCTTTGCAGATTTCTCTTTTCTCTGCTTCAACATATAAATCTGACCCGATAAGACAGGAGTTGAAAAAAATAGATATAAACTCGCTCACTCCCGTTGAAGCTTTGAATATACTTTCGGAGCTTAAAAAACTTGCCGAACAATAAAAAACATTATGCATAGAAGATTTACTACCAGTCGGGAAAAACTTGAAAAGAATGTATCGGAGATAATCTCCCGGCATATATGTTTGGGGATTGAAAGGGACTTTGATATTTTTGTCGCTATTCCTGTTATGGCTGATCGTGAGATTTTTTCAACTCTTGAATCTGTTTCGGAGTGTGATACATTTGGCAAAAATGTGGTTGTGGCGGTTTTACTGAATGAATCAGAAGATGCGTGTGAAAATATAAAAGAGGAAAACAGAAAAATTTTTGAAGAGCTTTTGCGTGTATCCAAAAGATATGAACGAGATAATCTGATGGTTGAGGTAAGGCATATAAGGTCCGTTCCAAAAAATGTTGCAGGAGTGGGTTTTGCAAGAAGAGTTCTTATGGATGAAGCGATATGCTCAATTTCCAAAAAGTGCAAAAGAAAAGACGAACTTTATGAGCTTTTACATCGGAAGTTTATATTTTCTCTTGATTCGGATTCAACAGTTTCAAAAAACTATTTTTCTGCTCTTGATTTTGTTGATTTAAGGGAAGCTGATTTTGGAATAATGTCTTTTGCTCACAGGTTTTCCGAAAGAGAAGATGTAAAGGAAGCAGGAATAGTTTGGGAACTATTTTTGAGGTATTGGAAAAATTCTCTGAGAGTTTGCGGGTATAAGAATGCTTTCTATCCTATTGGTTCTCTTTTTGCTTTCAGAGCTTTGGTTTATGTTGTGAGCATGGGAATGAGTGTGCGAAAAGCCGGGGAAGATTTCTATTTTTTGCAGAAAGTTATGCTGTTTTCAGATGTGGTTGAGGTGCCGGGAGTTTATGTTTTCCCGAAAGCCGAACCATCTTTGAGAACTCCGTTCGGTACAGGTAAAGAGATACATCTTTTTGTTTCGGGAAACAGAGATAGGATTGAAAAAGTGTGGAATTTTAGTTCTTTTGAGGCCTTAGAGGAAATAATTCAGAATATAGAAAATCCACCTGATATATTTTTTGATTTTCTGAGGGAGAATCCGAAGTTTCAGGTTCAGTATGAGAGATTAGAAAAGTTGAAGTTAAAAGACGTTGAGCTTTTTCGGAAGAAGTTTTTTGAGTGGTTCAATCCTTTTAAAGTTTTCAAATTCTTGAGATTCTGTGAGAGGATATATGGGCGTTCGTTCATAGATGAAGAGGTTAGAAAACTCATAATGAAGATGGATGAAAAAGGTTATATTCAGAGCGATGAGCTGAAGAAAGAGAAGATGAATTTGATTGATACTGAGAGAAAACCTGAAATTTATGGTTCAGGTATGACTGAAAGTAGGGTTTACAGATATGAACCTTTACTTGCTTTTTTAAGGAAAGTTGATGATTATTTGAGTTTTTGATGGTGATAGTTATTGGTTTTGGGGTATAGATGGTTAAGTTCAGAATAGTCCTGTACTTCCGAATCCACCTTCTCCTCTTTCTGTTTGTGAAAGTTCGTCTGAAATTTCAACATCAACTTTTTCGTATTTTGAGATTACAAGTTGTGCTATTTTCATTCCTTTTTCCACTTTGAATGTTTGATCTGATAGATTTATGAGTATGACTTTTACTTCTCCTCTATAATCTGAGTCAATGGTTCCTGGGGTGTTGAGGACGGTAATACCTTTGAGTGCGAGTCCCGACCTTGGTCTGACCTGACCTTCGTATCCCGGTGGGATTTCAACAGATATTCCTGTTCTTATGAGTTTCCAGCTTTTTGGGGGTATTTCGGTTTCTTCTGATGAGAAGAGGTCAAGTCCCGCTGAACCGCTTGTTGAATATGCAGGTATTTTTGCATCTTCAAGAATTTTTTTGACTTTGATTCTTATCATTGTTGGTAAAAAGATAATGGTGATTTTTTAGTTTTGGTTTTTTGTGGAGTTTTGTATGGGGGTGGGAGTTGTTTTTTTTAAAAATTGTTTTTTCTTGATTTTTTGTTTATAATTTTTTATTGGTTTTCACACTCCCCGGTAGCTCAATTGGCAGAGCGTGTGCCTGTTAAGCACAGGGTTGCAGGTTCGAGTCCTGCCCGGGGAGCCATTTTGACGGCTCACGCAAATCCTTTCAAAGTCTCTTTCCCTGCTTACTCGTTCAAGAGAAAAGGTAGGAAAAATAAAACTCTATCTTTTTCCTGTTTTGGATTAATGTTCAAGTCCACAGCTCCGCAGAAACTCTTCAGATTTTGAAAAGAGATGTCAATTTACTCGTTCCTACCACAGCATTTTTTGTATTTTTTGCCTGAACCACAGGGACACGGGTCGTTTCTCCCAATTTTCTTTGCAGATATTGACTGATATGGACTACCTACTGCTGTTCCCTGGACCTGCGCTAAACCGGGACCGCTACTTGCTATTCCCTGATTATATCTTTGAAAACTTTGCTGATTTGTTCTCCCGTCATGCTGAGCGCGAACCCTTATATTTCTTGAATATCTTTCTGCCATGAACTCCCACATTCTCTCAAGTTCCCTCTCCTCTTCCTCTTTTTCACGCTCTAACCTGAATGTAAACAGCTTTGATAGAGCAGATTTTTTGAAGTTGTTCATCATATCAACAAAGAGGAAAAACCCTTCTTTTTTGTACTCAACAAGAGGGTCAAGGTATCCGTATCCTCTCATGCTCACGGCTTCCCTCAACTGATCCATCGCATAAAGATGCCTTCTCCACAGTGAATCAAGAGTGAAAAGTAAAATGAACTGCTCAATTTTAGATGAGATCTCAACATCTAACTCTGACATCTTCTCCTTGTATTTAGATGTTGCAATTTCAATTAAACTTTCTTTTAAAATCTCAATCTCATCATAATCTATTTCGGGTGGAAAACCGAAGATGCTTTCAAATTCCTTCTTGAAACCATCTATATCTACCTCTCCTTTTTTCGGGAAATATTTTTCAACGAGCAAAGATATAACATCTCCGATCATCGTAAAGATTATCTCTTCAAGATTATCTCCCGCAAGAATTCTTCTTCTCAGAGAGTATACTATTTCTCTCTGTTTGTTCATCACATTATCGTATTCAAGGAGATGTTTTCTGAGTTCAAAGTTGTACGCTTCTACTTTTTTCTGAGCGTTCTCAATTGCTTTTGTCACCCATCTATGTTGAATCGGCTCTCCTCTTTTCATTCCGAACCTTTGCATCAGGGGAGCTATTCTTTCCGAGCCGAATATTCTCATAAGGTCATCTTCAAGTGAGACATAAAATCTTGATGAACCGGGGTCTCCCTGTCTTCCCGACCTTCCTCTGAGCTGGTTGTCAATTCTTCTTGATTCGTGTCTTTCTGTTCCTATAACATGAAGTCCGCCGAGTTGAATGACTTTTTCCCTTTCTTTTCTGCATATTTCCTCATATTTTTTGAGTGCCTTTTCATATTCTTCTGGGGGAGCGTCAAATCCTACCTCCTGTCTTGCAAGCATCTCAGGGTTTCCACCTAAAATTATATCTACTCCGCGACCTGCCATGTTTGTTGCTACTGTTACTGCTCCTAACCTTCCCGCCTGTGCGATTATGTAAGCTTCCCTCTCGTGATTTTTTGCATTAAGAACCTGATGGGGAATCCTTCTCCTCTTCAACATCTCCGATAGCTTTTCGTTTTTTTCTATTGATGTGGTTCCGACAAGAACAGGTCTCCCCTTTTTCCAATTTTCTTCTATCTCATTGACAACAGCTTCAAATTTTTCTTCTTGTGTGAGATAGACAACATCGTCGTAATCTACTCTTATCATCGGTTTATGTGTTGGAATAACTACAACATCTAAGTTATATATTTCTTTGAATTCAAGAGCTTCTGTTTCCGCGGTTCCTGTCATTCCGGCGAGCTTTTTATACATTCTGAAATAGTTCTGGAAAGAAATTGAAGCGAGGGTTTGTGTTTCTGCTTCTATTTTCAATCCTTCTTTTGCTTCTATTGCTTGATGTAGCCCATCTGACCATCTCCTTCCCGGCATTAACCTTCCTGTGAATTCATCAACTATTATCACTTTGCCATCTTTGACAACATAATCTACATCTCTGTGAAAAAGGTGATGAGCCCGAAGAGCTTGAATGAGGTGATGCAAAATCTCAATGTTCACCGGATCATACAAGTTATGAATACCAAGAAGTTTTTCTGCTTTTGATATTCCTTTTTCTTTCAGTAGAACCTGCCTCGTTTTTTCATCAACATCAAAATCATCATTCTTTTTCAAAGCCCTTGCCACTTTATCTATTTCATAGTATAAAGATACATCTTCTTCGGCTGGTCCAGATATTATAAGGGGTGTTCTTGCTTCGTCTATTAAAATTGAATCAACTTCATCAACAATCGCATAGTATAGTTCTCTCTGGACTATCTCATCTATTGAAAATTTCATATTGTCTCTGAGGTAATCAAAGGCAAACTCATTATTAGTTCCATAAGTTATATCGCAAAGGTATGCTTCTTTTCTTGATGCGGGCACAAGAGTCGTTTGGAATGCGCTTATAGCTTCCATATTTATTTTTTCTGATGGAAGCGGGTCGTTGATTATATTTCCTTCTGGCCAAGCTCTTATGTTCTCTTCTATTGCTTTTTCAGCAAGTTCCGGAAACTGCCACTCAACTTTATAAGATACTTCAAGCTGGTTTATAACTCCTACTTCAAGTCCCAAAAACTTGTATATAGGACCCATCCACATAGCGTCTCTTCTTGCAAGGTAATCGTTTACTGTGACAAGATGGCATCCTCTTCCTTCAAGTGCTATGAGTGAGAGAGGTAGTGTTGCGACGAGTGTCTTCCCTTCTCCTGTCTTCATCTCTGCTATTTTACCTTCATAAAGGACAACTCCACCTATTATCTGGACATCAAAGTGTCTTTTTCCGAGGACTCTTTTTGACACTTCTCTCACAATTGCGAAGTATTCTGGCAGAATTTCTTCTGTGTTTTTCTCTCCATTTCTTACAAACTCTTTATATTCAAGTGCAAGCTTTCTCAGTTCTTTGTTTGTGAGTTTATCAAGTTCTTCCTCTAATGAGTTTATCTTTGAAAGGTACTTATTTTTTATTCTTTTTATCTCTCTTTCGTTTTTTGTCCCTATTATTTTTGCGAGTATTTTTTCTATCATTTCTGCAAAACAAAATATAGATTTTAATGTTCTCAGGCTGTTTGATGATATTTTTTGTTTAATTACTGAAATCTGGCATAGATGAAAAATTTCAGAACAAAAATTCAACAAAATTCTTAAATTCTCTTATATGAAGGCAGATTTTATTCCTTTTGATTTAAATTTGAGTGTCAGGGCAAAGATTATTTTGGGTTTTGTTCTTGGTTCTATTTTCTTTTTTGCTTCTGGGCTTTTCGTATTTTTGAGTGGTCAAAGAATATCTAAAATGGCTACGAACTACGGTGAGGTTATTCTGGTCGGAAGCAACATTTCAGAAGTTGGTAAAGCAATAGATACCGCTGTGAAGTTTTCTGCCCCTCAGAAATTGTAAGATGCTATCCCGCTTTTTGAAGAGTTAGAAACAAGCATAGGGAAAATCAAGAGCATGGGTGTGAAACTTGACGGATTAGATGAAAGCGTAAAAAACCTCAGACAAAATATAGAGAAAATCAGTAATCAGCCGGAGCTGAAACCAGAGGATTTATCTTCTGTATCTGATAACTTTGTCAAAATAAAAGATGGATATGAGAGGTTAAAAACCAATTACTCTGATGCGATAGGGAAGATAATAAGATTTCAGAATTTATCTATTGTTCTTGCAGTTGTTCTATCTATGATTTTCATATCAATTATAGGATTTTTGTATTCTGTCAGGATATCTGAGCATATAAAGAGGGTTTCTGGGAGTTTGGGCGAGATTGCGAAGGGAGCGAGCAACCTTACAAAAAGAATTCATGTTGAATCAAACGATGAAATAGGAGAGCTATCAAGAAATTTCAATCTTTTTTTAGATAAGCTGAGACAAATAATAGCCGAAGTGATGAGCGTTATAGACAGGTTGAAAATTTTCGTAGATGAAAACCTGAAACTGGTGGAGGAATTTCACAAGAATATATCTGTTCAGATAAATGAGATAGCAAGGATATCAACCGCAGCTGAGGAGTTCTCATCTTCAATTCAAGAAGCGGTCAATAACCTTAATGTGATAGCACATTTTACAGATGATTCTGGAAAGAAATTTTTAGAAGGTAGTAAAGAAATTATGTTGGCTCTCGGAGGGATTGAGGAGGTCTTCCAGAGAATGAACAGAATTTCAGATGTCATAAAAGGTATTGCGGAAAATCAGAAGAAAATAAAAGATTTTGTGTCTTCTATAATGGATATTACAGATCAGACCAACCTTTTATCTTTGAACGCCTCAATAGAAGCGGCAAGAGCAGGAGAGCACGGAAAGGGCTTTGCGGTTGTTGCAGAAGAAGTGAGAAAACTTGCAGGAAGAACATCACAGATAGCAAAAGAAATAACCCAGATAGTTTCAAGGTTCGGTGAAGATATGGAAAAAGCTACAAAAGAAATAAGGGAAAGCTCATCAATTGTTGAAGAAAAATCTAAAAAAGCATCTCAAAGTGCTTCCTTGCTCCAGAGAATGTCTCAGGATTTTGTAAAGATAAAAGACCAGATAAATTCAATCTCAACCGCTTTTACCCAGCAGGAAAGAGCTGCGATGGAGATTTCAAGAAGTATAACCTCTGTGTCTGATATGCTTGAACAATCTAAGGGTCTCCTCAACTCAATCCTTCAGAGAATGAACGAGCTCAGAGAAACATACCAGACAATCATACAACTTATAAAAAACTTCAAATACTGAAAAAATTTTGCTTGATAAAGATGTCTTTTTTTCAAAGGAGTTTATGTTCTAATTAAATTAAAACGTAGAGGATTTTCCATCGGTTTCGGAGATTGGGCTGATGAGAGTGCTTATAACGGGAGTAGCGGGGTTCATAGGTTCCCATCTTGCGGAAAAATTTCTTGAAGAGGATTTTTATGTTATAGGAATGGATAACTTCATCACTGGCTCACCAGAGAATATCTCTAACCTTATTGAAAATCCGAATTTCCGTTTCATAAAGTATGATGTGACGAACTTTATATATGTTAGTGGCAAGATAGATGTTATTTTGCATTTTGCTTCTCCCGCATCGCCCAAAGATTATTTCAAAAACCCTATACACACGATGAAGGTTGGTTCTATTGGAACTCTGAACACTCTTGGACTCGCAAAGGAAAAGAAAGCAAGATATGTTTTGGCTTCAACTTCCGAGGTGTATGGAGACCCACTTGTGCATCCTCAAACTGAAACATATTGGGGAAATGTCAATCCTGTTGGACCACGAGGGGTTTATGATGAAGCGAAAAGGTTTGCCGAAGCCCTATCTATGGCTTATTTCAGAGAACATAAAGTTGATGTGAGAATCGCAAGAATATTCAATACCTATGGTGAGAGAATGAGAGAGGATGATGGAAGAATCATTCCTTCTTTTATATCATCTGCCCTCAGGAATCAGCCGATAAGGATATACGGAGACGGGAAACAGACAAGAAGCTTTTGCTATGTAAAAGACCTCGTTGAAGCAATATTCAAGATGTCAATTCAAGATGGTTTAGCGGGGGAAGTGTTCAATGTGGGAAACCCGCAAGAATTTACCGTACTTGAAGTAGCAAATATAATAAAAGAGATTATTGGCTCAAAATCTGAAATAGTATTTGAACCGCCTCTGCAAGATGACCCAAAAAGAAGAAAACCAGATATATCAAAGATAAAAAGAATTCTGAACTGGGAACCGAAAACGCCTTTTAAAGACGGATTGAAAAAAACCATAGATTGGTTCAAGAAAAAAACTTGAAGGTTCCTCCGCTGACAAAAAATCCTGAACAAAAATCTTCCAGATAAACTTTTTTTCTTCTTGACTTTGATAAACTTTCTTACTAAATTTATTATTCAAAGGGAGGTAAAATAAAAATGGCTTTGAGAAGAAGAGGCGGAGGAGAGTTCAACCCTGCTGAAATGGGAGAAGGTGGAGGTCTAAATGTTGTCAATCTCATAGATATGTTTGTCATAATAATTATATTCCTGCTCAAAAGCTATTCTGCCTCAACAGAAGCTAACATAACAATTTCGCCTAAACTTTCTTTACCCGTATCTTCAACAGACAAAAGTTTAAAAGAATATGTCAATGTTATAGTAACAAGGGATGAAATAATGGTTGAAAGAAAAGTTGTTGCGAGAATAATCAACGGGCAGATAGAGGGAGTAGCTCCTAACCAGCTCCTCATACCTTCACTTTACGAAGAACTTAAAAAAAGATACGATAGAATTCAGGAAATCCAGATGTATAATCCAAATGTTGAGTTCAAGGGGGAGGTGAATTTGGTAGCTCACAAAGAAATACCCTTTTCAATAATCAAAAAGGTAATGTATACCGCTGGACAGGTTGGATTTAGCGAATTTAAGTTCGTCTCTCAAAAAGAATCATGATGATTCTCGTTGCTATGAAGATGAGAAGGATTTGAATCAGGAAAGGGAAAAGAGCATTTTTTCCAGAGACAAAGCATCCGCATGTGCCAACATCTATTCCACCTGTTTGTATGTTTAGTTTCTTTATCTCTCCATCTGCAAATTCAATCTCAACGTTTTGCGGGAAAGAATCAAAGTAGAGCTCGTGTTTTGTGCTCCATCCCATATCATAGTATTGGTTTCCTGCTGATATAACCCTGAACGGTGTTTGAGAATTTATAGATAAAACCGCGTATTTTTTTCCACCTATCTTTTCGTATAAGGTTTCGTAGTTTATATCTTTTTGTCTTTGTGGTTTTGATTGCGGAGTTATACTGCTGAGGAATGATGGGATGTAAAGTTTCCCGCATCCCCATTTGTTATTTGCCTGATAGCCGGTGAAATCATCTTTTTTAGCGCCACTGCACAGGGCTTGAATTATTTCAGATGGGGTGAGAGATGGATTTCTTTCAAGAGCAAGAGCGACCGCACCGGAGACATGGGGGGTAGATTGCGATGTCCCTCGCCCCCCACACAAAGCGCTATCATCGTTGGGACATAAAGAGTAGATTATCTCTCCGGGAGCAACTATATTGGGTTTTATAAATTCGCTTTCCTCAAACCCCCACGAAGAGAACCTTGAAAGATTTCCTTTTTCAGAAGATATATCGTAAGAACCTACTGCTATTATATCTTGACTTGTTCCTGGGACAGAAATTGTTCCCTCTGGTGTAGGTTTTATATCACCTTGATTTAGGAAAGAGCAGTTTGAAGGGTCTGAGGATATCCAGCCATCTATTCTTTTTTGTCCGGGTATGTTGAGCCATATTACTGCTTGATGTCCAAAAATTTCTGACGATGCGAACACAGCGCCTTCCTTTGAGTTAGAGAAAGAGTATCCTAGATACTGGAATGGGAAGTCGGCACCTCCTCCGAAGTCAACGATTGCTATCTTTGGATGAGAATCTACCAGGATTTTTCTCTCACCTTTTTTGACTTCTGATGAGTTTCCGAAGAAATCAACTTTCAGAGATATTCCGGAATCTAATGGGAACCAGAACTGAACCTCGCAATCACCTCTCACATCTACGACAGCTGACACAGTTCCGGAGAATTTTCCTCCGATATGGATATTTTTATTTGCTTCGTTTCCCGCTGCGGCGACTATTATTTTCCCTTTTCCTAAAAATTTTTTCAGTTCCATCTCAAATAAGCTGGTTCCGTCGTGCGGTCCGAAGTGCCCGCCCAAACTTATGTTTATAACAGCAGGAAGCTTAAATTCATCTGCCCTGGAAAAGATATATTTTACTGCTTCTATGACATCTGGTTCATACATACTGCTTGCGACAAAAATAAACAGAGCAGAAGGAGATACCCCTATTTCTCCACTATTTTCTTCCTCCATAGCCATTATTCCTGTTATGTGCGAGCCGTGACCTTCTTTATCTGTATGAGGACATTCATTTTTACCGAAGAAAGAATCTCTTCGTGAGGGAAACTTGCATTCTAATCCGTATGTAAAACCTGAGGGATAAGTGAATCCGTTTTCATAATTTTCGTTTTCCTGATCCCATATAAGAGCTATTTTTGAGAAATTCTTGCTACTTCCGAAATCACGAGTTATGGAATCTCGTATTTTGTATGTGATAAAGTCGGAGTTCCATCTTATTCCTGTGTCAATTATTCCGATTGCGACACCCTTCCCGCTTACTCTGAAAACATCTCTGGCTTCTTTTGCTCCTATTTCAGAGGACGATTCTTTGATTTTTGTGAATAATCTTTTTATATCCTGTGGTGTAGAAAATTCCTCGGTAAGTGGTCTCAATTTTCTCGGGAATCTTATGTATACTATATCTTCATCATCTTTTGTATATTTGAAACAATTTTGGGGGTTTTTTATTTCTTTTTTTATGCACTGCAATAAATTATCTTCTATTTCTTTTTCTTCCAAGATAAGTAAGGGGAATTGAGGAGCAAAGGTTAGATTTCCTATTTTTGGGAAGTTGCTGTTAATTTTCTTTGTGATCCATACTTTCTTTTTTTCTCCTTTTAAGGTTTGCATTATAAAGAGCGGGTCAAAAATTATCTTTGGATTTACCTCATAAGTTTCAAGAGAATAAAAAAACAATATAAATATCGCTTTTAAAAATATCATAAGAATTTATTGTAATTAATCTGATGTGATGAATAGAGAAATTTGATTTACTTGATTTTTGTGTATGATTTTGCGTATAACTTGTAAAGAGCAATTTTTTGCGGGGAATTTTTAAATTTATTTTTGTTGTTTTTTGTATGCTTGTTCTGAAAAGGAAAGAGGGTCAGAGTTTGATAATAGGAGATAAAATAATAGTCAAGGTCATAGAGATTGAGGGGAGAAGTGTCAAGATAGGTATTGAGGCGCCAAAAGATATAAGTATAGTCAGGGAGGAGCTTCTTGAGAAGATAAAGCAGAAGGTTGCAGAATCTCGTTTAGATGAATCTATGGTTTCACAGTTGAAAAACCAGCCCGGGCAAAAAAAAGACGAAGGAAGTTAGGTCTGAAAATTTTTAATAATCTCTGAAAAGTCGTAGTTGTGATATAAATTCTGCGTCTTCTGGCGGTATCGGATAGTTTCCGGTGAAGCAAGCGGTGCAAAATCCCCCATTTTCATAAAAATCTCCGACCACCTTTAACATACCTTCTACGCTCAGGTATCCCAGAGAATCACAACCTATAAAGTTTTTGATCTGCTCAACAGAATGTGATGAAGCTATTAGTTCTCCTTTTGATGGTGTATCTATACCATAGTAGCACGGAAATTTTATAGGTGGAGATGAAATTCTCATGTGAATTTCTTTTGCTCCCGCTTCTTTGAGCATTTTCACTATTTTTCTTGATGTCGTTCCTCTCACTATTGAATCGTCAATAAGAACTATTCTTTTCCCTTTTATGACGCTTTTTATAGGGTTGAGTTTTATTCTGACATCAGAAGCTCTTTCCTGTGATGATGGTTCTATGAATGTTCTACCTATGTAGTGGCTTCTTACGAGTCCATACGAAAAGGGGATTCCCGATTGTTCTGAGTATCCTATTGCTGCGAAAAGTCCTGAGTCAGGAACAGGTATGACTATATCTGCGTCTGCGGGTTGTTCTATTGCGAGCATTTTTCCTAATTCTTTTCTCACAAGCCACACATCGCGGGAGAAGATATGAGAATCAGGTCTTGCGAAGTAAATCAGTTCAAAGATGCATTCTCTTTTTATTTTTGGTTTTTCAAGCATTTCTGATTTTATTCCTTCTTTTGAGATGAGGAGGATCTCTCCTTGTTCTATTTCTCTTATGAATTCTGCGCCTATTATATCAAGCGCGCATGTTTCGGAAGCGACAACGTATGCGTTCTTTAATCTTCCGAGGCAGAGAGGTCTGAAACCTAAGCTATCTCTTACTGCGATAAGTGCAGAGGGAGTCATTATGATGAGTGAAAACGCGCCTTTTACTTTTGAGAGCGCGAATTTCAATCGCGATATTATATCTCCTTTTGCTTTCATTATAAGGTGAGCTATGACTTCTGTATCCATTTCACTCGTGAATACAGCTCCTTCTTCTTCAAGCGACTTTCTTAAACTAAAAAAGTTTGTCAGGTTGCCGTTATGACATATTGCAATTTTGAGGTCAATACCATTTACGACTATTGGTTGAAGATTGTTCTTTTCTGATTTTCCTGTTGTGGAGTACCTGAGGTGTCCAACAGATATGGGACTTTGTGTTAATTTGAATGTTTTAGCAAATTCGGAGACATATCCTAACCTTTTCTCGCAGTATATCTTTTGTCCGTCTGTCCAGGCGACACCTATTCCTTCCTGTCCCCTGTGTTGAAGTGCGTGAAGTCCTAAAATAGTATTTTTAAGCGAATCATCAGTCCCGAAGACCCCAATTATTCCACACACAAAAATAATCTTAAAACAGAAAATAAAGAAAAATTGTTTATTCAAGTTGAGTTTAAAACATAGGATTTTAATAAAATACAAAAATTTAACAAACGGGATTAATTTACAAATTATGAGTGATCTTTTCAAAACCGAAGAGAAAAAGAGTTTGGGTAGCTCATTAATAGAAGAGGTAAGAGAAAAATTTAAGAACGTTCTTGTTATCAAAGAGCCATACAAAGAGTATGATATAGTAATTGCCGAGATATCGGTAGAAAAACTTGAAGTAGTCGTATATCAGAGAAAGCCGTCAAAACCACATGTGAAGAACCTCGTTAAATCAATTTCAACGGTTGGATTTGTTGTTCCGCTTGTTGTAGCAAAAAAACCCGATGAAGACAAATTCATTATACTTGATGGACAGCACAGGTATTTAGCTTGCCTTGAACTCGGAATAAGGAAAATACCTTGTGTCATAATTCCCTGGGAATACGCTACGCTGATGATAAACCTGAATATTGAAAAGCAACCAAACATAAAAGAGAAAGCTTATGTTGCTCTGCGAATTTATAACGAACTGCTCGATATGTATCCAGATAAGCCCGAGACAGACGATGAGATAATGCAATCTGTTGAAGAAATATACTTTGTAACAACTGGTATGGTCTATGAACACGATGAAAAATTTTCCGGAAGCTCGTGGGAGCCGATATTGAAAAAGACCGACTGGCCTTTTGACCTACCTCTGAGAGAAGCAAAACCGAAGAGGGAAGAGAGAGCGGGTGTTATTTTGGAATGCCACAAAATAGCCAGAGAGATAGTTCAGAAACTCAAAGAGATCGGCATATCCCATCCATTTATATACAAAGAGGTTGTATCGCATGCAAACCCAATAAAAAGGAAAAGGGCGGTAGTTGTTGAGTTTGATGAAGTTTTCTCGCAAATAAGAGAGAACCTTGAGAAAATGAGAGAGAATCCAGAGGAGTTCAAAGATGTGCTGGTAGCTGAAGAGGGAGCTGAACTCCCTGAGTGATAGATTTTTCTATCTCAATTTTTAATTTAGCGCACTGTTCTTCGGATAGCTTTTTCATTTTAGCTCTATCTCTTATATAAAATATATCTGCGACTTTGTTCTCTCTTGTTGATATTTTTGCAACAGATATCTCAAATCCCGAAAACAAAATAGCACAAGATATATCAAAAAGCAGACCCGGTCTATCTGAACAATAAACTTCAACTATGGTGTAGTTTTCAGAAAAGTTATTATCAAAAACTATTGCTATATCTTCTTTTTTTCTCCTATATCTTTTTGTTTTGGAATCATATCCCATTTCTATTCCGAAATTTTTTCTTTTTTCTTGAACCTTCAAGATTATTTCTTTCAGGTCTCTTCTGTAAAACATCTTTTTGAACTTTTCTGCTTTTGACTTATCTGGGGGTTGTACCCAGAAAATGTTTATTGCCATTTCCATAACTCCGCTTTCACTGAAAAGCGAGAGAATATTGAATCCCGAAAGAAAGAGTGTTCCAGCACACTCAGCAATAAATGTCTGAGAATCTTTACCTATCACTACTATTTCTATTACTCCTTCATCTCTTTTGGTGTATGTTATGAACTCTTTCTGTTGTGTGTAAGCTTTTAAGAAAGCCATAGAGTACCTGAACAATCTATCATAGTTGAAGAAAGAAAGGAACTTTTGAGATAGAGATGATACGAAATTATCAACTATTTCTGCTGGGAAGAAGTTTTTAAGTTCATCAGAAAGCATGAGTATATCTATTCTTTCTTCTTCGGTGTATTCAAGACCTTTTCTCATCATCTCATCTGCTCTGGAATAAACTTCTTGAATGAGGTGGGCTTTCCATTCGTTCCAGTTTGATGGATTAGTTGCTATGGCATCTGCTATTGTTATTATGTAAAGTGTGTTCAAAGTCATCCTATCTGGGAAGGATGATACAAATTTCTCAAGAGATGAGGTATCGTGCATATCTCTCCTTTGGGAGAAGTGAGAGAGTGAGAGGTGATTTTTTACGATGAACTTCAATCTTTCAAGCTCGTAGCCGACAATACCTAGTCGTTGAGCTATTTTTTCAGTTAATTTCTCCCCCACTTCGCTGTGGTCTTGCCTTGAACCCTTACCTATGTCGTGAAGGAATGCGGAAAGAAAAATTATCTTCTTATCTATTTCTGCAAAATCCGGGAGTATCTCTATATACTGAGGTCTGATTCCAGAGAGGATTTTTTCCGTTTCCTCAACGCACTTTATCAGATGAGTTCCAACGGGATATATATGAGGTGGGAAGAGCTGATATAGATTTGATACTTTTGAGAATTCTGGAATTATTTTTTCCAGAACACCGAGTTCTTTCATCTTCATAAGAGTTTTTGCTATACCACCTAAATCTGTCATAATATCAAGGAATATTTCACTTGCTTTCTGATCGTGTGTGAGGTTAACATTTTTGATTTTCAGCATCTGATATGCGGTTTCGGGCGCTATTTCTAAATTATTTTCTTTTGCCAGTTTGAAAATTTCAACCATTCTCCATGGTTCCTTCTTGAAGCTTTCTATATCTGCATAAATGAACTCTCCATCTGATATATAATCTTTACCGAGTGAGGTTATGAGTTCTGGATGTTGAGGAAATATCTTTTTTTTTACGAAGTTTTGTGCTATATCTGCATAAACTTTTATTCTCTGCATTGAGGAGATTATCTTTGTCATAAAATCTCTCGGATTGAAAACTTTTCCTGTTTTTCTCTTTTTGAAATTTAAAATCTCCTCAATTATTCCTGAATGTATCACATTTGAATTTCTCTTCTGTAATATGTGAAGTATAAATCTTGTTTCAAGAACTCTTTTGAAATCGCTTTTTATTTCATCGGTATATACAAAGACCTCATCTGTTATCAGTTTGCTCAGAGAATTTATGAAGAAGAAATCGTCTAATCCGCCAGGGGATTTTTTTAAATCTGGTTCGCTCATAACTTTGAATTTTGAAATCCTCTTTTTTCTATCTTGTGCTATTTTTGAGAAGAAGTCAATTTTCAGTTGCTCCTTTTCTTGTTCCAGAATATATATGAGCTGATTGAAGACCCTTAAATCACCGGCTATGAACCTTATATCTGAAAGATATGAGAGAACTTTTACATCTTCAAGGGCTATTTTCATTGTTTCAGCAGGAGTTCTCACCGAGAATTCTGCCTTTGAGACCACATCCCACACTTTTGCGATAAACGAAGATATCCTATTGCTGAATTTATCAGATATTTCTGTTGATGAGGTAAGGATTATAAAATCTATGTCTGAACACGGAGCCATGGTCTTTCTCCCGAAGCTACCAAATGCTGAAAGACAGATACCATCTACATCTCCTATCTCTTGCTTGTAAATTTCGGTTATTTTATCTTCATAAAGTTGGGTTATGAGTTCTGAAATTTTTAATATATCTTCTTGGAATATTTTTGATTCGGCGAGTTGTATTATCTCTTCCCGTATTTTCATCTCTTGAATTTAAAAATCAAAGATAAAGATTAGTTTAATAGATCGTTTATTGCGGGATTTACGAAATTGTTTAAGAAATCTTCTGCATAGAAATCTTCATTTTAAAATATATTCACAACAGAGATTTACAAATTTTGAAATAACCGTATTTTTTGAATTTTATACCCAAAATAAAACTTTATTGTGGAGTCGTTTTTTTCTCTACCGAGGAGTGAATGGTTTTTCGCTTTGTTTAAAGCAACGGTATCTCTGTTTATAATAATTGATTCCATAGGAAATGTGCCGATTATCATTTCTCTTTCTTCAAATATGAGCGAGAAGAAAAGAAGAAAGATGTTATCGCGGGCATCTTTTGCGTCATTTTTTCTCCTCTTCTTCTTCGCATTTTTAGGTGATAGTTTCCTCAGGATTTTCAATATATCTTTATCTGGATTTAAAGTTGCGGGAGGAGTTTTACTTTTTATCATATCTATAAGAATTCTTCTCAGGGGGTCGTGGGAGGAAGAAAAGATAGACCCTGAAAGCTCTGGGATAGTTCCGATAGTTTTTCCTCTTCTTGTGGGACCGGGAGCTATAACGCTGAGCATTGTTCTTGTCAAGGAGTATGGAAGTTTGATAGCTTTCTTATCTATCTTGATTGTCTCGGTCATAAACTATCTGATACTTATAAATATGTCGTGGTTTTACAGAGTTATGGGTAAGACGGGGGCGGTCGTTGTTTCACGGCTTATGAGCATTTTTATATCTGCGCTTGCTGTTGATTTTGTAGTATCGGGTCTGCAAGAGCTTATTTCAAGAGACCTCACCTTTTAAAATAGCAAGAGCTAAATCTACATCTTTACTTATTCTCTCTTTGAGTTCAGAAGGTGAAGAGAATTTCATAACATCTCTGATTCTTTCAACGAAGAAGACCTCAATTTGTTTGAGGTATATGTTTTGGTTGAAATCAAAAATGAATACTTCAAGTGTTCTTCGGTTTGAGCCAAATGTGGGTTGATTCCCAACATTACAAACTCCCTTGAAAGTTTTTGAGTCAATTCTCACAAAACATGCATATACGCCGTCGCGTGGTAAAAAAAATGTCGTCGCTATGTTTGCTGTTGGGAATCCCAAACTTTTCCCACGCATTGCCCCTTTTACTACACACCCCTTTACGGAATAAAACTCCCCTAAAAATTTTTTTACTTCTTTTACTTTCCCATCTATTATCAGCTTTCTTATGAGAGAAGATGAAACTTTATGTTCTTCTTCTTTTTGGTCAGATTCTTTTTCTCTTACAAGTTCTACAATTATAACTTCTGCTTCGTTTGAGAAAATTTTTTCTATATCTTCTGCTCTACCTTTTGCATCTTTGCCGAACGAAAAATCTTTCCCTACAACTATTCCTGATGGAGAGAGCTTCTCTTTAACAAGTTCGCAAAACTCTTCCGGTTCAAAATCCTTCACTTTCAGAAAATTGACAATAAGAAAGTAATCTGCTCCCAGTTCCTCAAAAACTTTTATTTTTTCTGATATGGGCGAGAGTATGAAAAAATTTTCTGGTCTGAAAATAAATCTTGGGTGCGGAAGAAAACTCATAATACATAGGGGCTTTTTGATTTTCTGAGCTAAATCTCTGGCGGTAGATACAACTTTTCTGTGCCCTATATGAACTCCGTCAAAATTACCTATGCATAAAACAGGATTTTTTATATCAACTTTTTCTGAAATTTCCCACCAAAATATTGTCCTCACTCTACCGAGCATAATTCATCTCCGATTTTTAATTTCTCGGGGATATTTTCCGGTATGCTCATATAAATCATAGAGCATAATCCTTTGATAGCACTTATAATATTTCTTTTCCTCATGATTTTTGAGTGATACCATTTCCTGATTACTTTCTCTCTTTTTTCGTAGCTTAAAGAAGAGAACGGTTTAAAGTATGGAAAGAGCGTAGAAAATTCAATGAGTAAGAGAAGCAGCTCAAAAGTTCTTTTAGCATCGGGTGGCATGTTGTCAAAAAACTCTTTCGCTCTGACCTCAAATCTCTTTTTGCTTTCTTCACCTTCAAATGGTATTATCACCTCAGATGCACTGATAAAAGTTCTGAAAAACCTCATACCTTACAATTATATAAAAATTGAAATATAGAGAAAAAAAATGAGACAGAGGTATTTTTCAGATTTCCGAAAGTTTTGACCAAACATTAAATTTTTACATAATGAGAAGTTTGTTTCTCCTCTTTTGCTTGCTTTTTGTGAGTTTGGTATCATTTTATGGTTGCAGTAAGGGTAAAAACTCTCAGAGTTCGGTATGTCAAAACTGCTATACGGTTTTGAACTTTCCATACGAAGGAGCGAATTTGTTCGGAGTAGTCCCTATATCTGGTTTTTCAATACATCCAGCAGAAATAACAACTGTTGTGATAGTCGTTGCACGCGAAAAAGATGAAAAATTTCTTCAAGCTCAAATAAAAGGCAGAAGATGGTTTTATATGTGGGATACCACAAAGTTTGAAGATGGAGAATATAAAATATCAGTTTTTTCTTATGACAGCCAGAAAAATTTCTCTTCTGATAGCGTTTCTGTGAAGTTGGATAACTCCCTTCTGAAAAAAGGCGTTGAGCTTCTTGATAAAATCTCAAAAGGTCAAATACCATTTGATATATCTTTTTCAGCATTTGTAATTCCGTTTGAAGGTCAAGTAGTAGGTAAAACATTTCCAGTCATAGGTATATCTTTCCATCCATCTCCTATAACTCGTGTAAATCTTGAACTGAAAAGAGGAGAAAAGAAGAGAGATTTTTCCCTTCCTGCGACTTACTTTTGGTATTCTGTTGTAAACGCAGATGATTTTGAAGATGGAGAAATAGCTCTTTCTGTCTATGCAACAGATAAAAACGGGGTCCAGAGTTCATCATCAATAACCGCAGTAATACAAAGCTTTTTATCTGGAATAACAATTCCTTTCCCTCAGTTTGAACTATCAACTACACAGGTTGTATATCAGCCATATCCTGTTTATGTCACATCTGCAACCTATGTATCAATAGTTTATCCACAGAGTGGAACCACAATATATAAATCTCTTTGCTCTTTTCAGTGCTATATATACGGATACTATTTTTCTCCTCAGAGTATAACGTCTGGCTATGCTTTAATCACTTTGGCGAACAACCAAACTCTGACAAAACAAGGAGAAATATATCACTCCTCTTTTCCTTCTTCTTTTACTCTCCCTATAAGTGAGTTCCCTGATTTTGGAACTTTTGTAGTGAAAGATTGGTGGAATTCGGTTCAGCCGGGCAACATAAAATTGAAATTTCATATCATAGATAAAAATGGGAGAGAATCAGAAAGTGAGGCGATAGATATTAGTTTGCAGTAGTTATTTTCTGAAAGGTTTGAATTTAGCTTCAAAGATCAATAAATTTTAAAGATTATGCTGTGTAGAAAGTGCAAAGAGAAAGCGGTAATAAACCTCAGACAATACAACTTACCACTGTGCAAAGAGCATTTTATAGAAAGATATATATCGGTGGTTGAAGATACAATAAGAAGGTTCAAGATGTTTTCCCGTAATGATAAGGTTCTTGTTGCTGTTTCAGGTGGGAAAGATAGTTTAGCTCTGTGGTATGTTCTGAAAAAGCTCGGCTACAAGGTCACAGGACTCTACATAAATCTTGGCATAGAGAACGAAAAGGGAGAAGAGGGATATTCAAATATGTCTGAGAGGTGCTGTAAAAATCTTGCTGAAAAGATAGACAGTGAGCTGATAGTTGAGAATGTTTATCAGAAGTACGGTTCTCCTGCTCCGCTTCTTGACAGGAACAGAGCTCCGTGTTCTGTTTGTGGGATAACAAAAAGACATATAATGAATGAGGTTGCGAAAAAATATGGTTTTGATGTGGTTGCGACGGGACACAACCTTGATGATGAGGTTGCAACTTTGCTTTCAAATGTTCTGAGGTGGGATGAGGAATATCTCAAAAGACAATACCCTGTTCTTCCTGCGGAGGATGGATTTTCAAAAAAAGTTAAGCCACTTGTTTTTCTCACAGAAAAAGAAAATTTGGCTTTCTGTATTTTTGAGGGTATAGAGTTTTATCACGAGGAGTGTCCTTTTTCAAAGGACGCTACATCAATATTTATGAAAAACATCTGGGCTCAAATAGAAGAAAAAATGCCGGGTTCAAAAATAAGGTTTTTCAGAGAATTTCTGGAATTCAGGAAAAAGTTTCTATCACAGGAGGAAAGGAAAGATCTTGGAAAGTGCAGTATATGCGGACAACCTACTACCGCAGGCGATATGTGCGCTTTCCACAGAATAATATCAAAAATAAAAGTTCAACACAATTGACACATATAATTTAAAATTTTTATTTAGGATGAAAAATTGCTCGGAGTGAAGTATGGATAGAATTGAGAACATAATAAAAAGGGTAGAGTCAAAAATAATTGAAGCTGGAAAAAAAGAAGGGAAGATATACGGAAAAATAGAAAACATTTTCACTGTTTATGTGACCTGTTATTTACCTAATGCAAGCGTTGGAGATTATGTCGTCATACATACACCAGAAGGGAAAAAGGGAGGAGAAGTAGTTGGTTTCAAAGACGGAAAAGCCATAGTTATACCATACGAGGGAACATCAGGTCTTTCGGTCGGAATGAAAGTAGAAAGTATGATCCCAAAAAATACACAGAAGGTTGGCTTTGAGCTTCTCGGAAGGATAGTAGATGGTCTCGGTCAACCTCTTGATTCAAAGGGACCGATAAAACTGAACGATGAACTGCCAATTTTTGGGACGCCGGAAAATCCGCTCAAAAGAAAAATAATAGATACTCCTCTTGATGTTGGCGTGAGAGTCATAAATGCTATCTTAACTGTGGGAAGAGGGCAAAGAATGGGGATATTTGGAGGTTCTGGAATTGGGAAAAGCACACTTCTTGGAATGATGGCAAGACATACAAAAGCAGATGTGAATGTTGTTGCTCTCATAGGTGAAAGAGGAAGAGAAGTAAAGGAATTTATAGAGAAGATATTGGGAGATGAGGGTTTGAAAAAATCTGTCGTTGTTGTAGCAACGTCAGATAATCCACCGCTCCTTAGAATAAGAGCTGCTTTTTTAGCTCATACATACGCAGAATACTTTATGAGACAGGGAATGGATGTTTTGCTCATTATGGATTCTGTGACGAGGTTTTCTATGGCTATGCGAGAGGTAGGATTAGCTCTGGGGGAACCACCAACTGCTCGCGGATATACTCCCTCGGTCTTTTCTACTCTGCCAAAACTCCTTGAAAGAGCAGGTTCGTTTGAAAAGGGAACTATTACCGCTTTTTACACAATACTTGTTGAAGGAGATGATACTTCTGAACCTATATCAGATAACATAAGAGCTATTGTAGATGGGCACATTATACTTTCAAGGCAACTTTTTACAAGAAGAGTTCTTCCATCGGTAGATGTTCTTTCCTCTATTTCCCGTGTTATGCCAGATATAATTTCAGATGAACATCTGGAATACGCTTTCAAATTTGTCAGAACTCTATCTGATTATGTTCAGGCAGAAGACCTCATAACTATTGGAGCTTATAAAGGGGGCGACCCGAGATTAGATTTTGCTATATCAAAGTCAAAAGATATTTTTAACTTTATAACACAGAAGATAAGCGAAAGGGCAACTTTTGAAGAATCTGTTCAGAAACTCATAGAGATAATGAAGTGAATTTTCATTTGATTTTCAGATACTCTTTCGTTTTCTTGATGAATTTATCGGGAGTGTCTGCGCAGAGGATAAAAAACTTTATTTTTTTGAGC
>BEHV01000008.1 GCA_002898315.1 bacterium HR19 | reverse complement strand
TTGGAGGCGTTTCATAGTGCCTCCAAGTTCAATGGTGATACGCCTTAGGTCTTCTGCTGCTACAATACCTGCTGGGTTTGTTCTGACTGGTGTTGCCATCAGCAGCCACCTCCTTGCTGAAAATTTCCCAAGGTTTCCTCACCTTGGGATAGAAATATATTAATCACTTATTTTTCAGAAGTCAAGTTTTTGTTGAACTTTTGTTTTTTTGAAATCCTTCAATTAGCAATTTAAATTCTAAATTCTTGACTTTTTTCACTTCTTTCTTTTTGATATTTTCAATAGAGTAGGGAGAGAACCAACTATAAGGAAGCCGAAAGATGAGACCAGCATAAGATAGTATCCTGTATCGTATGTTATTTTTGTGCTTATTTTACTTTTCAAGATTCTGATATTTTCTTCTTTTTTCAAATCTATGCTGTTTTTCAGGGCTATCTTCATTGAAAGTAAAGAAACAGAGCTTATTATTCCGCTTATTAGAAATCCGGCTTGCCATAGTTTGCCGGAAAAGAGCGAAATTGTTCCAAAAGCAGATGAGATTACAGGAATATACATCAGGGTAAATCTGTTCTTTTTTATCTCGTCAAAGTTTTTCGGTAAATATCTTTTGGGTTCTGTTATGAGTTTATATGGATACACTTTTATTTCAAAGTTGCCACACTGAAAACTCATAAATGGTAAAAATAGCGATATAGCAAATGCAATTGCGGGAAGTATCCCGAATTTTCTTATCTTAACTTTTTCATCGGTTCCCATTCAAAATTACATAATTTTCATTTCCAGAAGAGATAAAAAATATTTCAACTTTTCTTGACAAAATGCAATTTCAGAATTAAAATAATGAAAATGTATGATTATAGGGAGGTAAAAAAAATGAGTATGAAATCAGGGCAGTTAGAATCAAAGTTTTTAGGACTGGCAATACTTGTTTCATCTTTTGTAGTTGCGGGTTCTATTATATGGGCTACAAGGAGCATTCAGAATTATTTTGATAATCTTGGGAGCAACATAGCAAGAAATGTTTTCGGAAGAGCTCCGGGGACACCTCCGGGACAACAACCTCAACCTCAACCAACCGCTCAGCAACCACAGCTTCCGCCAGAAGCAGATAAAATAGATATGAGCCAGATCAGCGAACCTCCTCCGTATAGAGTCAAGGGAGGGAAAAACGCAAAGGTTTTCATAGTTGAGTATTCAGATTTTCAGTGTCCATTCTGTGGAAGATTTACCAGAGACACGCTACCTCAGATAATTCAGCAGTATGGAGATAAGGTTAAGGTTGTTTTCAAGCATCTGCCTTTACCATTTCACAATTATGCTCAGAAGGCAGCCGAAGCTGCTGAGTGCGCTGGTAAAATAGGAGGTCCCAAAGCTTTCTGGGCTATGCATGATAAGATGTTTTTTGAGGGACAAATTCAGGGTCGGCTTGATGTTGCTTCTTTGAAGCAGTTCGCAAAAGAAATAGGATTAGATGAAAAACGCTTTTCTCAATGCCTTGATGGCGGTGAAACGGCTAACATAATCGCACAAGACCTTTCTGAATCTCAACGACTTGGGGTGAGAGGTACTCCTACATTCTTTATAAACGGCAAAGTTATAAGAGGAGCTCTCCCGTTTGATGTTTTCAAGCAGGTGATAGACCAAGAACTCCAATCGGGAGGATAAAATAAAAAATTAGTTTATCATTTGATAGAGTTTTCTGCACATAATTAGAACGATTTTTTATCTCGGTTTTTGAAAGGTGATTTTGATTTTAGATTTCGGCTCTCAATATACTCATCTCATATCAAGAAGAATAAGAGGTTTAGGGGTATATACCGAAATTGTTCCATTTCACTTTGAAATAGAACAGATAAAAAGAAAAAATCCAGCAGGAATAATACTTTCGGGGGGTCCGCAGAGCGTTTATGAGGAGAACTCTCCTAAAGTAAGCAAAGAGATATTGTTTCTTGGCATACCTGTTTTGGGAATATGCTACGGAGCCCAACTCATAGCACACATTCTTGGAGGAAAAGTGAAAAGAGCAAATGTCGGAGAATACGGAAGAACGAGAATTTTCATCTCAAAAGATGACCCACTTTTTCACGACCTCCCCAAAACCTTCAATGTCTGGATGTCGCACGGAGATATAATTTCAGATGTTCCTGATTTTTTTGAAAAACTTGCTACGACAGATTTTTCTCCTGTTTCGGCATTCAGATACTCAAATATATACGGAGTTCAATTTCACCCAGAAGTTTTTCACACAGAGTATGGATTGGATATAATAAGGAATTTTGTTTTCCTTATCTGCAAAGCGCAAAAAGATTGGAGCATTCAGGATTTTCTGAACAGAAAAATTGATGAGATAAAGAATAAAGATGGTGGAGTTATATGCGCGGTCTCCGGAGGAGTTGATTCCACGACTCTTGCTGTCATTTTGAGTAGAGCGAAAAGAAAAGAAGAACTTAACTTCGTCCTCGTTGATACAGGACTTTTGAGAAAGAATGAAGCTGAAAATGTCAGAAAAGATTTTCTCTCTCTTGGGATAGAGATAGATGTTGTAAATGCAGAGGAAATTTTTCTCTCAAAGCTTGCCGGAATTGAAGACCCAGAAGAAAAGAGAAAAATTATAGGTAAGACATTTATAGAGGTCTTTGAAAAATACGCTGAGGAGAAAAAGAGGGTTTCTGAAATAAGGTTTCTCGCACAGGGGACTTTGTATCCAGATGTGATAGAAAGTGGTGTTTCTGTTTCGGGTACTGCTCATGTCATAAAGACGCATCATAATGTAGGTGGACTTCCTGAAAAGCTTGGTTTTGAACTCCTTGAACCTTTCCGCGAGCTTTATAAAGATGAAGTGAGGGAAATCGGGAAAATACTTAATATTCCTCCGAGGATTCTGAACAAACACCCTTTCCCTGGTCCCGGGCTTGCTGTGAGAATTATGGGAGAGGTGACGCGAGAAAAACTTCAGATTTTGAGAGAAGCCGAATTTATTTTTCAGAATGAGCTTTCAAAGTGGGAGCTTTACAATAGTGTTTGGCAGGCATTCTGCGTCCTTCTCAATACAAAAAGCACGGGAGTTGTTGGGGATTCAAGGAGATACGGCTGGGTTCTCGCAATAAGGGCGGTAGAATCTGCTGACGCTATGACTGCTGATTGGGCAAGATTACCCTATGAATTTTTAGACGAGGTTGCAAGAAAAATAGTGGCTTCTGTCCCACAGATCTCCCGCGTGGTATATGATATTACGTCAAAACCACCGGCGACAATAGAGTGGGAATAAGGTGTGTCTTTTTATTTTTCCATTAGAAACTCAAAATCTTTGAAAAATTCTGGATAAGAGATTGAGATTGAGCTTACATCGTCTATGAATACTTTTCCGTTGATGGAGCTTCCGAGTATGAAAAAGCTCATAGCTATTCTATGGTCTCCAAAACTTTTGATGTAGTATTCATGTTTGAGCTTTTCACGAGCTTTTTCTCCTAATCCTTCAAAAGCAAATCCGTCTTTATATTCTTCAACTTCTATTCCTATTGCTTTGAGATTTTCAACTATTGCTTTTATTCTATCTGTTTCTTTCACTCTAAGTTCTTCTGCATCTTTTACAGAAAATATTCCTTCTGAGAACACTGCTACACACGATAGTATGGGTATTTCGTCTATCATTTTTGGTATTATTTCTCCGGAGAAGGTCTTTGCTTTGAGTTTTGAAGTTTTAGCGATTATTCTGCCCGTTGGCTCACCTGATTCTTCCTTTTCAACCTCACAAATTATTTCTGCGCCCATGTTTTTTAGAGCTTCTATAAAGCCCGTTCTTGTTTTGTTGAGCAACACATCTTCTATTTCAACCTCTGAGTTTTTGTTTATTATTCCGAGCGATATGAGAAAAGATGCAGACGATATATCACCTGGAATTTTTATTGATTTTGGAGATTTGGGTTTCCCTTCACACCATATAAAGCCATCGCTATCACATCTCACATTTACAGAAAATATGGGAAGAATTCTTTCTGTGTGGTCTCTTGAAAGTGTTGGTTCTTTTACTTTTACGATATTGTTGCTCCAGAAATTTGCTATAAGGAGAGCGGTTTTGACCTGTGCGCTCGGAACATCTAATCTGAAACTTTTTCCCCCTTTTAGCTTTTCTGCTCCTTCAAAAACAAGCGGGAGTTTATTGCCGTTTTCTTTTCCCCATATTTTTGCTCCAAGAGTTCTCAGTGGTTCAACAACGCGCTTCATAGGTCTTTTCCGTAAGCTCTCATCTCCGTCTAATACAGATGGAAACTTTTGTGCAGATAAGATTGTTGAAAATATCCGTGCGGTTGTTCCAGAGTTTCCTGCATATATTATGCTTTCAGGTTGTGATAGGTAAAGCCCTTTTCCTTCAACTTCTGCGTATTCTTCTGATATATGAATTTTTACTCCCAACTTTTTCAGGCATTCCGATGTTGAGAGCACATCTTTTGCTGAACTCAGGTTGAAGATTTTTGTTCTTTCTCCTTTTTCTGATAGAGCTGAAAATATCAGTGTTCTGTGTGATATTGATTTATCTCCTTTTAGTTTCACCTTTCCTTTTGCCGATTTTATTTTTGGAACTTCAAACATAATTTTTAATTTTTATACGCTTTTGCTTTCTGATTTCTATTTGTGTTTTAGTTTTGAAAATACTTTTTCCCATATTATGACCGATAGTGGTACAAGCAGAATCCAAACACCTGCGTTTATTGCGGGGTTGCCTTTTGGTCCCAATTTCAGTATTCCTGATTTCCATCCGAGAAAATCCATAGTCCATCCAATTAAAATAGCCGATATGATATAGATGATTCTGAAAATTTTTGCTCTGATTTTTATGTTTTCCCATATTTTGATGAATATGAATGTGAGAAAAATCCACGCGAAGAAAAGCTGAAGCGGAGTAGAAAATATTTTTGGTTCTCCATAAATACTGTAAATTTGGAGTTCGTCTGCCAATTTTTCTACTAATGTGTTGAGAGCTGATGTTATAATTCCTGTGAAGGTGATGTAAAGGTTTTTTATTTTATTGCCTTTTATGAAGGAGATTATAAATGTTATTGAGCTTAAAATGAGTACGGAATTTATTATCTCTGTTTCTTTTCCCATTATTTTTTTACTTTTTTAATTTTATCTTGATAAGAAGTTTTTTGGTTCTTTCATTATTTTGTGGGGCGGGATTGATTTGAAAGTTTTAATTATGTTAAAATATTTTCATTCCATTGAGAAAATCACAAAGATATAGATTTTTGTCGTTTATGATTTCTGTTCGTTTTCCTTATTCTATTTTCTTATGCATATTGCAGTTCCTCTCACATCTTCTCTTTCCCATCCAACTACAAGAAAGCTCAAAAAGTTAGAAAAGTTTCTTGAAGATTTTGGCTTCAAAGTCCACTACACTGAGCTTTTGAAAAAAGTCGCTCAGACCGCTGAGTACAGAAAACCTTTCTGGGTCGCAAGATACAAGGGAAAAAAGATAAAGCTTGAAATGGGCAAACAGTATGGGCTCATTCCGCTTGATATAGTTGCCGAAAATTTTGAAGAAGCGTTGAAGTACGATATTATTTGGTGCTGGCAAGGAGGTTTCGGCTCATCGCGCCTCATAAAATTCTTCAAATCAAGAAGTTTCAAGGGAAAGACCATAATTGGGTTTTCAGATAACACCTCTATAATGGCACTGGTGTTCAAAAACGGAGGAAATGCTATTCAGATTTCTGGGTTTGAAGACATCTACAACTGTGAAAAAGAAGAAGCAATGAGTATATTTGATAAGATAAGGACTGTTATCAGAGGTGGTGAGATAGAGGTTTGGCTGAACTCACAAAGAAACCTTCCAGCTTACTATGCCCATTCTCTCTATGCAGGAAATCTCACCTGTTATCTTATGGCTGTTCAAGAGCTTGGATGGTTTGACCTTCATTTTGACCTCTCTCTTTTTGAAGATATATTCAACGAGAGAACAAATGTGACTTTTGTAGGGGATTACCTTCCTTACTTTTTCTGTGTTCATCTTTTGAGTTTGCACGCGAGCCGTAGAAAAATGCTTGTTTTCGGAAAAATGGTCGGCATAAGAAAAGATAAAATTGAAATAAGTTTGAGAGAGTATTACAGAGGAAAATTCGCATGGGGAATTGATTGGGGGCATTTTTCTGATTCTCTTTCTCTTGTCCCCTGTTTTAGAAAAGACGAAGGACTGGCTGAAATGAAAAACAAAAAACTCAAAATATACTATAAACCTAAATATGTTTCAAGGTGAATTTTTTCTACCTTTCTATTTTCTGGACCAATTCCATTATGTAGTTCATGATTCCGTCTATGGCTGTTCTTATTTCGTTCAGTGATTTTTCTGTTTCTTCAACATGGCTCAAGAGCTTTTGGCTTTCTGACCTTATTGAGTACAAAGATGATTGAAACTCTTTTTTCAAGCTTATATATTTTTCTGCTAATGCTTTGAACTCTGTTGATAGCTTTTCAAATTTCCTTTCAAACTCACTTGCTTTTGAGCTTATTCTTTCAAGTGTATCTATTGTTTCTCCAAATGACATAAGGAGAGAGTTTTTCTCTCGTTCTGCTTTCGCAAATGATTCGCCGATCTTTCCTAAAAATGACTCTATTTCTGTTGCTTTTCCCAAGATTCTTTTGAGATTCCTTCTTGTATCTGATGATTGGTTTATTATGTCGTAAATAAGCGGAGATATTTCGTCTTCTAAGATGTCATCTATACCTTTTATCAGTCCCGATAATTGATCTATTATATCCTTTGCGAACTCTTCTTCTTGAAGTACTTTGAATTCTTCTTCAAGTTTATCTATTATTGTTTTGAGGTTTTTTGTTTCGCTTTCAACCTTTCTTATTTCCTCTATTATTGTTGGCATCTGTTTTGCTATTGTTGAGAGCTCATTTTTCATCTGAACATCTGTTCCTCTTGCGGAGATTATTGTTGTGTTCATAGAAAGAATCACAAGCTTTTTCCTGAGTTTATCCATACCTTCTGTTATCTCTGAAAATCCTTTTATGCTGTTTTCTATTTTCTCTGCTGTTTCGGAGAAACTTTTTATTTTGTTTTCAAGTTTCCCTATTATATCTTCTATTTTTCTCAGACTGCTTCTTGCAAATTCAATCTTTTTTGAAAGTTTCGTCTCTACCATGATGCTTCTTTCCTCCTGAAACTGTTGTATGCTATCTTTTATTTCTATATTTATGTTGGAGAATTTCAGCAGTTCTGATAGTGTTTGCTCAACTCTTTCTCTTATGTTTTTTAGTGTCCTTACAGAATTTAAAAGGTTTTGGGAGATGTTTTCTAAATTATAGTCCAAGCTTATTTTCTCTATTTCTGTTTCTCTTGCGGAAAGTTGAATTATTCTCTGGAGCGAAGGTTTGAGGTGCTTAATTTTTTCTCTTGATGACTGTATTTTTGAGCGTATGGTTGAAAGTTCTGAGTATATCTGCGAGACGCCTCTGCTCATTTCAGATATAGATACCCTGTTTTCTTCTTCTAATTTTTCTGTCTTATATGCAAGGTGTGAGATGAAGATTGATAACCTGAACAGTTCGTCATCTGTTATGAAAATTCTCTTTTCGTACTCTTGTATGAACGATGTAGGATATGAACCGAAAATCTGGTTAAGTATAAGGAATGAGAGTGTTATCAAGATAGCCATCACAAAGATCACTTTGAGAAATTCTCCTTTTGCTATGTCTTCAATTTCTTTCATCGGAACAAGTATTCCCTCTATTGTCTTTTCGTCTTTTTCTCTGAATATGAATACGCTCGGGGAAAGGTAATCAAAAAGTATGTTTTCTCCTACTTTTAGCTTTTCTCTTATTCCTTTCTGTATCCATTTTTCAAACAGAACGCTTTCTGAGTTTTTGCTTATTTCCCACACAACTCCTAATTTACCAGCTATTTCTTCTTTTCTCTCTGGGTATAGCATAAAATCCTCTTCTGTTTTTATCGCTTTGTTTTCTCTGAAATTCCTTATTGTCTGTTCTATGTGTAGAAGTGAGAATACGAGCATACAAAATACTGTTGCTGATATAGTCCCCCCTATTATCTTCCATTTTAGTGGTATAGATAGTTTGGGATAAATCATGTATGGGATTTTGTTTGACTTTATGATTTTTGAAATTTTCTCTCCGAGCGTATTTGCGCTTATAAAAGATACGGGAAAAGCCAAACTTAAAATTGTCAAGGAGTAGCTGATGTATGTCTGAATATCTCTTATATCATATATTAAAAGAGCGATTATGGTGAGTATAATTGATAAGCCCCAGAAAGAAAGCGAGAAGATGAATATCTGCTGTGGAAGTTTCAGAAGTTCCTGACTGAAATTTTCAAACTCTTCTTTGCTTACTATACCGTTTTTTTTCTTCTCTTCTATCATCTGGTTTATTCCTCTGAACTTTGTAAATAAGATGAAGACAAAGGCAGAAAATAGAAAGATGTAGAAGGTAAGGAGAGGTGGAAGGGTTTTCCCAAGAAACGGATATATGAACTGCCACCAGTTGAACCTGATAAGAGTTATTATCGTCCCGCTTATTATACCTGTGATGATTATTATAATTATTGGGTTCAATGCTGTGAGCAGAAGGTATGAGCTGAGCTTTTCTGCTTCTTTCTCGTCTATCTCTATTTTCTCGCTTATTTTCTCCATCATTTTTCTATATCATAAAATTTAAAAAGTTCTTGTGAAAAATTCAGAGTTGAAAACATAAAAAAACTGGAAAAAACTCATTTTGGTTTTACCATATATTAAAAATTAACAGTATGCCGAGGTCTTTGAAAAAAGGTCCATTTGTAGATTCTTTCCTGCTTGATAAAGTTCTGGAGTTCAGACCGAAAGTTTTGAAGGGAGAAAAAGTCGTCATAAAAACATATTCCAGAAGGTCAACGGTTATTCCTGAGATGGTTGGATTTACAATAGCTGTTCATAACGGAAGAACTTTTATTCCTGTTTATATTACAGAAGAGATGGTCGGGCATAAACTCGGAGAATTTGCACCTACGAGAACTTTTAGAGGGCATCCTGATAAGACCAAGAAGGTAGAAATAAGAAAACCGGGACAAAAATAAAAAGTGAATAAACGGAGGTTTAGGTTTATGAGGAAGAATGAAGCAGATGCTTTTTCAGTTTTAAGGTATGCAAGGGTTTCTCCGAAAAAACTTCTTTTTGTCGTTAAAGATTTGCAGGGGAAGAATGCTCTTGAAGTTCTTGAAAAACTCAAATTTGTGAGAAGGAAATCCGCAAGGTATCTTGAAAAAGTTATCAGGTCAGCGATAGCTAACGCCGAACATAACAAAAATATTCCAGCAGATCAGCTTTTTATAAAATCAATAGTTATAGGAAGGGGACCTATGTATAAAAGATGGAAGCCAGCAGCTTACGGCAGGGCTACTCCAATAAGAAGAAGAACTTCTCATATATTCGTTTATCTTGAAAGGAGATTGCCAGAATAATAAATCGGGAGCATAAAAAAGGTTGAAATTGAAATTAAGAAAAATATGTGTATTAAAAGATTAAGAGAAGGAGAGGGAGTTTTATGGGGCAGAAGACAAATCCCATAGGTTTTCGTCTTGGAGTAAATAAAAATTGGAATTCTATATGGGCAGCTCCATCAAAGAAAGATTACTCAAAACTTTTACATCAAGACCTGAAAATAAGAGAGTGGATAAAAAAGAATTACCACTCTGCTGCGATAGATAAAATTGTAATAAAGGGAATAGCAGATAGAAGGATTGTTGAAATTCACTGCGCAAAGGTAGGAATAATAATAGGTAAAAAAGCAGTAGGACTTGAAAGGATAAGGAAATTTGTATCGGAAGTTACAGGATTACCAAAAGATAACATCGCAATAGATGTTATTGAAGTAAAAAATCCAGAACTATCTGCTCAACTTATAGCTGAAAGCATAGCTTCGCAGATGGAAAAGAGAATACCACATAGACCTGCTATGAAAAGAGCAATCGCGTCTGCTATAAGAGCAGGAGCAAAGGGAATAAAGATAAACTGCGAGGGAAGACTCGGAGGTGTAGAGCTTGCAAGAGCAGAGTGGATACTCCAAGGAAGATTACCACTCCAAACAATAAGAGCAGATATAGATTATGGATTTGCGGTAGCTAAAACCAAGTGGGGAACTAACGGAGTATCTGTATGGATATTTAAAGGAGAGATACTCGGTGGCGGAGTTGTGAGATAATTTCAGAAGGAGGTCATTTCTTGTGAAAGGTTTTATATTCAATATCAGAACCAAGGTAATTGTCGGTAAAAACTCAATAAATGAGATTCCAATAGAGCTTGAAAAGCTCGGAGTGAAAAAAGTCCTTCTGGTCACAGACAAAATATTGAGAAACAACACCGATATAATAAAAAGGATAGAGGGTGTATTGCAGGGGGCAAAAAAAGAATATGTTATTTTTGATGAGGTAAAGCCGGACTCTGAGTGTGAGATAGTAGATAGAGCTTATTCTCTCGCAAAATCGCAGGGTGTTGATGGTCTTTTGAGCGTCGGAGGAGGTTCATCAATAGATACTGCAAAAGCAGTTGCGATTTTATATGAGAAAGGAGGAAAAATAAAGGAGCATTCGGGTGTCTTTATTCTCCAAAAACCAACTATACCACATGTTTCTGTCCCTACCACTGCTGGAACCGGTTCAGAGGTCTCCCATGTTGCGGTGATAAAAGACGAGAAAGAGGGAAGGAAGCTCATATATGTTGATTACTACATAATGCCTTCTGTTGCCATACTTGACCCAACTTTAACGTTATCTATGCCACGCAATACAACTGCTTATACGGGTATGGATGCTCTCACTCACTGTATAGAGTCAATCCATTCCACTGAAAATAATCCCGTATCAGATGCTTTCGGTATGCATGGTATAAGGCTTATCAAAGAGAACCTTCCCCGTGTTATGGAAAATCCCGAAGATATTTCAGCGCGGCAGAACATGCAGGTTGCTGCACTTATGGGAGGGGCTGCGTTCACAAACGCACAGGTCGGAGTTGTTCACGCTATTGCTCACTCGTTAGGAGCAATATATGGAATACCTCACGGTTTAGCAAATACCTTGATTTTGCCTTATGGTATGAGATTTAATCTTCCGGAGTGTCCAAGGTATAAGCTTGTTGCCGAGGCGTTCGGAATAAGCGAACCAGACCCCGTGAAAGCTGGAGAAAAAGCTATATGGGCAGTCGTGGATTTTATAAAGAAGCTCGGATTACCCCTTACTTTGAAGGAGGTAGGAGTGAAAAAAGATGACTTCCCGAAAATTGCTGAACTTGCTATCGGAGACCCATCTATAATTTCTAACCCACGCTTTGCTATATCTCAAGAAGCAATATATGAAATTCTTGAGATGGCGTGGGATGGAAAACTGTGAAAATCATCGTAATCGAAAAAAACTCCACTAAAAAATTTTTTTGAAAAAATTTGTATTAGAATTAATTCAATTTGGTGGATATAGAAAAGATAAAAGCGGAGAGGTTTTTTCTGATCAATCTCGGTTGCCCCAAAAATCTCGTTGATTCGGAAAACCTATCTCTTGAACTTATGAAAAGAGGGCTTGTTCCTGTGAGCAACCCAGAAGAAGCAGAGGTAATAGTGATAAACACCTGTGGTTTTATAGATGAGGCAAGAAAGATGAGTATAAATTACTCCAAAGCGTTTGAGAAATCAGGAAAAAAGCTTATCATTACCGGTTGCTTGCCAAAAAGAATAGGAGTTGATAAAGTTAGAAAAAAAGTCAGTGCAGATTTGGTTATACCTGATTGGCGAGATATACCTGCCCTTATCAAAAATAAAATAGCAAAAAGGTTTAGGAATTCCAGTAAAAATGGATTGGGTGGGTGTATGCAAAGTGTGATAAGGATAAATACTCTCTCTCCTTTTTCGGCTTATGTGAAGATATCTGAAGGATGCTCACGCCTATGCTCCTTCTGTTCTATACCTTTTATACGAGGATACTTGAACTCGCGAAAAGAAGAAGATATACTCAACGAGATAAAATATCTTGCTCAAAACGGAGTTAAAGAGTTTATTCTTGTATCCCAAGATACTACTATGTGGGGTGTGGATTTATATAAAGATAGAAACTCTCTTTTGAGATTGCTTGACAAAATCTCGCAAATAGATGGGGTGGAGTGGATAAGATTGTTCTATATCTATCCTGATACTTTTGCGGAAAAGCTTATAGATTATATTTCGTCTAATGATAAGATAGTGAGATATATTGAGATGCCGTTTCAGCACTTTGATGATGAGATTTTGCAATCTATGGGCAGAGCTACACGTCAAAAACTCATAAGAAAAATTATGGATAAAATTAAGGAGAAGTTGCCAGACCTATCTTTTAGAACAGAATTAATAGTCGGATTCCCGGGAGAAACAGAAGAAAAGTTCAGAAAACTTCTTGAATTCATACAAACTTATGAGTTTGATTGGGTTGGTGTTTTTGAGTTTTCTCCAGAAGAGGGAACGCGCGCATACGAACTATGGAAATCAAATCCTGTCCCTAAATCTCTCATCAAGCAGAGAAAAAGAGAAATTATATCACTGTTTTCGGAGATTCTTGAAAAAAAGCAGAAACAAAGAGTAGGAAAAAAATTCAGCTGTATATTTGAAGGTGAAAACACTCTTCGGGCTTACTTTCAGGCGCCAGAAATAGATGGAGTCATCAGAGCCAAAGTAAATCAAAAAGAGATAAAACCTTTCTATGAGGTGAAAATCACTTCGTTCAAAGGTCCTGACCTCATAGGAGAGATAATAGCTTGAACAACTTCTTTATTTCTGGCTTTACTTTTGTTTTCTATCTCATTATTAATTTTTTTCTGCAAAATCTTTTTTGTTTTTGAAGCTATGAGGAGATTTATTGTAGATGTAGATTTTTACAAAGATGCTTATTCAAGAGATAAGACACCATGGCCTTCTGATGAACCAGAGAAGGTCTTTCAAAAATTTCTTGACCGCTTAAAACACGCAAATTATTTCTCTTATGGAGATGTTAGATTCCTTGATTTGGGATGTGGAGAGGGAAGACATATAAAACTTCTCAAAGAGTTCTTCCCGCGCTCCAAGGTCTTCGCTTTTGATATTATCAGAGAGCCACTTTTCAAAGCACAACAAAAACTCAAAGGAAAATTCGGTTTTTTTCTCTGTCTCGCAAACGCGTTTTTTATCCCTTTTAAAGATAAATCTTTTGACTTGGTCTTGGATTTCGGGGTATTTCACCACATAAGAGTAAGAGATACAAAAGTATATAAAAGTGAAATAACGAGGATTTTAAAAGATGGGGGTTTCTTTCTTATTGGGGTTTTCAGCGAAAAATATAAGCATCACGAAAAAGAAGAGAGAAAGAGAAATTTTATTTATCACAGGAGACACTATGATAGGTTCTTTACAGAGAAATCTCTCAAAAATGAGTTTTCTTCCTTTCAGCCAATTGAAGTTGTTGAGGACGGAAAAGGTCTTGAATGGTTTATCTATGGGCTTTTCAGAAAACTATGAGTTCTCTTTATTCTCTTGAAATTGACTCCTGAAAATAGTAAAATTTATATTCAAGAAATGCTTGAAAATTTTTGTAGTCGGGTATGAATTAAATGTTTTTTTTGAAAAAAAGAGGAGTTGATTTTTTTATTGTTTCAGCTCTGTTTATTTTATTTTTCCCCCTTTTCTATCCTGCAAAAACCTTTTCTCAGAGCGGTCAGGATGTTTCAAATAACAAAAAGATTCTTGAAGCGATTTCTGATATCACAAACGATTTGAAACGAATAAATTCTGAAATTTCAGATATATCTAAAAGGTTATCTGAATCAAGCGCTAAGATAAATGATTTTCAGAACTCTGTTAGCAGTATCAAAGGGGATATTTTATCTGTCAAAAATGAACTGGCATCTTTTGAAAAAAGGTTGAAGGGTGTTGAAGATTTCAGAGATGAGATTATGAGCTTCCGTAAGAGTTTGGGCTTTTTTATGATGAATATAAGATTGATCTGGATAGCTATAATTACATCAATGATTTTAAACTTTTTTGCTATTTCTTTATCTTTGAGGCAGAGAAAGAAAACACCAAAGATTTTCAAACTTTAATTTTTTCAAATCATTTAAAATTTTATTTTTTTGAATTTCGGCTCTCTCTTTGATAAGAACGCAGATATTCCTTCAAAAAATTCTTCTGATAGAACCTGTTTTGCCTGAATAACTCTCAACCATCTTATATGATTTTCAATGACTGGAATATATTGAGAGTATGTCATCATTTTTATCTTTGATAAGCTTCCCGGGGGACTATTTTTTATTTTCTCTATTATTTTGCTCACTCTCTCATCAAGCTGTTTTTGGTCTTCAACTATCTCATTTATTATTCCGTATTGCAGTGCTTCTTCTGCGGTTATTTTTTCTGCGAAAGCTATCTTTTCAAGTGTCTTTGAAATACCTAATCTCTGTGAAAGATAAATTATTCCTCCCCCGTCTGGTACGAGCCCTCTTTTTGTAAATAGCTCTGAAAAGTATGCAGATTTGACTGCGATTTTATAGTCAAACCAGTATATCATTTCTGCTCCGAATCCCGCTGCTGGACCGTTTATTCTGCCCAGAACAAGCTTTGGGTTCTCTATTAAAGCTCTTATTATTGATGCGAACTCCTCAACGTGCCACTCAAATATATCCTGAATGTCATCTCTTGATAGATCTTCTTGCGATTGAGATAGGTCAAGCCCGGAGCAGAAAAAATCTTCTTCTCCCGTTATAACGATTACCTCTACATTCTCGTCATTTATTGAGTTGAAAATCTCAAAAGAAATTTTTTTCGCATCGTCAGGAGTTATTGCGTTTTTTCTCCTCGGATTTGATATAACTATTTCTTTCACTCCATCTTTTACTTCTGTTCTTATCATCTCACATCAAATTTTATTCTTTTGTTTTCTTTTTCTTTTTTCTCAACTTTTGGTTTGATATGTTTGTGTTTTGAAATTCATTGTGGAGATTTTTAAATTTTGTGAATATGCGAAAATATTTTTCTTTTGTTTTCATCTTGAGGGCTGTCCTCTACGCTTTCTCCTTTTTCCTTTTCTCTTCTTTATTTCACTCATACAGCTTTTCTGATTGGGAAATTTTTGGTCCAACGAGGGTGAATGGTACAGTTGGAAATGGTTCTCTATCTTGTGGAATATCAAAATGGGGTGAAATAACTGTTCTTAGGTATCCTCATACTTCGCATTGGGATCAGCTTGATTACAAAACATTAGAAGGAGAAGCATCGCGTGAGCTAAAATATTTCGGTGCATCTGAAAATCAAGGTGCTTTTTTCATAATAAAAATAGGGGACCTCATTTTTTCTCTGCGCGACATTGATGAAAAAAATATAAAACAATACTATTCAAGCTACGATTCGGGTGTTCTCATAACAGAATATAGTTTATCTATAAGTCAGTATGGTGTAGATGGGAAGGTATTTGTTAAAGATTTTGTTCATTATGAGAAAGATGTTTTGGTGAGGGAGGTTGATTTCCAGCTCAACACAACTTATGATGTTTATCTTTTCCACTACCAGAATTTTGCTCCAACGACTATAAAGACCCCCAAAATACCATTTGAGGATTGGCAAGATGATACTCTGAATGATTTCGGAGCGTTTGAAAAAGATAAAATCGCATTCCATTTTACTCCTTATTTTTCCGAAAGAAAAGAACTCTACTCTGAATATATTAGGGTGAAGGATTTCTCTTCTTGGGCAGATGTTGTATCTTATGCAAATTCAATAACAGGTATTTTTATTGGGGTTAAAGCGATAGGAGTTGAAAGTGTTTCCTCTTATGTTGGTTTTGACGGGAGATGTGGCGGAGGAAGAGCTATTCCACTTCACTCATCTTTATCTGCTTTTTCTAAGGTCAAAGCTGGGGATTTCAAGTATGAGCCGAATTCTTTTGCACTTTGTTCTGCTGACTCCTTCGTTGGTGGAAAAGTTTGTGGAAACTCAAAATGTCTATCTCCCGTATATTTTGTCATATCTGCGGGAAGAACATTGAAGGAAATGGAAGATAACATAAATTTCGCTTCCGAAAACATAGGCAGATTGAAGAGCGATACAGAAAACTATTGGCATAGCATAGTCAGTAAGATGAGAGAAAATTCTTGGTTTGAGAAACTCAAAGATTCTGAAAAGGTTTTTTGCAGTAGAGCTTTAATATCTCTTATGCAGGTTATAGATAGGGAAACGAAAGCAGGGGTTGCATCTTTATCAACTCAACCACCCTACGCAGAAGATTGGCCAAGAGACGGCTCTTACTTCAATTTATTTTTAGATATTGTTGGATTCACTCAGCTTGCAAGAGAGAGAAATCTCTTTTATGTTAAGGTTCAGAGAAAAGAGCAAGAGGGAAACGCTCCCGCCGGTTCTTTCTATATGAATTACTACGCAGACGGAATGCCTGGAGGACCTTGGGATTTTGAAATAGACCAGGTTGGTTTTGTCGTCTGGAGCTGGATTGCTCACTCTTTCTTTGAGGGAGGAAAAGATAAGTTCAACTACTTGAAGCAAATCTACGAGCCACTTAAACTTTCTGTTGAAAATGTTTTTATAAATTGCAGAGATGACCAGACGCGTCTTCACTGCCGAGCTAACGAAGACGATGACCCTATTCCGAGTATAAGTATGACGGGAGCAGGTCCTGTTTATGCTGGATTGCGTCTTTCAATGAAAATCGCAGAACTTATGGGAGATTCGGAACTTGCCAAGAAAATAAATAATAGGTTTGAAGAGTATCATCAGGCGGTCATAGATAATTTCACAGATAAGTCAAAAGGTTTTGTTTTCTCTGCTACCGACCCACATCAAGGTATGGCTTATGTTCTGTTCCCTATGGGATTTCGTTTCCCTTCAAAAGATTGGATTATAAACTACGGTAATCAGGTTATAGATGTTCTCAATTATAATTTTTCTCCTGAAAGAGGATACCTTCTCTATGAGGCGAAGTGGATAATTTCTCTGATATATGCTTCCGAACTTATCAAAAATTATAGTTTTTCAGATTACAAAAGATTTAGAGATATTGCAGATGGATTTTTGAAAGTTCTTGTAGAGGATGTTCCAACAGAAGGAACTTATCATATGGGAGAGGTCGCGATCTATAAAGATGGTAGATATGAGAACAGGATTGCTATACCTCATGTTTGGGAAGCGGTTTTGACATGTCTTACCGCTATAACTTTTGCCGAACCTTCATTATTGAAAGAGATGGGAATGGAATTTCCAGAACCACCTCAACCAAAATCCAAAGGTTGTTCTTCTTCTGATGTATCTCAGACAGCTCTTTTTGTCTCTTTAATTTTTTTGCATTTTATCTACTTGAAATTCAGGTTCAGAAATTTAAAAACCACATAAAATTGAAAGCGAAATTTAAAAATTAGTTTTTGCTGTATGAGTAAGCGTGAGTTTGTTTTAAGAAAGATAAGAGAAGAAGCTTTTTTGGAAGGAGAATTTGTTTTGTCATCAGGTCAGAAGTCAAACTTCTATATTGATGTGAAAAAGGTCTCTTTTACAGGAGATTTCCTTGATGCTGTTGGAGATATGATATGCGATATTGCGGAAAAGTTAAATGTATTTGATTTCTGTGGGGTTGAACTCGGAGGAGTTCCTCTGGTTTGTTCTGCGATACTGAAAATGAATCAAAGAGGGTCCAGGTCTCGTGGAATAATAATCAGGAAAGGTAAGAAAGATTATGGTACTTCAAAGTTGATAGAGGGACCGAGTGTTTCAAAGGTTATTTTCCTTGAAGATGTTATTACTACTGGTAAAACTACTCTTGAAGGTATAGAAATATTGAGACAGAATAAAATAGAAGTTGATTCTGTGATAGCGGTTGTAGATAGAGGAGGAGGAAAAAATATTATTGAAAAAGGTTTGAGGTTTTTTGCTTTATTTTCTCTTGAAGAGATAAAAAATTTCAATCTTGCAGAGACAAAACACAAATAATAATTTATGAACCTCTTTTTCATTTCTACTATATACGGAAGTTGTTCAAAACCTTCTTTGATTCTTGATGAATTAGAAAATCTCAAAGGTAAGTTGGGTTATCAGATTTATGCTTTGTTTGTTGTAGATGGGAAGTTGAATGAAGATATAGTGGAGCATATTTCAAATTACAGAGGTGGTATAGATGTTTTTGTTATTGAGAACAGAAAGAGGTTGGGTCAGCATAGGTCAATATTTGAAGGAATAGATTTTATCGTGAATAGAAAGATGGGCATTAATTTACCTGCTGATTTTCCATCTTCCTCCGATATTTTTTTTATCCTAGATGGTGATATGTTTGAGTATATAAGGTATTCGCAAATTTTCATAAAGTATCTTTCAAAGTTTGATGTAGTGATAGGTGTCATCTTAAATAAAAGGTATCCTGCTTTGAGGCAGATTCTTACTCATGTATTTTACGTAATGCTTTTTTCTTTTTCCATATTTTCTCCACAGAAGATGAAGAGAATTTATTGTTTTTTACAGAAATCGGGGATAGATGTGAGCATTTACAAATTTATAAGGAGTAGAAGAACACTTCATTTTTCTGTCTTCTCTTCTTTCAAGGGTAGTGTTCTATACCGGCTACCTAAAACAAATAACTATCTTATCTCTTTGCTTTCTCAACAGGAGAGATTAGAAATAGGTTTTGTTTTTCTGCCTCCCCAGAATTTTTCTTGTGGTTCTTCTTATTCATTTTATGAGCTTTTCAAATTATCTTTGCTGACTTTAAAAGATGTTTTTCGCTATTTTCTCTGACATAATGTAGATGAAAAAAAGACATTCAGAGGTTATACTTTTATATCAATTTTTGAGCCGGATTTTTCCTCCCGGTTTTTTTGTTCTCCTTTGTTTTCTTTTTCTTCAAATTTTTTATTGTCATCTTTATTTTTCTCTTCTTTTTTTGACTGGAGGGCTTTTCTTTTTCTATCTTCATCTTTTACGGGTTCTGTTTTTTCTTCTTTTGATAGTTCTAATACCTCTGTTGATTTTTTTTCTGCTTCTCTTTGTTCTGAAAGGTTCTGGGCGTGGCGTATAGCTTCCGCAACCTGGGGATTAGATATATTTGTCTGAACTCTCTCAACATTTACGGTTTGAGCTATGTTTTGTTGTATCTCAACTCTCATTATATATATTATCAATCGTAAAAGATTTTTAATAATTTTAAGGATTTTGAGATAAATTATATATTAACGCAGGAAAACTCATTTTCCAAAAATCCATGAAAAATGCTTCTTATTTTTTTATTTCTTGGCTAAATTATTTTTGTGATGAAATTTGGAAGGATTTTTGCAATATCTTTTTTATTTTTATGTTTTGCTAAAAGCTCGGCTTTATCGGTGATTCGTGTGACATGTTCTTCAATAGCTCCACCGGGAAGTTTATTTGACAAGTTATTGAAAGAGGGAGCTGAAAAAATTAGAAATGAAGTAGGGGTTGAAGTCGTCTGGATTTCCGGGAATGCGTTTGGAGACGATGTTGATATAGCAAAAGCTCTGAAAAATAAAAAGTTAGATTGCGCTATACTGACCGTCAACGGGCTCAAAACAATATCAAGATACTTTGATGTTCTTGAACTTCCTTTTCTTGTCAAGAATTTCAAAGAAGCGGACTTTTTGAGGAGCAGGATGCTTACCATTTTAAATAAGCTCGCCGAAGAAGAAGGATATGTTATATCTGGTTTAGCCGAAGTAGGATTTGTTTACTTGTTCTCAAAAACACCTTTGAGGAAATTTGAGGACTTCAAAGGGAAAAAATTTTGGATTTGGGCGGGACACACAATTGAGGAAGAAGTGGTCGGCTTTCTCAAAAATAAATTCGGAGTCATACCAGTTAAAGCAAATATATGGGATGTTGATAAACTTAAAAAAGAATTAGATATTGTTGTTGGAACTCCTTATGTTCTTTTGGTTCTCGGATGGCAGAACGATTTCAAGTTCATGATGGAAGACCCTGTTATTTACCTCGCCGCAAGCGGAATAATGAGGAAAGAGGTCTTTGATAAGATGGATAAATCTACCCAGGAAAAACTCATGAAAATACTTTATGAATATTCAGAAAAGGCATCTTTGATTCTCAGAGAAGAAAATATGGGTTCAGAATCAATTTTGCTCAAAAGATTAGGTTATCAGAAGGTTAAGTTTCAAGACATTGACGAACTTGAAAAATTGATCAAAGATGAAGTGTGGAATGAACTTGTAAATAGAAAATATTTGCCAGATTGGCTCGTTGTTTCTGTCGTTAAAGATATACTAAAAATGAGGTTAGGTCAATAAGTCATTTTTCCCAAATAACCAACTTTCTCACTTTTTTATTCTCTTTGAGAGGGGGTGGAATCTCTCAATCGCTTCTTCAAGGGTTCTCGGAGATACCTTGGTGTATATTTGGGTTGTTGACAGGTTTGAGTGTCCGAGCATTATCTGGACTGCCCTTATATCTGCTCCTTTTGATATGAGATGGGTTGCAAATGAGTGTCTGAGGAGATGAGGATAAAATCCGTATTTTTTCAGTATAAACCAAACACCTTGTCTTGTTAATTTTCTACCTTTTTTATTCACAAAAAGGAAATCTGTCTTTGCTTTTCTGATTTCAAGGTATTTTTCTATCGCAGATATTGCCTTTGAGCTTATGGGAACAAACCTCTCTTTTTTTCCTTTGCCTTCAACTTTTATCACTCCCTTTTTCATCAGAGATAGGTCTTCTGTTTTGAGGTTTATGAGTTCTGATACACGAAGTCCAGAACCATACAGAAGTTCTAATATTGCTTTATCTCTCCTTGTTTCAAAAGTATCCGCTCCTTCTTCTATGCTTTCAATTTTTGATATCACTGTCTCTTCTGATGGGACAGATGGTGGTTCTCGGATGTCTTTCAAATTCTTTAACTTTTTTATAACCTTCATAAGATGAGAAAACCTTTCATTTTTTCTCACGAGAAATTTTATGAATGTTCTGAGTGCAGATAACTTTCTGTTTATGCTTGTTGTATCGTATAGCTTTTTCATTTCGTTTATAAATTGTGCTATCTTGTTTTCGTTCAAGTTTTCAAGGTTGATAAATTCAAGAATTTGTTTTAGGTCATTTATGTATGAGTTGATTGTGTTTCTGCTTCTTCCGAGAACGAAAAAAAGGTAGTTCTCAAAATCTTTTATCAGTTTTTCTCTGTTTTGGTCAGATTTATTTTTTTTCGCACTGCCTTCTCCCGACACTTTAAAATTTTACAATTTTCATTAAAGTTCAGATACTTTATATTATTTGCTTGAAAGATGGATATTCTGAAAATAGAGAGAGTGAAGAAATATTTTTCTGTAAGGAGGAATTTAGCCGAATTTTTCAAGCCATTGTTCATAAGAGCTGTTGATGATGTATCTTTTGATGTGAAGGCGGGAGAGTTCTTCGGGCTTATAGGAGAATCGGGCTGTGGAAAAACAACTCTGGGAAAGATAATAGTAAAACTTATTCAACCTGACTCCGGGAAAATCATATTTGAAGGGAAAGATATAACTTTTGAGAAGTTAAGAGGTGAGATGAGGAGAAATATTCAGATGATATTTCAAAATCCTTTTTCTTCTTTGAATCCAAAGATGAAGGCGAAGGATATAATTCTTGAGGGTGTTATGATTCATAAAATTGCTCCGAAAAACATGTGGAAAGATATTTTAGAAGAACTTATTATCTCTTGTGGGCTTTCTCCTGATTTGGCTGAGAGGTATCCAGACGAGCTTTCAGGGGGTCAAAGGCAGAGAGTAGCAATTGCAAGAGCGGTAGCGGTAAAACCAAAACTTCTTGTTGCCGATGAGCCAACATCTTCTCTTGATGTCTCAGTCAGAGCTCAGATTCTTGAACTCCTTGAAAAAATAAGAAGAGAGCAGAGAATAAGCATAATTTTTATAAGTCATGATATAAGCACAATAAAAGCTTATGCTGACAGAGTTGCTGTGATGTACCTTGGTAAAATTGTGGAGATAGGGAAGAAAGAAGATGTTATATCAAATCCGCTGCATCCTTACACAAGATTCCTTCTCAATTCTGTGGTTGATTTCAAAAGGGTTATGAATGAGGGAAGATATAATCTTCTTGAAGGAGACATAGGTGAGGTTTCTTATCAACTTTCAGATATAAGGGGTTGCAATTTTGCTCCGAGATGTCCTTTTAAACAGAAAATTTGCGAAGAACAACCTCCTTATGTTGAAGTTGATGGTAGAAAGGTTTTGTGCCACTTTGCAGGAAAGATATGAGAGCTGAAAAGATAAAGATAGGTTTTTTTGGGACCCGGGGGGTTCCAGCGAGCTACTCTGGTTTTGAGACATTCTACGATAAGCTCATAAGGTATCTTTCTTCTGAACCCGATTTTGAAATAACGGTGTTCAACAGGTCAAATTATCTCCGCTATCCTTTCAGGTATTTCAAGGGAGCAAAAGTCGTCTCTCTCCCATCTCTTCCTCAAAAGCATCTTGATACATTATCTCACACATTTTTATCTTTCCTGTATTCACTCTACTATTCTTTGAGTTTTGACATTGCTTTGATATGTATTGTGGGGAATTCAGCGGTCTTACCTTTTTTCAGAGCGTTCGGTGTAAAAACCATTTTGAATGTTGATGGCGAGGATTGGAGAAGAAAAAAATGGGGAAAAATCTCTTCTTTTTATCTCAGGTTATCTGAAAAAATCGCTGCTAAATTTGCAGATATCATAGTTGCTGATGCAATTGAAGTGAAAAAGTATTACGAGAAATTTTGTCCATCTCATAAGATAGTTTATATACCTTACGGGGGACTTGAAGAAGATGACTTGAAAAATGCAGAACTTCTTGGAGATGATGAGGAGTTCTTGAGAAAATTCGGAATTGAAAAAGAAAAGTATTTTCTTTTTGTGGGGAGATTGGTCCCAGAAAATTCTCCTCACACTCTCATAAGGGCTTTCAAGAGAGCGAAAGGTAATTTGCCGAGGGATTTCAAGTTGGTTATCGCTGGAGATGCTCCTTATGAAACCATCTATAAAGATCATCTGAGGGAGTTGAGCAGAGGTTGTGATTCAATTGTTTTTACGGGTTATCAGTTTTCATCTTCTTACATAAAACTTTCTCAGAACGCTTTTTCTTTTGTGTTGTGTGCAACTGTTGGGGGAACTCATCCCGTTCTCGTTGAGCAGATGTCTCTTGGTTCTCTGATAATTTCTTACGATACTCCATCTAATAGAGAGGTTTTGGGGGATTGTGGGTTTTATTTTTCTTCTGAATCTGGTCTTGCTGAACTATTAGAAAAGGTTGCGAGATTAGATGAGGGAAAAATTTACGAATTGAAGTTAAGGGTAAAAAACAGAGCAAAAGAGAGGTATTCTTGGAAGGAGATATCTTTGAAATACGCTGAGCTTTTCAGAAGTGTTTTGAGAAGGTGATTTTTAAACTCAAATTATTTCTTGAATTATTTCTTGAACTATTTTGTTCCAGTCGTATCTTTTTGAATTTTCAAGAGCGTTTTTTGATATTTCTTCTCTTATATTTTCTTCAAAGCTCATCATCTCTATTTTTTTGATTAGCTCTTCTTGGTTTGAAAACAGCATTCCTGTTTTTCCATCTTCAATTACATCTTTATAACCTTTTATATTTGAGGCGATAGGTGGAGAGGCACAAGCCATGCTTTCTATAAGGACTATTCCGAAGCTCTCTCCACCTTTTGACGGAAAAACGCAGAAGTCAGAAGAAGCGTAGATTTCGGGTAGCTTTTTCTCCGGAACAAATCCCATAAATTCTATGTTCTTTTCTCGCACTTTTTCTTTCTCTACAATTTTTCTCATAGGTCCATCTCCTGCTATTTTGAGTTTCAGTGGGAGTTTTTTCCCTTTTTTAATTCCAAACTTTTTTACTTTTCGGAACGCGGAAAGAAGTATGTCAATCCCTTTTCTTTCATCAAGCCTTCCGACAAAAAGCATATTTACCGAATCTTTTTCTTTTTCGGCTCTATGGGGAGAATAAATTTCGGTATCTATTCCCGGCGGTACTATTTTCATATCTTGTTTTCCGAAGTATTTTTCTATTTCGTTTTGTGCTGTCTTTGAGACCGCAATTTTTACATCTAACTTTTTTAAAAAAGGTTTCATAAAATGCTTGAAAAGGATGTATCCGAGGTTTGGTTTTTCTGTTACAGAGTGAAATATTCCGATGAGTTTTTTTGTCTTTGCGAATACTGTTGCCGGGTATGGGAGAGTCAATCCAAGGGGACCTTGAAGTATTACAGCATCGCACTCATAAGATGAGAAAAATTTTTTCATTCTGACTATATCAGAAGGAGAGAGGAGAGTTATGTAGCATCTTGTTCCGTTCGCATAAACATAGGTAAGTTTTCCGAACCTCATAACTTTTCCGCCAAGTTTTTCTATTTCTATCTCCTCGGATGGTTTATCTTTTGTTCCTCCTGTTATTACGATGACTTCAAAGTTTCTTTGAAGTAGCTTTTTTGTGAGAAAGAATGAGTGCTTTGACACACCACTTGGAACAGGGGGGAAGCTATCAGATACCAAAATGATCTTTTTTTTCTCTTCACCCATTTTTGAAACAGGGGTCTCTTATACTTTTGATGAAATATGAAATATTAAGTTTTCTGAAAGTCGTTATCAGAATCTGTGGGAGATTCCTCCTGTTATAAAGCTTTGTCCAAACGAATGGAGTTCTAATGTGAGGTATGTTTGCGGGTTAAGGTAGTAATCACCGCCCACCACGACGAAAAAGTTTGATTCTTTTCTGCTTCTCAATATTTCTCCGTTTTGCATTTTTATCATAAAATCCTTGTATCCTACGCCTACATATACGAGGTAAAATTGGGTCCTGAAGCTCATTGTAGGTGTTATTTGCCAGAATATATTGTTGGGGAAAACTTTCTTGGTATCTCTGAGGAATGGAGATATTTCAATGTGTGAGTCAAGATTTATATTTACATCTCTTTCTTTTGAGAGGAAGGAGATTTTAGCTCCGACTCCGAACTGGTTGAGGGTGGGGAAGTAATCTATCGGAGGCATATTTCTTACTCCGACGAATACGTATGAAAATAGCTCATCAAGGAATGAATATCCAAACCTTGCGGATATACCAAGAGAGGAGAGCGGGTTTTTTATCGTTTCGGTTTTGTTTGAATCAAACATTGAGAAGTACACAAAACCTCCGAGGTCAAAGGTTCCAAGTTGAGGTGTAATGACTCCACCGCCAGCGAGAAATCCAATAAGAGCTATTGCCTGCACGAGCATAAAAATAATTTTACAATTTCTTGATCTATCTTTGGGGTGATTGGGTTTTTGAATTTATGTTTTGAATTTTTTCACAAGTTCTTCAAGCCCTTTTGCTATTTTCAAAATTTCCTGAGTTTTTGCTTGGCTCATAAGCACAAATTTTATTATCTCGTTGGAAGATGATTCAAGTTCAGATACTGATTTTCTCACATCATCTATTCTGTTATATTGCTGCTGAACCTTTTCTTTTACAGTTCTTGTATTCTCATTTATTTTTGATATGTTCCCCATAATGATGTTGCGCATTTTTTCTGCTTCGGATATGAGGTTTGTGATTTCTTTTATCTCATTTGATTTTGTTTCAAGTTCGTTCTGGCATGATTGTAGGAAGTTCAGTATTGTTTTTGTGAAGTCCTCTATGCTGTTGAGATTTTCTTGAATGTCTTTCATTACATATTCTATTTTGATTGAGAAATCTCTGAAACTTTCTATTTTGGTTTTTATCTCTTTGAAGTTTCTCTCTATATCTCCATATGAACCCATGATTTTGTTGAAATTATTTTCAATGTTTTGTTTTGAAGTTGTTATTTCTGAAATGTAGCTTTCAAATTTGTTTTTTACGATTTGGGTTTGTGAGAGGGATATTTGATGTAGTTCCCTGACATTTTGTTTTATGAGTTTTACATTTTCTTCTATGTTTTTTGATATTTCTTTTATTTCTTCTGCTATTATGCTGAATTCCTTTCCCGATTCACCTTTTTCGTGTGAGGCGACTATATGTGCGTTTATGGCAAGAAGATTAGTATCGTCAATCAGTTCAAGAAGTTCTGTCAGTAGTTCGTTGAGCGAATCCATGATTTTCCTCATCATTTCAAAATCACCTATGAATTTGTCTCTGCTTTGAACTATTTTTGATATACCTTCTTCAATGCTGTTTATCTCCTGTTGGATGTTATAAAAGCTTTCGTTTATGTTCTGCATTGAGGTCTCTGAAGATGATATGCTTTCTGAGATATCTCCGATGACATTTTTTATTGATTTTACCTTCTCTTGAATTGAACTCCACTCCTGACTCATTTCAAGTGCTGACGGAATGTCTTTATATGTTTTTAATACATTCTGGAATTTCTCTAAAACTTCTTTCAGTGATTCATATATATTTTCTGTTCTTTTTTCTATTTCAGAGATTTCTATATTTCCTCTTTTTATTTCGGTCTCTAATTTTCTTATGTCTGACATCACCTCTTCCAGTGTTGTGCTTATTTCAGATGTATCGTTGTATATCATTTCAACTGATTCAAGGATTTTTCCTATTTCTTTTCCCTGAAATGCGAAATTTGTTTTCATTTTATCTGCCATTTTGTGAATATCTCTTGATATAGAGATAAATCTCAAAGAGGAGTTTCTTATCTTTTCTATTTCATCTTTGAGTATATCTATCATGTTTGCAAACGAAGCTGCGATTTCTCCGATTTCATCCATGGTTTCTATTCTTGGTTTTTCTGTTAGGTCTCCTTCTTTTGAAATTCTTTCAGATATATCTCTTATTCTTTTGAGAGGAGCCATGTTTGAATTGAGAAGTATTGTAGAGATTATCATTATTCCTATCGTTATAGCCAGTCCCAAAAGTCCAATGTTTGTTATTATCTTTGCGAATTCGGATTCAAAGTTTCTCATTGAAACTGCGAGGACTGTAAAACCTTTTATTGTCTCTTTTTTTTCACCTTCTCCTAATATAGGAAGTTCTTCTCTGGTAATCTTTACAGGGTCAAGGAAAATTATCACTTCTTCTCCTGTGGTTGTTTTCTTTTCTAATACTTGCTTTTTGAGGGCTTGGGAGTCAGACGATAAGATTTTGCTAACTGACCTTTTGACAAACCATATAAGGTCATCAACTATTTTTTCGTCTTTTGTTTTGTATACGATTATGTCTCCGTTGGGTTTAACTGCTGCCGAGAAAATCACATCTTTATCTTTCATGAAAAGTTCTATGACCTCTGAAAGAAGGAGCTTATCTTCTTGTAAAAATCCATATGTTATTGATGAATGCTTGTTGAGGAATTCAGATATTTGACCTCCCTTTGAATTTATCTGCTCTTTGAATAACTCTCTGAAATTGATGTATATCACTCCTCCAAGGATTATTGAAAGCAGAATTATTACCACAAAGAATGTCCCTATTATTTTTACTCTGAGCGAATTTAACTTCATACAATTTATTTTAATTATATCTGAGATAAAGTCAAGTTATTTTGTTGTTGTGTTGTAAGGAGATTTTGTGGTATTGCTAAAAAGTAAAATCCGTTTTCCCAGAGTTCTTCTTTAAGTTTTGGGGAGAAAGATATTTTTCTTCTGTATTCAAATAGGGAGTTTTTGTATTCCAATATGACTTTTATGTTACCATCTTTTTGCGCTGATAAGATTTCTTTTAGTTTTTTCAGTTTTTCATCAGCCAGATTATATCTCGGAACATTTATGACAATAGCCAGATTTTCTACTTTGAAGAATTTTTTTGATACTATAAGGTTTTTTCCAGACCTTTTGCCCAAAAATACATATAACTCATCTTTTTTGATTTTCTCTCCTTCCTTGCTCATAAGGAGAACTTCATATTTTGCAACTCTTCCATTACCTCTTACATTAAGTATGAATCCGTATTTTGATGGAGAAATCCGTTCTACTATTCCCGCTATTTCAACAAAATCTTTTATTTCTATGGGGAATATTCCTTGGGTTATGCTTAGTGATTTGTCTTCTAAAATCATTCGTGAGAGAGGTATTCCTATTACTTCAATTTCCATTCTATCTAACTCATCTTGTGTGATTTCTTTTCCGTTTATTTTATCAAACAGGTTGACTTTTCCCGAGAGAAATGCTTCAAACATAGTCAGGGCTTTTTTTCTGTCTATGAATTCGTAAAAAGCGTTAGCTTTAATGAGAGTTTCCACTATCTTTTTATTTATTTTGAATCTCTGGCAGTTTCGGAGGAATGATTCAAAGCTGTTTATTTTTATTTTTTCGCGCATTTGTAGTATTGCTTTTGCTGCTGATTCTCCGAGTCCTTTTATACCTCCAAGTCCAAATCTTATTGCATCTCCCTCAACAGAGAATTCGTAATCACTTTTTGTTATTGATGGTGGCAGTATTTTAAATCCGAGTTTCAAAAGTTCTTCTATATATGATGTCAATTTTTCAAAGTTGTTCATTTCAGATGAGAGTAAAGCTGCCATATATTCAAGAGGGAAGTTGGCTTTGAGATATGCTGTGACATAAGATAAGAATGCGTATGCGGCGGAGTGCGATTTATTAAAGGCGTATCCTGCAAATTTCTCCATTATGTCAAATATTTCAATTGCTTTGTTTTCATCTATTCCGTTTTCCAGGCATCCCTTTATGAACCTTTCTTTCATTTTTGCCATAAGGTCTGCTTTCTTTTTCCCCATGGCTTCGCGTAAGATATCGGCTTCTCCCATTGTGAAGTTTGCGAGTATGTTTGCCGCAAACATTATCTGCTCCTGATACAAGAAATTTCCGTATGTCTCTTTGAGTATAGGTTCAAGGAGAGGGTGAGGATATTCAACTGGTTTCAAACCTTTTTTTCTCTCAATAAAATCATTTACCATGCCCGATTGAATAGGTCCGGGTCTATACAGAGCGACTGCTGCTATGAGGTCTTCAAGTGTTGATGGTTCTAACTTTTGAAGAAGCTCTTTCATTCCTGAGCTTTCAAACTGAAAGACACCGAAGACATCTCCTCTTTTGAGCATATCGTATGTTTTTTTGTCATCTAGGGGTATGTTGTCAAAGTTGATTTCTTTTTTATGTTTTTGTCTTATGAGTTCAAATGTTTTGTTTATTACTGTGAGCGTTTCAAGTCCGAGGAAATCAAATTTAACGAGCCCTATTTTTTCTAGGCTTTCCATATCAAACTGAGTTGTGAAACCATCTTTTGACCTGTGTATTGATGTGTATTCTGTTATGGGTTTGTCAGATATTATGAATCCGGAGGCGTGTGAGCCGATGTGCCTTACTAATCCTTCTATTTTTTTTGCGTTTTCAAATATTCTTTTGAATCTCGGGTTTTCTTCAACTTTTGTTCTGAACTCCTGAATTTCGTTATATGCGTCTTCTATTGTCCATTTTCTTGAAGGTTCTTGTGGGACAAGTTCAGCGAGATAAGAGACATCTTCAAGAGGTTCATCAAAAATTCTTCCCACATCTCTTATTCCTGCTCTTGCTCCGAATGTCCCGAAAGTTATTATGTGAGCTACATTTTCTTCTCCATATTTTCTTTTAACATACTCTATGACTTCGTCTCTTCTCTCTTTGCAGAAATCAACATCTATGTCTGGCGGTTTTTCTCTTTCTGGGTTGAGGAATCTTTCAAATATAAGCCCGTATTTTATTGGGTCTATTTTAGTTATTCCGAGAGCCCAAGCTACAATTGAACCAGCTGCTGAACCTCTTCCGGGTCCAACCATTATTCCGTTCTGCCTCGCGTAATTTATGAAATCTTCAACTATAAGGAAATATGAGGAGAAGTTCTTTTTTGAAATAACATCAAGCTCTTTTTCCATCTGTTCGTAGTATATTTTCTCGTCAAATTTTTCTCCTCTTTCTTTTTTTTCTTGGAGTAGTTTTTTCAGACCTTCGTATGCTTTTTTCCTCAGAGTTTCATCGGGGTTGCCAAATTCTTTTGGTTTGGGTATTTTTAGTTCTTTGGGTTTTTTGAACTCAAAAGTGCATTTTCTGATTATTTCTTCGTGCGAGTTCAAAGATTCAGGTATATCTTTAAATATCTCTATCATTTCATCTTTTGATTTGACATATAGTCCTTTGACTTTGTATCTGAACCTGTTTTCGTTTTTCAGTTTTTCTCCGTAAGCGATGCATACGAGGATGTCTTGGATTTCATATCCGTCAGGGTCTGCGTAGTGGCAGTCGCCAGTCGCCACAGTTTTGATTTGAAACTCATCTGAGAACTCAAGCAGATACTGATTTATTTTTTTCTGGACCGCTACTGTTGCTATATCTTCTTCTCTTTTTGGATTTGCTGGTTCTGCCCGCATTATTTCAAGATAAAAATCATCTTTGAATATGCTTTTGAACTCAAGGACTTTTTCTTTTGCTTTATCTATTTTCTCTTCTGCTATGAGGCGTGAGATAATTCCGTTGAGACATCCAGAAAGCATTATCAATCCCTCTTTATACTCATAGAGCGTTTTGAAATCGATCCTCGGTTTTCTGTAAAATCCTTCAACATTTGCTATTTTCAAGAGAAGGCAGAGGTTTTTGTATCCTATCTCGTCCTTTACTATTAGTGTGGCGTGATAGTTTTTTTCCTCCTGTGTTTTTTCGGAGAGAGAACTAGGAGCTATGTATATTTCACAACCTATTATGGGTTTTATTCCTTGCTCTTTTGCTTTGTAAAAAAATTCAACGGCTGAGAATATGTTGCCGTGTTCTGTGATAGCAATAGCATCTATTTTTCTTTCTTTTGCTCTTTCTACAAGTTGATCAATAGTCATCGCTCCATCAAGTATGCTGTAATGTGAGTGTGTGTGAAAGTGTCCGATCATCAGAAAATAAATTTTATTATTTTGCTTTTCGGTTTTTTGTGAGCAAAATTTTTGTATCTCAAAAACTCTTTAATTTTGTTGATGGAAGGTTTGAAATATGTTCTCAGGAATAGTTGAGACAACAGGTGAGGTTGTTGATGTAAAGTATTTGAACGGAGGCGGGAGGCAGATAACTGTTTCGGTGAATTTCAATTTCAAAAAAGGAGAGTCGGTCAGCATAAATGGTGTGTGCCTCACGGTCGTTTCAAGTAATAAAAATAAAGTTAAATTTGACCTATCTCCTGAGACCCTGAGGAGAACAAATCTGAGGAATATAAAAGTAGGTGATCGTGTTAATGTTGAAAGAGCTTTGAAATTGACAGACAGAATCTCGGGGCATTTTGTTCAGGGACATGTTCTAACAACGCTGAAAATTTTAGATATAGTCAGGTTTGGAGAATTTTCAAGGTTTGAGTTCCAAATAAAAGATGAAATAAGAAAATATGTTATAGAGAAAGCTTTTGTAGCTATTGACGGTGTATCTTTAACTGTTTCGGAGGTCAGAGCAAAGTCATTTTTTGCTGATATAATTCCAGAGACATGGAAGATAACAAATCTCAGATTCAGAAGAGTTGGAGATGAGGTGAATTTTGAGCCAGATATAATCGTCAAGGTTGTTGCAGATTTACTTCCAGATGTTCTGAAATCATTTCTGCGAAGCGAGAAAAAATAGAAAATTCAATTCAGATTTTAAATTCAATGAAGAGGAAGAGAATATACGCAGGTCTATTTGATTTTGATGGAACAATAGCTGATACCGAAAAACTTCACTACATTGCTTTCAAGAAAGTTCTTGAAAAATTCGCCCTTGAGCTTACTTGGGAAGATTATATGAAAAAATACCTTGCTTATACTGATTCAGATTTTTTTAAGGTTGTGTCAAAGGAATTCGGGCTTGACCTTACAGAAGAAGATATAAACTCTTTATGCCTTGAAAAATCTGAAACCTTTAGCAATTTTTTGAAATCGGGGAAGGTTGAAATCTATAAAGGGGTGAAAGAGTTCATTGAGTATTTTGGAAGCAAGTATCCTTTGGGTATAGTTTCGGGAGCGTTGCGAGAGGAGATTGAGCCAGTCCTTGAAAGAGAGGCAATATCTAAATATTTCAAATTCATAGTTTCTGCGAAAGATTATTCAGAAGGAAAGCCATCTCCCGAACCTTTTGAAGTTGCTCTGAAAAAACTCACTGAGCTCGGTATAGGATTTGAAAGAGAAGGAGTGGTGGCTTTTGAAGATTCTCTGTATGGAGTCCTCGCTGCGAAAAAAGCTGGACTCCTTGCTGTTGCAGTTGAGAACTTCTACAAAAAAGAAGAACTTATATCATACGGAGCAGATATTACACTTGAAAGTTTTGATGTAAAGCCAGAAGAAATAGAAAAAGCGATTCTTGATAAAATATCAAAGAGAATTTTCAGCGGTGAAAGGGTGATACTTGTTCCAGAGAACAGGCAGAACACCTTTGCATTCAAAGTGAAAAAAGATAGTAATTTGCATACTCATCTTGGAGTTCTGAAAGGGGCAGATATTCTTGGGAGATACTACGGAGATAGCGTCAGAACAAATAAAGGAGATGTTTTTTTTATTCTTGAGCCGAACCTTTACGATAGAGTGATGAAGCTGAAAAGAAAAAGCGCAATAATATACCCAAAAGATAGTGCTTTTATGATTTTCCTTTCCGGAATAGGTCCGGGGAGCAGGGTTATAGAAACAGGCAGTGGTTCAGGGGGGCTAACGGTTCCGCTTGCTCATTTCGTCAGACCAGATGGAAAAGTATATGTCTATGAAATACGAGATGATTTTATAGAGATATTGAGAGAAAATCTCAAAGAAAACAATTTGGAGAACTTTGTTGAGATAAAAAAAAGAGATGTCTATTTGGATGGTTTTGACGAAAGAGATGTTGATGCGGTTTTTTTAGATTTGCCTGAACCCTGGCATTGTGTCAGATATGCGTGGGAATCTCTGAAACCTTCTGGTGTGCTTATTTCTGTCTCCCCTACTGTGAATCAAACAGAAATAATGTGTGAGGTGATGAGAAGGGAGGGATTTATTCTTGTTGATACGTTTGAAGTTCTTGTCAGAAGGTTTTTGGCAAGGGAAGGAAAGTCCCGCCCGTTTGAGCATATGATAGCTCACACCGCTTATATATCTCTTGGAAGAAAAGTCAATAAGAAGTGAATTAGTTTTCAGAACATAGATGAGAAAAAACCTTTTTTCCCTTCTTTTAATTTTTCGTATATCATTTCTGCTGCTTTTATAGCTCCTATTGCGAATACCCTGCGTGAAGACGCTCTGTGAGTTATCTCTATTCTTTCTCCGTCTCCGAGAAAAAATACTGTATGGTCTCCGACAACATCTCCGCCTCTCACCGCAAGTATTCCGAGCTCATCTTTCTGTCTCGGTCCTGCTATTCCTTCTCTTCCGAAAACCATCTTTCCCCCCAATACGCTGGCGAGTTTGAGAGCTGTTCCAGATGGAGAATCTCTTTTCATTCTGTGATGAATTTCAACTATTTCAACATCAAAGTCGGGCAGGTTTTTCTTTATTTCAGGCAGGATTTTGAGAAGAAGGTTTATGCCTCTGCTCATATTTGAACTCATAAATATCGGGGTCTTTTCTGATAGCTCTTTTATTTTTTCTTCCTGTTCTTTTGAGAATCCTGTTGTTCCTATGACAAAGCCGATTTTGAGATTATTTTTTACACAGTGTTCTATAAACGGTATTATAGCTCCGGGTTGAGAAAAATCTACTATAACATTTGGTTTTTCTTGAATTTTATCTAACTCCTCGGGAGAAGATAATATGGGAAAATCATATTCCAAGTTGAAAATGTTTTTTGGGGATTGATTTTTGAATTCTTCTTTTTCTATACCTGCGGTTATTTTTATTTTTCTTTCATAAGCCACTTTTACGATTTCTCGTCCCATTTTTCCGAATATTCCGCATATTGCTATTTTCATCTGCATAGGTATTCCAAAAAGATAATGAAAAGTTCTGTAATTTGAAAAACTGAAGCATATTTTTCTGCTCAATATATTTTTTATTATGGCGGTTTCAAAGGTCTTTCACGATGAAGTTCCTTTTGATCCTAAACTTGAAAAAGCCGTTTTAGGTGGGATTCTTCTCAAGGGAGAGCTTATAGAAGATGTTATTCATATTTTAGGGAAAGAACCTGAGGAAGCATTTTTTGACCCTGTATGCAGGCAGATTTTTCAAGCCATGCTTTCTATAAGAAAAAGGGGGGAGGAGATAAACCCCTTTTCTGTGATTGAGGAGCTGAAGATGTTGGAAAGGTTAGAAAGAGTCGGTGGGGAGGAGTTTATATTGTCTCTGCCGTCGTATATACCGTCTGCTGCTTTTTTAGAAAATTTCACAAGGAAGCTCAAAGAAAAGATGATTTTGAGAAAGTTGAGCCAGAAAATGAAGGCATTTTTAGAGGAGATATCATGGGGAGTTCCGAACACCTGGGAATTTCTCTCAAAAGTTGAAAAAGAAATAGGGGAGATAGCCCAACAATCTGTTAATCCTGATTTTTATTCAATGGAAGATATTGTAAGTTTCGTCTCTGAGGAGGTGATAGGAGATTCGGTTAGGCAGGCAATACCTTCTGGTTTTCCGTCCCTAGATGAGAAAATTGTCGGATTTCATCCGGGTGATTTTGTGATAATTGCGGGAAGACCGGGTATGGGAAAAACAAGTTTTGCTCTCTCAATAGCTTATTACATGGCGAAGGAAGATATTCCTGTTTGCTTTTTTTCAATTGAGATGCCGATAAGGTTGATTCTTCTTCGCTTGCTTTCTATGCACAGCGGTATTCCTTTGAAAAAGATAATAGCAAAGGAACTTTCGGAGTCAGAAAAAAATAAACTTTCTGTTTCTGCAAGAGAAATATCTTCTTTGCCGATTTACCTGAACGATAACGCTTACGGAATAACTCAGATAAGGTCTCTTGCGAAGAGAATCAGGGAGGAAAAAGGGGTTCAGGCGGTGTTTATAGATTACATTCAGCAGATGTCTGTTGATTGGAAAGTTGAAAGGAGAGAAGAGGAAATATCAACAATATCCCGACTTTTGAAGTCGCTCGCAAAGGAACTTGATATACCAGTTATTGCTCTTTCACAGCTGTCGCGAGAACCAGAAAGGAGAGGAGAAAACAAAAGACCTCAACTTTCTGACCTTCGAGAATCTGGCAGTTTGGAGCAGGATTCAGACATAGTCCTGATGCTTTACAGAGACCACTATTATAATCCGTGTCCCCGTTCTGCTTCTTTAAATGATGTTGAAGGTGAGAGTAGTTTTGAGTGCTGTGAGAGAGCGAGAATTTCAGAAGCGATAATAGCTAAAAACAGAAATGGTCCAACTGGTGTTGTGAATATAAAGTTTTTGGGTGAGTGCTGTTTGTTTGAAGATATACGTTATACTCGCACAAAGTGATTTATTCAAAATCAACTATATCTTTCATCGGGTTAAGTTGTCGTACCACTCCATCTCGTATTGCTATTGCTGAAACTGCCTCTGCCACAGTATCAACTACTCTCATATCAAATATAGATGGCACTATATATTCCTCATATAGTTCAGATTCATCTATGAGGTTTGCGATAGCATACGCTGCTGCTATCTTCATATCGTATGTTATTTTTTTTGCTCTTACACTGAGGACCCCCTTGAAGAATCCGGGATACACAAGAGCGTTGTTGATCTGGTTTGGGAAATCTGATCTCCCTGTGGCGACTATTCTCGCATACTTTTGAGCTTCTAATGGATGTATTTCGGGGATCGGGTTAGCGAGGGCGAAAACTATGGGTTCCTTTTCCATAACTTTCAGGTCTTCTGCTTCTAATATGTTTCCTACAGAAAGTCCAATAAATACATCTGCACCTTTTAAAGCCCCTTTTAGGTCTCCCGTATAGTTATCTGGATTTGTATATTGAGCGATTTCTTTCTGATAATCGTTCAGAGCGTTTTCTCCATCCCTTCCTATTGCTCCTTTTTTATCGCATAGTATTATGTTTTTCACTCCGACTTTCAGTAGTATGTTAGCTGTTGCAAGTCCAGCTGCTCCGGCTCCGTTTATGACGACTTTTATATCTTGCAAGCTTTTTTCTACGATTTTGAGTGAATTTATAAGTGCTGCCAGAATAATGATAGCTGTTGCGTGTTGGTCATCGTGCATAACAGGGATGTCAAGTTCTTCTTGTAATCTTTTTTCAACTTCAAAACATTTTGGAGCCGCTATGTCTTCAAGGTTTATAGCTCCAAAAATAGGAGAAATACTTTTCACAATAGATACAATTTCATCTGGCTCTTGTGATGTGAGGCATATCGGGAAACCGTTTATTCCTGCAAATTCTTTTAATATTGCTGCTTTTCCTTCCATAACCGGTATTGCTGCGTATGGTCCTACATTGCCAAATCCAAGCACCGCGCTCCCGTCTGTCACTATGGCTACCGTGTTTGATTTTATGGTGTGTGTGAAAACTATATCGGGAAACTTCTCTATTGCTTTTACAACTCTACCTACTCCTGGAGTATATACTCGTGAGAGGTCTTCTGTCGTTGATATTTTTCGCTTTGATATGACTTCAAGCTTGCCACCAAGATGTGCGAGGAAAGTCCTATCTGATACTCCTTCTATTTTTACCCCTTCAAGCTCTGATAGTTCTTTTATTATTTCTTTGGCGTGATTTCCATCTCTGACATTTATGTGTATTTCTCTTGTTACCCAATCCCTTCCTGTTTCTACAAGCGTTATTCCTCTTACTTCTCCTCCTTTTCGTGTTATTGTAGATGTCAGATTACCGAGCATTCCGGGGGCATTTTTGAACCTCAATCTTATGAGTATTGTATACGCTGGTGATGAGCTAAAAAACATTCTGTTCAAACAATATATTTGCGATTTTGCAAAATTTTGCTATACTTGCGACTTTTTTTGCCAGAAAGTCATTATGCTTACCAGCAAATACAGAAACTCATATTTTTATCTTCTCTTTCAGTATTTTTTCTATTTCTTCTGCGTGCTTATCTGGATTTACTTTTTCAAATATGAAAGATATTTTTCCTTCGGGGTCTATGATAAATGTTTTTCTTTGTGCTGAACCGTTGGGTTTCCCTGCTCCAAACTTTTTTATTATCTCACCCTTTTCATCTGCTATGAGTTCATACGGAAGATTATATTTTTCTTTGAACTTCTTTTGGGTCTCTAATTTGTCTTTACTCACCCCTATTATTTCAACTCCATACTTTTTCAGATTTTCAAATCTATCTCTTATATTGCATACTTCTTTTGTGCATCCCGGAGTGAAAGCTTTTGGAAAGAAGAAAAGTATTACCCACTTGCCTTTGAGCTCTTTTGATGTTATTTTCTGCCCAGATGATAAAACACCTTCAAATTCCTGAATTTCATCTCCTACTTTCAGCATTTCCGCACAAAAAATTATATAGTATTCCAGCAACAAAATATATTTTTATGATTTATTTCCCTGTTGATAGGTTAGGCGTAACAAAACTTGAAGACAAAAATTTTTTGATTCCAATTCCTTCTTCTCTGACTCTTGACCTCAAAAATTATGTTTTGCTTATGGGAGTTTTGAACATGTCTCCCGACTCTTTCTATATAGGTTATGAGAGTGAAAAGGAAGCTCTGAAAGCTGTTGAAAAGATGATAGAGGAAGGAGCTGACATAATAGATGTTGGGGGACAGTCAACACGTCCCGGAGCCGAAGAAATCCCAGAAGAAGAAGAAATAAAAAGAATAAAGATAATAGAAAAGATAAAGAAGATTTTCCATAATATTCCTGTATCTGTTGATACTTATAGGAGTGGAGTGGCAAAGATTGCCTTTGATTGTGGAGCTGATATTCTGAATGATATTTCTGGTTTCAGGTTTGACCCGAAAGTTTTAGATGTCTGTAAGATCTACCGCGCCCCAGCTATTGCTATGCATATTACAGCTAAACCAAAAATTATGCAGAACCACACTCTTGAAGATCAAGTCCTTTTAGATAGTATAATAAAATACCTTTCTGAATCCGCAACTATGGCAAAGCAGAAAGATGTGAGTGTTATTTTGGACCCAGGTATAGGTTTTGGAAAGAAACCTCATCAGAACCTCATAATAATAAATCAGCTTGAAAAGATAGTGGAGCTCGGTTATCCTGTTCTTGTTGGAGTTTCAAGGAAGTCGTTTATAGGGTTTGCGATGGATTTTTCAAATCCCCCACCGCCATCGGAGAGATTAGAGGGTACTATATCTGCTTGTGTTATTTCTCTTTGTAAGGGAGCGAGAATTTTGAGGGTACACGATGTTTTGAAGGTCAAGAATGCTTTAAAGATCGCGGTCTCTATACTGATGGAAAACTTCTCTTATGAAAAAATAATCTACTCGTAGAACTTTTGAATAAAGATGGCATATTTTAAGGAAATTTTTTCTTCCAGCATTAAAATAAAATTGATGGAGATTTTTTCAGAACGGGGCTCTCTCAGAACGGGGTCATAAAGGAAAAAATCAAAATTTTTTGAATTGCAATATAGTATTGCTTGTTTTATACGATAAGAGAATTATTAGAGATTAAATTTTATTGGCGCTAAAATAAAAGAAAGAATGAATTGCTTTTTGGTTGAGAAAAAGATGGCAGAGAGAACAAAGATAAGCTTGTGCCTCTTGCTATTTCTGATTATCTATATACTCAACGGTCTTTTATTTTCTTATGAATCCTACGCACAAGATATGTTTTCTCACAGGTTTGAAGAGGCAAAATCTTACTTTGAAAAAGGAGACCTCCTGCAAGCTTACATAAATTTCTCAATAGCTTATGAATACGCAGCAGATAATCAGCAAAGAGCTGAGATCAAAAAGTATTTAGGAGATATTCTTTTCAGGTGGGGTGATACATCTGCAGCAGAAGAAGTTTATCTTTCTGCTCTTAATATGTCTCCTGACTCATTTGATTTGCTCAAAAGGGTCGTTATAGCCAAAGCCGAGAACCTCTCTGATGACTTTTATAAATTCTTTCAAAAGATTCCAAAAGATAAGATTGATTCTGAACTTCTTTACTATCAAGGGAAGTATGTTCTTTTGAAGGAGAAGAACCCGCGCGGAGCTTGTGATATTCTTGATTCAGTCAGACGTGAGAGTGAGTACTTTTTCAAAGCTTCTTATCTTTGCGGAGTTGCTATGATAATGGTAGGAGATAGAAGCGAAGCCCTGAGACGTTTTGAAAAAGCCACTCTTGCTCCCGATGAAGAGCTTGCCAACAACGCTAATTTATCTGTTGCCCGTATATATACAGATATGGGAAGATTTCAGGATGCCCTTCCATATTACCTGAAAATTCCCAATTCTTCGCCTATATTTTATGAATCAAAGTATGAGGTCTGCTGGGTCTTTTATGGACTTGAAAACTATCAAGAAGCTCAAAGGTGTATTGATTACTTTAAAAATGCTCCTAAAACTCATCTTACAAAAAGAATAGAGGTTTTGCAGTCCTTCCTGAATATGAGGGAAGACCTTGTGAGCGCTTTTTTAACTTTTACTGCTATTTCTGACTACTCGCAGGCGCTTTTGTCAAGAATAGTTGATGCCGAAAAAACTCCTAAATCTTTCTGGGATAAGGATTGGATAAAGTACTTTGCTTCAAGGGAACCAGACATAAAATCTTTCATTCAATTTTTCCCTGAGTACAAAATGTTTGAAAAAAGAAGAAAATACATAGCTTCTGTGAGAGACGAGATAAAATCTATATTGGCAGACATTCAGAGGATAAGTAGCACATCTATTCTTGTTGCCGATAGGTCTGTGAAAAAATATCTTGAAAGAGTGTGGCTTATTCAAGAAAGGATTTTAAATATGCTCTCTGATTCTGTGATGAAGGGAGCAAGTTATGATGAGAAAAACCTCTGGTTCACATTGTATTCCCTCACGGAGGAGTTGAAGGTTATTGACCTGAAAGCGAGAGAGCTTGTCGCTTTGTCATCTGTGAAAATATCTGAAATCTCGCGCTCCCCCGAATTCAAAAACTGGAAGAAAAAATATGAGGTGTATAGAAAAGTTATGGGAGAGACGCTTGATGAACTTAAAGATATTCTGGAATTTCACAGAAAATCTTCAAAGTATCTTTTAGCCATGGTAGATAAATTAGCAAGAAACGGAAATGAAAGCAACATCAACGAACTTATAAGAACTTTTCAAGATGCACAAAATACTTTCTTTGAATTTGCTAATCTCTGGCAAAATATAATAGACACAATAAATAAATACCTTTATTTGCAGGAAACAAAACTAAAAGCTGCGAACTTTATGCTTGAGAATTTTTTAAGTTATCTTGCAGATTATGAACTTTCTCTGAGGCGATACCTTGTCTCTTCAAAACTGAAAAGAGAAATCTTCAAAACATATGCTCTTGCTCAGTACGGGTTTATAGAGTCAGCGTGGATGATGAAAGAAAGAGAAAGTGATGTTTTAGATAAACTTCATATACTACGGCTCAGAGAGGAAAACAATCTAAGAGATAATTACTCAAAATTTGTTGATGAAATAGAAAAAATAAGGGTAGAGAAAAAGGGGCTTTCAGCTCAGACATTTTTTGAGACAGATTTATCTGAAACAAAGCTCACTCTTGATGAGGTCTCAAATAAAATAGATGAGATGGAAAAATCTTTTAACAAAGGGATAGGAATTTTGTGGGTTCCACCACAAGCAGATATAAATAAGATCTTTGAGGAAAGGAAGATAAAAGAAGAAGAAACACAGAAGATAAAAAAAGAAATTGAAAAGAGAAGGCAGGAAGTAGGTGAGTGAGGCGATTTATTATGAAAGAAAAACTGAAATTGATTTTTAGAGAGCTTTTTTTCCCTTTTTTTGTTTCTATATTTGTTATTACTTTTTCTTTTGACTATTCGTTTTCTCAAAAGAAGGGTAGCCAGCAGAAAAAAGAAAGAAAAGTTATAGAGGAACAAAAAGAAAAGGCGTTGCAAAGGAAAGAGGAAATAAGAGGAGATACTGAAATTACAAAAGATAAAAAAGTTTTAGACGGGCAAACTGATTTGTTCTATAAACTATCTTCTACATACATATCTTCGTGGCTCTCTGACTATGGTGTGGATTTTTTAGATTATCTCTTAAAAAAAACCACTGTTTCAAATGTTTCTGACATATTCACCAGCAGATTTGAAAGAGTAAAGGAGGTTATGAAGGAGTTAATTGATACTCGTTCTCAGATTGAGATTGCTAAAATGACAAAGTTTTTTTCAGATAAGATGAAGCCATTTGCTGAGGTGGAGGACCTTCGGAGAGAAGAACTTATGACATCTCTTCAGAAGTTCATCGGGAATTTTGTTGATTCTAATTTGGCACCTTATGCCATTTTGAGATATGCTGAAATACTCTATGAGAAGTTGAGCTATGAATACATTCAAGCATACGAAAAAGCTGTTTTGGAAGGAGAACCTCCTCCGAAAAAAGATTACTCGCAGGTCATAAAAATATATGAGGATTTCCTGAAAAAATATAAGGATTTCCCAAGAAGAGATATTGTGATGTATCTTGCTGGATATATATTAGACGAGATGGGTCAGCAGGAGGAAGCGGTGGAAAAATATTTTGAGCCACTTGCGAAAATAAGAATATCACAGTTTGCCCCAGAAGCAGCTATGAGGGTCGGAGAGTTCTATTTCAATCTCGGAGAACTTGATAAAGCCGAACAGTTTTATATCATAGTCCTTGATTTCCCGGAAAATCCTTTCTACACCAAAGCGCTTTACAAACTTGCCTGGACCTATTTCAGGAAAGGCGATTACTCCTCTGCTATTGATTATTTCGTGGAGACAATAGATGCCTCGTTAGGCAAAGAAGGAAATGAAAGGACAGAACTTATAAAAGAGTCAATTGATTACATAATTTCTTCTATTGTTGAACTTGGTGGTTTTGATAAACTTGAGAAATCAAGAAAAGAAGCTGTTTTATCTCTGCTCAAAAAAATTTACGAGGTTGTTAAATCAGATGAATATAAAGAGCCAGAAGTATTTATTCTTGAAGCACAGGGAAGGGTTTTTTTTGATCAGGGTAAATACCCAGAAGCAATTCAGAGCTTCAATCAGATTATAGAGAGGTATTATCTCTCTCCAAGGTCTATTGATGCTGCGTTCGGAGTTTTTGAATCTTTGAAAAAACTTGGTGATATAAGCTCTGCTGTTGATTGGCAGATAAAGATGGCAGGTAGATGGGGACCTGGTTCGGAGTGGGCTCAGAAAAATCCAGAGAAATTTAAAAAGAACAAATCAAAACTTGAAGCTGGACTGCTGGAGTCAGCAAAATACTATCACGAAAAAGGTATGATAGACCGCGCTGAATCAAACTATCTTCTCTTTTTGAAGTTGTTCCCCGATAGCGAATTTTCAGCAGATATTCAGTTCCTCCTTGCAGAAATATACTACCAGTCTGGGAGGTATGTTCTCGCATACAATATGTATAAAGCGAATGTTGAGAATGTAAATGTCAAGCAGAATAAATACCTTATTGACTCAGCTTGGGGTATGGTTCTTGCTGCTGATAAATCATTTGAAGCGAAAATTACAGGGGCTGGTGAAATGCTCAAAAGCGCTTCGTTCCTGTTTGAAAGATTGTTCCCGTTAGATAGAAGAGTCCCTATCGCACTTTATAAAGCTGCAAAAGTTCTCCCGTCAGAAGGTAAAAAAGATGACGCTCTTTCAATTCTCTCTAAGATAATTGAGAGGTATCCCGGTTCAGAGGTTGTTGCAGATTCTATTTTGGAGATTTTCAGGATATATGTTGAAAAAGGTGATTTGAGAAAAGTTGTTGATTTTGCAATTCAGGCGAGAAAAAGAACAGATATTCTATCAAAAGAAGATATAGATTACCTTAACGATTCAGGTGGTAAGGCGCTCTTTTCAATAGCTCTGGAATATGAAAAAGCAGGTGATTATCAATCTGCTATATCAAGCTACCTTTCTCTTGAAAATATTTTCCCTGGACATAACCTTGTAGATGATGCGTATTACAGAGTTATAATGCTGTTTAATGATATGAGAAAGTTCAACGATGTTATAAGCTATTCAGATATATTTTTGAAGAGGTTTCCCGACTCTGGTTTCAGGTATGATATTCTTTATGTGAGGGCTGTTGCTTTTTCAACGCTTTTTTTCTTCAACCAAGCTCTTGATACTTATATTCAGCTTTCAAAGGAATTGAGAGAAAAAGAGAGGACCGCCGGGCTTTCAGATGTTGAGAAAAATATACTGAAAAGGTCTTATCTTGCTGTGAGGTCTATTTATGTTGGACTTGGGGACTTTGTCAAAGCAGCAGAGTGGTCTATGAGATACTACGAGGATTTTGGCAAGGAAGAGAGTGACCCTATGAAGTTTATAAAAGACGCAGCGGAGTATTACGCAAAAGCAGAAAAAGTAGATGAAGCCATCTCCCTTCTTTCAAGATTCATAAGCGAGACATCAAAGCGAAAGGGCGAAAATTCTTATGATGTTTTTGTCGCCAAATACGAGCTTGCTAAATCTTACGAGAAAAAAGGTGAAAAAGAAAAATTAGAAAAAATCTTTAATGAACTTATGAAGTTATGGGATAAGCTACCAACAGAAGATAAGAGCAAAACTATAAGCATTTATTCCGAAGTGAGATTTTATTTTGCCAGAAAAACATTTGAAGAGTTCAGAAAGATAAGAATTACTGGAGATGAAAAGAAAAAACAGCTCGCAGAAAAACTTAAAAAAAGAGCCGAACTCCTGAAAAAAATCCAAGAAGAAATGGGAGCAATAGCGAAACTGGGCGACCCAACATGGTCTTTCGCTGCAATATTTTACATGGGATATGCTTATCAGGACTATGCTGATATGCTCGTTAATTCTCCTTTGCCACACGAAATAAGAGCTATAAAAGACCCAGAAGAAAGAGAACTCGCAGAGGCGGTTTATAGAGAAGAGTTGGAAAAACAAGCTTTCCCACTTGAAGATAACGCAATAAAGATTTTCTCCGGAGCGGTGGAAAGAATAAAACAAGTCGGAGTGAGAAATGAATGGACCGCTCTGATATTTAAGCACCTGAAAATGCTTGACCCTCTCTCTCCTGTGGAAGTGGAAGACGACAGGGTTCTTGATGTCTCTCTTTCATACTCCGTCAGGTCCGTCTCTATTCCCAAGGTGCAGGAAGAAAGAAAAAAGGTGCAATTCATCTCCGTCGCTTCATCTGGAAATCTTTATGAACTTACAGACCCTCAAAAACTCAAAAACTTCATTTTCTCACAATTAGCAAAAGATTATCTCCTACCTTCTTTTGTGTATTATGAAGATGGAAAAATGAAATATGTGAGTATTGACGAGAACTCAAAGTAGAATGAAAAAATTTTTTAAAATTTTTTGAACCTTATGTTTAGTTTGAAAAAAAATCTTTGGCGGAGCTGTTTTATGTATCTTACCTTCTTTCTGATTACGAGCTGTTCTATAATTAAAACTCCAAAACAGGACGCTCTTCAGCAGGAAGAATTTCACAAATCATCTACTGCTGTTCCCAGCAGAAACGCAAACGATAGAAAATACGAAGATAAAAACAATGTGAAAAACTCATCAAATATTCAAGATAAAATAGAAATATCTTTCCCTAAATTCGGAGGTGTACCCTGGGAAATTGAACATATAAATCTACCGGAGGAATATTATAACAATTTATCTGGATCTGTTGAAGAAGAAAGCGAGCCGGATTCTGAGAAAATTCAGGAGATAGAAGAAATTTTCCAAAAAGCTCTTACCAGCACTTTCCCTAAGGAAATAAAAAAGTTTGAAAGGTATTTCATCAAAGGGTTTGGCTCTTTCAATATACCTGTTGAGCTCAACGAATATGTTGAATACTTTATTTATCTTTTTACTGAAACCAAGTACAGGGAATACATGGAAAAGTGGATAAGAAGATACATGAGGTACTCAGATTTTGTGAGGAAGATAATTTTGTCTTATGGTCTGCCTGACGACCTTGTTTTTGTCGCTATGGCGGAATCAGGGTTTTCTACTCGTGCGGTTTCTCATATGGATGCTGTCGGTCCATGGCAGTTTATTGAAGAAACAGCCCGAAGGTATGACCTGAAAATAGATCAGTGGATAGATGAGAGAAGAGATATAGAAAGATCAACCCACGCAGCTATGAGGTATCTCAAAGACCTCTACGATATGTTCGGTGATTGGTATCTTGCCTGGGCTGCTTACAACGCAGGAGAAAAAAGAATAGAGAAAGCTATAAAAAAAGCAAAAGGTAATAAAGATTATTGGTATCTTCTCAAAAGAAATCTTATCCCAAGAGAAACACAAGGATATGTTCCAAAGATAATCGCATTAGCTCTTATAACAAAAAACTTAGGTAAGTTTGGCTTTTCTCTCTCTGACATGAGCGAAGAAGATGCAAATTTTTCTTTTGATGAAATTAAATCATCTCAGCCAGTAGATATTTTCACGATAGCGAAAATGTGCGGTTGTTCTCCAGAAGACATAATGGAACTTAATCCATCTTTGAGATACCCTGTCACTCCTCCCTACGATTACACAATAAGAGTTCCCGCTGGAAAAGGAAAAATTGTCCAAGAAAAGCTTGATTTTATAAATCAGAACTTCTTCACAAAATTTTATCCGAATTTCAGATATGGTAGCTTCTCCCCATCAGCTACCGGAGATTATTCAATAAAGACGGTTTTAGGTTGGGTTTATCTTATTCCTAAATCTTCTGATTCAAGCTCTATCAAAAACATAGTTTATAATATGAGCGATGGTGAGATGGTAGGAGAAGTTTCATTAGAGGAAGGTTTCTTTGCTCTACCTATTTTCGGTTATGTCAAACCATATAAAATCTATCGTGCGAAAAGAAGAGAAAGCATAGGCTCTATTGCGAGAAGGTTTGGAATTTCTCCCTCTTACCTGAGAAAACTCAACGGCGGAATAAGATATGTAAGAGCAGGACAGAGGATAAAAATACCTGTTGTGGTTGCTCATCACTATAATCTGTCGGGGAACAAGTTCTACGGGAGTTTGGGGAGAGAAAAATCTTCTGATTTAATCGTTCGCCGGAGTACAAACAAAAGTTTGCCCAGAATCAATTCCTACCGCAACTCATATCGGTTGAAAGATAAAAAATATATATATCACATAGTTAAGAAAGGTGAGAACCTTTACACTATATCAAAAAAGTATGGTGTCCCTATTAGCGATATAAAAAAGATTAACAATATAGATGGCAAATTGATTTATCCGGGACAAAAACTCATTATACCTGCTCAAATGTGATTTTTTTCTTTTTCTTTTATTTACCTTTTATTTTTCCGGTTCTTTGAAGATTTCCCCTGTAAACTGGCCATGGAGAATCAAGTAATCTTTCTGAATAAGGAATGATGAAAATCTTATCTTCGTCGTTGCCGACAACTATACTGCTGTCAAATATCGCAGGAGATGAATAATATATCTCTTCAAATTCCTTTATAAGATATATTTTCCCAAGTTGTGTTAGAGATACTAATCTGTTGTCGTCTGTTGTAACCCATATGAAATTGCCCACTATTGCTCCTATTGAGACCGGTCCTACAGTTATTTTCCACAAAAGCTTTCCGTCTTTTGTATTTATTGTGTATATATTACCATCTTTTGACCCTATGGTGCATACCAGGTCATTTTTGTGGTACCAGAGCGAACAAGCAGAATACATTCCCCCTTCTGTTTTGAAGCTCCACCTCAGTTTCCCGTCGGGTGTGAATGAATATACTTTCTGGTCGTATGATGCGATGTATATATTACCTTCATAGTCAAACACCGCTCCTTCTCTTATCGGACCAGATGTCTGAAACTCAAATATGGTTTTTCCATCTCTTTTATCTATGACAAAGAATTTTCCATCTTCTGAGCCGATAGCGATTTTGTTATCATAAATAGCAGGATACGACACAATTCTTGCGGAGGAAAGTTTTTGTCTCCACATTGTTTTTCCTTCTTTTGATACCGCATAAAGCTCTCCGGAAAACGTTCCAAAGTATATACCATCTTCATCGCACGATACCATATAGTTGGAAACACCTGTGGAGAATTTCCAAAGAACTCTTCCATCTTCTTCATTTATGCTCCACACATTTCCATCTCCTCCACCGGTAAAAACAATTCCATCGCAAATAGCGGGAGGTGTGAAATAGTTTTCTGTTTTTGAATCTATCTTCCATATAAGTTTCCCATCTTTTGAGAAAGCTAATATTTTGCCGTCTGAAGTTCCCTTTACAATAAACTTATCTATTGATACTGTTGATGGTTTTCCTTTGATTTTCAGGGGAGCGTATCCTCCTTGACTTCCACCACCAGAGCTACCACCTGAACCACTTCCACCGGTTCCACCCGTTCCGGCGGGAGTTGTTGCACATTTTTCACCTGTGCATGTAGCTCCAAAATTATTGACTGCGCAGACGATATAGCAGTAAGTCGTTCCTGCGCTCAATCCCGTATCTTTATATGAATTGAATTTTTCGGGAGATTATTTTGGATAATTGAGTATCCCGTTTCGCCATCTTTTCTCCTTTTTATTTGATAGTATTCTTCGTCGGGAGAATCCTGCCAGGTTAGTTGAATTTCAGATGATGAGAGGGCTGAAACTTGAAGATTTTGAGGAGCGGTCGGATATGTTCCACTTTCAGGTGCGCCATTTTCAATCCATTTTTCTATCGTCTCTTCTTCATCTTGAGATAGGGAACCACCAGGAGGCATTTTACTCCCGCACGGCGGGTTTGTTATTTTGAGATAAAGCAAACTTGCGTTTGGATTACCTTTTACCACATAGTTTTTGTTCTGTGTCCCAGAACAACCTGGACCTTTTGCTGTCCCATTCACGATTTCTTGATAGTTTGTAAGAGGTACAAATTGAGCTTGACCGCCGGGAGAGTGGCAACTTATACATTTTCCATCAATTATAGGTTTTACATCTTTTGAGTATGTGGGGGTGAACTTTTGTTGTTGCTGTTGTTGTTGATTTCCACTTTGATTCCCTCCTGTTGGCTCTTGTGCGCATCTATATAGAAAAAAAGCTGATAGAGAAATAAAGAAAATCAGAAATATTTGCTTTTTTGTTTCTTCTATCATTTTCAAAATACCTCCTTTTTCAAAATCATTTTATCTTAAACAATTTTTTTTGCTTTTTTGTTTTTTGTGTGGGAGTTTTTTGACCTGGGAAGTTTTGTGAGCGTTTCAATTATTTTTTTCAGTTTATATTTTTTTATTTTCAGCTTATATTTTTAAGTGTTAGGGAGGTGAAAGGAGATGTCAATGTTGAAGATAGAGCAGGAGAACGGAAAGCATTACATAATTGATGTCAATCCGGCAACACTTGAGGTTATAGATAAAGTTCCTCTTGAAAGTGAGGAGGAAGTTGCGAGAAAGGTTGAGAGAGCTCGTGTGGCTTTTGAAAACTGGTCGCAACTTGATTTTGAAGATAGAGCTGAAATAGTAAGCAAAGCAGGACAGATAATACTTGATGAGATTGATGTTATTGCAGACCTCATAACAACCGAGCAAGGAAAACCGCTTCTTGAAGCGATAACCGCTGATATAATGGTTGCTGTTGACCTGATCTTCCTCTACACGAAAAGAGGCAAAAAACTCATTCAAGAGTATGAGATCCCGCTTCACCTTTTCAGATTTATAAAAAGGTCAATTATAGTCCCTCGTCCGTTAGGAGTTGTTGCTGTTATTTCTCCTTGGAACTATCCTTTTGCGATACCTATGAGTGGGATAATTTTTGCTCTGCTTGCTGGAAATACCGTTGTTTTCAAACCAGCATCAGATGCACCTTTGATTGGCTTGAAGATAAAAGAGATATTTGATAAGGCGGGTCTTCCTCAGGGAGTTCTTGAAGTTGCTATAACTCGCGGGGCGGTTGCAGAAAGAGTCCTCTGCTCAAATCCTATAAGAAAAGTTATCTTCACCGGTTCCACTGAGGTAGGTAAAAGAATTATCAAAAAGTGTGCAGAAAATATAATTCCTGTCGTAGCAGAGCTTGGAGGGAAAGACCCGATGATTGTTCTTGAAGACGCAGATATTGACATGGCTTCTTCGGGTGCTGTTTGGGGAGCTTTCACAAATGCAGGTCAGGTCTGTGCCTCGGTAGAAAGATTGTATGTCCACAAAAAAATAGCAAAAGAGTTAATAGATGCAATAGTTGAGAAAACAAAGAAGATAAGAGTTGGAAATGGTAAAGACCCAAACACAGATATGGGACCGCTTGTGAACGAATCTCAGCTCAAAACTGTTTCTGAGCATGTTCTTGAAGCGGTTCAAAAGGGAGCAAGAGTTCTCACAGGTGGAACAAGAAGAGAAGATATGAAAGGTTATTTTTACGAGCCAACTGTTCTTGTTGATGTTAATCACTCTATGCTATGCGTGAGGGAAGAAACATTTGGTCCGACGCTTCCTATAATGGTTTTTGAAACCGAAGAAGAGGCGATAAGGTTGGCAAACGATACAAGATATGGCCTCACCGCTTCGGTCTGGACTTCGGATTTGAAGAGGGGTGAGAAAATAGCTAAAAAGATAGAGGCTGGTTCAGTTCTTGTAAATGACCACGCTATGAGCTATGGACTTATTGAGACACCTTGGCAGGGTATGAAAGAAAGCGGAATAGGTCGTTCCCACTCCGATGAAGGGTTCAAAGAGTTCTTATATCCGCAACATATAAATGTGGAGCAGGTCAAGGTAAAGAATAAGCCCTGGGCTTACCCATACTCAAAAGAAAAATATGAGCTTTTCGCATCTTTGCAACAGCTTGTGTTCAAAAAGGGTGTTGTTCCGAAATTCTCTGAAATCTACAAACTTTTCAGCGAGATGAGAAATAACAAAAACTTCAGAGAAATGCTGAAAAATCTGATAAAATAAATCATCGTATTGTGAAGATAATTTGACGATAACCGAAGAATACAGCGAATAAATGGGTGCTTCTTGTAGTTGTAAATTAAATCTATATGTGTAAAGAAGGGAAGGAGACTTTCTGTAATGGATGACATAAAAAGTATAGCGATAAATGAAATTTTGCCTCATGGTGAAGGTTTTACTTTTGTGGATAAAATAATTGATATTGATTTGGGAAAGAGCATTACCGCACTTCACATGGTTTCTGAAAAAGCTTTCTGGTATCCGCATCATTTTCCGGGAAATCCCATAATGCCTGGTGTTCTCATCATAGAAGCGCTTGCACAAGCTTCTGCGTTGCTTGCTCTTATATCTTTCCCGGAAATGAGGGGTGTTCCTTTTTATCTTGCTGGTGTGAAGGATGCGAGGTTTAAAAGTCCGGTCGTTCCACCAACTGAACTTATCTTGATGAGTTTTTTTGAATCGCGCAGAGCAAATGTATGGTTCTTTGATACGAAAGCTTCTCTAAACGGAAAAGAAGTGGCTTATGCTAAAATCATAGCGGTCAGTCAAAAATGAAAAATTATGACCTACCTCTTTTTCGTTTTCTATGTCATATATTCAGATGTGTTTTTTGAAAATGTCACATTTTACTCAGAGGGTGTTTCTCTTTTCTGCAAGAGCGCACGAGTTGATGAGAAAACCTCTGTATATAAACTCAAGCTCAAAGATGAAGAAGTAGAGGTCCAAGTAAAGCGACTTTATTTTCATTCATCTGGTGTCAGTGGTAGAATCGGGGGGTTAGATATTGAAGCAGGAGAACTTGAACTGAACGGCGGGGTTTTGGCTAAAAACATCTGTGTTTCTATATGTTCTCTGAGATGCCCACACTCTGTAAGTTTCGGAAATGTTCAGCTTTCAGCACATAAAGAGAAGATAAAAATCGGTTCAGGGTTTTTACCTTTCTATTTTACAACCGACCTTTACGGAAGGTCTCCGGGAATATCTCCACCAACTATCTCACTTTCAAAAAAACACAGTATAATACTCAACGGAGATATATACTTTCCACTATCTTATTTTTCTCAGACCAACCTTCTCGTTCCGCTTGAATTTTCTTTGAACTATTATTTTTTCTCAAAGAGCAGGATTTTTGTTTTGGGAGATAATCTTGACTATCGCTCGCCAGATTTTTCTTTGAGTTCTGATCAGAATTTCGGAGGCAAAAATATTTTCTCTTCAAGATTTGTTTCTTCTTTTTCAGGTATTTTTGGAGTAAGCTCAAAGATTTTCACCCGGAGGTTTTTGGAGGAGATTCCGGCAACTGTTGAGGTTTCATCTTTACCTTTTTCTTTTGTTTTTCAGCAAGCCAGAGTCCCACTCATAAAAAGATTTTATCTTTATGATGAATTGTTTTTCTTTTCCGACCATCTCACATCATCTTATTTTTTTTCGGGGTTTTCGGGATTTTTTCTGGACTACGATTTTTTTGATTTTGGTGGTGGAGGAGTTATTGGATTTGATAGGAATGTTTTTTGGCTTTATCCTTCGTTGTTTGGGAATTTTGAGTTTTCAGATTTTGGCGTTTTAGGTAGGGCTTTCGTTTCTCATCAGATTTCAACGGGATTTTCAGATAAATTTTTCTTCCAACCGAGCAATTCCTTTTCGTATTTCAGGTTATACGATTATCTTTACTCTGATTTTTTTTCTGCTCCTTATTTTTTGTCTTTTTTTTATTCTCCATCTTTTTTTTGGGGTCTTGTGTTTTTATCTCCTTACTTTGCGTTAAACTCAATATTTTATCCAGATTTATTTTTTGCTCCTGAGTTTGGGGGAGAGATGGTTTTGCATCCTTTTTCTTTTTTTGGTTCTGCTGGTTTATGGAAGGATTCGCTCTTTTTTGATTCTGGATTTTCTGTTTTTTTAGATTTTTTTTCTCCTTCTTTTCGCTTTTTTACTTTTGGGCGCAGATTTTCATTTGATAATTCTTTGCAGATTCCAATTTACCTTGGAAATTTTTCTTTCAGTTTTCTCTCTTCTTTTTTTCTGACGAACTTCGGATATACTTTTTCGTTTGAGAGAAGCTATTACGAAGCGGGGGGAGCTGAGGGATTTTATTCTTTTTCTGCTCTTTCTTCGGTTAAGGATTTTTCTCTGAGATTTTCTTTTCTTTTTTATCTTCCTTCAATTCGTAATATAGAGCCGGTGCAGTTTTCTGTTTTTTCTTCATACTACTTAAAGAGATTTTGCTCCGATATTTTTTTGAATTTGAACTATAATTTTACGAAGAGGGGAGAGACAAGGCTGAGCTTTGGTATAAGGTTGAAAATATAATAAATTTTGTGAAAGTCAAGAAGGTTTTTGAGTTTGGGAGTAAAATTAATAAGGAGGGGCCGTAGCTCAGTTGGGAGAGCGCCGGAATCGCACTCCGGAGGTCGGGGGTTCAAATCCCCTCGGCTCCACCAAAAAAATTGAAAAAAATCCTTTTCATAATATCAACAGATGATGAGAATCAAGTTGATTTTGCAAAGGAGCTTTCCAAAAAGCTGAAACAAAAGGGAGCAGATACTATGTTCTTTTTTATGAGCAGAGGAGTTTTAGTTGCAAAATATTTTGATAGCGAAAAATCATCGCTTTGTTCAAGAAATGCAGAGGAGTTCAAGCTGAAGCAAGAAGATTTAAGTTTTGTGAATTTCGCAAGTCAGTATGAACTTTCAAGAATGGTTGAAGAAGCTGACATCGTTATACCTTTTATCTGATTAATTCCCGTGTTCTTTCAGAGTTCCTTTTCATATACTCTGTACACTTTGTAGATTCTCCCGCCTGAGATTTTTATTATTTTGTTTATTCTTTCGTTGTCTTCAAGAGTCCATGAAAGTTCTGCTTTTTCGTATCCTCTCTCTTTTCCTCGCTTTATGAGTTCTCCGACCATAAAAAGCGGGAGATAAGGATAATCTTTTCTGAACTTTTTCTTAACTCCGAGTATGAGGAGGCGGATTGATTTTATTTTTTTCAGGTTGAGTAGGATTTTTATAAGTTCAAGAGGGTTTTTTCCACCTTTTGTGTTTTTGAGGACTTCGTTTATGTTTGGGACTGCTATGCATACTCCCGCTGGTTCATCTTCTATGAGTGCGAAGAATGCTATTTTGCTATCAAGCACAAGTTTCAGAGAGTTTGCTATGTCTTGACCTTCTTCATAGGTTATGGGAATAAATCCCCAGTTTTCAGACCATGCGTCGTTGAAAATTTCAATTGCTATCTTTATGTCCTCTTTCAAAGTTTTTTTCGTTATCTCTTTCACCTTTATTTTATCGCCTGATTCTTTCCATATGAGTTTTAGTAGCGAAGATGTTTTTTTCTCCACATCTTCTCTGTTTATCTCCCATGCGAAAAGATCCTTTGCTTTTTTGAATCCGTAGTTCTCAATAAGTTCTGCGTAGTATGGTGGATTGTGTGGCATCATAACAAAAGGAGGAGTCCCGAATCCATCTACGAGTAATCCAGATTCTCCGTTTATGTTGAATGAAAAAGGTCCTCTTATTTTTTCCATTCCTTCTGATCTGAGGAAATCTTCGGCTTTCTGAAAGAGGGAGTTTGCTACTTCTTGCGAGTTCACACATTCAAAAAATCCGAAAAATCCTGTTTTCTCTTTCTCTGTATAAAGGAAGTCAATCTGAGCTGATATTCTTCCCAAAGTTTTGTTTTTTTCATCTTCTGCTATGAAAAATTTTGCCTTTCCATGTTTCAAGAAAGCAGACCATCTCAAAGTTATAAATCTTTCTATAAATAGCGGGGGAACGAAGTTCTTGTCGTCTTTTTTAATTTCGTATTCTGCATTTACGAACTTTATAAAATCTCTTACACTTTTTACTTCTTTTACTCTTATCACTGTGTAGAAAGATTAATCATCGCTGAAATTTATTACTCACCAGACGATAACTTTTAGGTTTTCGTTTTTGATTATTTCATCTGCAAGTTTTTCAATATCTTCTATTATTTCTGTGTTTTTTAAATTGCTTATTTCTTCTACTGCAACTGGTTTTACAAAGGTTATTTTGTGTCCCTTATCTGAAAATTTTTCTATGAACTTTTTCAAAAGGTAGATTTTGCTCTTTGTTTTGACTATGTGAATGAAGATCATTTTTTCTTCTTCGCTTTTCATTTTTTGGCTACGAGATTTTTTCAAGGAGTTCCTCGCTTATATCTATTTGGTTTCTTTCAGGTCCGCGTGAGTTTATTACAACCTTTATATTTAGTTCGTTCTCTAAAAGATTTTTGATTTTGTCTGGCTCTACTTTTTCAAGGACGACTTCTTTTATATCTTCAAGATTTAAAGATGAATCTACCTCATCAATTTCGCCATCTGCTGTGATATATTTTTTGACATAGAAAGATTCTTTTATAGTTTTGAGTATGTCTGATTTTGTCAGTGCGATAAAATCAAAGCATCCTATTTTTTTTGAGTATCTGAGAAGTGGGAGGTCAAGCCAGCCAATTCTCCTCGGTCTTCCCGTTGTTGAACCATACTCTCCACCAACTTTCCTTATCAGTTCAGATTTTTCTTCATCTTTTATTTCAGATGGGAAAGGTCCCATTCCGACTCTTGTTGAGTAGCTTTTCACAACACCTAAAATTGCATCAATATCTTTTGGACTCAAACCTGTTCCAGATATAGCTCCACCAGGAGATGAGTTCGTTGATGTGACGAAGGGATATGTTCCAAACTCAATGTCAAGCATTATTCCCTGGGCTCCTTCTAAGATGACTTTTTTACCTCTGTCTATTTCGTTTCTGAGAAGTTTTTGAGTATCTGTCACAAAGTTTTGAATTTTCTCGCCAAATCTCATGAGTTTATCGTATATTTCTTCTGCTGATGGTATTTTTTCGTTATGAGAATTCACAAAATCTTTTTCGTAGAGGCAGATTATTTTTAGTGAGTAATCTACTGCATCTTTTATAAGTGATTTTAGGTTTTGGGAGAAGATGTCTTTTATTCTTATTCCTCGTCTTGCAACCTTGAATTCAACAGCAGGACCGACACCCATTTTGGTTGTTCCTATCTTCCTCTCTCTGTCAGATAGTTCGTCAATCTTTTTGTGGAAAGGCAGTATAAGGTGACACAAGTTAGAGATAAACAACCTTTTCTCAAATTCAACATTATTTTTCCGCAGTTCTTGAATTTCTTTTTCAAGTATATCGGGGTCTATGATGACTCCATTAGATATTATAGCACAGCAGTTTTCTCGGAGTATTCCAGAAGGTATCGTGTGGAGGACAATTTTTTTTTCTCCTACGACAACGGTGTGTCCGGCGTTTGGTCCCCCCTGAAATCTCACCGAGTAATCAAAGTATTTTGAGAGGTAATCTACGATTTTCCCTTTTCCTTCGTCTCCCCATTGAGCGCCTATGATAAGTAGAGTTTGAATCTTTCTGTTTTTTCCCATTTTGCTTACATGTTATCTATTACTGCTTTTGCAAATTCAGAGCATTTAACTTCTTTTGCTTCTGGGTCCTGTCTTGCGAGATCATAAGTAAATATCTTTTTTTTGAAAGTTCTTTCAATTCCTTCATATATGATTTTTGATACTTCTTCCCATCCTATGTAGTCAAACATCATAGCTCCTGATAGTATAAGTGAAGTTGGGTTGACTTTGTCAAGACCTGCGTATTTTGGAGCGGTTCCGTGAGTTGCTTCAAATATAGCATAGAAATCTCCGATATTTGCGCCGGGAGCCACTCCCAATCCTCCGACTAATCCTGCGAGAGCATCAGATATGTAATCTCCGTTCAGGTTAGGGCAGATTATTATGTCGTATTCATCTGGACGTGTGAGAATCTGCTGAAACATGTTATCTGCAATTCTATCTTTTATAACTATTTTCCCGTCTGGTGTTTTTCCTTCTGCTAATTCTGATTCTTGAATTGTTATATCACCGAACTCTTCTTTTGCGGTTTTGTAGCACCACTCTCTGAAAGCTCCCTCTGTGAATTTCATTATATTTCCTTTATGCATTATTGTTATGCTTTTTCTCTTTTTATCTATTGCGTATTTTATGGCTTTCCTCATAAGCCTTCTTGTACCGAATTCTGAAATCGGCTTTAATCCTATTCCTGCATCTTCTCTTATCTCAATGCCAAACTCATCTTTGAGGAACTTTCTCACTTTTTTAGCTTCTTCGGAGTCGTATTTCCACTCTATCCCTGCATAAACATCTTCTGTGTTCTCACGGAAGACAACACAGTCCACCTTTTCTGGATACCTCAGTGGTGAAGGAACACCTTTAAAATACTTTACAGGTCTCACGCATGCGTAAAGGTCAAAAATTTGCCTCAAAGTGACATTTATAGACCTTACACCACCACCGACCGGAGTTGTAAGTGGACCTTTTATTGCTATAATATGATTTTTTATAATCTCAATAGTTTCCTCGGGTAGCCATTTTCCGACTTTTTTATAAGCTGATTCTCCTGCAAGTGTTTCTATCCAGCTTACTTTTCTTTTTCCTCCATAAGCTTTTTTTATTGCAGCTTCAAAAACCATTTTAGCTGCACGAGAAATATCTGGTCCCGTTCCATCTCCTTCTATGAATGGAATATCAACTTCATCTGGAACTTTTAATCTTCCGTTTTCAACACTTATTTTAGCCATAACAGAAAATTATCTACACCTTCTTACCTTTCCAAAATATCAGTTTTTTTAGAAAGGGAGCGGAGTTTTTTCAGATGATGAATCTTTCAAGATGTGAAGGTTTATAATTGAAATTGCGGATTTGAAAGAATAAAAAATCGGTAAAAACAAAGGAGAATTTGAAAGTAATAAATTTGAAAAAAGAGCGTGGAAAACACAAAAAAGAAAATTAAAAAAAGGAGGTGGAAAATTATGGGTAAGGTAACGGTATCTCTTATAAAGGCAGATGTTGGTTCTGTTGCGGGTCATACCACACCTCATCCGAAAATGATAGAGGCGGTAAAAAGTGTTCTTTCAGATGGAACGAAGAAAGGAATAATTGAGGACTTTGCTACTGCTCGCTGTGGAGATGATATATCTCTCATAATGACCCATGATAAAGGAGAAAACAACGAAAAAGTTCATAAATTAGCTTGGGATGCTTTCATGTCTGCTGCTGAGGAAGCAAAGAAAATGCACCTTTATGGAGCCGGGCAAGACCTTCTTGCAGAGGCGTTTTCTGGAAATGTCAGGGGTTTGGGTCCAGGAGCTGCCGAGATGACATTTGAGGAGAGAAAATCTGAACCGGTTATAGCTCTGCTTGCAGACAAAACCGAACCATCTGCTTTCAATCTTCCTCTTGCGAGAATTTTCGCTGACCCTTTCACTACGACAGGTCTTGTTATAGATACAAGAATGCACGCAGGATTTATATTTGAAGTCGTAGATGTCAAAGAACACAAAAAAATAAAAATATCTACACCGGAGGGATTGCACGACCTCCTCGCTTTTATAGGAGACATAACAAGATATGCTATAAAGAGAATCTTCTCAAAAGATAATTCAATAGGTATTGCAGCTGTTGTTTCTACTGAAAAACTCTCTTTGATTGCCGGAAAATATGTCGGAAAAGACGACCCGGTCGCTCTGATAAGGGCTCAGTCTGGTCTTCCCGCTGCTGGTGAAGTTTTGCAACCTTTCGCTTTTCCCGCTCTCGTTTCAGGATGGATGAGAGGTTCTCACTGGGGACCTTTCTACCCATCATCGCAAGACGACTCAAATCCGACTTTCTTTGATGGTCCCCCAAGAATTGTTGCTCTCGGTTTCCATGTGAGGGACGGAAAAATTCAAGGGCTTGAAGATGCCTCAAAACCCGGTGAGCATATTCTTCTTGATTACTTCAAAGATTCTTCTTGGGATGCTGTGAGAAGGCAAGCTATGGAAGTGGCAATATACATAAGAAGACATGGACCGTTTATGCCTGCTATATTACCTCCAGAAGAACTTGAATACACAACTTTACCTGAAGTAAGAAAGAAGCTCCAAGATAAATGGGAAGAGGTTGATTAGTTCTTTAAAAAATTTCTTTTTTGTTATGAAGTAGCGAGGGAGGATATTTTTTTCCTTCCCTCGCCAAGTATTTTTAAAGAGGTGACTGCTGATGGTTAATTTTATTGAATCGGATAAGTTGATTTTTTCTTTAATGTCTTTTGTTTTTTATATAAGAACTGCTTTCTTTTTCCCTATCTATCTCAAATCAATGTATGTGAAGCGACTTTATAATCTTCTCTAATAACATTTTTCTTTCTTCGTTATTGCTATCGGATTTTCTTCCCTTGCTCTTTGAATTAATGGCTTTCCCTTCCGCCTGATGATTTTCGTAATGTGGTGCCTGAGGGCTTTCCTTGGCATAGGTGGGTGGTGATGGGGTAAATCTTCCGTCTCCGTTCTGGTCAATATATATCGGATTAGTTATAAGTATCGGCTTGACTTTTTTATCTACTACTACTGGGAACATGGGATTTGGTTCGCAGGAGTTTTCGCAACTTACTACTGCAACAACCCAGAAATCTTCTGCTGGTGGGGTGAGAGGAATTTCCGTCTCAAAAACCATCCATCCGAATCTGTTTCCCTGTATTTCAATCTCCTGTCGTATTGGGGTTATTGATGTAGCATAAGATGGGGTAGGCCATTTTTTCACGGGCTGTTTGCTTCTTGCTGCTGTCTCTCTTGTATTTATAAAAATTTTCAGAGTGTCAAATTTCACCCAGTCCGCGCTTTTCACTCTTATTTTAAGTTTGAAATTTGATGTTAGGTTTTTCATGTTTGACCATCCCATCTCGGCACATTCTTCTGCGTTCCCTCTTGCTCCGCAAAGTTTGAATTCCTCTAAAATTATTCCGTTTGATATGAAAACCTTACCGTCAGCAAGATTATTTATGAATGTGTTTTTTACCGCAATATCTTCTCTGAACTTTGAAGGAGAATCATTCCCCTTTCCAACCCATACGAATGTCCTTCCTATTCCCGGGTGAACCTGTATTTTCTGATGAGTATCAGAGACGCCAACTCCTGTAATATGCACACCGTGATTTAGGAATGTGAACCAGTCATTTATAACGATGGGTATTTCGTAATATGAGTTATAAACTTCTATTGCGTCAAACCTTTCAAGATTTGCCATATCTTTCAGGGTTTGGAGTGGTATGAAAAGTCCGGTATCACCTCCGACCTTATCTGCTCCTCCGCAAGTTCCAGCTGGTGGAAAAATTCTGTGAATACATGGGTCTATTGCCGTTGTGAGACGAAGAGTATCAAGGAGTACGTAGTCAAAGTATCCCATTCCTCCTGAGCGTGGGTGATTAACCTGAACAATATTTCTCTGGAAGTTTTCTGGTTTCATAAGGTGAGCGTTCTTGAAAATTTCTTTCGGATGCAGGGAGCGTAGAAATCTGAACTTCTCTTTTTCTGATTCTTTTATTCCGTATTTTTGGTATCGGTCATACTTTTCTGCCCAGTCAAGAGCGCCATCTGATGGTGCTTTTTTATCTAATTTTAAGGGATAAGCGTTGAAATGCCCGTATGAGAATGTTGTTATTTCCTGTCCGACAAGTGAAGAGAGAAAATCTTTGAGCCCGAGCAGAGCAATAGCTGGCTCATAATCTGTCAGCCAATCGTGGTCTGTTGATATTATTACGTCTACCCCTTCTCCTGCAAATGTTATCACCCTATCTATGAGAGATACGGGACTATCGGGTGAGTTCACCGCGTGAACATGAGTATCAGCAGATAACCATCCATCTGCGTTTGCGACCTTATGAAGATACGCTTTTATTCTTGTTTCCTCTCCCGGTCCTATATTTACATCTGTTTCATATCGTGAGTATTCCATACCTCTTGATACAACTATCTTGTATGAACCTGGGGAAATATAAATTTCTTCTGGTTTTAGGTCTTTTAAGAAAACGACCTCTTGAACTCCATCTGGTAGCGGGTCATATACATAATCTCTGAAAGATGTGCTTAAAATTTCGCAACCTTTGATACAAATTTTTTTAGGACATTCTCCCTGGCATATGAACGATACTTTTGCCGGTATATTTATTTCTTCGCCAGATATTTTTTTCTCAACAGCGGAGATTATGATTTTTGAAGGTTTTCCTATTTGGAGCTCAACATCTTGAACTGATGGAACAGATATAAGCTTAGGTTCAGATGGAGGCATCTCTTTTATTTCAGCGACGAACTTATATTCTCCCGCCGGGAGAACGAGTTTGAAGTTTCCGTAAATATCTCCTCCTGCTGTTGTTATGAGTTTATTTTGTTTGTCAAAGACAGCTATGTGTGGTTTTGATGGAAGTACTTGCAGACCACTTATGCTCACTTTTCCTTTAACTTGATAGACCTCTGAATTTTCTTTTCTTGATTTTATTCTGAAAAACTCATCTGTGAGCGAAGAAGCTGATCCGTTTCCTATTATGAAGTATTTTTCGTTTTTGAGGCACTCAGAAGGTTTTAGTGTGATGAATTTTGATGATGTTCCTCTTGCTATTGCGAGCAAACTGTTCAGTCCATCCCCCTCAAGCATTCCATAAGCTATTGCTGCAACTCCTGAGACAATAAGTGAGACATTATTTTCTGTTTCCGGGAATATTCCGTATGATGAATCGAGCTTTTCTGATACAAATGCGATGAAGTCGGTCTTGAACACCGAAAGCCCGGTAGGCAAAGGGCTTTTATATCCATATCCTTTGAGTTCCGAAGATGGTATGAAGAACTCTACATCTCCGCCTGAGTCAATTATATCTGCGAAGAAGAAGAATGGGATTTCTTCTTTTCCTTCGTTGCATGCCACATCTATGATTTTGACATGGTTGCCGTCTGAAAATACGAAGTATTTTGTGGCTTTTATAGGTCTTTCCTCATCAACCTTGAAGGGGAGTTCAAAGTTTGGAATATAGCTTTTGAAGACAGTTTCTGCGAGTCCGTTTGCGTTTATGTAGTCAAGGAGGTCTAATTTGCCTGTTGCTGCTATTATGTTTTCTTTCCATTTTCCAACTTTTTCGGGTTTCAGAGTGTGTCCGAGAAACCAGAACCAGTTTTCCTCACCAACAATATCTCTGAAAGTTCCATCTTCTCTTTTTATATCTGCGTCTATTATGTTCCCTCCGTATGTTGAGACACCGATTTCTCTTGATGGTTGCTGAATTATGACTCTTATTTTATCTGTTTCTACGAGTATGTCTCCGGGTTTTGCTTTGAATGCTGCTCCTTCCTCTGGTGTGGAAGGTTTTAGGTTTTCTATATCTTTTTCTTCAAGTTTTTTTATTGTTATTGATTTTGGTTTGGGGATTTGGTTTATGCTTTCTTCTAATCCCGGTGCTTTTGCGAGTTCCTCATCTTTTATTTCAGATTCTGTTTTGGTTCCACATTTTGATACAAGAAAAAGTAAAACTGGTATCAGTGTAAGTGTAGTTATGAGGAGCAGGACTTTTCCCGTAAAATTTCTTTGTGTTATATGACTTTCTTTTCTCATAATTTATATTCTAAATAAGTTTCCGATAATTTTAGGTTCCTAATAGAAGTTTTTTCAAAAACTTCCCTGTGTAAGAAATTTCGCTCGTTATAATCTCCTCGGGTTTCCCTTCGGCTATTATGTATCCGCCTTTTTCTCCGCCTTCCGGTCCGAGGTCAATTATCCAATCAGCTATTTTTATCAGGTCAAGATTGTGTTCTATGACAACGACGGTGTTCCCCATTTCAACTAACCTCAAAAGAACGTTCGCAAGATACCTTATATCTTCAAGATGTAGTCCCGTTGTTGGCTCATCTAAAATATACAAGGTTTTTCCCGTTGGTTTTTTTGAGAGTTCTTTTGCTAATCTTACTCTTTGAGCTTCTCCACCAGAAAGCGTCGTTGCTGGCTGACCAAGTTTTATGTATCCCAACCCCACATCTTTGAGAACCTGCAACTTTTCTCTTATGAAATACTGATTCTCAAAAAATTCCAACGCTTCATCAACAGTCATATCAAGTATGTCTGCTATGTTTTTACCCCTGAACCTCACTTCAAGAGTATCTCTGTTGAACCTTTTCCCTCCGCACGCCTTACATGTTATGAACATATCAGGAAGAAGATGCATCTCAACCTTTATGAAACCCTCTCCTCTGCATTCTTCGCACCTTCCGCCGGGGACATTGAATGAAAAGCGAGATATTGTGTATCCTCTTGCTCGTGATTCAGGTAGTGAAGCGAACAGCTCTCTTATCGGAGTGAAAACACCTGTATATGTTGCAGGGTTTGACCTCGGAGTTCTCCCTATCGGAGATTGGTCTACAAGTATCACTTTATCAATGTATTGCAGTCCCTCTATTGATTCGTATTCAAGTGGTTTTTCTGATGAATCACCTTCAAGAGCATTTTTCAGTGCAGGGTAGAGTGTATCAACTATGAGAGATGACTTTCCGGAGCCAGACACACCGGTGATGCATACAAAAAGTCCAACTGGAATTTTGAGGTCAATATTTTTGAGGTTTCTACCTTTTGCTCCCCTCAGAATAATCCACCTTCCATCTGGTGATTTTCTTTTTGTTGTTCTCTGAATATCTCTTTTCCCGGAGAGGTATTGGCAGGTTATGGAGTTAGGATGGAGGTCTCCGTTATTTTTCGCTTCTTCGGGAGTTCCGTAAAATACGACTTCTCCGCCGTATATACCTCCACCTTTTCCGAGGTCTATGATTAAGTCAGCTCTGCTCATTGTTTCTCTATCGTGTTCAACGACTACGACTGTGTTTCCCATATCCCTGAGTTTTTCAAGTGTTTTTATGAGTTTATCAACATCTCGCGGGTGCAGTCCGCATGTTGGTTCATCAAGGACATATAGTACTCCTGTTAATCTTGAGCCGAGCTGAGCTGCGAGCTTTAACCTCTGTGCCTCTCCGCTTGAAAGTGTAGATGACTCTCTTGATAGTTCAAGGTATCCTAACCCTACATCTTTTATGAATTCAAGTCGTGATATTATTTCTGAAAGAATCCTTTCAGCTATTTCTTTCTTTCCTTCGGGAAATCTTATGTTTCTGAAGAATTCAAGTGCTTCTTCAACGGTCATATTAACGATGTCGTTTATACTTTTTCCGTTTATCAGAACAGAAAGCGCTTCTTTTTTCAATCTTGAACCACCACATGTCTGACAGATGAAAGATGATATATATCTTTCGACATCCCACCAATATCCTTCTTCATACCTTTCCCACAGAAAATTTATTACTCCTTCAAATTCTTCAATTCCTTCTCCGTATAGTATTGCTCTTTTGATTTTTTCATCAAGGTTTGACCACTTTGTCTTGAAAACATTTCTGTTGAATTTTTTTGATATTACTTCAAGCCAACTTTCAATGTAATCTGGTATTGATTTTCTGAACGACTTTATAGCTCCTTCTTCTATTGATTTTGATTCATCTATGAGTAGTTTTTCATCTATTTTTAGAACTTTTCCTATACCGTGGCAGTCGGGACATGCCCCGTATGGCGAGTTGAACGAAAATAATCTCGGAGAGATTTCTCCGTAGGAGAAAGAGCAGTTTGGACAAGAGAACTCTGTTGAGAACAGACGGGAATCTTTTGAGTTATCTTTTTCCCACTCAACGAGTATAAGTCCCTTTGAAATATCTTTTGCTTGCTCACATGAAGATGTTATTCTTCTTCTTGTGTCTTCTTCTTTCTTCAAGATTAACCTATCTATCAGGATTTCTATCGTGTGTTTTTTGTTTTTTTCAAGTTGGGGTATTGATTCCAGAAGGTCATAGATTTGCCCGTCAATTCTCACTCTTGAGAATCCTCTTGTTCGCCAGAGTTCCAAATCTTTTCTGTATTCTCCCTTTTTACCTCTGACATAAGGGGAGAAGATAAAGATCTTTGTTCCTTCTTCAAGGGAGAAGATGAAGTCAGCTATTTTTTGTGGGGTCAGGGCGGAGATGGGTATTTTGCAATCTGGGCAGTATGGTTCTCCGACTCTCGCAAAGAGCAATCGCAGGTAGTCGTAAATTTCTGTTGAAGTTGATACCGTTGAACGTGGGTTCCATCTTGCTCCTTTTTGGTCTATCGCTATTGATGGAGACAAACCTTCAACCACATCAACATCTGGTTTGGGCATCTGTTCTATGAACTGCCTTGCATAAGAAGATAGGCACTCTATATATCTTCTCTGCCCTTCGGCAAATAGTATGTCAAACACAAGCGATGATTTCCCAGAACCAGAAACTCCTGTCACAACTACGAATTTGAATTTTGGTATTTTAACATCTATGTTTTTGAGGTTGTTCTGCCTCGCTCCCTTTACATATATAAAATCCATATTAAAATAGAGTAATGAATGAGCGGGTATAAGTTTTATTTTATAGGTTTATTTGAGTTCGCTTGTAATAAGTCATTCTAATTTTACAGATTTGGATATTATATCTACGAGTGGGATTATTATTGAGCCGGTTTTTTTGGTTATTATGGCTATCATTTTGTTTATCATGTAATCATCTGCTGGCTTCCATTCGTCGGTCATAAACGGGTCCTCCCTTCCGCTACACCTTTCAATGAAAGTGCCTTTTAATCTCATATAGATACTTCCGCCTAATGTTGGGTCCTGTAAGAGTAGGTATGGAATAAGCAACCAGTCAGGAGAGTTCTGGTCTAAAAAAACGCAATCTGGCGGGATAGAGAAATTTTTGATTTCTCTTCCCATAAAGGTTATCACATCTGGAAAGTTAAAGTGAGGTGAGTCGTAGTTGAAGATAAAGTATGATGTGTCCTGCCTGCTTGGATGAACTTCTGATTCAAGCATAAATTCCCATCTTTTGAGAGTTGAATTAAAAAACCAGTATGGGAGGATTTCACGTATTGGTTTGGGTTCTTTTATAAATTTCACTATATCAATTCTTACGAAGTCATCAATTTTAGCTGTGTTAAGTGCTTTCAGGAAGAAATTCGCATCTGCTATTGATATGCAGTTTTCGGGACATCCCCCTTTCCCTTCCTCTAAAATTCTCTTTATCTTGTTCGCTATTTCTTTTGCTTCGTCTATGAAATCAAACGATATTATGTAGGGGACTTCAATTGTTATTTTTGTCATGTTCAACTTTATTGTTCCGGCTTGAATCTCTCCCTTTACCTGAATTGCTATCTCATCTCTTGGTGTTGCTATGGTGACGGTATCGGGGTTATAACCTATTTTTCCTTCGCCCGAGTTATCTTTAAAGTAAAGGACATATCCTTCTTTTCCATTTCTTCGTTCAAGCTCTTGAAGGAATGAAAATCCGCTTTCAATTGATTTGACTACATAAGATGTTATTTTGGAAAGATAAGATTTATCTTCTGGGTGGAAAGCCAGAGTTCTATCGCATCCGACCATAATAAATGCGAGAGTGCGGAGCAAGCTCGTTATATTCCTGCCCTCTATCTTTGATATGTTTTGTAGTATAGTTAGAGTATCTACCGAGTAATCGTGTGAAAGAATAGCAGATGAAATAGATAATGTTAGGTATCCTATGTATCTGAGGAGCGACATTTCTGCTGAACCGAATTTTCCGTAGAGAATGAGCCGAATTTTGAATGAGTTCCCGATAGATATGCTGAGCGGGTATTCAAGTTCCATCTCGCACTGTTGAGATATAGCTTTTTCTATTAGGGCTAAACCATCTTCGGTTTCGTTGTGAAGTGATTTTGCAAATTCACGTATCATTCTATCAAGAGCATCATCACATCCCGCTTTTGGGTTTATCTCCGCCTGTTTCGGAAGTATTGATGGAGATGCGCCTCCGCCTGTTCCATAAACACTTACTGCGAAATTTATTATCGCTGCTATTTTTGAAAGGTATTCCTGTATTGATACAAGAGGGTATCCTATGAGGTATCCACAGTGTTTAGGATTTTCCTTACCAAGTTCTCTGAAGAATTTTTTAGCTTCTTGAATTTTCTCTTTTTCTATATATGTTATACCTTCTGAAATTTTCGGGTCTCTGTTAGCAAGCCCTGTTGAGAAATCATCTTCTTTCTTCTCTTTTGCGCATTGAATTAGAGAGATTGCGAAAGTTAATGTGAAGAGGAGCAAGATCCCTTTCTGTAAAGAATAAAAAGATGTATTCTTTCTCAACCACATAGATATAAAATTATAATTTTTTTTCGTTTGATTTTATTCTCTTTGTGCTTTTGCTTTTCGAAGCAGACGGTTTTGAGTTCTCTTATTAATTTTCTTCTTTCCTTCTTCTCCTCACTTCTCTGAGAGCAAATATTACAGCTATTGCAATGGCTGAGTATGGATTTGCTGGAGATGACGCTCTACATCCTCCTCCTTGCTGTTCCTTTTGTTTATTGTAGTATTCTGACACACTGCCGGGAAATCCCGCGGTGCTACAAGATGGACATCTATTTACCTGTATCTGCCACTGAGTTAAGATTATCTCGTTGGCATATGTTGTCCCCCCGAAACCTAAAAATCCTCCTTGTCTGTAGGTCTCAACTTTTGAGAGGATAAAACTGCAAGTACCCGACACATCAGGAGGAACATATAAGTTAATCTGAGATGAACAAGATATATAGACACTCTGGTCTATTGCTGTTCTGTCTGGACATACCAATCTCACTCTGCAGTTTGTGCACTCTGGTCCCACTGATTTTAGAGTAAGCGTTCCCGGAGAAGATGCTGGCAGAGGATATAAATCTCTTACAATAGGTATGTCGTAAGGAAGAGGAACACCTTCTGCTGCATAATATACTCCTGTTTTAGGTTTTGTGAAAAGTTCTATTCCAAACGGTATATATTTTGTGAAAGCGTCGTAGAGTTTGACAATAGGGAAATTTCTGAATACTGCTGCTATTTGATTTATAATGAAGTTAGGAGAGTAAGCACAGCTGGCAAAACCAACTTTGTTCAAAATTTTATATATGAAAGAGTTCTGGTCAATAAAATGTGAGACAAGAGCTCTGACAATTTCATCCCACGAGCTTGATAGAACACCTTTGATGCTGTTTATTGTTCCTGAGTCAAGAATTTCTTGCGCTAACGCTACCGCGTATCCCCAGGTATCTCCATCTGGTATGCAAGCAGCTATATTAGGAACAGCTATCTCTACTGCGTACTTTACCAATCTTCCGAAGTTCGCTGCAAGTCCCACTCTCTTTATAGGGTCAGTAAAAATAGATAAGCTGAACTCAATTCCTTTTTCAACTCTTATTGCGTGCTGTCCGTATGAGGGAAGATTTACGGTTGTCTCAACTACTGGATTTATTATGTTCAAAGTTAAGATATTATCTAGTGATAGGTCAATTTTAGCATCTTGTGCTTTGAGGACAAAATAACTTTGTATTTGGTTTATTTTTCCGGGGTCAAAACTGTTGAAAATTCCACCACCATACCACACCATATTTTTTGCTTTGAACTTCACCTGTGTTCCGGGAGCATCTTCAAGTTTAGCTATTCCTTGGCCGTTGATATTGCAGGGTATTTCAACATAATCTGTTTCATCTTTTGCGAAGATTCTTTCTGATGTTTTTTCAGCTGGCATTATTTTTTCTCTGACATCTCTTGCAATTTCTGACGCAAGAGCGAAGATTTCAGGATATTTTCCAGAAGTCAGTTCTCCGGGAGTTATAGAGGCAATTTTTTGTGAGAGTTCTTCAAATTTTTCGTGTGTGACTATAAAATGTGCTGAATAGACAATTGCTCTTGGTGTGAAAGCCCAGAAGTAAGGCGGAGACATAATTACGAGAGCTAATGCTGTTGTTCTTTCATCAACATTTATTGTTCTTCCAGAGGTAAAATGTTCAAGGGTTTTATCATTTTCTCCCCACACTTCTTTTACGAGTTTTTCTGGTAGGACATATGCCATAAGGTAGTTTCTGTCGTTCTGGTCAACTATGAATATCGTTTGAGGTGCGTCTGCTTCCCATCCTGTGAAATCAACTTTTAAGTTTTGCGAATCAAATCTTTTTTCTCCGTAGGTAGAAACTGCGCGGAGATTATCTGGAAGTTTGCCTTTGAGAGTATAAACGTTTTCCTGAGTGCCACAAGAAGCGAAGAATAAAAATAATATGAAAGGGAAAATATACTTTCCCCACTTATAATTTTTTTCCCAAGTTATCCACCCCGTCATTATTTTTTACCTCCCCGTTTTTTGTTTTTTAAATAATTTTTTCACCTTAAATTTAATCATTTCTTTTTTGGAAGTCAACAAAATTTTGGTTTTTTAGGAAAATTTTCTAATATCATTCAAAAAAAGATTTTTCCAGCTATGGAAGAGCTGAATTCAAAGACCAAAAGTAAGTCATTTGAAAGTAAAAGAGTATTTACTCTGGACATGAGGTTATCTGTTAATGTAGACCATGTTGCATCTTTGCGTGAAGCGAGGAAAGCAAAAGAGCCGGACCCAGTTCACGCAGCGGTTCTGGCAAAACTCGGAGGAGCTGATGGAATAACAGTCCATCTCAGAAAAGATAGAAGACACATAAAAGAGAGAGATGTCAGATTGATGAAGGAAGTAGTTCAACTCCCGCTTACTGTTGAGATGGGTTTGTTTGATGACATTTTGGAATTTGTCTTGGAAGTTGTGCCTTATAAAGTCACTCTGGTTCCAGAAAGAGTTGAGGAGGTCACGACAGAAGGCGGTATGGACCTTTCAGATAAGAATCTGAGGGAATCAGTGATAAAATTTAGCTCTGTTCTTAAAGGGAAAGGAGTTAGGGTGGGGGTTTTCATAGACCCTGAAAAACGCATGGTAGATTACGCTTTGGATTGTGGTTTATCTTTTGTTGAAATAAATACCACGGCATATTCAAGGAATCCTTCTGACGAAGATGAGTTGAGGAAAATAAAAGAAGTCGCTCGCTACGCTTTTGAAAAGGGGTTAGAAGTTATGGCTGGTCATGCTCTGAACATTCACAATGTATCAAGTATAGCTCAGATTCTTGAGATAGATGAGCTTTCAATAGGTCATTCCATAGTTTCGCGCTCTATATTTTTAGGATTTGAAAAAGCGGTTCAAGAGATGAAAGAGAAGATGATAAGGTCTCGCCTGCTCGCTCTGCTTAACTCGGTTTAAATCTTTTGACTTATATTTCTTATATTCAATCAAAAATTGCTCCGGGGTTCAAGATTTTGTGAGGGTCTAAAAACTCCTTAATTCCTTTGAGTAATGTGAGTGAATCTTTAAGCTCTATTTCTGCCCATTTTTTATGGTCTCTTCCTACACCGTGATGGTGTGAAATAGTTCCTCCACCTTCTGATATAGCGTCGGAAGCCGATTTTTTGATCTCCCACCATAACTCTTCTTCCTCATCTTTTTTTGATTTTGCAAAAAAAGAAAAGTATAGTGATGCGCCGGAGGTATATACATGAGTTACTCTGCATGAGACCCCGCCTAATGTACGGGAAAATATCGCGTTTTCTATTGCGCTCTTTACCTTATCATATAGTTTCATAAGGTTTGACCAGTTGGTTGCAGTTTCTAATGTATCTACAACGATGCAAAAATCCATCAGAATATCTCTGAGATAGGGTTGCTCAAAGTACTCATTTTTCCAGTCATCAAGTTTTCTTTTCCCTTCCTCTTTCCCTCCTAATTTTTGGCATATTTCTTTTGATTTTTCAAACTCTGCTTCTACTGCTTTTTCATTTTCTTCATCTGCTTCAAAACCTAAAAGAAGGAGGGAGCCACCGTTGAATGTCCCACCGGAAACCAAAGAAGATATCATAAACTCTCTTTCATCAAGAATTCTCAAAAGCGGTGGGTTTATTTCGCTTTGAATTATTATTCTCGCTGCTTCGCATGCGGACTGAAAATCGGGAAATACGAACGATGTTGAGAATTTTTTTGTTGGTATTCTGTGGCATTTTACTGTTGCGGAAACTATTATTCCGAGAGTTCCTTCTGACCCTGCGAAAAGATGCGGTATATCTGGTCCACACGCAGTTGCGGGGACATCGAAATTTCTGATAACTCCCTTTGGAGTGATCACCTCTATACTCTGAATCATTTCTTCTATTTTTCCGTATCTTGATGAAAAATGTCCTGCTGACCTTGAGGCGATCCATCCGCCAAGGGTAGAAAGCATGAAAGATTGAGGGTAGTGTCGCAGAGCCATGCGGAATTTTCTCAGCTGTTCTTCAAGGTGTGGTCCTCTCACCCCTGCTTCAACTTTTGCGGTGAGTGATTTTTCATCTGCTGAAATGACTCTGTTGAGTTCTGTAAGGTCGCAGGTTATTACTGGTTTTTCTATATCTTCAACATCAACTCCCCCAACGACACTTGTTCCTCCACCATACGGAACGCATGCGACTTTATTTTTTTCGCACCACTCAAGTATGGTCTCAATCTCTCTCTTATCTTTTATGTATATGACCGCTTCCGGAAACTTTTTGACTTTTCCTTTTCTCAATCTTATTAGGTTTTTGTAGCTCTTACCACTTGAGTGAAGAACCCTTTCGTATTTATCAGAAGTTACTTGGGAGTTTTTGAGTTTTTTCTGGAGTTCTTCTATGTTTAATTTTGGTGGTTCAATTTTTATTTTGTCAAGGGTTATAGATGGTGAAAAATCATCTTTGCTCAGTCCGAGAAATCCAGATAAGATTTCTGTTATTTTTTTTGCTTTATCTTTTGGGTATTCTTCATCTTCATATCCCCATCCGTTCCATTTGACCTTCCTTTTCTCCATAAGAGTAAGATAGTTATCTTTTGTTTTATTTTTTTATTTTGTATTTTTGGTTTTTTTAATCTTTGAGCATTTGGTTTTTGAATTTTTGGAACTCTTCCCAGAGCTTTTGGTTATATTTTTTCACAGGTTCAAGGAGCTTTTCTCGTCTTGATATAAATTTTCCAACTTCTGGTTTTCTTTCTTTTTGAAGAAGGATTTTTATTATTTTTTTTGCACATAGTATTCCGTTGCAGAATCCATCGCCTGCCCATGTTCTTCTTGCGACATCTTCTAATGTGTGAGCCATTTCTTTTTCTATTGCATACCTTATTTCTCCTTCATAAACCTTTGAGCATTCGCATATTGGTTCTCCTAATCCATAGTGAGAGAGAATCTCTTTTGACCTCCATCCATATTTTTTTGCCATAAAGTGAGCTATGTCTTCTGGGATTTTGAAATTTCTTGAAAGATAATCTTTTATTTTTTCTGAGAATTTTTCTATATCGTCGTTTTCTTCTCCTTCTGAGTTCTCGGAGCCAGGGAGAGGAATGAGGTGAGTTTTTGATTTTTTGTTCACTCCGAGTTTTTTGCATACGAGGTCTGATACGATTTCGGCAAGGAGCCGATAGCTCGCAAGTTTCCCCCCAAAAACAGATATGAATCCATCATCGTCTTCTACCTCAAACTCCCTGGTTATCTTATCTTCATTTACTCCGTACACATACGGTGTTGGTCTGAGACCTACTTTTGTTGAGAATGGTTTGAACTCTCTTATTCTGGGAATAAACTTTTCTGCGGAGTGGAGGAGGTATTCAACCTCATCTCTTAAAATTTCTATTTCGTCAGGGTCTCCGAAAAAATCATCGTCTGTTGTTCCCAAAATAGTTCTATCTTCAAGGGGGACAAATAGGAGGTACCTTCCGTCTATTGCCTGAAAGCTTATTACTGAGTTCAAAATTTTTCCGGGAAATACGATGTGTATCCCTTTTGTAGGTCTTAATCTCTTCTTTTTTTCATTGTTTTCTGTTGCATTTAGTATGAATTTATCTGCCCACGGACCTGTTGTGTTCACCACTATTTTTGATTTCACAATTATTTCTGAGTTTGATAATGTGTTTTTGGCTACCAAAAGGTATTGGTTGTTTTCTTTTTTTATCTTTATGACTTCTGTGTGGTTTAGAACTTTTGCTCCGAAATCTTTTGCAGATATAGCGTTAAGAACAGATAATCTCACGGGGTCCACAGCGTATTCTTCTGTTACTACTCCTCCTCCCTTTGATATTACTTCTCTTCCTGTTATTTTTTCAACTTCTTCTTGATTTATTTTGAAGTGTCTTATTGCTCCTCTCATAGTTGAGAAAATATCATATACGCTCATGTAAATATCAAAGAGTTTTGTCATGGTTTTTGAGTGGGAGACGATTATAAAAGGTCTTCGTGAAAGGAGGTGAGTGGAGATTTTTTTTGCTACACCTGCTTCTTTTGATGATTTATATGTGACACCGATATCGTTTATGATGTATCTTGCTCCGCCGTGCATAAGGCATGATGAAGCCCAAGTTGTTCCCCATCCGAAGTCCTCTTTCTCAAATAAAATCACTTTAAGTCCTCTTATAGAGAGGTCTCTTGCTATGCCTACTCCGTTTATGCCTCCACCTATGACTGCGACATCGTAGTTTTCTACACTTATGTTTTCGTTTTGTGAGATTGGTTTTTCGGGACTGCTGGTTTGCTTTTCGTTCATATTTTAAAAATTTAACAAAATATTAATTTTTTAAAAGGTCAGGCGAGTTTTTTGAGCTATAAAAATTTGAATTGCTTTTGCAATAGGGTCTGATATTTATGGATGTTCTGGCGTTTGAGTTGTCTATTGATTGTCAATTGTGCCTTCTGCTTTGTTTTCTTCCCACAGTAGTTCGGTTAATTTTTTCCCTCTGAGTTTTGCTTGTAGAGAAAGCGTCCTGAGTTTAGAGAAAGCATCAAATACTGCTTTTGTGAGCGTTAGAGGGTTATTTCCACCTATTGATTTTGTGAGTATGTTTTTTATTCCTGCTACGGTCATTATTGCTTTTACTGTTCCTCCTGCGGTTATACCTGTTCCTGGGGCGGCGGGTCTCAAAATCACTCTTGAAGTTCCGAACTTCCCCTCAACCTCGTGCGGAATTGTTCCGTTGACGATAGGAATAACTATCATTTTCTTTTTTGCTGAATTTACTGCTTTTCTTATTGCTTCTGATGGTTCAAGAGCTTTACCCATTCCGTATCCCACTGCTCCTTTCATATTTCCGACTACACAGAAAGCCCTGAAAGAGAACCTTTTTCCTCCTTTTGTGACTCGTGTCACTCTTGAGGTTTCAAGAACTCTTTCCACTATTTCATCGTCTTCTTTTGGTATGTACTTTTGAAGGTATATGTATGAGTTTCCTGCGTACATTCTCCCTCTTTTTCCCCACTTACCCATTAGAATTCAAGACCTCCTTCTCTTGCTCCTTCCGCACATGCTTTTACCTTTCCGTGATACTTATAAAATCTTCTGTCAAAGACGACTTTTTTTATTCCTTTTTCAAGCGCTTTTTGAGCTATGAGTTTTCCCACCTCCTTTGCCGCTTCTTGTGACCAGGTTTTTTTTATTTTATCTTTAAGTTCAAGTGTTGAGGCGGAGCAAATTGTGTACCCCTTTGTGTCGTCTATTATTTGAGCATAAAAGTGTTTGTTTGACCTGAAAACGCATAGGCGCGGTCTTTCCGGAGTTCCTAAAATCTTCTTCCTGACTCTGAGAACTCTTCTTCCTCTTCTTATTTCCCTTTCTTTCTTTTCAGATACCATAGCATAAAGCATCTTTTCTCACTCTCCTTTTTAATTTTTAAATTTTTAAGGTTTATTTTTTCTTACCTTTTGCTTTTCCGGGTTTCAGGTTGAGGACTTCATCTTCATATTTTATTCCTGTTCCTTTATATGGGTCTGGTGGTTTAATATCTCTTATTTGTGCTGCAACCTGACCAACCATGTATTTATCTACGCCTTCAACAAATATTCTGACAGGGCTTCTCAATCCAACTTTAACTCCTTCTGGCGGTTTAAAATAGACAGGATGGGAGTATCCGACTTTCAGAACGATTGTATCTCCTTGCATATCTGCTCTGTATCCTATTCCAGATATATCAAGCTCTATTCTATAACCTTCTGATACCCCTTTTATCATGTTTGCTATGAGCGCTCGCGTTGTTCCGTGCAAAGCTTTTGCTTTTCTCTCATCTGGGCGTGGATTTATAACATAAATTGTGTTATTCTCTGTCTTGACTTCAATAGGTTGAGGAATTTTCATTGAGAGTTTCCCCTTTGGACCCTGGACAAATATCTCTCCATCTTTTATATCAACTTTCACATCTTTTGGAATTTCTATTGGTTTTCTTCCTATACGTGACATAACAGAGTAAAAAACAGGTAATATGCTTTATTTGTAGTTCAGTATTTTCAAAAAATTTTTATTTTCGGTTGATTTTCTCCTGTGGTTTTGTGGTGAGATTTAAACCAAATCTTGACAAATCTCAAAGTAGATTTATAAATTATGTTTTATGGAGGAGAGGAAGAATCTATTTTATCTTGGGATAATATTTATAGTTTTTGTGGTATCGCTCTTTTATCTTATATCAAAGATAGGGAAGTGGGGTTTTGGTGGGTATAAAACTTATTATGCGGTTTTTGAGAACACAAAGGGTTTGGCTGAAAAAGCAGAAGTCCGCCTTGCGGGAGTTAAAGTGGGCTTCGTTGACAAAATAGATTTTTACTTTTCTGACTCAAAAATTTGCGCAAAAGTTGTAATGAAGTTGAGAGATGGTGTGCCAGTGAGAAAGGACTTTGAAGCACAGATAAGGTTGAAAAGTTTGCTCGGAGAAAAATTTGTAGAACTCGTCCCCACCGGTACGGGAGATATTTCCCCTGCCCAAGATGGTTTTACGATAACGAAAACGAAGGTCGTTTTTGAGCCAGACGAACTTATAATGTCTCTTGAACCTTTTATGAAGTCCCTAAATCCTGAGCTTATATCTCAACTTGCGGATTTAGCACCGAAACTTGTCAAAGATATTGAACCGCTTATAAAGAACTCTTCCGAAGCTCTGGAGAAAATAAATCAGGTTTTTCCAGACCTTTTGGCTCTCTCTTCTGATATAAAAGTTATTGTTAAGGAGACGCGCCAACTTGTTTCTATACTATCACAGAATCAAGATAGTTTGGAAAATCTCATCAGGGTTGGACCTGCTTTGGTTGAAAATATAAACTCGGTTTTCCCAAGTGTCGTTACATTAACCAGAAGTATAAATCATACACTTGACCAGTTGAGATTTTATCAGGATAATATTACGAAAGTTGTTGAGATGACTCCTACTCTTGTTTCTGAAACATTAAAGCTTATTTCAGTTTTAAATTCTGTTCTTCCTGAGTTTCAAAGTGTTGCTACTCTTGTAGCTCCTACTTTGATGAGGTTGAACGAAACGCTTGAAAAGGGTGTGAAAGTGAGAATTTTTTAGCTCAATTTTCAAGATTGTATTCAGATATTCTTATTCTTTCTCTCTTATTTTTATGAAGACAGTTACTGTTTGAGGGAAGAAATCCACACTGTTATTTATTTTATAGAGAGGGACTTCAAGCGAGAAATCTTGGGTTTTCCCTTGTATATCTATCATTTCTGTGTATGCCTTGTTTTTACCTTTGAGTTCATTTTCTGGTCCCACTGCTTTAACATATTTTGGAACTACGGTTACCGATACCGAGTACTTATCATCTACTCTTCCTACAATATCTGGTATGACTTCAAGTTCTTTTGAGATTTTTCTTTCTAGGTTCAGGTATATTGTTTTTGGGTTTATCTCTTTGATTTTGCATAGTGCGGGTTTATCTATTTTGATTTCGTCTACATCAATTTGAACTGATGAATACCTTTCTCCTTTCAGGTTTATCTTTATTTCTTTTGGACTTTTCAATAGGTTTTCGCTTATGAGATGTGGGCATTCCAGATTCACTTCCACATATCTTGTTGAATCGGGAGATAAAATTATGTTTTCAGATATGCTTTCTACTTTTACTCTGTATTTTGTTGATATTTCTCTTTTGAAGGTCAGAGATGAAAATATGGTTATTGATGAAGCGAAGATAATAGAGATGATTTTCAAAAATGTATCTCTGCTCATAAAAATTCAGTTTAATTCGCTCTTTTTACTTTGATTTATTTTTGTTTATCTTTTTGTTAAGGGATTTGCTTTTCAGAAGAAAATTTTTGATGATATAAATATTGCGGAGTTATTTTTGAAGAATCCGAATATAGATATGTCTTTTCCACCGAGTATTATTGCTCCACCTGATAATTCTATTGAATCGCTTGGCTTCCATACCGCAGAGATGAAGGAGAAAAAGCTTCTTATTGATAAGGGTATTTCAAGAGGGACATCAGAAGATAGGTTTCCTGTGAAAGAAAAAGAATAGTTCTTTATATAGAACTCGTATCGTATGGCAAGTGAAGGGAAGATATTTCTTTTCTTTATAAGTATTATGTTTTGGGGTGAGAAGTTTATTATTCCTCTTATGCTTGGTATAATGATGAGATTTGGTATTATCTCTCTTTCTGTGTCAAGTGCAAATGAAAGGAGTGAGAACTCTCTTATGTTGAGGTTTTCATCTGGGAGGTCTGCCATAAGGTATAGAGCCAAGTCATTTTTCAGGAGAAAGTTTGCTATCTCATACGACCAACCACCGCCTATGATGTGATACCTTCTTGGTTCAAGTTTCAGGAAGCTTTCACCTCTTGAAGCAGGTTCAAGTATTTCTGCTGCTGATATGTTTGATAATTTTTCTTCTGGTGTTCCTGGCATGCGTTCAAGTTCTTGCAGAAAAAGAGAATCAAAAAAAGGCATGGGAAAAATGCTGTATCCGGTATATCCCAAGAGTGCGAGTTGTAGGTTTTCGTATTTAGAGGAGAAGTAAAGTCCAAGTCCAAAGCTTTTCAGTGCGTCTTCAATTCTTGCTGGATAATTTTTTACGACAGGTGAAAACTGACCATCTAAAACATTTTTGAGTTGTTCCGAATTTTTATCTCCCTCAAAAGCAGAGTTGAGGAAGTTCCAGCTCATTATAGCCCAGTCGCTTTTTATATCGTAAAAGAGCGGGGGTGTGAAGAATGGCTCATAAATTATTCTCAAAGTTGAGCTTCCGATAAACATTATTGAATCAAGAATTATTCCCGGGGTTTTGAGAAAGTTTGGGTCGGTCAGATTGAAAAAACCTTCACGGAAATCCGGTCTGCTTATGACATCGTAGGGTGAGTTATCTACTATTCCTAAACTTACGATTTTTCTCCCAAAAGATATGCTCGCATTTTTAAGAGATGAAGAAAGATAGATTTCGTGGAGGTCAAATAAACCTTGAAATCTTGGGAATCCGCCGTAAAAGTAGTTCAGGTCTATCTTTCCCGAAAATAATATTGAGTATTTATCTTTTGTATATTTGGATTCAAGGAAAAGGCGTTCTTTTACTTCTGCTAAATCTTCAAATTGATTTTGCTTTTGTATGTCTAAAAATATTCTTGTGAGGGAGTAGAGTGTTTGGGCTTTTGCTATGCCTTGACAAAATAGAACACTCATCATCACTATAAGAGAAATTCTGAAGCTATTTTTTATCTTTCTGCCCTTTATTGCCATTGATTACCTTATTATTTTTAGGGTTTTGATTATCGTTTTTATTTTTTAGATTTTTTGTTTTTGTTGAGGTTTTGAATTTTACCACTGACCGAGAAAGTCGGGTGAGAATATTTTTTTATCTACGGGAATATCAACCTTTATCTCTTCTACTATCATTTCTGTGTAGTTCCCATTTTCAAGGTTTTTGACGGTGGTTTTTATAGGTATGTTGTATTTATTTTCAATTTTTTTCACTTCGTTTTCAATCACTTTTATCTTTTTGCCGTTTTTATCGTAAAGTTCTGTTTTGATTACTGCTAAATCTTCTTTTCTTATGTAGAATACCGCCTTTGAGTACTGAGAATCTTTATCTTTGATGGGTGTAGATTCTATTACATACATTTTTTCGTCTTCGCTTATTATGTTGTGGTTGTATTCTTCTGGAATTTTTCTTTCCATATCTTCGTATGTGATTTCACTTCCCATAAAAGATGTTTTCTTTTGAGCTCCTGCTATTCTTCTTGACCTTTTGAGTGAAGGAAGATAAAGCCACTGATTTGTTTCTCCTTTTTCATCAGATATTTGGAGAAATTCGGTGTCTTTCACATCTGCTGGTTCTAAAAATTTTGTAGCGGAAAATCTTTTATCTCCTTCCCGTTTGGTGTATATTATGATTTTTCTTTCTCTTGTGTCTCCTCCTTTGCTTATTATCATTTTTACTGTGCTTATTGAACTTTGCGGTAGAGGTTGAGAATCAACCTTTTTCATTATTTCAAGTCCGCTCAAAGTTATGACCAGAGCGGTAATGTTGAGTATGCTCATTTTCAGTATCCTCCTTTTGTGTAAATTTAGTTTATCAATCCGAATCTGAAAATATTTCCCAAATTCTTTTTCGGAGTTTTAAAAATTTTTCTGGAGGTTTTTCAGCGTATCTTCCTTTTGAGGGAAAAACTCTGTTTGAGAGGAAAATACAGAACTCTTTTCTTTCGGGAACAATCCAGAAACCGCACCCTGTAAATCCAAGATGTCCAAAAAGTATTTTGTTTTGTACTATGAATGAGTCAAATCCAAGAAAAAATCTCTCCCCGCTTTCAATTTTTTTTCTCCCATCTTCAAAGTTTATCTTGTTGAGGAAGTATGTGCATAGGGTTGAAATTGATTTCAGGTCTGATACAAGTCCAGCGTGTAAAGATAAAGAATCCATATAAAATGAGTTTTCGTCGTGGACTCTGTGGTAGTGGTATGTTTTTACTATTTTTTCTTTTTCCGGAGTGTAGTTGTAAAAGTATATATTTTCAAGAGAAAGTTTTTTCTTCACTTCTTCAAAGATTTGAAGTAGTTTTTTTGAAAGGTATTTTTCTATGAATCCAGTAAGGCATATAAAACCTATGTCGCTGTAGAGTGTTTTTTCTTCCACATTTCCACATAGGTTTGATTCAGACGCAAGCTCTATCATCTTTTCTCTTATTCTGGCTTTGGTGCTTTCTTCAAGGTAGAAGAAGTTTTTATCATCAGCTTGTAGAATTGGGAAGTTTTTCTCTATTTCTTCAAAGAGTGGTATATGAGCTTGAAATCCTGCTTTGTGTTCAAGGATGTGAACTATTTTGATTTTTTTCTTTTCAGAATCTTGTATTTCATCTCTGGTTAAAAAATCGTAGATTTTGCTTCCAATGTTTATCTTGTTTTCAATAAGTATAGGGAGTGTTGCGAGAGGTTTGGTCAAAGATGCTATATCAAAAAGAGCTGGCTCCCTATTTTGTGTGAGATATTCTTCAAGATATTTCAATTTATCTCCCATGGCCAACGCACACGAGGGGTATAGTTCTGATAATCCTTCTCTGGCTACTTTAATAGCTCTACGGAATCTCTCTTCAAGAGAAGACATTTTCTGAATTATGTTTTGGAGTTTCTTCTTTCACCTGTTTCCGAGGAGTTTTTTTATGGCTTCTTGTTTAGACCTCGGCTCTATCTTCATACTTGGCATTTCTCTTACTATGATGCTCTGGAAGTTTCTCTGTATATCAAATATAAAGAAATCGGAGATTTTGGTGGGGTCTGGAAGGATTTTTCCTACAAAAACAACAAAAATGTTTCCCTTGTTTTCTATGGGTTTTGGAAAGACGAAGTTTTCTTCTTTTGATATAAGGGCTGAGCTCAGTTCTGGTTGAAACTCAACTTTTGGGTATGCTTCAAGATAAGGGAGGAATGTTTCTTCATATATTGATAAGGAGTATGGGGAGAAGGTTTTTTTGAAGTCATCTTGTGATTTTATTTTATCTTTTTGGTTATCAATTATTTCTTTGACTTTGATGAAAACTTTCTGAGCGATGATTTTTTCTCTTATTTTACTTTCGGCTTCTTTGAGTTCTGCGATTCTTTCTGGATATATTTTGTGTATTTTTACGACCCACCACTCATTTCCGACATTTATGGGTGGGGTGAGGACTCCTTCTGTTGCTGTCTCGGCGAAAAATGGAGCGAATGTTGGATTCTGTGTCCCCGCTTCTTTGCCGAGTATTACACTTGTTGCTCTGCCACCGATTCCTGTTGCGGAGCTCTCAAAGTCAGAGAAATCAGAAAACGACCTTTGAATTCCGAAGAATGATTTTGCTTTTTCTTCTGTATCAAATTTTGCTATCCATATTTCTCTTTTTTCACCTATTTTGAATTCGCTTCGGTTGAGAATGTAATATCTTTCAATTTCTTTCTGATTTACATCAATTTTGAATTTTGATTTATCTATTTCTGCTATTGTGACATACCTTATTCCGAGTGCGCGGGAGAGGTAATCCTGAAACTCATCTAACTCTCCCGATGTTTCAACTCTTACGATTATATCTTGGAATTTTGAGAGATTGTAAGAATCTCTGATGTAATTTTCAAATGACTTTTGAGTTACTCCTTGGCTTCTCAAAAAGTTGATGTAATCTCTTCTTGTTGATATACCTGCTTGTGAGCCGAGCATGGCAAGTAGCTCTTCGCGAGATAGTTTTAACCCCCAGTTTTCAATTTCTTTTGATATTATTTTTCTTGCGATGAGTGTTTCAAATGCCTGGTTTTCTATTTCTTCTTTTGAGATTTCGCTATCTGTTCTTTCAAGTTCTTTCATCAGGAGGAGGAACTCATCTTGGAGCACCTTTTCTCCCGATATTTTTATGCTTCCGATTGAGCTTTTTGGTGAGAGAGAGGAGAGTATTCCGAACCCTATGAAGAAAGCGGCTGCTAAAATTACATATATGGTTTTTGCTGTTTTTGACCTTAAAGTTTTGAATACAGATACACCCATATTTTTATCTTAATCTTAATAGTAGATTTTTTATTTTTTCAGCTTGCTGGAGGTTTTCTCACCGCTTTATCAGAAGAAGTTTTCGGTTTCTTTTGCCTTTAAGTTCTGTATTTCTGACCTGAGGATTGATTCAACTTTTTTGAGCTGGTCTATATCAAGTTGAGTTATTTTTATGTTCTGGTCTTTTGGTATTCCGAGCGAATCTTTTATTTTTGAGAATATTTCGGTTCTAGATATTTTCCCTTCTATCTCGTGTATCATGCCAAATATGAGTGAGACGAGTTTTGTTTTATCTGATGGTAGGGCTTTTTCGGATTTTGAGTGGGGTTCTATGTGTGAGATGTCTAAATCTTCTTCGGAGAGTTTTTCTATATCTATTTCTTCGTCAAAGTCGGCTCCGACGAGGTCTGCGATCGCTTTATTTATAGCCCTTGTTTGAGCTATTGATGAGAGGATATATTCAGGCATGTTTGATTTTCCCGGTTCGTCAGATGAGCATATTCCAACTGCTTCTGCGGACATTCCAGATGGAGCGGAAACCCTCGCTTTACACATGTATATTATTTTATCTCCGTCTTTCTCTCTTTTTATTTCCAGAATTTCGCTTGATATTCCGAAAAAGAGTTTTATTTTTCTCCAACCTGATTTGAGGAGCATTTTTTTCTTTTTTATTTCTCCTGTTTTTTTGTCTTTTATGGTGACTTCCATGAAGTCATCTTGTGAGAGGATTTTGTTTTTTGCGATTCTGAATTCTTCGAACATTCTCAACCTTTCTTGAAGCCCGCTCATCTCTCTTTTCTTCTCTATCTCGCTCATCTCTTTATATAATTATAAGTTTAAAAATAAGTGAAAATATTTAAGAAAAAATGAGTAAAATTTTTTGGTTTTTTGAAATAATTTTTGTCCAAAAGCTCGCTTTTACCTGCTTGTTTGAGATGAGCAAGAGATTTTCTCTCATTACAGCACGCAATTTCAATTGAGAAAGCCATTCGTTTTGAAAAAACTTCTTTTATAAAAAAAATTACTAATTTAAAATGAATAACAAAGGGGAGGTAAAAGGGTATGAAGGAGAAAAGCTTAAACGAGAAGGTAGAAAAGTTTAACAGCTATATTCTTTCTGATATAAGACCGAGAATCAAGGCGAGCCCGCAGATAGAAGATGTTGTTGTCTGGGTTAAAGATTTTGATGAGGAGACAGGAACTCTTGTTTTGGGATTAGCTCTCGGAGATGGGGTTGGATGCTCTCCTTTCTGCGGTTGTGCTGCAAATCAGATTGCCCAACTCATAGCGAACGAACTTGCTTACGAGTTTCCAGAAATAAAAAGAGTCGTCGGACTTGCTGAAATCCCGCCAGATGACTTCTTGAAACTCTGGAATGAGAACTGAATTGAAAAGAAAAATTTGATATGTAAGGGAAAAAATTTTTGGAGCCAAATTTATTATGCCACTTATAAAACCTCTGCGAGAAATTCTCAATGAGAAATACTCCCATGTGCTTGCAGATATTCTGAAAAATTTCAATTTTGTTGAAAAAATATATGTTGTAGATGAGCAAAAAGAGAAGATTTTCTTCGGTGTCAGGTTCAATGCAAATAGAGAGAAAAACGAAGCTTTTTCAAAGCTTGAATCATTCATAAGGGAGAAAATCTACGGAAAAGATATAGGGTTTTTTGACTCTCCCGAAAAAGAGATTGAGCATGTTATGAGCAGAGTAGGAGAATACATAAGGTCGCACGGAGGAGATATTGAGGTAAAAACGATAGACGAAGTTGATGGTTTAGTGGTTGTATCTTTGAAGGGAGCTTGTGCGCTTTGTCCATCTGCTGTCGCTACTATGAAAGCGGGAGTGAAAAGAATACTCTCTGACCATATCCCGTGGATAAAGAAGGTGGAACCAGCTGAAAAGCCGGTTGAACCGAATTTCGGATTCAAACTCGCTCCAAAAACAGCTCAGAAAATCCAAAACCCAAAAATGTAATCAGGTAAAAACTATTCCGGAAGGTTTTGCCTTTAATTATTTTGAGATGAGCCAGAATCAAAAAGAAGGGAAGATTTACTTTGTTGGAGCTGGACCGGGAGACCCATATCTTATAACACTGAGGGCTTATGAAGTTCTCAAAAATGCAGATGTTGTAATTTATACCGGCTCTCTGATAAACAGAGAGATTTTAGATTTTGCAAAAAATGCTCATAAGATTGATTCTCATGGCAGAACTGTTGAAGAAATATGTGAGCTGATGCGTGAGTTTTACAGGGAAGGGAAGTTAGTTGTGCGTCTGCATGACGGAGACCCTTCTATATTCGGCTCAATAAAAGAGCAGATGGAAGTTCTTGAGAGCTACGGCATTGACTTTGAGATTGTTCCGGGGGTTTCATCTTTTCTTGCCTGTGCGAGTCGTCTTAAAACAGAATTCACAGTCCCAGATGTCACTCAGACAGTTGTTATAACGAGGTATCCGGGAAAGACGCCGGTTCCTGAGGATATAAAAGAGATAGCTAAGCAGAAGCCAACCCTGATTTTTTTTCTCTCCGCTTCTTTGCTCAAAAATATAGTAGATGACCTTATTGATGTTGGGTATCCTTATGATTTTCCTTGTGCGCTGTGTTATAAGGTGACATGGGATGATGAGAAGATAATTTTTGGAACTCTATCTGATATATGCGATAGAGCGAAGAAAGAGGGGATCACTTCTCATGCTCTCTTTATTGTCTCAAAGGTCTTTACAGCAAGAGGTAAAAGATCTTTTGTCTACTCAGATGATTACTCAGAAATTGTTCAGAAAGCAAAAAGTTTTGAGCAAAGGAAGTTTTTCTCTGAGAAAAAAGATAAGATTTCAGATGAGTTAAAGGAGAGTTCTTATGGTTTTGAGATTTCTCATGATGTGAGAAAAAAAGTTCTTTCATCTATCTTTAAAAAAGGCATAGCATTTTTAGCTATAACGAAAGGAGGGATAGAAATTCTCAAAAAATTGAAGGAGAAGATAGATTTTGCTGATACGCACTTTTTCGTCTCTGAAAAGTTTAAGTCAGAGTTTGAAAAAGATAGCTCATCGGAGATAGAAAATTTCAAATCTATTACTTTCTTCAAGAATCTGAAAGAGCTTATAGGAGATATATTTTCAAGGTATGATGCTATTTGCGGAGTTATATCTGTGGGAGCTTTCATGAGGATTATAGCTCCTCATATCAGGTCAAAGGAAGAGGACCCTGCGGTTTTAGCGATAGATGATGCTGGAAGATTTGTTATCAGCTTACTATCGGGTCATGTTGGTGGAGCGAATGAGCTCGCAAGAGAGATAGCTCATATTATAGGGGCAACTCCTGTCATAACAACCGCTTCTGATTCGATAGGAACGATTCCGGTTGATATATTCGGGCGTGAGTTCGGGTGGAAACAGGAGGCAGACCACGACACTTTTGTTAGGGTTTCATCTGCGGTTGTGAATTTTGAGAGGGTTGCTTTGGTTCAGGAGTCAGGGGAGAGGTTTTTCAAGCTTCCGCCGAATGTTGTTGAACTTTCAGAAAAAGAATTTTTAGAAAAGCAGAGCGATTTTTCGGCATGCCTCTTTATAACTCACAGAATAGTGAATAAAGAAAAAATAAAAATCCCATGCGTTTTTTATAGACCGCGTGTCTTATGTGTGGGTATAGGTTTTGATGAAGGTGTAAAACATTATGAATTTGAAAACTTTCTGAAAGAGGTTCTCAAAGAAAATAATTTGTCTTTTTTCAGTGTGAAGAAGATAGCGACAATTGACAAGAAAAGGAATGACCCTGAATTCGTAAAGTTTGCCAAGCTTATGGAAAACGAGTTCGGTATTGAATTTCAGTTTTTTACGAGAGATGAACTTTTGAGTGTTTCACATCTTGTCATGAATCCATCTCATTTTGCCGAAAAATATGTTGGTGTTCCTTCTGTTTCTGAGGCATCTGCTATTTTGTCTGCGGGAGAGAACTCACAGCTTATTTTGCCGAAAGTGAAGAGGAAATCGGAAAGCGGAGCTGGAATAACTTTTGCGGTAGCACTTTCAAAACAAAAATGATTTTTTGCAAGAATTTTTATTGAAGGAAAATAAGTTAAAGCTGTCAAACTTTAACAAAAATTTTTCTTCGGGATTATAATTAAGGTTATTGAACTCATTTTTCTGGTGCTTATTTTTCTTAGCGAGGGGGTTTGAAATTTTATGATAAACAGAGTTTTTCTTCTTGGGAATTTGGGAAGTGACCCTAAAATAAAGTACACAAGAGATGGTTTGATTATGGTTGTGCTTCGTCTGGCAACTAACGAGTTTATAAGACAGAATGGTAGCTATAAAAAAATTACAGATTGGCATACAGTTTTAGCATTCGGGAAGCTTGCGGAGTTCTGTTCAAACCACCTCAAAAAAGGAGATAGGATTTTTGTGGAGGGAAAGTTGAGAAGTTCAACTTTTGAGTTTGATAACAAAATCATAAAAGCGTCAAGTGTTGTTGCGAGAGCTATAAAAATCATACCGCGCTCTGCGCAGAAAGAAGAATTTTCTTATATTGAGACCCAAAGAGATGGTCTTGAATTGAGCAAAAATGGTGTTGTATCGGAAGAATTTCCGCATGCAGAGATAGAATCAGAAGAAGAAGAAATTTTTGACATTTTCTGAATTTTTTTTGAGTTTTAAAGTCAAAAGCCCGAATGATGCTAATTCCGGTATGAGTCAGATTTTTCAAGTGCTTTTATTATTTTCCAGAGGGTGAAATTGACTTTTGGAAATATGTTGTGATTTAGTCCATATTTTACGATGGCTCCGCACATTGAATCTATCTCTGTTCTTCTGCGTATTTTCAGGTCCTGAATCATGCTTGATATGTGGTCTTTTGTTGGAGGTATCATATTTTTCAGGAAGAATTCAGTGAAATTATCTCTTATGTTTATTTTTTCTGACTTTGCGACAAGTAGGGCTTCTTCTATTACCTGTTGGGCTATTTCTCTTGAGAATTCGTTTTCAATTATCTGACCGTATGTTGCGTTCAAGATAGCGCTGAGGGGGTTCAGAGCGCAGTTATAAATCGTTTTTTCCCATATAGGTGTCTTTATATCTTCAACGACTTCTGTTTCCAATCCCGAATCAAGAAGCACTTCGGCAAGTTCAAAAAGGTGTTTTTTGAATTTTTCTAATTGTTCTTCCCAGAAGCCAAGGAGTATTGGTCCACCCCAGACAGTAATTTTTATCTTTCCGGGGTTTTCGAAAACAGAGCCGAAGATGACTCTTGCTGACGCTACCGGGAAAATATATTTTGAAAGCGTTTCGTAATTTCCAAGTCCGTTTTGCATTGAGACGAAAAGTTTCGCCCTTACATTTCTTTCTTTTAATGTTCTCCCAGCTTCTTCATTTGAGAATGTTTTTGTAGTTATGAGAACGAAATCAAATTCTGTTTCATCTTCTATTTTTTCAAGAGGTATCAAATTTTCGTTCTTGACCAAATCGTTTCCCCATATTCCCTGAATTTCTAATCCGTCTTTTTTTATTTTCTCTATGTGTTCTTTTCTTCCTACGATGAAGGTTTTGTATCCTTTTTTGCATAGTTTGTATGATATAGCTGAACCTATTGCTCCCGCTCCAAATATGAGTATCTTCATATTCAATTTTTTATCTAATTTTTAAACTTGTTCTCAAAAGGTAATTTATTTTTCCTTTTTGTGTTTCATTTCAGGAATTAGGAATAGATTTTTTTGAATTTTTAAAGTTTATATTTTGAGGCATTTGAGAAGTTTAAGTTTTGTGGGTTCGAAATTATGATAGCGGTATTGAAAAGGAGTTTTGTTGAGGGGGAAGTGGAGGTTTCAGGGGCGAAGAACGCTTTTTTTCCTGCTGTCGCTTGTGGAATAGCTCTCGGAGCAAAAAAGATAAAAATAAGAAATGTTCCAAAAATAAAAGATGTTTTCGTTATGCTTGAGATATTGAGAGAGCTTGGATGCTCATTTGAATTCTCTGATGATAGCAAAGAGCTTATCATATTTTCAGAAAAAATAGAGCCGGGAGATTTTTCTCCTGAACTTTTCGGGAAGATAAGAGGTTCTGTTGTCATATTCGGCTCGCTTTTGAGCAGGTTTGGCTTTGCAAAAATCCCAATGCCGGGGGGATGTAAAATAGGAGAAAGACCAATAGACCAGCATATAAAATCAGCAAGAGCTTTCGGGTTTTATGTTGAAGAAACCGGGGGTTTTGTTGTTGCGAAAGGAAAACCTTCAAGGAACATAAGTTTCACATTTGATATAAAAACCGTGACAGGTACAGAGAATGCTATTTTGATGTCTATTCGCTCAAAAGCCGAGATAAGCAATATCGCTATTGAACCAGAGGTCCAAGAACTCATATCATACCTTAAAAAATATGGAGTGGATATAAGGAGGGAGGGGGATAAGGTTTTTGTTGATGGTGATGAGGATTTAGTTTGCGATGAAGTTGAGTTTGAGCTTATACCAGATAGAATAGAAGCAAGCACTTGGCTTGTTCTTACAGCTGCTGTCGGCGGAAGGTTGAAGGTCAAAAACGTAATTTATGAGCATATAGAATCTGTTCTCAAAGTTCTTTCAAATTGTGGTGCTAAGATAAATTTATCTCAAAGCTCCGTTGAAATTGAGTCAAGAGATGTGTATGAGCCGGCCGATATTGTTGCAGATTCTTTTCCCGCTTTTCCGACAGATGTTCAACCGCAAATATGTGTTATGCTTCTCAAATCAAAAGGAAAAAGCAGGGTGGTAGATAAGATTTTTCCGAACAGGTTGTCTCATATTGATGAGTTGGTGAAGATGGGAGCAAAGATAGAATTGAAAGGTGGTGAGATAATAATTTATCCTTCAAAGATATTTGGGAGCGAGATTCGGGCGCTTGACCTTCGCGGTGCAGCAGCGTTATCTATTGCCGGACTTATGGCTGAATCTAATCCAACCTATCTTTCGGGATTTGATTTTATACAGAGAGGATATGAAAACTTTGTAGAAAAACTCAAGTCAATCGGTGGCTCTATTGAGGTCTTTGAACACGATGAAAAAATCTTCTCAAAAGAATCAGAAAAAATGAAGATAGAGCAGGAAAGTAAAGAAATTTTCAATTATGTATCCTATACTTCTTGAAGTAGGGAAGATAAAGTTATACACATACGGTGTTTTTATAGCTTTTGCTTTTATAGTTTCGGCTGAGTACTGTGCGAGGGTTTCACGCGAACTCAAAATAGAGCCATATATTATTCTTGATTTTATCATTTGGGTTCTTATATCTGGTCTTATTGGAACAAGAATTGCTTACATAATCTTCAACATAAAAGATTACATCAAGGAGCCGGTGAAAATTCTGAGAATCTGGGAAGGCGGTTTGGCATGGTATGGTGGAGTGATATTTTCAATAATTGTGGGGTATATATGGACTAAGAAGAAGAATATCAGCTTTTTGAGGATGGCAGATATAACTTCTCTTGGGCTTTTCATTGGACTTGCCATAGGGAGATGGGGATGTTTTTCTGCTGGATGCTGTTATGGAAGACCTACTGATTTCCCACTCGGCGTAGTTTTCAAAAATCCGCTTTCTCTCTCAATAACCGGGGTGAAGATTCATCCAACGCAGATTTATGAGGGGCTCGGAATGTTCTTCTTTTTCGCTTTCATAAGGGGAATGATGATAGCGTGGAAAAATTTTGATCAAGAGAAAGTTGCTTCTTTCAAGATAAAAGATATTTTAGAGGGGAAAACTATTTTTATTCTTCTCATTGAGCTTCTTCTTGTCAGGTTATACTATATGTGGTATGGTAAGGGTATTGCTTTTCCGTCTTTGATAGATATTTTGTTTTTGCCTTCATTTGTATTTTTGTTTTTCTTTGTTGAGTTTTTGGGTTTCAGTTATGGTAGAAGCAGAGCATATTTTGAGGGCATAATATTTTCTATGTATTTTCTGTTTTACGGGAGTTTGAGGTTTTTCCTTGAATTTTTGAGAGACCCATCAGGGCTTTCAGGATTTATAATAGATAAAACTATAACAGCAAACCACATAGTTTCTTTTGTTATGTTTGCTTTTGGAGCTTATTCTCTGCTGAGGGGTAGGTTTGCTTTAACGAAGTGAATTTTTTTATCTTTCAGAATGTTATCAAGCCGTTAAAACCTTTTGATTTGAGGAGCGACAGGAGCTTTTGAGCGTCTTCTTTCTTCTTAACTTTTCCGACTCTTACTCTGTATATGTTTTTGCCGTTTGCTGTGGCTTTGATGATATATGCGGGAAATCCGTAATCTCTCTTTAATTTTTCTGCAAATCTTTTAGCTTTTTCTTCTGTTTCAAATGAGGCGACCTGAACTGTCCATCTTCCACCGCTTTCCCAGAAAGAAATTCTCTCTCCGATTTTCTCCGCATTCTCTTCTCTTTTTTGTTTCCTTTCTTGCTTTTCTGTTCCTCCCTTTTTTATTTCTTTTGAAGCGGTTTTACTCTGACTTCCCATCATTTCTGATTTTGAAGTTTCTTCTCTATCTCCCCGGGTTTCCTTCTCTTCTGATTTTTGCATTTCTTTCTTTTGAACTTCTTCTTCATTCTCTTTTTCTTTATATGTTTGCTTTATTTCTTCTTTTTTTTCTTGTGTTTCTGTTATTCCTTTTTGTGATTCTTCTTGGGATTGTGAAACTGCTTTTTCTTCTTTTTCGGTCAATCCAGTTTCTTTTGTGGAGTGAACATCAGATTTTTGCTTTGCAGGTTGTGTTTCTTCTTGCTTTTCAAAAACTCTTTTTAAAACTTCTTCTAATCCTGTCTCATGAGATTTAGCTATTTCTTTTCTTAACTCTTCTTTTCCTATATCTTTTCCTATTTTGAATCCGATGAAGAAGGATAGTCCAGCTGATGCGGAGAAGATGAGGAAGCTTATGAAGTATCCTTTGAAGTCAATTTTTTTTTCTTCGTCCATCTGAAAGATATTTTAAAAATCTTGGAGTTATTTTCCTTTTATTCCGAAGAGAGCGATTGCGGCAAAGATTATTCCGATTATTAAGAAGCGTGCGGTCACCTTCGGTTCGCTTGTTCCCCCGAGTTCAAAGTGATGGTGTAATGGAGCCATTCTGAAAACTCTTTTCCCTTTTGTTATTTTAAAGTATGCGACCTGAATTATCACCGATACTGCTTCCACAACAAATAGAAAGCCAAATATAGGGAGGAAGAGTTCAAATTTTCCTATTATGCTTATGTATCCGAGGAGCGCTCCGAGCGACAGCGAACCCGAATCACCCATAAACACCTGAGCGGGATAGCTGTTCCACCAAAGGAATCCAAGTATTGCACCCTGTATTGCTGAACATAAAATAACCACTTCTCCGATTCCATTTACGAAAAACAGGTTTAGGTATTTTGCAAATATGAGATGTCCTGAAAGGTAGAGAAAGACAGTGGATACCGCAAAAGATATGAGTGCGTGTCCTCCTGCTAATCCATCTATTCCGTCTGTCAGATTGACAGCGTTGGAACTTCCCACAATGATGAAAATACACAGAATAATGTAAAGCCACATAGGAAGGTCTAAAAAACTATCTGTATATGGTATTTTCAAAGATGGTTTCAGTCCAACGAATTTATATGTTATGCCGATGATGATTAAAGATATGAGGATTTGGAGGGAGAATTTTTGAGATATTGTGAGACCGCGCTTTTTGCTCTTTTTCTTCAAAACATCATCTAAAAGCCCAAGAAAAGTAAAGAGTGCGAATGTCAAAAGAGAGAGTGTGAGATATGGTTTTGTGAGGTCTCCGAAAATTATTGTCGCTATGAATGAGGTTAGGAATATGAAGAAACCGCCCGCAGTGGGAGTTCCCTCCTTTGAAAAATGCGATTTTGGTCCCCACTGTGAAACTTTCTGTCCAAGCCCTATACTTTTGAGAAAATTTATTATTTTTGAACCGAAGAAGATGAAGATTATGAGCGAGATAAGCGAGGAAGCTATCGCTCTTTCCATTATCTTGTAATCAAAAAGAGATGCGAGCATATTATAAAAAAATTCTACTCAATTGAAATCAAAATTTCTACAAGAGATTTTGTTTAAACAAAAGAAAATTCCCTTTTTAAGATTAAAATTTGATTTGTGTTGCGAAGACGAATTTACGCTCTATTTCTACGACTTTTTCTGAATTTTCTCCTTCTTGCTTTTGTTAAATTTGTTTTTGCCCAGAGTATATCTTGTACGAGCTGTAAAGATGAATGGTGTTCTTCTTCAACGCAGGTCGGAGTCATAACACAAGATAGCGCGATCACAAAAAATTACTCTGTTCAGGTTTCTTTTTCTTGTTCAGGTTGTTCCCAGTATAAACTTCGCGTAGCTTATGACGATAGCTTTGGTAAAAAATACCTTGTGGAAAAAAACATTTCAGACGGAGACAACACGCAGGAGATAAATTTTCAAAATCTTGATGTATCTGATGGAAAGATACTTATGTCTTTTGAGGTATCGTCAACATCTGCAAGCGGATACCAAACTCTGAGTTTTTTCACATGCAACATATTTTACGATGATTATCCGAAAAGGGTGAGCAATGTGAAAGCTTTTGGAAAAGATAGAAGCTTTTTAGTTCAGTGGGACGCAGTAAAAGATAGAGATATTCAAAAATATGTAGTTTATGCAGGGTATGAGGGAAGTTGTAGCGCATACACCTTTGAAACAAATACGAACTCTATTGAGGTAAATAATCTCGGTGGCAAAGAAGTTGAAAACGGAGTGAGATATTGTGGATTTGTTAAGGCAGTAGATTACGGAGGAAAATTTTCTCCTGACTCGGATTTTTTCTATGTTGTGCCTTACAAGAGTTTGGAGTTCGGAAAATCATCTCCCCCCGATGAGAATGTCGGATGCGTGATAACATATATTTTCGGAAGAGATTCATTTTTCTATTCTCTTGGAATAGCTTTGAGGAATTTTCTTCTGAGAGGGATTTTCGGAAGAGAGATTGTGAAGTTATACTATGAATTTTCTCCGAATTTCGTGAGGTTTCTGAGGGTTTTATCTGGTGTTTTCAGGAATTTTTTTTCGGTTCAGGAATCAAGTGCAGATGAGCCAGAGGAAGATTGGAGATGGAATGGTTTTTTCTCTTTCGGTCTCAAATTTAGTTCTTTTGGGAATGCGGGCAAGGTTGGAAGTAGCAGTTTGTTTTCACTTGCATATGGCAAGAGGGTTTTTTTTGCTGATTTCACTTTTTCAAAGAATCTCTTTTCTCCTTTTGGTGTGCTTCCTGTTTTTATATCTTTTGATGTTGCGGGGAGCTACCTTCGGGGTAAGAGGGTTGCTATATCTGATAACAACGAGCTTTTGCGACTTGATGAGAACTACTCATCTATGCTTATATCACTTTTCGGAGTCGGGATTGATTTATTTGCTGATTTTGTTGAAGAGCAGATAGTTGTTCCATTTTTAAGTTTCAGACCCTCTGCCATTTCGTTTTTTGAGTATTATGATGTAGGGGGTAGGGGAGTTTTTGGGACGGTTTTCGGCTGGCAGATTTCGGGTGGGTTTCAGATCCTTTTAGATATGTTTGACAGAATTTCAGAATCAGGACTGAGGACTGATTACGGGATAAAAGATACTTATCTTTTCTTTGGGTTCAGTTCTGCCAACATAAACTTGGTGAGAAAAAAGGGAGCTGGGTTTTTATCGTTCAAAAGGTCAGGTTACTTTGATTTTTCATCTTTCGTTTTTTCTGCTGGTGTGAATCTTTTTTACTAATTTGCGAGCCCTATTTTAATTTCACATAGTTTTTTCTGTTTTTATCTGAATCATTTTTCTGTTTTGCATTGTTGGAGCGAGTTTAATCTTTCTTTTTGAGAGTTCGTCTTGGAGTGCGAATATAAGATCATCTGATTGACCTTTGTACCATACTCTGAAAGTCATAAGAGATGATGTAGCGGTTTCTCTCTTGTATTCAGATGATATAGCTTTTAGGGAATCTATTATATCTTTTTGAGATGAGAGGTCTTTGAAGTCACCATATACGAATATGAGGAACTGTTTTCCTTTTTTGAGGTCAGATTTCCAGTAGTCCATAATTTGGGTTATGAGTTTATCTACTGCGTCTCTTATGGCTTCTGCGAGTGTGACTCTATCTTTCCCGGGACCTGCGACAAGCTCTTTTGAAAAGCCGGTTGACGAGCCGATGAGCCGTCCTGTTGTTGATTCAAATGCTTTCAAAGATGCAGTGGCTTTTACGGTTTTGTCGGAGCCGACTCTGCCTTCTTCAAATTTTCCTTCCAAAGTTATGTATATATCTGCCCCTATTGCGAGAGCTATTTTTGCGGTGAGGTCTTGGGGAAGTCCTTCCACTGCTTCAACCTGTTGAGCCATTTCATATAGTTTCTGAACTGTTTCAGGGTTCAGGACTTCAAACTTTTTTGTCGTGAGATAAGAATTCACTTCGCTCACACCAAAATCTATCCAGTTTTGATTTTTCACTCTTTCATCTGGTATGACAACTATTGATGGGTTTTCAAGAACTTCAATTATTTCTTCTCTCTTTTTTATGTATCCTGCGGATACGAGGTAATCTTCAAGAAGTTTTTTTCTGACTATCGCTTTTACTTCTACTCTTATTTTTCCGTCGGGAGTTCTCGTTCTTTTTGGGCTTCCTTCAATTCTGACATATTTATCTGGTTCTGAGAAGATTGATTCTTTGTTGGCTTCTATTTTAGATTTTTCTTCATCTGTTTGAGCGAGAGTTTGAATTACTGCCCACATAGCGTTGAGTTTAGCTTCGTGTATTGCTCCTTCTATATGTTCCCATGTTCCTTTTGAATTTACTTCAACGTTTTCAGGGTCAAGAGATGTTATAATTTGTGCATCAAAGGTTTGGGGGTATTTTGGCATTTTTTTCGTACAGCTTTGTGTAAGAAGAATGAGGAAAAAGACAGCGTAAGCGGTTAGCAGATATGGTTTGAACTTACCTTCTGTTGATTTTATTTTCACTTCATTTTTTGTCATTATCTTTTCACCTCCTTTTTTAATTTTGTTGTTTTTATTTTAATTCTTTTGGAAATTTTTTGTTTTTCGGCTTTTGTGAATGTATTTTATTTACCCGATTGAGTTTTCGGGCATGAAGATAAGGGCTTCTTTTATTTTTTCTGCGATGAGGATTGACTTTGATGCCTCTTCTATTGATATTTCTGGTTCCTTACCATCAAGTATGCAGGAGATGAAAGAATCAATCTCTTTTTTCATCGGGTCTGAATTTTCAAAGTTCCTTATTATAGCTTTGATCTCATATTTTCCGTTCAGCTTTTCTCTTTTGTAAACTTCTGTTCTTCTTTCAAGGAAATCAATTGATATATACGACCCGGTCTGAAATATTCTCATCTTTCTGAATTTCCTGTATGAGACACGGGAGGAAGTAAGTTCTGCTATGCATCCTTTCAAAAATTTTATTCTTGCCATAGCGATGTCGGGTTTATCTGTTATAACTGGTATTCCCATGGCTTCTATCGTTTCTATTTGTGTATCGTTTATTAATCCTATGAGTGCGTCTATATCGTGAATCATTATGTCAAATATAACATCTATATCTGTTCCTCTTCCGGGAAACTGGCTCAATCTTTCGGCTCTGATATACCCTGGCATTTTTATGAACTGTTTTGCGAATGTGTAAGCGGAGTTGAATCTTTCTATGTATCCGACCTGAACTATAACTCCTTTTTTCTTTGCGATTTGTTTGAGCTCTTCTGCCTGTTCGTATTTAGTGGTAATGGGTTTTTCTACAAACACATGTTTGCCGTTTTCAATGGATTTTTTGAGTATTTTGTAGTGTGATTTTGCGGGTGTTGCTATAAATATGGCATCACAGAAAGGTAGCACATCTTCAAAGTTTTTTGAGGCGATTTCAACTTCTTCTCTTTTGAGTTTTTTCAGGAGGTCTTTTGCGGATTCAATTTTTTCTTCTTCTATGTCGCATATTGCTGATATTTTGACGAGTTCGTTTTCTGCAAGTTTTTCAAGGTGGATTTTACCAGCAAAGCCCAGTCCAATCACCCCGACCCTTAACATTAGAGCTTAATTTTACTAAAATTTGCCCCGATTTTTATTTTTACAATAAACTTTGTTTGCGGAAATTTGTCCGAGAGGAAAATTTTTCACACTGGGTGCTGAGGAAGAAAGACGAAAAAGAGCAAAACTTGTTTTTTCTATTTATACTTTTAAGTAAGTGATTTTTCATATTTTGGGGGGTAGTTTAATTGGCAGAACATCGGACTCTGGATCCGAGGGTCGAGGTTCGAGTCCTCGCCCCCCAGCCATAGTAAAAGGAGGGGTGTCCGAGCGGTCCAAGGAGCGTGGCTGGAAACCACGTGCCCTGTAAAAAGGGGCGCACGGGTTCAAATCCCGTCCCCTCCGCCCTTGAAAATGCCAAACATAAAAGTCATAACAAAAAATAGAACCGCAAACGAATACGAAATAGAAGAAAAATTTATCGCCGGAATAAGCTTGCTCGGCTCGGAAGTAAAATCAATAAGAAAAGGCAATGTCTCTATCGATGAGGCGGTTATAACATTCATAAAGGGCAGACCTTTTATTTTGAATATGTATGTTGCACCCTATCAGAACTCGCATTTTGGTCATGAACCAACTCGTACAAGAGCACTTCTCCTCACAAAAGAAGAAATAGAAAAACTCTACGGTAAAGCAACAAGAAAAGAGATGAAAATAATTCCTCTTTCGGTCATAATAAAAGATAACAAGCTTGTGAAAATAGAAATAGGTTTGGGGAAGAAAAAGAAACTCTGGGATAAAAGAAAAGATATAATAGAAAGAGAGATGAGAAGAAAGGAGAGGGAACTCCGTAGGTTTTAGAGGGCGGAAAAAACTTTTTCTATTTTGTAGATGTCCTGGATGCAGTACACATCAAGTTTTCTTATGTCTCCACCGAGTTTTTCTTTTATCTCTTTTATACTTGCTACTGCAAATTCAGCCGATTCTATTGTTGTGAAGTAGCATATCTGATTGAATATGGCGGACCTGCGAATATAAGCGGAATCGCTGATGGCTTTTTTATCATAATCAAAAGTGTTGATGAGTAAATTTACTTTCTTTGACTCAACAAGGTCAATTATATCTGGCTTACCTTCTCCCAGCTTGAAAACCTTTTTTGATTTGACTCCGCGATTTGTGAGAAATTTGTGGGTTCCTTCTGTTGCAAATATCTCAAATCCGAGTTTTTCAAGTTCTGTGGCTAATTTTAGCGTCCTTTGTTTATCTTTGTCTCTTACTGTCAGGAGTGCTGAGCCTGAAAGAGGAATTTTGTTTCCTGCTGCGAGTTGAGCTTTGTAGAATGCAAAGTAGGGAGAAAAATCAACACCCATGACTTCTCCTGTTGAACGCATTTCGGGACCAAGAATTGGGTCGTGTCTCAATTTCAGAAACGGAAGAACAACCTCTTTTACCGCAAAATATTTTGATTCAAAATATCCTCTTATTCCTAATTCAGATAAAGTTTTGCCACACATAACATATGTTGCTATTTTAGCAAGTGGTATCCCTATTGCTTTTGATATGAAGGGGACTGTTCTTGATGACCTCGGGTTTGCTTCAAGGACATATACTTTCCCGTCGGATACAGCCAGTTGTAGGTTCATGATTCCTACGACTCCGAGCCAGCGTGCGATTGTATAACAAATATCTACTATATCACCTTTGAGTTTTTTGGAGAATCCGTATGGAGGGATAAAGTTTGCGGAGTCGCCCGAGTGAATTCCCGCTGGTTCAACATGCCTCAAAATCCCTCCGAACAAAACATCTTTGCCATCGCATACAAGGTCAATATCTACTTCAACCGCTCCCTCAAGGAATTTATCTATGAGGACGGGTTTATCTTCTGAAACAAAGAATGCATCTTTGAGATATGAAATGAGGTCTTCTGGTGAGTTACATATTGCCATAGCTCTTCCGCCAAGGACATAAGATGGTCTTACAAGAACGGGGTATCCTAATCTTTCAGCTTTTTCAAGTGCTTCTTTTTCTGAAAACGCTGTCTCAGATGGGGGCTGGTCTATTCCAAGGTTATCAATAAGCTCCCTGAATTTTCCTCTGTCTTCTGCAATGTCTATTGATTCAGGCGGAGTTCCTGCTATTTGGAATCCGTTTTCCTGTATCACTTTTGCGAGTTTGAGAGGGGTTTGACCTCCAAAGCTCACGAAAACAAGGTCTGGCTTCTCATGGTAAAGTATTTCAAGAACATTTTCCCGATTTATCGGGCTAAAATAGAGTTTGTCTGAGGTATCGTAGTCGGTTGAGACGGTCTCTGGATTTGAGTTGACCATAATTGAGTAGTATCCGATCTCCCGCAGTGCAAATATGGCATGGCAAGCTGCATAATCAAACTCTATTCCCTGTCCTATTCTGTTCGGTCCTGCTCCGAGCACTATACCTTTTGGTTTATTTATGACATATGACTCGTTTTCAAAATCGTATGAGGAGTAGTAGTATGGTGTTAAGGCGGGGAACTCTCCTGCGCAAGTATCAACACACTTGAAAACAGGTATGATATTTTTCTCCCTTCTTCTTTGAAATATCTCTTTTTCTGTTCTTTTAAATAAATGTGCGAGGTATTCATCTGAAAACCCGCTTGCTTTTGCTTCATATAAAAGTTCATCGGGAACATCTTCAAGTTTATGCTTTTCTAATTTTCTTTCTATCTCAATTATTCTTTTCATCTGATTGAGGAACCATGTGTCTATTTTTGTCTTTTCAGATAGCTCTTCTATGCTTTTACCTCTTCTTATCAGCTCAAAGATAGCAAATATTCTGAAAGGATGTGGTTTGAGAAATTTTTCCAGTTCTTCATCTTTGATGTTAAGTTTTACTGGGAAAGATGGGTGCTTTTCAAGTGAAGATATTGCTTTCAAAAAAGCTTCTCTGAAATTTCTTCCTATCGCCATGACTTCTCCGATTGATTTCATCTGAGTTCCAAGATAGGGGTCAACTTCCGGGAATTTTTCGAAGTCAAACCTTGGGATTTTTACGACGACGTAATCTATTGATGGTTCAAATGAAGCGGGGGTTTTTTTAGTTATGAAGTTTGGTATTTCATCAAGTGTGTAGCCGACTGCGAGGAGCGAGGCGATTTTTGCTATTGGGAATCCTGTGGCTTTTGAAGCCAGCGCTGAACTCCTTGAAACCCTCGGGTTCATCTCTATAACAGCTATTTCTCCGGTTTTGGTATTTACTGCAAACTGTATGTTTGAGCCACCTGTATCAACTCCTATTTCAATCATTATTCTTTTTGCTGCATCTCTCATTGCCTGGAACTCTTTATCTGTAAGAGTTTGTGCTGGTGCGACGGTTATTGAGTCCCCCGTGTGAACTCCCATCGGGTCAAAGTTCTCTATTGTACATACCACAGAGAAGTTGTCATTTTTATCTCGCATGACTTCAAGTTCAAACTCTTTCCATCCATCAAGGTATTCTTCAACTATTGCTGAACCTTTGGGACTTATTTCAAGGGCGAATTTTAGTTTATCAAAAAATTCTTCTTCTTTCCATACTATTGAACCACCTGTTCCTCCGAGTGTGAATGATGGTCTTATGACAGCCGGCACTCCGATCTCTTTGAATGCCTCTTTCATTTTTTCCTTTGAATCAACAAAAAATGATTTTGGAACTCTAAGTCCTATTTTGAGCATCGCTTTTTTGAACTCTTCTCTATCTTCTGCTTTTTTTATCGTTTCGTATTTTGCACCTATGAGTTCAACTGAATATTTTTGCAGTATTCCCTGTTCGTGGAGTTCTGCTGAGAGATTGAGAGCGGTTTGCCCCCCAAGTGTTGAAAGTATAGCGTCAGGTCTTTCCTTCTCTATTATTTTTTCTAAAAAATCAACAGTGAGCGGTTCAATATAGGTTCTATCTGCGAATTCAGGGTCTGTCATTATTGTCGCTGGATTTGAATTTACGACGACTATTTCATAGCCTTCTTGTCTCAGAGCTTTTAAAGCTTGTGTCCCCGAATAATCAAATTCTGCTGCTTGCCCTATGATTATAGGACCCGAGCCGATTACAAGAATTTTCTTTATATCAGTCCTTTTTGGCATAGAAATATGTAAAACGCATTTTTAACATAATAGTAAAACAGAGATTTGATGATTAATTTTTCAGAAAATTGATTTTATGAGAACTAAAAAATCTCTTTTATTTTTGCTCTTTCTGTATCTCTTTTCTTCTTGCTCCGGTAAAAAAGCGGTAGAGGAAGAGATTTTTTTTACTCTCAAGTTAAGAGTTCTTTTCAAACTCCCGTCTTTTGAAGATGTGAAAGCAAAATTTGAAGTCCACGATATTTTTTCAGGAAAAAAATTTGAAGGAGAAAGTCAGATATATCAATCGCAAGGAATAACTTATGTTTCCTTTCTTTTGCCTTTTTCAAATTCTCAATACAGAGCTTATATAAGCTTGATTTACAAAGGTATCGCCCTTGTTGAATATACTGCCACTTTTTCCCCACGGATACCCGAGTATGACATAACAGATATTTCCAAAGCGAATCTTCCTGACTCCGATAATGATGGGAGCTCAAACCTTGATGAGATTTTAAGTGGCACAGACCCGTTTGACTCATCAAGCTGTCCAGCAAAGAAATTTTACATTGACCAAGACCAAGATGGTTTTGGTGATAGCAATCTATATGTTCTATCTTGTAAAAAACCAGATGGCTTATCTGATGTTGGAGGGGATTGTGATGATTCTTCTCCTGAAATAAACCCCTCAAAACAGGAAATATGCGGAGATGGCAAAGATAATAACTGCGACGGTAAAGTTGATGAAAACTGTCCTTCTTCTTGTGTATTTTTCCCTGATGTTGATGGAGATGGATTTGGTAAAGCCAACCCAATAGAAAAACCAGATTGTACTATGCCTCAGGGATACACAACTCAAGCTGGTGATTGTGATGACAATAATCCGGCGGTTAATCCTTCTGCGAGTGAAGTATGCAATCTTATTGACGATAACTGCGATGGTTTTGTAGATGAAGGGTTTCCCGCGTGTCTTACTCCTTCCGCTCCTCAGATAAATTTCATATCTTGGTATATTCTGGGAATTAGCTGGAAAGATAACTCAAAAAATGAGAGCAAATTTATTGTTGAGGTATCTGAGACCGAAGATTTCTCTTATGTTGTCACGAAGCAAGAGTTTGGGAAAGATATAACTTATGGCTATATTTTTGGACTTGAGCCGGGAAAGAGATACTTCATTAGAGTTTATGCTGAAAACCTTTTTGGGAGATCAGGTTATTCAGAGGTCATCTCTGCTCTGACAAGAAACCTTAACTTTTTAGATAGTGTTTCTTCTGTTGGTTTGGGTTTATATCACTCTTGTGCTGTTTTGTCTGATGGAAAACTTTATTGTTGGGGAGATAACTCTTTCGGGCAGGTAACAGTTCAGCCCGACTTTGACTGCGACGGAGATGGAAAGTTGGAGTGTGTGCTGAATCCTTCTTACTCTGACTCTGTATCTGCTCTTGATGTCTCTGCGGGAGCATACCACACTTGCTACTTAGATTATATGAAAAACTTAAACTGCTTGGGAAGAGGTGATTACGGACAGATAGATGGAAGTTCAATTTCAATCCAAAATCCTATCACTAAGGTTCTGGAGAATGTTAGGGCTTTTTCTCTCGGATATGCTCACTCGTGCGCTATAAAAAACGATGGAAGCTTATATTGTTGGGGATGGAATTACTACGGGCAGGTTGGAACTTCTTATCAATATGGTGATATAGCGACTTCACCTTATAAGATTTTCTCTTTTGGTGTTTCTCATGTATCTTTGGGTTATGCCCATACCTGTGCGGTAAAACAAGATGGTTCTCTGTGGTGCTGGGGGTGGAACGGATACGGTCAGCTTGGTGTTTCTTTACCTAACTCATCAACTCATCAGGCACAACTTGTTTTTTCATCGGGGATTTCAAAGGTTTGTGCAGGATACTATCATTCTTGCGCTCTGTCTTTTGATGGAAAACTTTACTGTTGGGGAGGGAACGACAAGGGTCAGGTCGGAGATGGAAGCTTTGATATTCAGAGAAATCCGAAACAGGTTATGGAAAATATTTCTGATGTGGTATGTGGATGGTATCATACCTGTGCCTTGAAGTCCAACGGAGAACTTATATGTTGGGGAGATGGAACCTACGGTCAAACTGGTGGAAATTCGCTTTTCAATTATGTTGGCAATGGTGTTCAGAGGGTTTTCGCAGGTGCTTTTCATACATGCTTTATAAAAGATAATTACCTTTGGTGTTTTGGATTTAATAATTCTGCTCAGCTTGGGAACGGAAAGAAACAACTCATCTCTCCATTTCCTTCAAAGGTTCTGAAAGATAAATGAAAATCTTTGATGTAAAATACTCAAAAAGCTTTGCTGAAAAAATTCTTTTTAAAACATTAAGCATGATATAAAATTGATATAGTATGGATGAGCTAACTTTTTCAGAGGAAGTGAAGGGTAAGTGGGGGGAGTGGATAGAGGAGGACTTCTGCTCAAAAGATGTTGAGAGGTTCTTATTAGCTATACGGGAGGAGAACATTGATGAGTACATCAAAAACAAAATTATCCCGCCGACATTTTTTACTTGTTTTAGGAAGGGCAGACCTGATCACGGAGTGAAGGGTTTTAGAACTTTTTTACATGCCGAGCAGGAGTATGAGTTTTTCTCTTTTCCTGATTATGGGGAGAGGATAAGGTATAGGACTCGTGTAGCCGATATTTACGAGAAGGTGAGCAAGAGGACCGGGCGTAAGATGGTTTTTGTTGTTTTTGAAACCGAGTATTATTCGGTAAGAGACGGGAGGCTTTTGTGTATTGCAAAAGCGACTCTTGTTTTTATGTAGTTTAATCTTAAATTTATGATTAAAATTAGTTTATGAGAAAGAAAAATTTTTTGCGAAGCAGTTTTCTGGTTTATCTTTTGGTCCCTCTTGTTTTCTCGTTATTTTTCTTTTCTTATGTGTTTCCACAGGCGGTGTTGAAACTCGGTACATTGGCACCAGCAGACAGTGATTGGGTCAAAGCTATAAATGATGTATTTGACGAGGTTTTACATAGATCAGCTGAAAAACCAAGAATAATCTTTTACACCGGAGGAGTGATGGGAGATGAAGATGAGATGATAAAAAAAATAAGAATAGGTCAGCTTCAAGGTGGCGGTTTTACAACGCTTGGAATAAAAAAAATCGCTCCAGAACTCTCTGTTCTTGACCTTCCTATGCTGTTCAGAAACGAAAAAGAAGTTGATTTCATTTTTGATAAATTCCTTCCAGATTTTGAAAAATTCTTTGAAAAGAGAGGTTTTAAACTGCTTCTTCTTACAGAGCAGGGATTTTCTTATTTCTTCACTACAAGAAAAGATGTTTCAAAACTGAAAGATTTAGGTAAAACGCATATGTGGGGCTGGAAAGATGAAAGAGTGATATTGAATGTGGTGAAGATTTTCGGCACAAGTCCTATTTTCGTTCTCGTGCCAGATGTCCTTTCTGCTCTTGAAACAGGAATGCTGGAGACCGTTGACCTATCTCCTATGGCTTGTATCTCTCTTCAATGGTGTAATCTCACAAAGGTTATGATAAACTATCCTTATAGATTTGAAGCGGGAGCTGTGGTAATCTATAAGAAATCATGGGATACGCTCCCTGTTGATTTCAGATCATCTCTTGAAACTGCTCTGAAACAGAAAAGAAAATGGATTACAGAAAAAATAAGAGAAGGGAATAAGAAATCTATTGAAAGGTTGAAAATGATGAACATTAAATTTGTTGATGTTTCAGATGATGAGATAAATTGGTTTCGCGATGAAGTGAGAAAGAAAATATGGTACGCTGAAAATACCGAATATTCTCATGACTTTTTGAAAAAGATTGAAGAGGAATTAGAAAATTTCAGAAAAGGAAAAAGCAATTGATATTCTCATCTCAAAACAGCTCAAAAGAAACTCCGATTATCATTCCAGATATGGTGTCGGAGAACCAGTGGTTGTTTCCTAATATCCTTCCAAAAGATACAATTGGGGGGACTGAAAATAATATGATAGAGCATAATTTATTTTCACAGAGATGTTTGCCGAGGGTGAAATACACTGCTGAACTCGCTTGGGCGTGTCCAGATGGGAAAGACCTGAATCTGCTTTTTATGCCGGGGAAACTGAAATCATATTGAAAATCTGTCTCAGAAGGTCTTTTCCTTCCAGAAAATTTCAGAATTTGAACTGCTATTGTTGAAAAGAGAAGATTTGACATGCTTTTTAAAAATGCATTTTTTAATTTCTGGTTTTCGCTTATAAATCCATAAATATATCCACCTAAAACCAGGGGAGTTATTATCAGTCCATCTCCCGGCAAGCTCATTATTTTCCCTAATTCCTTTGCTCTCATTTTATCTGATAGCTCTTTTAATTCATCATCAATCAAAGATGATATTATCCCTGCGGAAATCCCTATCACTACTCCTGAAAACATCTTATTTGCTTCTTGAATTTTCAACCTGAACTCAGATGAAATGTCTTCCTTTACCGAATCTAAGTGATTTATTTCAGATGATGAAAGAAGGAAAAAAATCAGGAGTATCATGTAGGTTTCAAATTTACTTTTGAATTCCTTCTTCTTTTCTCAACTTTATATCTTCTTCTATTTTCTTCATCTTTATGTTTTCTACATCTTGCTTTTCCCATATTATTTTTGGAGTTATGAATATGAGTAGGTTTGATTTTTGAACTCTCTTTTGCGACGACCTGAAAAGAACTCCTAGAACGGGTATGTCGCCGAGTATTGGAACTTTTGCTCTTGACATAGAGCTTCTCGTTCTCATAAGTCCGCCTATTACTATTGATTGTCCATCATCAACAAGAACAGATGTGGAAGACGACCTTTTTATTGTTGCTATACCAAGCTGCGATACTGCCAGCCCTGGGGGTGGTTCTTCTGCGACATCAGATATTTCAATGTTTATATCAAGAGAGATTTTCTTTTCTTCACGGATTACATGAGGAGTGATTTTGAGTATTATTCCTACATCTTGTCTCTGTATTGTGATTGTGGGAACTGCTGCTCCACCTGGTCCAGCTGCGGTGATTATCTGACCTGTGGGGAAGGGTATATTTGTTGCTACTCTTATTTCTGCTTCTTTGTTGTCTATTGCGAGTATGTGCGGGGTTGAAAGTATATCAACTTGGGTATGAGTAGCGAGTGCGTTGAGAACTGCAGCAAGGGGTGGTATAGATAGTGTTTGACCTCCGACACTCACATCAATAGGTGGTAAGCTGAAGCCAAAAAGCAAGCCGGAGATTTGAGCTATTGTTTTCGGGTCCACTATTTGGACTGGAAGTGGTGTTCCTAATGATTCTCCGAAAATTCCTATTCCTTTTTTGGTTTCGCCTTCAACCTTTACAGGAATCTCTTTTGCTCCGAAAAATGATAGTCCATATTGAGATAATCTTGAAGATGATACTTCCATGATGACCGCTGAGACGAAAACCTGTCTTCTTTCCACATCTATTTTTTCTATTATTTCTTTTATTTTTGCGTAGTCCTGCGGTGAAGCGACTATGATAAGGGAGTTTGTTGATTTATCTGCTGCTATTCTTACTGGGAGCTGGACCACCTGTGCCTGTCCGGGTTGTCTTAATCCACCCCCACCTATTATGTTCTGGAGGATTGAAGATACCTCTTCTGCTTTTGCATACCTGAGATATACTACATTAACTTCTCCCTTTTCTTCTGGTATATCTATTTCTGCGAGGACTTTTTTGAGGTATTCTAAATCATCATCTTTTGCAACGATTATGACGGAGTTTGTTCTTGGTTCTGCGATTATTCTTGGTTGTTGCTGAGGTGGAACTCCTTGTCCTAAAATTGACTGCGATATTTGGGTGAGTATATTCACAACATCTTGAGCGAGGGAGTATTTTAGTTTTATCATTTCCACTTTGAATGGAGGGGGCAAGTCAATTTGTTCAAGGATTTGGTTTAACCTTTCTGCGTTTGCCTTTGTTTCAATGAGTATTATTGTGTTTGTTGGGGAGTAGGTCTGTATAAATCCGTTTCTTGAAAGAAGGTTTCTTAAAACTGCGGATACTTGGTCTGCATTTGCGAATTTCGGAGTCATAATCAAGGTTACAAACTCTTCTGATGGGAGGAGAGTTTTTTCTCTTATTACGGTTTTTATGGGGCTTTGTCTTGTTTCTGCTGCTGGAACTATTTTGACTATGTTTCCAACTTCAACCTGTGCGAGGTCGTTTGCGAACAAAATTGAGTTGAAAATCTCAATTGCTTCTTTTTTGCTTACCGGTCTTGGAGAGATTATTGTCACTTTTCCTCTTATTCTCTGGTCAAGAAGGTAGTTTTTTCCAGACCATTCTGATATAAGTCGCACAAGGTCAATTATATCTATGTCTTTGAAGTTCATTGAGACCTTTTCCTCTGCGTCAAGTTTTTTTGAGTTAAGAAAATTCAATACCAGAAGAAGAATTAGTATGAGCGAGATGTTCTTGTTTTTTCTTGTCTCTTTTCCCATTTTATCATTATTAGTTTTTTTATTTTCTTTCATCGTTTTGTCGGACTAAATATTTTTTTGTTTCAATAGTTTTTAATAAATAATCGTAAAAAAGTATTTTTTTCTTGTTATTTATCAGGAGAGAGAGTTTATCTTTTGTCATCTTGCGTCAGAGAATGCTTTTTATTTTGTTTTTTATTTTTTGTATCAATCCTTCTTTCCCGACTTCAAATTGAGCTATGAATTGAAGGTCAACATCTCTTCCAACATACTCTTCTGCTGGAATATTCCATACCACTTTATTGCTTCCGATTTTTTTTCCGTTTGTGCTTATCACTTTTCCCGGGAATTCCACTTCAAGAGAAGAAGAAAGGTCTTTGAACATTGATTTCAAAAGCTCTCTTTTGTGTAGCTCACCTCTGAGTTTATAATATGCTCTGAACTCTTTTTTTCCATTTCCTAAATCTTCAATGTAATACTTGGAGAAGGAATCGGAAAGGCGAGATATATCTTTGAATTCGAATTCAACCCATACTCTAACTGTGTTTTCGTTTTCCCATGAGCTTCCTGTTTTTATCACTTTTACTCCTTCTCTTTTTGCTATTGATTCTGCCAGCTTATCTTCGTTTATGGCGATGTTCTGTTCATCTGGAGCGGAGTATATTCCTCTGTTTACCACATATACTATTTTTCCGTATCCTGTTCCGTCTCTATTGATTTTGAACTTTGCGTGTATCTCTATACATGAGTTTGATAAGGCGATAGCGATGAAGAAAACAAGGAGGCGAATTAGCACTTCTTTTGAAAGATTTCTCTCTTTTATAGAATTTGCGGTATCTATACTTTTTCTTTTTTTGATGTATTTCACAATAGATAAAATTTAATTGGCCATTTTGATAAAGGGAAAAAAGTGAGTATATTTGAGGTTTTTTATTTTTTGATTTTTATATATTTGATTGGGAGACACCGGCTGATGAAAAAGTTGCCATTTCATTATAGATTTTCAAGGCGCATTCTATTATAGAAGTTGCGAGCGTTCCGCCTGTACCTTCGCCGAGTCGCATATCAAGGTCAAGTATAGGTCTTATCCCAAGAAACGAAAGAGCTACATTTCCGCCTGGTTCAGCTGTTTTGTGTCCAGCAAAAACATAATCTTTGACTTCTGGGTCAATTGAGTATGCGATGAGAAATCCAGCAAGGGTTATGAGACCATCAAGAACTACGGGAATTTTATTTTTTTTGCACCCCAAGATTAGTCCTGCTATTGCTCCTATTTCAAAGCCACCGAATTTGCAGAGCGCATCAAAGCCGTCTTTCGGTTTCCACATCTCAATAGCTCTTTTCACAACCTCAATCTTCTTTCTCAACCTCGTATCGTCTATGCCTGTTCCTCTTCCTACGACTTTTTCTGGTGGTTGTTCAGTTACGAATGATATTATTGCAGATGATGGGGTGGTGTTAGCTATTCCCATATCTCCCGGTATGACAATATCTGCTCTTTTTGATTGAGCTAATTCAGACATCTCTATTCCCACTTCTATGCTTTTTTGTGCTTGTTCTTCTGTCATAGCTGGTTCTTTTGTAAAGTTTCTCGTTCCATAAGATATCTTCCTCATTATAAAGTTCTCACTCTGCGATAATATATCTTCTTTTACGCCGACATCAACAACATATACCTCAGCTCCAACGTATCTTGATATAACATTTATTCCTGCTCCTCCTTTTATGAAGTTATAAACCATTTGTGCTGTGACTTCTTGTGGGTATGCGCTCACTCCTTCTTCTGCTACTCCGTGGTCTCCGCAGAAAACAAAAACCATCTTTTTTAGCGGAAGATGAAACTCTGTTTTCCCTGTTATCTTCGCGTATTTTACCACGATCTCCTCAAGAAATCCTAAACTCCCCTTTGGCTTTGTGAGATTATCAAGTTTATCTCTAACCGCTTTTTCAATTGAAGTAGTTCCATTCATAGTTTTTCTACCTCCTTTTTGTTGAGAGCGCTTTCTGTTGGAAGTTAGCTGAAAGTTATTCAGTGGCAGTACGGATAAGCTCCCGGAATATGTATTCCTTCTGCTGGGAAGAAATCTTCTTCAGCTATTTCAAATGTCTTCCCTTCTCCGTCAAGTGCGAGCAACTTTGTTTTATGTGTTTTCTCGTCTGCTACGAAAACATATATGTATCCATTGTAATAGATTCCTTCTACTGGAACTCCGCCAACCTCTACTGTTTTCTCAAGTTTGAATTTAGAAAAAATAGCGATCTTGTTTTTGTCGTGCATCAGAACAAAAACTTTTCCGGGATACTCTATTAGGAACTGCGAGAAGAATTTTTCATCTGAAACCCATATATTGAAAATATCTCTTGCGACATAGTCATACATTATGACACCTTTTGAGAAAACTCCGTATGCTACGGGTTCAAATGGTGAGATTACTATTCTGAAAGCGGAGACATCTTCTAATCCTTCATAAGCTTTTTTCAGTAGTGAATTTTCTTTTCCAACGAGTTTTGTGATTTCAAGGGTATGAGTGTTGAACTCAATTATTGTTCCTGATTTTTTGTGTAGCGCCAAGCCGGTTCCACTTCTTAAAGATACATCAAAGAAAGCGCATTCTTCATTTCTCTCACACTCTGGTATTCCCGGAGCGATTAGCTCTTTTATTATTCCCTTTTCTAAATCAACAACAGATATTTTGTTTGATGAGAAGTTAGCTACAAACCAGAGGTTATTGTAGAACCTCGCAAAGTGAGGGGTTGAGAATCCGGAGAACCTTTTCAACTCTTCCAATCTTTCTACTGATATAAAAGATACTTCTCCGCTATCTTCGTTGACAACAGAAAGAATTTTTCCTTCATCATCAAAGCTCATGTGTGTTGGGTGTTCTCCGACATCTATTGTTTTTATAAGAGATAAGTTACCTCCATCAAAAACATATACTTTGTTCTGATTAGGTGAAGCTGCGAAGATGAGTTTTCCATCGTGAGACATTATAACCTGATGAAATACCGCTCCTTTTATCTCTTGGAGGAGTTTTTCTTTTCCATTTTTGATGAGGAGCATTTTGCCTGAGGTTTCTCCACCTATTACTATTTTTTCGGGTATATAATCTTTTTTTGTGTTCTGGTTTGTTTCATTTTGAGCGCATTGAGCTGATGTGAATATGATAGTTGAGATAAGGAGGAAAAGAAGTTTTTTTTGATTTTGCTTTTTTGTTTTGATTTTTTCGGTGCCGTTTTTTTCTGATATAGTTAAGCCGAGTATTTTTCTTTGCATTTTTGTTCACCCCCAGTTATTTTTTGTATCCTGCGAGGTCTTCCGGCTCCCCTTCGGTCCCTTAGGACCTACTGCGGGTTTTTTTTATAGCATGCCTTCCCGAGGTAGCGAGCTTTAGATTTCACCCAACTACCCAGTGGCATGCCGAGCCCGCAGATTCAGGGTCACGGCGGCTGGGGCCGCACCCGATTCTCACGGGCTTCCCTCCACAGGATACTCCAATATAAATTAATCATATCACAAAAAAATTCTCTTTTTGCAAAATCTTTTGAACTTTATAAACTACCTAAACTTCTAATAATTGGTTCCGAAAAACTTAAAAAAATATGACTTAAAAAAATGCCAGAAGGAAGAAAACTCAAAATAGTTCTTGTAGATAACTACGATTCATTTGTGTATAATCTCTGGCAATACCTATCAGAGCTTTCAGCAGAAGTTGATGTTTTCAGAAACGATGAAGTGCCAGCAGATCTATCACGGTATTCAGGAATAGTTATATCGCCGGGTCCCGGGAGACCTGAAAACGCAGGCAGGACTCCGTATATCATAGAAAAATATGCGGGCAAAAAGCCAATATTAGGTGTATGTCTCGGTCATCAGGCAATAGGATATGTTTTCGGAGTAAAAATAATAAACGCAAAAAGAATAATGCACGGGAAAACGTCAAAGATAAAGCACGATGGCAAAGGAATTTTTGAGGGAGTTGAAAACCCTTCGGTAGGCACTCGCTATCATTCTCTTGTTTTGGAAAGCGTACCAAAGGACTTCGTTCTTTCCGCAATTTCTCTGGAAGATGAAGAAATAATGGGAATAAGACACAAAAATTTTCCGTTAGAAGGTATTCAGTTCCACCCAGAATCAATAATGACTCACCAAGGGAAAAAAATGATACATAATTTTCTCAAAATCTGCTCTCTATATACCGAAGAATGATTTTAGAGCTCTGTTTTTTCTGACTTGATTTAATTTCTGTGGTGTTTTTGATGTTGCTCTTTTTTTGTTTGCTTGGTCTTTTAATTTTTAAATTGATAATATGGCGAATGAAAATTTCAGAAGGAAAGGTAGTCACGAAGAAAATCAGAAGGCAATCGTTATTAAGAAGAAGGAAAGCTCTAATCGGGGGAAACCAAAGAAGGTTCTTATAGTTGAGTCGCCGACAAAAAGCAGAAAAATTTCTTCTATACTTGGTAAAGAGTGGAAAGTAGTTGCATCTTTTGGGCATATAAGAGACCTTCCAGAAAGAACGATGGGTTTTTCTTTCCAAGACATATTGAAAGGAGAAGTAAATGTTAGCTGGACGATAACAAAAAGAAAAGTCATCAGTTTTATAAGAAGGGAAACAGAACATGCCGAGGAGGTTATTTTAGCAACAGACCCAGATAGGGAGGGTGAAGCGATAGCTTGGCACATATCGCAAGTTCTTAACATAAAAGACCCAAAAAGAATTGTCTTCCACGAGATAACTCCTCAGGCAATTCTTAACTCTCTGGAAAATCCGAGAAAAATAGATATGAACCTTGTCCACGCTCAGATATCAAGAAGGTTGATAGATAGAGTTGTGGGGTATACATTATCTCCTGTTTTTTGGAGTATAAGGAAGAACTCATCTGCTGGCAGGGTTCAGTCAGCAGCCCTTCATCTCATAGTTAAAAGATGGAAAGAGGTAAGGGATTTTGAGAGAAAGCCGTATTTTATAGTTTATGCGGACTTTGGGGACATAAAGGCGGTTCTCTATGAGAAAGTTCAGGATATAGGTTCATCTGGTGATGAGAAATCAGCGCTGGTAAGGGTAAAACATTTCTTTTCTGAATTTGAGGCGAAGGAATTAGCGGAAAGCATAAATTCGCTTTATGTATCTGATTTCAGAAGAACAAATGAAAGCAAAAGCCCACCTCCACCATATACCACATCATCTATGTTGCAAGATGCGAAGAACTTCTTTCGTTTTTCTTCTGACTTCACGATGAAGATAGCCCAGAACCTTTTTGAAAGAGGTCTTATAACTTATCATAGGACTGATTCAACTCATATTTCAGAGCAGGGATTCTCAATAGCAAAATCTTTCTTTTCGTCAAGTTATAAAGATATAGAGAATGTGGGGAGAAGATGGAAGACAAAAGTTGCAAATGCTCAGGAAGCCCACGAATGTATAAGACCGACAGAAGAAGGATTTCAGAGATTTGTGAAGTTTTTTGATGATATTTCTTCTTTGAGCAAACTGAAAGATTCAAACCTGAATCCGTATGATAAACTCCTTCTTATGATATGTTTCAGGTTTTTCTCATCGCAGTCAAAGAACGCTTTATTTGGTGTTGTTCAGGTAAAATTCTCGTCTCCTTCTCTACCACAGAATTTGTTTTTCGCTTTTAAAGTGAGAAATTTGAAGTTTGACGGGTTTTTGAGATTATGGAACAGAAGAGAAGAGGATTTGAGTGATGATGAGTATGAAGGAGATGAAAATTTCAAGTTTGCTTTATCTTTTGAATTTACAAAAAATTTATCGGTTGGACAAAAACCCCTTGAAAGAATATCTTATAAGAAGAAATTCACAACGCCTCCACCACTTTATACAGAAGCAACGCTTATAAAAGAGCTTGAAAGATCAGGTGTCGGAAGACCATCAACATACTCAACAATAATAAAAACCCTCAAAAAAAGAGGATACATAGTTGAAGAGAAAGGTAAGTTAATTCCCACGGGAGATGGGATATTTCAAGACGAGGTTTTGGAAAAATACATGCCGAAGATATGTTTGCCAGAATTCACTGCAAGTATGGAGGAAGAGCTTGATTCAATAGCGAGAGGAGAAAAACTATGGAGGCACTCGCTTTCTTCAATGATAAAGACCTACCTTGAAGAGTTTGAAAAGTTCAAAGAAAACTTTAAGGAGGTGGTAAAAAATTTTAAGGAAAGCTTACAAGAGAACCCAGGCATTTCTATAAGTTCCCCAAAAAAGAAAAACAAAAATTGAAAAAATCACATTATAGATTTGTTTATTTCAAGTATCGGGACTATTACAGATAGCATAATGAGGAAAATCATTCCTCCTATTGATACGATGAGTATTGGTTCTATAAGAGATGTAACTCCTGCTACGAATGTTTCAAGCTCAGAGGATAGGGTATGAGCTATGTTTGAGAACATTTTTTCCAGCTCTCCTGACCTTTCTCCCACTGCAACCATGTTGGCTATCATAGGTGGGAAAAATTCCGACTCCGCCAGTCGTTCTGACATATTTTTTCCTTCTATTGTATATTCTCTTGCTTCTTTTAGGACTTTTTTGAGGTGTATGTTAGATGTTATATTTTCTGCTGTCTCTATTGCTTTGACGAGAGGAACTCCCGCTTTGGTAAGGGTTGAGAGAGTTGAGAAAATTCTATATGTTTCTCCGAGGAGGTGAATTTTTGAGTATATCGGAAATTTGAGTCGCATAAGGTCAAAGTAGTATCTTACTTTTGGTATGGAAAGGATTTTTTTGCGGAAGAAAAACAGAGCCGAGAACATAATTATGAGGTATGGTAGAGATGTGCTTACGATTTTTGAAAATAATATGAGAACCTTTGTGTATATTGGCAACGACCTTCCTACATCTTGAAGGAGCTGAGATATTTTCGGCACAACAAAAGTCAGAAGAACCCACAGAACAATTCCCATAACTCCTACAACGAATATTGGATATATCATTGCAGATGATACTTTTGATCTTATGGCTATTTGTCTTTCAAGGTACTCTCCAAGGTCCTCCATGACTTTGTCAAGGTCCCCAGATGTCTCTCCTGATTTCACCATTCCTATGTATATTTCAGGGAAGATGTTTTTGTGTTCTCCTAATGCTTGTGAAAATGATTTTCCACCTTTTATATCTTCTGAAATTGACATTATGAGTTGTTTGAAATTGAGTTTTTTTGTTTGTTTTGCTACTGTATCAAGAGAATCTGTAAGCGACATACCTGCTTTGAGTAGTGAGGATATCTGCCGTGAGAAAACCTCTATATCTCTGAGTGATATTCGTGAAAAAAGAGATACCGAGTTCTGGATATTTTTTAATCTGGAGAGGATATCAAGAGGAATTTGATTTTTGCTTGCTTGTTGGTTTGAGCCATTTTTTGAGGTGAGCGTTTTTTTTGATGTTTCAGAAATCTTTATTATTATTATTCCCTCGCTTTTAAGTTTCTGTATAGCGTCGGATTTTGAGAACGATTCAATAATTCCTCTCACTTTTCTGTTATCTTTTACTCCTGTATATGAGAAAACAGGCATATATAAAAAATTTTATTTTTATTTTTTTGAATTTTGGATTTATGCTATTTGGTTGGTCTCAAAAAACATAGTTTTTTCTCTTGATTATTACTTTCCTGTTTCCTTTTTCCATCTTATCTTGTTTATAAGTTCAACAAATTTCTTGTCTTCCCACATTCGTGAGGAGAAATATCTATCTCCCGAGTCGGGGAGTATGGTCACTATATTTATTTGGTCTTTTATTCCGTTTGCTACTTCTTTTGCAAGAATTTCGCATGCTTTAAGAGATGCACCAGATGAAGCGCCGACGAACAATCCCTCGCAGAGAGCTGTTATCCTTGCGGTCTGATATGCTTCTTCTGTCCTCACTTTTATGTATAGGTCTGGAAAGTTTTTATCAAATATCTTTGGGATCGCCGAGTAGTTGGTGTTTCTCAATCCCTCAATGCCGTGAATTGGTTCTTCTGGTTCAACAGCAACGATTTTTATAGAACCTTTGAGAGATTTTAATCTTTTGCCTACTCCCATTATCGTTCCGCCCGTTCCTACTCCTGCCACGAAAAAGTCAACGTTTCCTCCTGTATCTCTCCATATTTCCATTGAGGTTGTTTCGTAGTGAGCTCTTGGGTTTTCGGGATTTGAGTATTGGTCTGGTTTGAAGTATTTATCTGGTTCTTTTTCATAAATTTTCATACACTCTGCCATTGCTCCGTCTGAACCTTCAAGAGGGTTTGTCAATATAAGTTCTGCTCCAAGTATAGTGAGAATTTTGAGCCGTTCAAATGAGGCGTTTGAGGGAATGCAAAGTCGCAATCTTATTCCCAGTGCTGCGCATATCATTGCATAAGCTATCCCGGTGTTGCCCGATGTTGAGTCAAGGACTATCTTTTCTCTTGTCAGCTTTCCCGACCTTATTCCTTCCTCTATCATGAATATAGCTGGTCTATCTTTTACGGAGCCACCGGGGTTCAATCCTTCTACCTTTGCCCATATATTGACATTTTTTGGTATTTTGAGGAATTCCTTCAATCTTGAAAGTTTAACAAGAGGAGTGTTTCCTATTTTAGATATTATTGAGTATTTTTTCGCTTCCTCAAGGGTTTTCAATAGTTCGTGGTCTACATAATCCATATCAGGGGCTTTCCTCCGCTTTTGAGAAATTTGCTGTTATTGTTTAAACTTCGCCAAATCATTTTTGAACGCTTCCTCAAATCTCTCAACATAAGGTTCTATGATTTTTATGGGGGGGATATATTCTGCTAATGCTTCTTGGGTTTTCAATCCATTTCCGGTGAGAGATATGAGAACACTATCTGACTTTGATATTTTTCCTGATTCAAGTAATCTTATGAATGCTCCGAAAGTGACTCCGCCTGCGGTTTCTGTAAATATTCCTTCTTTTTCTGCGAGTATTTTTATTGCTGATATTATTTCTTGGTCTGATGGGCACTCTGCCCATCCACCTGATTCTCTTATGACTTTTGCTGCGTAGTATCCATCTGGGGGATTGCCTATTGCGAGGGACTTTGCTATTGTTTTCGGTTCTTTCACTGGGGTGAATATTGCGAGCCCTTTTTTCACTGCATTGACTATCGGGGCGCATCCCTCGGGTTGAGCACCGTACATTTTTGTATCAACTTCTTTGAGTAATCCTATGGTTTTGAACTCCTGAAATGCCTTCCATATTTTTGTTATGAGAGAACCACCTGCCATAGGAACCACTATATGGTCTGGTAATTTGAAAGAGAGTTGTTCAGCTATTTCAAATCCGTAAGATTTAGATCCCTCGGAGTAGAACGGTCTTATGTTTATGTTGACAAAAGCTATTTTATATTTTTCTGCTATCTCTGCGCATAAACGATTGACATCGTCGTAGCTTCCTTTTATTCCTATCACTTCGACTCCGTATATTGATGATGCGAGGATTTTCGTGGGTTCAAGGTCATAGGGTATGAAGATAAATGCCTTCATTCCGTATATTGAGGCGATTGCTGATACTGAGTTTGCGAGGTTTCCTGTTGATGCGCAAGCCACAGCGTTGAAACCAAACTCTTTTGCCTTCTTTACGGCGATTGCTACAACTCTATCTTTGAAAGAAAGTGTCGGAAAATTTACTCCATCGTTTTTTATCCATATCTCTTTGCATCCAAAGTATTTTTCAAGGTTTTTTGCTCTGAAAAGCGGGGTGAATCCTACATCATAAACCACCGGGTCGCCGTCTATTGGCAGGAGCTCTCTGTACCTCCACATGTTTGGTTTCCTTGATTTGAGCATGCTTTTTGTTAGCTTTATTCTTTCATATTCGTATTCTACTTCAAGGGGACCAAAGCACACATCACAGATATGAATTGGAGCAATTTCGTATTCTCTTTTACACTCTCTGCACCTCAGACATTTTACGTAAGATTTTCCGTTTTTTTCATTTCTCTTTCCCACTTCCCTCTCCTCCTTTTTTACGAAATTGAAAGAATATTTAATTATTTTGGTATTAGAAATTGCATACTTCAAAATATCTTTTCGGTATAAAAGCCACTCACGATTTTTTGAAAATTTTCATCTTATTTTCTCTTGAGTTTTTCTGAGTTCTCTTTTCAGTATTTTTCCTGAGGGAGTTATGGGTAGCTCATCAACGAATTCCCATTCTCGTGGTATTTTGTATCCAGCGATTTTTGACCTGAGAAATTCTTCAAGTTCTTTTTCTGTGATAGAAAATCCCTTTTTCAGCACAATAAATGCTTTGACTCTTTCTCCCCATTTTTCATCTGGAACGCCTACAACCGCACAGAGTTTCACAGCAGGATGCTCGTATAATGCGGACTCTATCTCTGCTGGATATATATTCACTCCCCCGCTTATTATCATATCTTTTTTTCTGTCAGTTATGTAAAGGTATCCATCTTCGTCTATTTTTCCTATATCTCCCGCTGATATGAATCCATCTCTTACCCACTGTTTCGTATATTCTTCATCTTTGTAGTATCCGCGCATCATAAACGGAGATTTGACAAATATTTCTCCTATTTTGTTTGGGGGACATTTGTTTCCGTCTTCATCTATTATTTTTATTTTTGTGAGCGGATAGATTTTTCCTACGCTTTCTGCTTTCTTCGGAATATCATAGGGTTTTAAGATAGAGTTTATGCTTGTTTCAGTTGAGCCATAGAACTCATATAAGATTGGACCGAACTCTTCTGAAAATCTTCTTTTGAGGTGTGGTGATAAAAATGCTCCACCGCATATCACCTTTCTTAAACTTTTCAGCTCATCTTTTTTGATTTCGGGAAGATGCTCTAGGATTTCTGAGATTATGTATGGCACTACGAAGGTTGTAGTAGCTTTGTGCTCTGATACTGCTTTTACAAATCTTTCTACTCTGAACTTTTTTTCTATTATTATAGTTGCGCCGAGAGTGAGATGAAGTTGAGCGAAAAATAGTGGAGCAGAGTGGTACAGAGGGCATACGACAAGGTGTCTGTCGTTTTTGCTTATTCCGAATTCGTACCCTGCGGTAGCTATAAACAAAAATGCGTTGAGAGCTTTTAAAGGTCTGTAAGCCCCTTTTGGTTTCCCGGTTGTCCCCGAGGTATAAATTATCATCTTGCTTTTGCTTGCGGGAGGAATTTTTATTCTTATTTCAGATTTCAACCCCTCTTCAATTGCCTTTTCATAAGAAGACATTTCTTTTTTGCTTTCTTTTATTTCAAGCTCTATTTTGTATTTTCCGCTCTTTTTGACCTCTTCTTCTACTTCTTCGTGGTATATAACTATCTGGCACTCTGAGTTTTCCATTATGTATTTTATCTCTTGTGATTTCAGTCGGTAGTTTACTGGGATGAAGTGGGCTCTTATGAGGTTTGAAGCTAACCATATTTCAGGCGCTTCTGGTGTGTTGGGAGATATGAGAGCGATTTTATCTTTCTGTGATACTCCGTTTTCTGTGAGGAATTTTGCAAGCGCTTCCGCTCTTTCAAAAAGCTCTTTGTGGGACCTCGTTCCACCTTCCCATATTACAGCTGGTTTTTGACCTCTTTTTTCCGCCTGCCTTCTTATTGGCTCTATATCTCCCATTATTCCTTTTATGAGATTTATTAAAAAGTCCTTATAGTTAGAATCGTTTTCTTTTATGAACCAGTCAAGGACCTTCAGAGAATATATGACATCTCTTATGTTTTCCCTTATGGTATTGATTTTTTGCTTTATCTTCTCGGCTCTTTCTATCATTTTTCCCTTTCTATATTTTAGTGATTCTTGTTGGTTTTTTAGGTTGAAAAATCAAAAGATTTTTTTGAACAATCGTTCAAATTTTCTTGTAAATTCTAAAATCGTCGGCTTGAATTTGTAAGATAGATTTGAAGGAGGTGATAAGATGGACTTTGCTTTTCAGCCGGAGATTGAAATGGCAAAGGAGACAGCAGAAAGAATACACAAAAAATTTGAAGGCAGAAGGAAAGAACTTTTTGAGAAGATAAGAAGAAACGAATTCGTTCAGGAGATATGGGATGAGCTTTCAAAAGCCGGATTTTTGGGCTCTATTGTCCCCCAAGAATATGGCGGAACAGGAATAGGTCTTCTCGGAAGCACCGTAGCTATGGAAGAGCTCGCAAAATATGGAATAGGAAATGCTCTGTTTGTCCTTACAATCTGTGCGGAATCTTGCATCATCAGAAACGGTAGCGAGCAGCTCAAAAAAAAGTTTTTGCCTGCTATGGCTGAGGGAAAAATAAAATGCGCCCTCGGAGTGACAGAACCGGAAGCAGGGACAAACACATTCAGAATAAAAACATTCGCTCAAAAGAAAAACGGAAGATACATAATAAACGGAGAGAAAACATATATAACCGGTGCAGATGTTGCAGATTACATACTTCTTATAACAAGAACAATACCTTACTCAGAGCTTTCAAAAAAAGGGCTTCCGAAAATGTATGGACTTTCTCTCTTTATGGTTGACCTGAAATCAAAAGGTATAAAGATGCACAAGCTCAACACAAGAGGAATAGAGGGAATGAACCAATTTACTATCTTTTTTGAAGATGTTGAAGTTCCAGAGGAGAACCTTGTTGGTGAGGAGAATCAGGGGGTTTTTGTTATGTTCAACGGTTTGAATCCCGAGAGAATTCTTGCTGGAGCTTCTGCTGTTGGTTTGAGTGAGTTCTGCTTAAAAAGAGCTGTTGAGTATGCAAATCAAAGGTGTGTTTTTGGTGAAAGACCTATTGGGAGTTATCAGGCGATACAGCATCCTCTGGCTGATGTGAAGATAAGGCAAGAAGCGGTCAGATTAGTTGTGTATAAATCTGCTTGGGCTTATGATAAAAACCTTCCACCGCAGGAGGTTATGTTTCTCGCTAACTCTGCAAAATACCTTGCAGCTGAGCTTTTGCTTCAAGCGGTTGATAGAGCAATACAGACATACGGTGGAGCTGGTTTTGTTGAAGATAACTTTTTCATAATTCTGTGGGATTCCGCCCGACTTTTGAAAACCGCTCCCGTATCAAATGAGATGATTTTGAACCTCACGGCTGAGCATGTTCTTGGACTGCCCAGATCATACTGAAATTCTAAATGTCTTCTATCTCACCTGCTTATCTCATGAAAATCAGTATTTTATCTATGTCTTGAATTATGCACAGCGGGAATTTATATTTTAGTGTGAATCCAACAAATCTTTGTGATATAGCTCTTGTATGCTCAAAAAATTTCTCTTCAATTGTGATTGATTGCAATTTTATAAATGAGAATTCACTCCCGTAGCAGGTTCCTCCTTCCCAGCACCTTGTATCATCTGTGAAAATCATAAAAAATATTTGTGGAGAGATTATGAAGTATCTATATGATAGAACCTTTGAGTTTGTGAAAAAGTAATCTGACGATTTATCTGAGAAAACGAAGAAGACCAATCTACCGGAACCTCTTGATACTATCAATATTTCGTCTTGAGATGACGAAAAATCTATTGGATCTCCCGAAAAGTATCCAGTGAAGTTTCTTGCGAGATTTATACCATCAAATAAAAATCCTGCTATTTTATCTCTTTCGTAAAATGCGATAAGTTTTTTGTTCCCTGATGATTTTATGAATATGTTGTTGAGTTTTTGGACTGCAAATGTTTTCTCTATTCCTGTTTCATCTGATATGTTTATGACGCTTACGACTACTGTGTTTGAATTTTTATAAGTTGGTTCATAATATACAAAGATTTTGTTTTCACTCAAAGGTATGTATCTCAAGGAATTTACAGCTGTCTTGGGCAAGGGCAGAAGAACTTCTCTTCGTTCTATGTTTTTATCAGCTGTGAGCTTCATTACTTTGAGTTGTATGTTCAAAAAGTTGTCTACACCTAACTTGAAAAAGATTATTTCCCCTTTATCGTTTGTAAGAATCTGGTCAAATGTGATATCTGTTATCTTTTCTGTGAAATTTTCAGATGAAAATTTTTCTGACACAGCAAATATTCCTGTCCCATCAGAGGTTGGAGATAGATAAATTATTTCTTCTCTTTTTCCTTGGGGTTGGTAGTAGAAAAAGCAGGGTGAAGAGAGCGGAATCTCGTTTATGTTTTTTCCAGATTTAGATATAGCGATTAATTTTGAGCATGTTGAGTCAAAAAATATATAGCGTTCTGGACTTTCTATATAGGCATCGCTTATCAGGGTGCTACTTATTTTACCGTAATCTTGCGAGTTATTATCTTTTGATACTTCAATCAACCTGAACTCAGAAAGAGCTTTTATAATAAGCAGGTATTTATCTCCTATTTTTATGCTTTGTATGATTTCAACTTTTTCCGAAGGAGAATTTTGAGTTGCTGATAGGGAAAAGATAGTTGAGGGTTCGGAGAACGAGTTACTTTGCGGGTAAAAATCAAAAGATATTATGTTATTTCCAGATGTGGCGAGAAATTTTATTTTTTCATCTTCGTCGTAGATTTGTATTTTCCCAAGCTTTGGTATTGTTTTTTGAGCTATCTGCTTCCAGTTTCTCATCACGTGTTCAGAACCTTCAAATTTCACAATATAGACCTTTTTAGTTATGAACTGTGTTATATCTTGCGGGAAGTCGCTTTTTAAAGCGATTTTTAAGTAGAACAAACCTTCTATTTCTGATGGTATGGAGATGGAGAGTGAGTATTCCTGCTCTCCAAGACAAGTGATTTCAGCGGGAGAAACTTTCAGTGGGTTTTGGTTTTTTTCATCTGATACTTCTGCTGATATGCTTATTTTTCTTGGGAAATCGGGACATGAAAGTTGGAGGGAAATTTGAAGTTCGGTTCCGGCTGTGAAAAAGGTTAGATTTTGAGGGTAGCTCATTTTTATCTCTTTTATTGATATTCTTTTTTCTATTATTTTGTCATCTGATATGGGTGGTTCAATTTCTACTTTTTTGGGTTTTTCACATGAATTAAGAGAAAAAGCAAAAATTAGAAAAAACGGGAGATGAAGATGGTAAAGACCGATTATTTTCCTTGTGTCAGGTATAATCTTCATTTAAAAAAATTTATTAATTTTTGCTGATATAGACAAAATCTTTGTTTTAAATGAGGTTATTGTGCTTCGTTTTCTCTCCTTTTAACCTGAACCTACCCAAAATAGTGAATGCTTCCCGGAATTTTTTAGATACGATACTTAAATAAAACGAGAGGAATTCAGAACAAAATACCAAAATGTCTTAATTAATTAAATCATGCAAAGATTTGATATAACTTTAAAAGACCTTTTTGCGGGAGTGGAAGAAGAAATACTCCGTCTTTGCAGAATAGGAGATATAAAGATTGAAAAAGTTGAGAATGTTGAGTTCCCGCATGTCAGACAAAAAAGAGTTGACAAGCTTTTTTTAGGGAAATATAAAGATTCGGAGGCAGTCATAAACTTTGAGTTTCAGCTCAAAATATCAAAAGAGTTTGCTATAAGATTGCTTTCATACTATACAGAGATAAAAAGCGCGTTCCCAGATAAATTGGTTATTCAGCTTGTTTTCACTTTTGGCGGACAGGC
>BEHV01000007.1 GCA_002898315.1 bacterium HR19 | reverse complement strand
TGATATGTTGGCGCGACCCATAACCTGAGCGAGCCCTGTTATACCCGGCTTTATATACTTCGCCCACTCCATATAATAATCCTGACACTGCTTTACTTCGTGTTCTGGTTGAGCTCTCGGTCCTACCAAACTCATGTCTCCTTTCAGAACGTTTATTATCTGCGGAAGTTCATCAAGAGAAAATTTCCTGAGGAAGTATCCAACTCTCGTTACTCTTGGATCTCTCCCCGGAATCTTAGCTGTCTTCAAGAATACTTCTCTATCTTCCGGGTGTTTTCTGAAGTGTTCTTCAAGAATTTTCTCATTATCAACATACATTGTTCTGAATTTATAGCATTTGAACTTTTTCCCTCCCTTCCCTACTCTCTCGTGCGAAAAAATGATAGGTCCCGGGGAATCAAGTTTTATAAGTATTGCTATTATCAAAAAAAGCGGGAGGATTAAAACAAAGATAAAGGAAGATAGTACTAAATCAAATATGTCTTTTATCAATCTGTTCAGGGGATTTGCAAGGTTGTTCCTCACAGAAAGCAAAATTGTCTGTTCTCCTAAAAACTGCCTTGTCTCAACATTTACGGGCAAACCGAACATATCTGGAACGATTGTGACTGCACTTACAAACTTTTGAAGGTGAGCGGCGAGAGCTGTGAGAGCTTTATCTCCAAGTGATGGGACCGCAAGAATGACCTCATCTACATCTGATTCTTCAATTATATTCCATATTTCACATGTTGAACCAAGAACTAAAACATCTTTCCCTCTGAACTTTCCCAAAGATTTAAAGTGTTTTGATCTATCGTCATCAAGGAAGCCGATTATGTCATATCCAAGGTGTTTTTCAGACGCAATTGCTCTCAAAACCTTCTGACCACCGAGCCCGGCTCCAACGATCAGTACTCTTCTTCTTACTCCGATAGTCCACAAAATCTCTCTTGCGATCTTCCTGAAAAGAATAGAAAAAGCAAGATATGAAGCAAAAAATGGCACAAAATATAAAATACTTGATACCCTGCTATGATAAGATTCAAAAAGGTAGTATATTATTCCAGAGGTTATAGATATTCTGAATATTCTCATGACCTCATCCCAAAAAGCGAAATTCTTTGAATAGAGTTTTGACGCGAGGGAGACGAGGAAAACCAGAAGAAAAGATAAAAACAAATCAACCGAAACCCCAAAAAAATTTCTGCTTATCAGATGTGATATAATTACAGAGAAGAAATCAGATAAAGCAAACGAGAAAAAAAATATGGCATTTTTGAAAATAACTTTATCTTTCTCTGGAAGTTTTGACGGAGCAGATTTTAGTATTTCAAGAATTTCCACAGATTTCCCGTTGATATTCCCATTTACAAGGTCTCTTTCAGGTATGAGTATTTCAGTTTCTCTCTTCAGAACTCCGTTGATCTTTTCTCCTACACCATCTGTATCGCTCAAATTATCATTTGTTTTCAGGTTTCCCCTTTCCTGATGCTTTTTAATTTTTTCAACGTTGTTTTTCTGCTTTTGTAATTCTTGGACCTCTTCCATTGATTGGCAATTTTAAAAATAAAGTTCAAATTTACAATTTTTACAAATTAATTTTTGAATATTTTTAATATCATTTTAGCTTTATGATAGAGATATTAGAGCATACGGGAGAAGCGGCTTTCAAAGTTATCGCTCAGACAGAAGAAGAAATTGTAAAGGAAGCTTGCAAAGGGATACTTGCAATATACTTTGGAGAAGAATATCTAAGAGAGTTTGAGGAAGAGAAAAAGAAAAACGAGCAAAAGCCCGTGTATCAGAAAAAAGAAGAAATAAGCGCAGATGGCGTAGATTTTGAATCTGCCCTCGTAAATTTCCTCAACGAAATTATCTTCCGCTTTGATGCCAGAAAACTTGTCTTAAAAGAAGTGGAAAATATAAAGATCACTAAAAGCGATGAAACCGAGATAAAAGCTACGGCGATATTTGAAAAGTTTGACCCACAGAAACACAAACCAAAAATATATGTCAAGGCAGCAACTTATGGTGGACTCCAGCTTAAAAAAACCCCCGATGGCAAATTAGAAATACAAATAATAGTTGATATATGAAAAGCACTCGCAAATCTTTATAATTTTAAGAGATGGAGAGAAGGAGTTATAAAAAAGGAAATCAGAGAAAAAGGCAAAAGATTTTTCTCATAAAGTAATTTTAGCAGTGAGCATAACTCCACTTGGGACAAAATCTCCGTCTGTATCAAAATATGTTGCGTCTGCTCTCAAAGTTCTTGAAAAATACCCAGAGCTCAAATACGAAACAGACCCGATGTTCACGATAATCTACGGAGAGAAGAAAAGGATTTTTGAAGCAATTTTAGAGATGCAGGAAGCCGTCTTCAAAAAAGGAGCAAAAAGAGTTTCAACAGTAATAAAAATAGACGAAAGAAGAGATAAAAAGGTTTCCCCCGAAGAAAAACTGAAAAGCTTGAAAAAATGGATGAAAATATAATCTTTCCAAAGATTCGGAAGAAAAAATAAATTCTTACAAAAACAAAAATAACAACAACCACGAAAGAATATCGTTAAATTTTAGAGATGGAAAAACATGATCTAAATCAAAATATACAGAGCGAAATAATAAAAATAATTGAGAGCAAGCCGTATGTTCTGCAAGAACCACCAAAAGGAAAAAATCGCCTCTACTTTGAAGTAAGTCCCTACTTGAAACAGCACGAAGATAACCCTGTTGATTGGTATCCTTGGTGCAAAGAAGCATTTGAGAAAGCGCAAAAAGAAAATAAACCCATTTTCGTCTCAATAGGATATTCAACATGCCACTGGTGTCATGTGATGGAAAGAGAAAGTTTCTCAAATCCAGAGATAGCCGAACTCATAAACAAGTATTTTGTGCCAATAAAAATAGATAGGGAAGAAAGACCAGATTTAGATAGAATATTTATGCTTATTTGCGAGATAACTATCAGGAACTGCGGATGGCCCCTCAATATCGTTTTAACTCCAAATGGACTACCAATTTTTGTCGCCACATATATACCACCAAACTCAAAAGGTGGAATGATAGGAATGAAAGAACTGATACCGAAAATAGCAGAAATATGGAGAGAAAAGAAAAACGAAATAGAAGAAAATGGTAAAAAGATAGTGGAAGTTATAAAAAACCTGAACAACGAAATTTTCAGAGCAAGCAGAGGAAAAAAAATTGATAAAGACATAACTTCACATAGTTTTGATGTGATAAAGTCATATTTTGACGAAGATTATGGTGGTTTTGGGTATGGACAGAAATTCCCTAATGTCCCCGTCCTTATCTTCCTGCTTAAATTCTGGAACAAAACAAAGAACCAATCTGCACTTTATATAGTTGAAAAAACCCTAGATAGTATGGCAAATGGTGGAATATATGACCACATAGGTGGTGGATTCCACAGATACACAGTAGATAGAAAATGGCTTATACCCCACTTTGAAAAAATGCTCTACGACCAAGCACTTCTTATATTAATTTACTCCCAAGCATATAAAGTTTTGAAAAAAGAAAGATACAGAGAAGTAGTCAGTGAAACTATAAACTACCTTTTTGAAAATCTTTATGATGATGAAACAGGAGGATTTTTTTCAGCAGAAGATGCGGAAAGTGAGGGAGAAGAGGGAAAATTTTACCTATGGGATTATGAGGAGATAAAGAAAATATGTACTGATGAGGAGCTTGAAATAATCCAAAGGCACTTTGGAATATCTCCATACGGGAACAATCAATCTTTCCCTCAGAAAAACGTAATCCACATATCATTAGATACCCAAAAACTTTCAGAAATCTACAAGAGAAATAAAGATGAAATAGAAAGGATAATAAGGAAGGTGAAGAGAAAAATGAAGGACGAAAGAGAAAAAAGAACCCGCCCTTTCAAAGACACCAAAATCCTTACTGATTGGAATGCACTTACAATAATCGCCCTCACACAAGCATACCACATAATAGATGACAAAAATATAATACAAAAAGCAGAAAAAACTTCAAAATTTCTGACAGAAAAAATGACAGACGAAAACGGCAAACTCTACCACGTATATAAAGATGGGAAAAGAGGAGTTACGGGAATGCTTGAAGATTATTCCTTTTTCATACTTGCTCTAATAGAACTATACTTTTCAAATTTAGAAAGATACTTCGTTGAAAAAAGCATATATTTTGCAGAGGAGATGATAAAAACCTTCTACGACGAACAAATTGGACTTTTCAGAAATCAAAACTTGCAAACCGATTTTGTCTTCACAAGACCAGTAGATATATTTGATCACTCAATACCTTCTGGGAACTCAGTTGCTCTTGAATCTATGCTTAAACTCTACAAGCTGACAGGAAAAGAAAAATTCCTCAAAATTTCCGAAAGAATGATTGAAAGCATTTTATATATTGCGGAGGAAAATCCACTGGCATGTTCATATTTCATTCAAGCTATGGAGCTATTTTCAGGAAAGACAACAGAAATCGCAATAGTTGGTAAAAAAGAAGATGCAATAACATTTATAAGAGAGTTCCAGAAAAGGTATATACCAAACTATGTGATAGCGTTAATTGAAGATGATAGAGATAGAGAGATCTTTTTCGCAAAGGATTTCAGACAAAAAGAAGGGAAAACAACAATTTATATATGTTCAAACTTTGTCTGTAAAGAGCCAAAAACAGATATAAATGATGCCATAAGATTACTTGATGACTCTAACCTCTGATTCAACAAACTTTCTGACTTTGCTTTCTTGGTCTAAAACCCAACCTTTGAAATTAGCCGGTTTCCCTCCCAATATAGATAAAATAAGATAAAATAGACCCTCTATGGCAGATTCAAGATCATATTGAGAAGCAATTGGTGGATGGTCAGGATGAGTATGATAAATACCTATTATCTCTAATCCATTTTTATCTGCTTCCTCTTGTATTTGCAGAAAATCTTTTGGGTCAAGATAAAACCTCAAAGGATTATCGCTCAGGTTTTTTGCTCTCTTCAAATCTTTGGTGATAAAAAAAATGCCATCTTCTTTATCTTCAATATGCCCAAGTATTATTCCGCAAGCTTCACCTGGGTATGCTTCTTCTCCATGTTTCCCTACAAAGTCAATATGCTCTTTTGATATAACAAGAACTGATTTTTTCATAGATGATATAGATAATCAGGAAAATTGGAGCATAAGTGAAAAGCGAAAAACGAAATTCAAAATACTTTTTCAAAAACAAAGCTAACAGAAAACTTCTTTAAAATTTCTTTCAATTGAACTTTTACAAGAAAGGAGAAATCACAAGATGAAAATCAAAAGAACAGTGAAAATGAAGACAGATTATTCAGACGATTTGAGAATCATACCTGATATTCCCGCTCTTATATTTACGGCAGTTTTCACTGCATTTTTTGTTATCTTGCCATTTTTTGCTTCAAGCCGTATGATATACATAATTACACTCATAATGATATACTCAATAGCCGTCCTCGGGCAGAACATACTAATAGGATACACAGGTCTTATATCTTTTGGACAATCTGGCTTTCTTGCGGTCGGAGCATACGCATTTGCGCATTCCATAGATAAGATAGGACTCCTTCCAGCTCTCTTGCTTTCAGGAATTTTCTCCAGCATCATAGGAGCAATAGTAGGAATACCATCTGTGAGATTAAAAGGTCCATTTCTTGCAATATCTACTCTTGGGTTCTCCATAGCTACATTTCAAGTCATTTTGAACACCCCTCAGATATCAGGGGGTAGAATGGGAATTTTTGTGCCAAAAAAATGGGGAATAGATTCTCCTCTTGAAATATATTACTTGTGCTTATTTTTTACTTATTTCTTTTACATCGTCGGATACAGAATTATAAAGTCGCACATAGGTAAAATTTTTTTGGCGATAAGAGAGAGCGATCTTGTAGCCGAGGTTCTCGGTGTAAATGTCGTAAAATTTAAAATTTTGAGCTTTGTTATAAGCTCGTTTCACACTGGCTTTGCCGGGGGACTCTACGCTTACTTTTTCGGATACCTTGAACCAACGATGTTCTCAATTTCTGAGTCAATAAATATTTTCGCTGCAATAGTCATAGGGGGACTTGGCTCCGTAATAGGTTCTCTTCTGGGAACAGCTTTCGTAATATCTATACCGCAGATATTTGTATCTCTGAAAGAGTACGCGCCTATAATATTTGCATTAGCAATTATATTAGCTGTTATTTTTGAACCGCTAGGGCTTTACGGAAGATGGCTCAAAATAAAACTGTACTTTACGAATTTCCCTTTCAGATGATTTTAGAGAAATCCGTATCGCTTCATTATTTTTTCTAATCTCTCATCTTCCTTTGCCATATCTTTAAGAACATTTATGACATCTTTGAATCTCAATCCCTCTTCTATCACTTTTCTTGATTCCTCAACAGATCTTCTTATAATTGTTCTTCTATCCCAAAATGCAAAGGTGATAACAGAAGCAACAAGCAACACCATTCCACCAAATATCCCTTTCATTATGTCTTTCAGGTCATCCAATCTTTTATTTATATCTTCAAATCTTTTGTCTATAATTTCGAACCTCTTGTCTATATCTTCAAATCTCTTATTGATATCTTCAAATCTCTTATTGATCTGTCTCAACTCCCCTTTTATCTCGCCAACTTCTTTTTTCAGGTCTGAAATCTCTCTCATTATCATATCGTATCTTTCATATCTCCTATCCTGACAGTATCCAGACGGAGAAAAAGTAAAGAAGTCAAAGAAGAAGGGTAAAAGAGCTATCAAAATGCCGGTGGTTTTAATTATCTTCTGCATAACTCTAAACCTTCATAAGAATTTCTCTCTTTCCCATAATTTAGTTTAAAAAACAGAAATTAAGATAAAATCAGATTTCATACCTTATTCTTGACGAAGATTCATATTTTTCTACTATTATTTTTGAGAAGTATCCGAGTTTTTTCATTGATTCAACATGAGTTATGACTCCAAGATATATATTTGATTTTGCAAGACCTTCAAGTGCTTGAAGCACATCATCAAGAGAGTCATCGTCAAGAGAGCCAAAACCCTCATCTATGAAAAAGCACTCAAACTTTGAGCTACCTAAAATTCTGGCAGACATAGCGAGAGCAAGAGAAAGAGAAGCGATAAAAGTTTCACCACCACTCAAACTCTGTGAATCCCTCAGTTTCCCATCGTAAAAAGCGTCTTTTATCTTTATTGCTCCAGATTTTCTATCTGATGGGTCAAGTTCAAACGAGTATCTTCCGCGAGTTATTTCTTTAAAAATACGTGAAGCATAAGATATAACCTTTTCTAAAAAGTAATCAGATAGATGCTTCTTAAAAGATAAAGGGTCATTCCCGAAATCTTTATTTATTATGTCAAGTATTTTAAGTTCATCTTCAAGCTTTCTGGTTTCCTCCTCAAGCTTTCTCCTCTCTCCCAGATTCCTCTCTAATGTCTCAATCTCTTTCTGTATTGTTGCTTTCTGGTAAATCAATTCATCTATCTTTCTATCTATATCAGAGATTTGAGATTCAATCGTATCTCTTTTTTTCTCGTCATCATCTCTTATTTTTTCAAGTTTTTCTTTTGCTCTTTTGATCTTTTCTTCTACATCTTCCATCTGGTATGAGTGAAGGTTTCCATTTACATCTCCAAATAAATCTGAATTTTTTTCCAGAACTTTCATTATATCATAGATAACCTTTTTGCTATCGTTTATTTTTGAGTTTAGTTTCTCTATTTCATTTTCAATATCTTTGAGTTTCAGGTCTTCCTGTCTGGCAATTTCCAGAACTTTCAGATAAAAATCGTCTATCTTCTTTTTTGTTTCTGAAAATATTTTTTTGTTGAAAATGAGAAGATTTTCAAAGTTCTTCAAAAATTCACGACTTAACGAAGGTTCTTTTTCATTATCAATTTTTTTGAAGATTTCATTAAAAACTCCGATAAGTTCTTGAAGGGATTTAAGGGTTCTTTCAATATAAGAGCTTATCTGTGCGAAATAACTATCTTTTTGCAAAAAATCGTAAAGTTCCACAAAAGAATCAGAAATTTTACGATAGAGAAGAGATAAATTCTCTTTCAATTCGCCTAAATCTTTCTTTCTCGCAGAAATCTTATCAGATATTTCTGTTATATTTTTCTCAATGTTTGAAATAGCGGTGGAAAACTCTTTTTCTCGTATTTTTTCCTTTTCAAGTTCTTCCCGAGATCTATTAAAAGTGTCTTGAGAATGTTTCAGGTATTCATCCAGATTTTTGATTTCCTTCTTGATAAAATCAGAGGAACAGAAAGGGTCAAACACCAGCTCAAAAATCTCTGAAATCTTATCAAGAATATAAGGGGGGAGTTCATAAGCTTTCAGATTCACATCGTACTTATGAATTTCTTTTTTGAAATCTTCAAATCTCTTTTTGAATTCTCTATAATCTTTCTCATTGTATTCTAATTCTTCTTTCATTCTCTCTATATGTTTTTCCTTCTCTGATTTTTTCCCTTCAAGAACTGATATTTCTTTTTCTACTGCTCTTTTACCTTCTTCTAATTTCTCTTTGCCTGCTGAAAGTGATTGAATGTTCTGGATAATTTGTTTCTCATCAAGTTGAGATTCAAAAGATCTGTGATATATATTCCCACAGACGGGACACTTTTCTCCTTCTTTTATGCTCTGTCTTATCAATAATGCGGAGTGATTGATTTTAAGATGTTCAATCTTTTCGTTCAAACCTTGAATTTCCTTCTCCAGCTCTTCTTTTTTTCTTAAAAGAACAACAATTTTTTTGTCAAAATCTTCTCTTTCTTTCAGAGATTCGTTTATCTTACCTTTCAGCTCGTTTATATTTTTCAAGAGAATTTCTTCTTCTCTTTTGAATACTTGAAAATCTGAAAGCTTCCTTAAAAACTGATCTAAAAATCTCAACGAGTCCACAGATGGTAGCTTTTTTATCTCTTGCTCAAGATTTTGAATTTTAACCTGAACGCTTGATATGTTTTCTTTTAGAATCTGAAGCTCTTTTTCTTTAGATTTTTTCTGGTAAGATAGCTCAAAGATCTCCGAAGTAGCTCTGAAAGCCATTTCCATCATCTGAAAAAAGTGGTCAAAATCATCAGTAATTTTATCAAGGGTATATCTTGCCTTTTCAATATCTTCTTTCCTTCTTTTTGTGATAATAATAGAGTTTGACAAAATTTCTTTTTGATTTTGAAGAGCCGATATTTCTTTTTGAGCTTTTTTTATATCTTCAACTTTTAAAAGAGCTTCGCTCATATATTCATAGAGCGATGAGATATGAAGAATTTTCTGATTCAGGAACTTCAACTCTTCGTTTTTTCTATCTTTGATGGTTTTGAGTTTTCTTATTTCGTTTTCAACCATCTTGTAATCGGAGATGAGTTTTTCTTTTGTAGATGGGTCAATATTTTTGAGCTCTTTCAGGCGTTCTTTTTTTTCTTCAAGCAGAACCTTTTTAGATTTGATTTCTTCTCCAACTCTTCTTGATATGCTCTCTATTATTTCTTCAAAACCGCTTATTTTCAGTATTATATCAGATTTTTCAGCAGGTTTAGCATAAAGAAGTTCTGCAAACCTTCCTTGCGGTAGAACGATTGTCTTGGTAAATATGTCATAAGGTAGCTTTATTATATCTTCAACAATTCTTTCGTTCTTATCTTTTAAGCTCAGATTCTTGCCGATAAAAATAGATTTCCATTCTCCTTCCGAATCATCATCTGGTTCTCCTTTGACCTTTACTTTCAAGTCAACGTTCATAACAGCATTTCTGTGAACAGTCCTCAAAATTTTATATCTCTTGTAATTACCTGAGTTATCTTTCATTTTAAAGTCAAACTCAACAGTGGCTCTGTCTTTTGCCTGATTTATAAAAAGCTCTTTCTTGTCTTCTTTACCAAATCTCGGAATCTTACCATATATGGCAAATATTATAGCGTCTAATATAGATGATTTTCCGGCACCAGTGGGTCCCTGAATCAAAAAGACCCTTGTTTTGAGAACATTGCGAAAATCTATTTCCTGTCTTTCTCTGTAAGACAAAAATCCTTCAATTTTTAAAGTTATCGGAACCATAGAAAAAGCACCTCAAAAATAGATAATTTAGGGAATCTCAAGAAAATTTCTACAATAGAAAAATAGATAACAATGCAAGGAATTTCAAAATAACTCAGTTTATTATCTCAACAACTTTATTGACCTGAGAAGGAGAAGTAACAGTGTATATTTTTTTCGTCCTCTCAAAAGACGGGAGAAAAGCTTTACCGATAACATCATCATCATTGATCCAGTAAATATCAATGTCTACAAGTGTATTTTTGTTCCAAAAACTCCTCACCATTTTATCTGGGAAAATAAATATCATGCCGTCCCACCAGTTCAAACATGGAGTAATCTCATAAGAGAAATCAAAAAATCCATCAGCACATTTCCTTGCGAACATAAGTCCTCTCAACCACTCTGCTGGCTCATCTGCGACCAAAAGATTATAAAATTTTCCTTCCAGTTTGTAGCTAACAGAATCAAAGAAGATTTCAGGATTTATCTTCAGAATTTTATCATCACCTTCATTTGGATAACCTCTTCCATCTCTATTTGATGTTGAAACATAAAAATATCCATCTGGACCGATGGTTATTGCTCTCAATCTTCCAAATTTCTGCGAGAAATAAACTTCCAGCTTCCTGTTAGTAATGTCATACTTATATATAGCTTGACCACGAAGTCCCGTGAAAAAAAGTGAGTTGTTGTAGTAAATCAGGTCTGCAGGAGCCCAAGTTGTATCCTCGCCCGAATGAGTAATCGGAGTTTCCATTCCTTCTTTCCTCTCATCTCCTTGAATTACAGGCCAACCATAATTTCTACCCTTCTCAATCAGATTGACCTCGTCAAGTCCAGATTGAATTCCAGACCTTCCGTGATCAATTGCCCAGAGATTACCCTCAGCATCCCACGCAATTCCCTGTGAATTCCTTATTCCATAAGCATAGACATAATTTCCGAATGGATTGTCTTCTGGAATTGAACCATCTTCTTCTACCCTCAGAATTTTTCCCGCAAGAGAGTTTATATTTTGAGAATTATCTGAATTTCCAGCATCCCCGGTTGTGATGTAAAGATGACCATCAGGACCAAATTTTATCCTTCCGCCGTTATGAATTCTTCCGGCTGGAATATCATTCAAAATGATCTTATCTTTTATAAGCTCATAATTTTTCAAGATATATCTTTCTACTCTGTTTATCAGATTCCCATTTTGCTCAGTTGTATAGTAAAGATAAATGAAATTATTTTCTTTAAAATCTGGGTGGATAGTAGCTCCAAGAAGTCCTCCTTCTCCAATATGTTTGATACCTTCAATCTGAAATTCTCTGATAAGTTTTTTATACTGCAAACTGAAAATCTTGACTTTTCCGGGTCTTTCGGTAATCAAAATCTCATCTCTGTTGATAAATATAATAGTCCATGGAATCTCCAGGTTTTCTATAATAACTTCAAAATCGTTTTGGTTTGTTCTTCTTTCCTTTTCTTCTTGAATTTTTTGCGAACTATACGATGAATCTTTATTCCGAGAACAGAGGGGACTACAAAAAGAAAAAGCTAATGTTGAAAGGAAAAGGAGATATTTAAAATTCTCAAAAACATTTTTTATTTTCTGCATATAGCTAGAATTCTGATTGAAAATGGGAGGAAATTCGTAATTTCATTTATCTTCTCGTAAAGTTTGCTCCTTATGGAATGGAACGGATATATTGCATATAGATTTACTTGATTGAAAAATTGTTTTAAGACAAGTGAAAGCTCTTTATAATCAAACTCTTTAACATGAGATTGGCCTAACTCATCTACTTCTGGAATATGAGTTTTATTTTTCTCTCTGGATACAAAAGAGTAAAATTTTTCCTGAAGACGATATATTTTTTTATTTGGAGTTGTGATAATAAGACACCCGTGATTGTTCAAAAGCTCTCTGCATTTTTCAATGAAAAAATATGGGTTCTGAACATGTTCAATAACCTCAAAAGCAAATATGGTATCGTACTTTTCATCTCGTTGAAAATCTTCAAAAGAACAATTTACCACGTCTATAAAATCGTAATTCAATAATTCTTTTGCAACTTGGAAAAGATTTTTATTTATTTCCAAAGCTACAACTCTTTCAATCTGGTTTTTATTATTCTCAAGAATTTTCTCAAGAATTTTTTTGAGTTTCAGACCATTTCCCGTTCCTATATCAAGGATTTTTCCACGAGTTTCAGAGAGTATTTTTTTGAAGATATAGTCAGGGAACCTATACATATTCTTGGTTTTCCAAATAGTAAAAAATCTTTCAGTCCAGCTCACATCTATAATTTATATCTGAAATACCAAAAATTTGATAATAAAAAGAAAATAAGTAATAGCAATAGATAAAATTATTTAAAATTATGGATGATATTGAAAGAGCTGTTGAAATAATATCAAGGTCAGAGTATGTTATAGCTTTTACAGGAGCCGGGGTATCAGCAGAATCAGGAATACCAACTTTCAGAGATAAAGGAGGACTGTGGGAAAGGTTTCCAGCTGAAACATTTGGAGTACCAAGCGGGCTTCTCGGACTTCTATTTTATCAGCCGAGCAGGTTATCTGAGTTCATAAAAGCAGTGGTTGAAGTCATAGAAAGAGCAAAACCAAACAAAGGTCATATAGCTCTTGCAGAACTTGAGAAGCTTGGGATATTAAAATGTGTGATAACCCAAAACATAGATTACCTTCATCAGGAAGCTGGAAACAAAGAAGTGATTGAAGTTCACGGAAGTATAACAAGGCTAAGATGCATAATATGCAGGGAGAGAAAAACAATAGAGAAAAAGAAAGCGATTGAGATGGCGCTTGAATTTGCTGAAAAAATAAAGAGTATTGACCTCTCATCAATTATAGAAAAAGGAGAGATAACTCTGGAAGAAATAAAAGAAAAATTTGGCGGGAGCTTGCCCGTTTGCGACTACTGCGGAGGCATAATGAGACCTGACATAGTTTTCTTCACCGAACCTGTACAAGATTTGGATATAGCAATTGAAAAAGCAAGAAGGTCAGATTGCTGTATAATTGCTGGGACATCAGGAGTAGTATATCCAGCAGCATACATACCTCAGATAGTAAAAATGAACAAAGGAACTCTGATAGAGATAAATCCGAATTCACAATGCTTCCCCTCTGATATATATATAAGCGATTCGTTCGCAAATGCTATGGAAGCGATAGCAAGAAAAATAAAAGAAAAAGTAATAAACTGATTTCAGAGAGTTATAGTACCAATCTCATCTCTCGCCATAGAGTTTAAAAAACTGTTCTCTTATATTTTTTACTCTATCTGATACGCTCTCCAAAAATTCTATTATCTCCATCACGCCTGTCACCTTACCTAAAAACTCTTCATATTTGCAGAAATCTTCTATATCTCGTGTCTTATATTTTTGGCACAAATCAGCGAGAAGTAGTTCATCTCTATGCGTAAAAAGGCAGTAGGCAAGAATGAAAATCATATCTGAGTACTCAGGAAAATTCTTCACTATGCTCTCATTTTCCAGAAGGAAATTATAAGCACGCTGACATTCCCCCTGCTGGACGAGATACTCTATGTAATTTATTGATATTTTCGGGAAATCTTTGATATGAGTCATAACAAAAGATTGTTTATCTTGACTATCATAAAATTCTTTTACTATCTTTTCATAATCGTCTTCTGATTCTAAAAATCCATATTTTCTAAATTCAGATATAATAGAAGAGTAATCTTTCAGGTAATCTGGGGGCAAAAATTCCGAGAAAGAGCTGTAAAGCGAATAAGCATAGGTATATAATTGTTTTTTTACGAGGAGATTCAGAAGCTCATAGTTTTTTTCCCTTATGTTTTCTTTTATATCTGCTGGAACCTTTGTCCCTCCGAGAACAGAGAGAGAGGAAAAAAGGGAATCAAGAGAATTTTCAATATCTTCAAATTTATCAGCTTTTAACTTTTCGTTCAAAAGTTTTATGTATTCATAAACAGCGATCTGACTTTCAGGAAACAAAAAAGATGAAATAATAAACCTGAGATTTTCTTCTGGGAAATATATAGGGTCATCTTTTGAGATAGATTTTTTTGCAAGGGCGCTGTAAAAGTTTTTCAGCTTATCTCTGTTCTGGACGGCGAGCAATCTTGCCCTTACCTCCCAGAAACTCCCAGAGAATTCATCAATAGCTTTATATATATATCTTATCGCCATGTCTCCTTTCCCTTCTCCTAAAAACACTTTGAAAGCACCTAAGTAACCTTTTGCCCTCACTTCATATAACGGGTGTTGGGTCATGATTATAAAGTATTTTCTCGCAAGTTCAAAATTATTTATTTTTAGAAGTGAATCAGCATATCTTGGCAAAACAACAGGGTCTTTTAACAGAAACTTTTCTGAAACATAAGTGAATTTTTCAGCAGAATCGTAAAAGTTTCCCTTTTCATATTCAACAGCTCCAGCAGAAGCCCAGATACAATCTTTTACATCATCTCTGAAAGAAGAAAAATCCGAAGTTATGTTCTGAACAAACAGCAGAGCGGAGCCAGCTTTATTCATACCAACCAATCCAAGAGAAGCAGAACACAAAAGAGATGAGTAAATTTCAAGGTAGATTTTTGATGTTATCTTTGATTTTACCTTTTGAATCTTATCTAACGCCCTCTGGGCTAATCCCGCTGATTCAATAAAAAATCCACCCCATCTCAAAGCTGTTGAAGATTTGAAAACCGAAATAGCATAATTCTGCCAATCACCCAATTTATAGAAAAAATCCGCAGATGTTCCATAAAATAAAGATGCTCTATAAAGCAGGAAGCTTGAATTTGACTCAACACCCATCTTAAAAAGTAGTTCAGCGATGCCGAAATAAGCCAGAGCTTTTGTTTTGTCATCTCCTACACCAGCCATAAAGAAGAGGTTATCAAGAGCTGAGTAATTCCTTGAGCGGACTGTCTCAAAAACATACTTTTCAAAATCTTTTTCATAAAAAGGAATGCTTCTTCCGACAAAAACTATTATTTCGTTTCTTGACCTTATTACATTCCACTCAAGATTCGGGTCACGCAAGATTATCTGAACAATAGCTTTTTCTTTACCACCTTCCACCTCTCCACGCACTAACGCTAACTTCTTTATAAATTTATCTTTGGGTTCAACGACTTTACTTTCTGTTCTCGCTTTGGCATCAATCACGACAACTATCAGGTTTTCTTTTTTGTTGTAAGAGAAAGAGAAATCGGGGGAATCAAGATGGATTGAAACATATGAAAAAGTGGGTTTCGTGTTTATTCCTATATGAGTTATCTTTATATCGGAAAGACCAGAGTGATGGAAAATGAAGAGAAAAGTCAAGAGAGAAAAAATTTTCTGGAAACTCTTTTTGATTTCTTTTCCCACCACTACCTCTATTTAAATTTAATTTTCACATTTATTTTTTTCTACCAGCACTCATTCGTAAAATAATCTTTATCTCCTCGTAAGATAAACCCAAGATATTTGCAATTTCCTCTTCTGTTTTTCCTTCTGATGCATATTTGAGAACCAACTCATCAACATCTGAAACAACTTGATAATTTTTCATATTTTCATTCCTACTCTGATAAGCATGAAAAGAAGAATGTTCAGGTAGGACTCTGGAATTTTCGGAACCGGTATCCTTATCAACCTTCAAATGAGATGCAAAATCTCTTCCCGTATCAGGATTAACTTCTTTTCCTGATTTAGATTTCATAAATGAGCTTACACTTTCTTTTATATCTACTATAACTGTTTTCAATTCTGCTATCTTTTCTCTCAATTCTTTCGTATCGTACTCCAAAGATAAAATTTTATCTTCAAGAGTTATAAGACGTCCCTCAAGTTCAGCAAATTTTCTTCCCACATCGTCTTTTCTTTCTTGCTTTCCCTGATTCTTTTTAAGTTCTTCAAAGTCAAGACGCAGCTTTATAGCAAATGCAATAATGAGAATAAGGAATACAATATTAGCCCCCGCCAATATCTCAACCATAATAGAAATTTTACTCTTCTTCTCACCAAAATTATCAGGTACATCACTCATTTTGAAAAAGATAACTTAAATCTCACTATATGTCAGAAATAAAAATAGAGTATGAGAATTCCGGAAAAGCAAATCAGAGATTCTTCGAAGAGTACAAGAGAGTGTTTGAAGAAGTCCTTAAAAGTGGCAGGTATATTCTTGGGGAAAATGTGGAGAGATTTGAGGAAGAGTTCGCAAGGTACCTTGGAGTGAAATACTGCATAGGAGTTGCATCTGGAACAGATGCCTTAATTCTTGCGATAGAAAGTTTAGACCTTCCGAAAGATTCAGAAATAATTGTGCCATCTAATACTTTCATAGCTACTATTTTAGCAGTGATAAGATGTGGGTATAAACCACGTCTTGTAGAACCAGATATAAAAACTTACAATATTGACCCGGAAAAGATAGAAGAAAACATAACGAAGAAAACAAAGGCAATAGTAGCTGTTCATCTTTACGGGAAGTGCTGTGATATGGATAGAATACTTGCAATTGCGAGAAAGTATAATCTTTATGTTATTGAAGATGCTGCTCAAGCTCATGGGGCTAGCTACAAAGGTAAGAAAGCAGGAACATTCGGAATATTAGGGTGTTTTAGCTTTTATCCGACGAAAAATTTAGGAGCATTAGGAGATGGAGGAGCAATAGTCACAAACGATGAAAATCTGGCAGAAAAAATAAAAGCTTTAAGAAACTATGGCTGGAAAGAAAGGTATTACAACGATTATATAGGATTTAACTCACGGCTTGACGAAATTCAGGCAGCGTTTTTAAGAGTAAAACTGAAATATATTGACGAGCTTAACTCATACAAAAGAAAACTTGCCAAAATATATCTTGAAAACCTTTCAGACGAATTCATAAAGCCAGTGGTCCATCCGGATTATTATGATGTTTATCACATCTTTAATGTGAGGCACAAAAAAAGAGATGAAATAAGAAAGTTTCTGCTTGAAAACGGAATAGGAACCGCTATACACTATCCTATCCCCCCACACAAGCAAAAAGCCCTAAAAGGAATAATAAACGGAGAATTTCCTATAAGCGAGGAAATTCATAATACAACCATAAGCTTACCCATATCTTTTTTTCATTCAGAAAAAGATATTCTGAAAGTTTGCGAAGTTATGAATTTATGGGCGAGAAAAAATAATGGAGCTTGAACTTAAATCTCGCTCTCTTTTGCGATTTAATCTCAAAGAATTCATAAAATTTTGTTATGATGAGGATAAGGAGACAGAGAGAACAGAGAAAGGAAGAAGAGAGTAAAAAAAGCGGGGAAAGGGAGATTTACGATGAACTTAAAAACCTTCTCCTTCGTCTTCCCGCCCTTTGGAACATCCTTACAACACTTACAGAGAAAGGCACAAACATATCAAAAACAATCGGGCAGACAATAAGTTCTGTTCTCAGAGAAGAGCTAAGAGCGTTTTTAAGGTCTGTGGACCTTGTAGGTCTTATGAAAAGAGTAATTCTTGATACCGCAGTAGAACTGAAAATAGAGATAACTTTCAAAGATAAGAGTTCTGATAAGACAGCTGATAAGTGATAAAATTTTTCACTCCTTCGTATATTTTCTCCGCTATGGCTTTACGAAAGCTTTTGCTGATAAGTTTTCTCCTGTCTTCGTGATTGTTTATAAATCCAAGTTCTATGAGGACAGAAGGACAGAAGGTTCCTGCAAGAACATAAAAAGGTGCCCCTTCAACTCTGTTTACTCTTCCTATATCTTTTAAGTTTTCTTTCAAAAATTCCGCAAGCTTTTTGGAACTCTCTTCTTTATAAGAAGAAAAAAGATCAAACAAAACTATGTCACCTTCTTTCAACTTCACTCCATTTTCTTTTTCTGCAACACGCAAGGCGTATTTTGAAAATTTCTTTGAAAAGTAGAATATCTCAAAACCTTTAACCGCAGAGCTTTTTGTGTAATTCACATGTAAAGATATGAATACATCGCACTCAACCGCATTAGCTATACCGCTCCTCTCTTCAAGCTTCAAAAACTCATCTTTATCTCTGGTCAAAATAAGCTCAAATTTCCTGTCTTTGCGAATTATATCAGCAAGTTCTCTAACAAAAGAAAGAGCAATATCTTTTTCTCTGATATTAAAGTGCGTCGTTCCAGGGTCTTTACCACCATGCCCCGCATCTAAAATAATCTTAGGTCTTCTTCTCTTCTCTCCCTCAGTTAATATATCTTCTATATCTGACATCTTGAAGCTTACGTCAATTATTATTTTGTAAGGGAATGGTAAAACGAAGTATCTTGCAACGGAAAAATTTTCTTCAAATATAAAAGTCATTTCAGCTCCTTTTACGAGGATTTTAAAAGGCATAACTTTCTTTTTACGGGCATAATTATTTTTCTCAAAGACCAAAGGTTCTTTAAAAATCACCTTCACAGCATTTTTTTCTGCTGAAAAGCTGAAATCAGATTTCTGAGAAATCTCAATAGATAACCTTATGAATTCTCCTAATTTAAAATAAGATATGTCTTCAATCCTTATTAATGAGAGAAAAAACAGAGCACTCCACAAATTAAATTTTACTTATTAGCCAAGGATTTTTGACTCCTGCAAATCTGAAAGATGAAATTGGTGAAAATTTGAGATTTACAATATTGATTTTTATTTTACTTTTTTAATGATTTTTCTTGGAGTAGCAATACTTTGTGGTTTCCTCACAGCTCTTTCAGACATAATAAGCAAACTCTTTATGGAAAGAGACAAAAAAGATTCAGTTTCTGCACTGATAGTAAGATGGTTATTTACTCTTCCCCTCCTCATACCTTTCATGATGAAGAAAAATGAGGTTCAAAAAATAGATTTGCAGATCACATCTCTTTACTTTTTCGGCTCTTTTCTTGAAGTATTATCAGCTTATCTTTATCTGAAGTCGCTGGAGATAGGCGAAGCGTCTTACACTTTGCAGTTTCAGGCAATAACCCCAGCACTGATACCGATTTTCTCTCCACTTCTTATAGGAGAAAAATACTCCCTTTTGGGAATAACGGGAATCATTATTATATCAGTTGGGAGTTTTGCACTCACTCGCTCTGAAAACCAAAAAAACTTAAAATCTGCCCTGCTGATGATAACATCTGCAACAATATACTCTATCACATCAGTAATAGGGAGATACATATCAACGAAGATAGACCCGCTATTTTTTGGAAGCACATATATGTATCTTTCAGCATTTACTATGCTTATTCTGATATATAAAATATACGGAAAAGAGAAAATAAAGGAGTCAATAAAGATTTCAAAGATAACAGTTCTTTTAGGAATAACAACCGCTATGGCTGTAATAACACACTTTTTAGCTATATCAAAAATAGAGGCAGGATACATGATTGCTTTGAAGAGGACAAGCGTCGTTTTTTCGGTGATACTCGCACGACTAATACTTGGAGAGAGAAGATTTTTCACAAGATTATCTTTCTCAATAATAATCGCAATAGGTGTATTTCTTATAGGTATGTCTATCAACTCATCTTTTCAGAAATAAATTGATAAACTTCTTCTATTGCAGAGTATGGGTCTTTTTTACCTTCAAGGACCTCATCTTTAACTTTTCTATATATTTGCAGATTTTCAAGGACTTCAAACATTTTTTTGGTAAGACCATTTACGAAATCACGTTCAACTCTTTCCTTTCTTTTTTCAATGATATAGTTTGAGTTTTTAAGGAAAGCTTTATGCTGTTCTATGGCAAGCATAAGTTCATCTATTCCAACTCCGTCTTTTGCTACTGTTTTTATAATAGGAGGTTTCCACTTGACATCTTTCCCTATACCACTCAGGACCATATGAGCGGTATCTATGGCTATTCGTATTTCGTTGTAAATTCTATCAGCCATTGGTCTATCGGCTTTGTTGAGAACTATTATGTCTGCTATTTCTAATATACCGCTCTTCATAAACTGAATTTCATCTCCGCTCTCGGGAGATAATACCAGAATAACTGTATCTGCAATTTTTGAGATTTCTGTTTCGGTTTGCCCTGTTCCAGCTGTTTCAATTATTATATTTTTAAATCCAAAAAGTATATATAGATTAACTATATCGTTCGTATTCACTGATACACCCCCTTTTTCTCCTCTTGTCCCTATACTTCTTATAAACACTCCGTTTTTCCCTCCATTTTCCTCTGATGAAGGAGATTCAATATGGATTCTTATTCTATCACCTAATATTGCCCCACCTTCAACTTTGACTGATGATGGATCACAGAGAATAACTCCGCCTTTTATTCTCTTGACAAGCTGTGATATAAGAGTGCTTTTTCCTATCCCGGGTGGACCCGTTATTCCAAGGATGTATATATCTTCTGAAATAAGATTTCTTCCTGTTTTTTTTGATATTTCAGATATAAGGAGATGTGCTTTATCTGGGAATCTTTCAACAAAACTTATAGCTTTTGAAAGGGCTCTTTTTTCTCCCTTGACAAAACCTTCAACTATCTCCTCAAACATAAGTTAAAATATACTCTTGCGGTGAAGAGTTTTCAAGTTTTTTGGTTATTTTTTGAGTAGGAATTATGAAATCACAAGACGGTTTTTTTCAAAATAGTGTTCATCAGAAAAATTTTCAATGAGTTGTGAGCCATAAGAGTTATAAATAGAGCTTCTTCAAAATCTTTACCACCGCAGAAAACACCGTGCCCTTTAACGACACATATTTTGAACTCCGACACAAATTCTGGAACACTCTCATAATCGGAAAAATTTATCTCTCTGATAAATAGTTTTGATTCATAGTCCTCTGGAATTATCTTGTCAAAAAAGAACGAAAGAGAGACCGCCTCTGGCATGTGGCAATGCAAAACAGCAGATATATCTTTTCTTTTTCTCTCTGCCTCAATATATATCTTCCTGTGGAGTTTTAGGTCTGATGATGCGATAATATCTTCTTCTGTTTCTTTGTAAAGCGGTAATACAATTACATCTTTTTGAGATAAAAAAGGCATAGAGCTTCCGGTTTTTTTTATGAGAATTTTATCTCCTATGCGAACACTTGCATTGCCAGACCTCGTATCTATCAGTCCCTTCATAAAGAGAATTTCTCCACATTCTCTCATTTTCTTCACGAAGTTTTTCAGACCAGAACCTGACAATTTTGAAGCCCTTCTCATCTTCGCAAAATTACCTTTGAAGGTTTTTATTTGATACAAGATACTCCTGGAAATCTTGATTCAACCTTTCAAGAGAGTTTTTCAGAAAAAGTGATGTATGCTTTTGAAATTCTTTCGGGACAACCATATAAACTTTATCTATATCTTTGATAACCTCTTTGGGTAGGTCTGAGCCGGTTTCTAACTGATGTATGAGCAAAAGAATTTCAAAAACCTTATACTCAACCTCATCTTCTATTTTTTTGAGAAAAACCCACTCTGAGTTTATGTAATCTTTGAGTAAAGGAAAGTCAAGTACATATCCTATGCCTCCCGACATTCCGGCTCCGAGATTTTTTCCCACCTCACCGAGAACGACACATATACCGTTTGTCATATATTCCATACAGTGGTCTCCTGCACCTTCTACAACTGCAAAGACACCTGAATTTCTCACCGCAAATCTTTCTCCTGCCTTACCAGCAACAAAAAGGTATCCTCCTGTTCCTCCGTATATACATACATTACCTATTGCGAGGGCATTTTTCAATGGAGGTATTACGACTATTTCTCCGCCGGAAAGTGCTTTTCCAAGGTAATCATTTGCGACACCTTTGAGAATAAATTTCATTCCTCTTGTGAGGAAGGCGCCAAAGCTCTGCCCGGCAAACCCTTCAAACTCTATCTCAACAGTCCTTGGTTCAAGTCCCTTCTTTATGCATAGCCCATCTCCCCACTTTTTGGCTATCATTCCAGCAAGAGTGGCTCCTACACTTCTGTGGATATTTCTGATTTTGTATGAAAGTTTTACCTTCTCTCCTCTTTCAAGTTTTTCCCAAGCATCTTCAACTATTTTTTTGTTAAGGTCTTCATATTCACTTTCTGGTCTATCATTTCTCTCACTTATATTAGATATAGGTCTTGAAAGCAAGAAACTTTTCAGCTCATCGTCTATCTTCTTATGCTCTTCGGCTCCATCGGTATCTGGTATATCAACGATAAAAGGATTTTCCCCGCCATGTGCTATATTTAAGAAAACTCTCTTTAAGTACGAGGCGGTATCAATTTGAGAAGACAGCTTTGGAAGCTTCAGATTACGAGAAACTATAAGGTCTATTCTTCCTATTATTTCAGATAGGGAGCGGGCACCGAGAGATGCAAGAATCTCCCTTACCTCTTCTGCAACCGCTATAAAATATCTTTCTATTCTTTCAGGAAAACCTGGGAATTTTTTCCTGAGTTCTTCGTTCTGAGAGGCGATACCAACAGGACACGTATTGAGATGACACTGACGAGCCATAATGCAGCCGATGGCTATCATAGCAGAGCTTCCGAAACCGTACTCATCTGCCCCAAGAACAGCAGCTTTGACTATATCCCATCCGTTCAAGATTCCACCATCTACTCTTATTCTGACTTTGTCTCTGAGGTTGTTCCAGATAAGTATGGCTTGGGTTTCAATAAGTCCCAGCTCCCACGGTATTCCTGTATTTCTTATTGAACTTGCCGGAGATGCACCTGTTCCCCCATCATGACCGGCTATATGAACTGTATCGGCATAAGCCTTTGCGACACCAGATGCTATAACACCCACTCCTGTTTCAGCAACAAGCTTCACAGAAACCCTTGCTTGTGGATTGACCTTTTTGAGGTCGTATATAAGTTGAGAGAGGTCTTCTATTGAGTATATATCGTGATGAGGCGGGGGAGAGATAAGGGTGATTCCGGGAAGGGTTCTTCTTATACGAGCAATAGTTTCTGTAACTTTTATGCCGGGGAGCTGACCTCCTTCTCCTGGTTTTGCTCCCTGAGCTATTTTAATTTCAAGCTCTCTACAATTTACAGCGTACTCAGTTGTCACTCCGAACCTACCAGATGCGATCTGTTTCATAGTAGTGTTAGCCCAATCTCCATTTTCATATCTCTCAAACCTTCTTGGGTCTTCTCCTCCTTCTCCACTTCCCATATTAGCTCCAATTCTATTGACACCTATCGCAAGCGTCTCGTGCGCTTCTGGTGAAAGAGCTCCGAAAGACATTGAAGAAACATAGAACCTCTTTATTATTTTCTCTACTGGTTCAACCTCATCAATAGGAACCGGCTGACCGAGGGGTTTTATATCAATAAGGTCTCTTATTTTTGTTGGGTACCTAGTCTGGACGGCTTTTGTGAATTCAATGTAAAACTCCTTTTTTCCTGTCTCTGTAAATTTGTGAAGCGGTCTGAAAATATAAGGGTTTTTCTCATGATACTCCTTGTCTCTTATGAATTTGAAAAAACCGAGATTTGGGAGCCGAGGCGAATTATCTTGGGACCACTTAAAAAACTCTATGTAGTCCTGAGCGATTTCCTCGTATCCGACTCCGAATTGACCAAACCAGTTAGGAGTTCCCGTAAAGCAAAAATCAACGACTTCATCTTTTATCCCGAACACCTCAAATATCTGCGAACCTCTGTAGCTTGACAAGACCGAAATTCCCATCTTAGATATTATCTTCTTTATTCCTTTTTCAACAGCGGATTTATAATTTTTCACGAATTTGAGTCTATCAGAGGAATCTAGCTCTTTCCCTCTGTGTTCTTCTTTTAGGGAATATGCGGTAGCGAAGGCGAGCCATGGCAAAATAGCATCAGCTCCATATCCTAAAAGGCATGCGAAGTGATGCTCTTCTCTTGGCTCACCCGTATCAGCAATTATTGAGGTCTTCAACCTAAGTCCATTTCTGATAAGTTCTTGATGAACCGCTCCTACAACAAGCAAAGAAGGAATAACCGCCATACCATCTTTGCCAGCTTCCCTATCTGAAAGTATGATGAGTTTAATTCCTTCATCTCTGACCGAATCAACTACATCTTTAACTATTTCAAACAATCTTTCCCTCAAAGATGTTTTATCATTCGCATAAAAAGTTGTATCAAACACTTTATACGGTAGATATGACTTAAGTTTTTCAAGTATCTCGTCGGTTATTATTGGAGTATCAAGACGTATAAGTTCTTCGTAATTTCCACTCGGAGAAATCACATCTTCCTTTTCTCCTATTGTTACAGATATAGACATAACTATGCTTTCTCTATAAGGGTCTATTGGCGGATTTGTGACCTGAGCAAATCTCTGCTTGAAATAAGAAAAAAGGTTTCTTGGGAAAGCTGACATAAATGCGAGAGGTATATCGTCTCCCATGGAATATGTAGCTTCCTTACCGTAAATAGCCATCTCTTTTATGAACCTTTCAATATCCTCTTCTGTATAGCCGAAGACCTTTTGTTTTCTCAAAAGTTCGGTTTCATCTAAGGATGCGAAGTTATCTTTTTCTATTTTCACAGATAGCTTTTTAACTTTCTGCACCCAAATGGAGTAAGGGTTCTTTTTTGCAATCTCTCTTTTTATCTCATCATTAAAATAAAGCTTGCCTTCACGAGTATCTAAAAATATCATCTTTCCTGGACCGAGCCTATCTATATGCTTTATTTTTTTCGGTTCTATCTCAGAAGCTCCGAGCTCTGATGAGAGAATGATTTTATCGTCTTTTGTTATTATAAATCTTGCAGGTCTGAGACCGTTTCTATCAAGGCAAGCACCTACTCCAACTCCATCTGAAAAGGCAATAGCAGCTGGACCATCCCACGGCTCAAAGAATAAATCATAAAACTCAAAAAACGACCTTACATCTTCTGGCATATCAAGAACAACCTCATATGGTTCAGGAACCATAATGCTCATAGCTTCTGGAAGCTCTTTACCAGAAAAGTAGAGGAACTCCAAAACATTATCCATCATAGATGAATCGCTTCCGCTTTGCCATATTATTGGTCTTATTATCTCAAGTTCATCTTTTGACCAAACAGAATTCGGTCTGATAGATTTTTCTCTTGCGGAAGTCCAGTTTATATTGCCAAGCAAAGTGTTTATCTCACCATTATGAGCGAGGAATCTGAAAGGATGAGCTATAAACCAGTGAGGATGAGTATTTGTGCTGTACCTTTGATGGAAAATACATATTGCTGATTCATAATCTTTATCTTTGAGGTCAAGATAGAAATTATCTATTTGAGTAGCGACGAAAAGCCCCTTATAAACAATTTTTTTGGTAGATATAGAAGGAATATATACATCTATTTTTCTCTCCGTAGATTTTTTCTCTATGAACTTTCTAAGAAGGTAAAGTTTTCTTTCTTCTTTTTTCCAATCTTTTCCATCATACTCCAAAAAAAGGTGCTTTATATCTGGTTTAGATTCAAGAGCTATTTGACCGAGAGCAGAATCATCGCAGGGGACATCACGCCAAAATAGTGGTTTGAAACCGAGTTCCTTCGCAAAGCTTTCCGAAAGCTCAATGACAAAATTTTTTTTCTCTTCATCTCTCGGGAGGAAGAAGACACCGACTGCAACTTTTTCAGGGTCAATATCTTTAAAACCCCTTTTTTCAAGTTCCTTCTTGACTATTTTGAGAGGAATTTGAGTAAGTATTCCCGCTCCATCGCCCGTTTTTCCATCAGAAGAAATAGCACCTCTGTGGACAAGGTTTTTTACAGACCTTATTCCTATTTCAACAACCTCTTTTGATTTCACTCCTTTTATATCTGCTACAAAACCAACTCCACATGAAGACCTGAAAAGATTGAGCAGTAATTTCTTCTTTTCCTTTGATTCTCTCTTTATTCTTTCAAAGTACCTCGTATCTTCAACTTCATACATCAGACCCAATCCTCCTTGTAATTTTACACATCAAAGAAATTAAAGATTTATTCGGTAGAAAAAGAAGAAAAATTTTTAACAGAAAATTTTCACATAGCAAGGTTATTAACACTACACCACTCCTCAATATCTTCTGGCGTAGTTATTGTTGGATTTTCTCCGCACACAGGGCAATCTCTTCTTTTTCTCACTGAGTACATAGAAAATTCGGTATTCAATGCATCAAATACAAGGAGTTTGCCAACAAGTGGATTTCCCTTCCCGAGTATAAGTTTTAAAACCTCATTTGCCTGAATAAGTCCTATTATTCCCGGGACGACCCCTAAAACCCCTGCCTCCTGACATGAAGGCATCATACCCGGAGGAGGTGGAGACGGATACAGACAGCGGTAGCAAGGACCTTCGGTTGAGATAAATGTTGAAACTTGCCCTTCAAATCTCAGGACGCTTCCATAAACATACGGCTTTTTCAAAATGACACAGGAATCAGATATAACATATCTTGCGGAAAAATTATCTGACCCATCAAGTACAATATCATAATCTTTGATAAGGTCCATAACATTTGAGGCGCTTATTTTTTCATTTATCGGCACAACTTCTACATCAGGATTTATTTTCCTGAGTTTTTCAGCAGCAACCTCTACCTTTGGTTTTCCAACATCTTCTGTATAATATAAGACCTGCCTTTGGAGATTTGAAAGGTCTACTTTATCAAAATCAGCAATAGCTATCCTTCCGACTCCGGCTGCCACAAGATACATTGCAGCAGGAACACCAAGCCCTCCTGTTCCTGCAATGAAAACACTTGCAGAAAGGAGTTTTTTCTGTCCTTCACCCCCAACCTCGTCCAAAATTATCTGCCTTGAATACCTTATTATCATCTCATCTGTAAGCTCTATCTTCCTTTTCCCGTTAGTTTTCACACCCTACCTCCTCCTTGAAAACAAATTTTAATTACAAAAAATCTCTGAAAAATTTTTTCCAAAAAAGTAAAAAACTCCAGCAAATAAATCTTAATCAAAAATTCTATTTACTATTGCGATAAACTAATTTAAGATAAAAGAGATTTAAAAAGATAAAAATAAAAGCAGGGAAAATTGAAATAAATCACCATGAAAGTTATTGCGATATTTTCTGAAAAAGGAGGAGTAGGTAAAACAACAATAGCAACAAATTTAAGCTTGTACCTAGCGAAAAAAGAATATAAAGTGCTTATTATAGATATGGACCCACAAGGGCATGTTCATAAAGTTCTCGGCTCGGAGAAAAAATCCGGAAGAGTTCTTGAATTGCTCACAAAAGATAAAAACCCCTACGATTTCATTTCAAAAACAAGAATAGAAAACCTTTCTATTATCCCTTCTGATTGGTCTCTTGCTGACTTCACAATAACGGTAGCAAAGGATCCACAAAGACACATAAAACTGAGAAACACAATACAAAAAATAAAAAACGATTTTGATATTATAATCATTGATTCCCCACCATCTCTCGAACTTATCACAATAAACATACTTCTCGCATCAGAAGGAGTAATAATACCCGTCTTACTCTCCTATTTAGGATTAGTGGGAGCAGCTTCAACCCTGAAAATAATCTCGCAGACAAAGAAAGTGTTCAAATATTCCCCTGCAATAATCGCTTTCGTGCCTAATATGTATGAAGAAACACCACAGTCAAAAGAATTACTTGAAAAATTAAAATCTAAACTCGGAAAACTTGTCTCAAAAACCGTTATACGAAAAGACCCACAAATAGATAGAGCTCAGAGCTACTCAGCCTCGGTATTTGACCTTGAACAAGATTCAGTAGCTAAAAGAGATTTTGAAAACCTTGCAGATGAAATAATACTCAAAATCGGAATATAATTCCAACAAAAACCGCAAAATCTAAATTCTCAAACTAATATTTTTTAAATGAGGAAAAACTCAAAAAACCACAGAGAGAACCTCAAAAAAACGCTCTTGGAACTACTCAAAAAAGATGAGGACTTCAGATATGAAGTCATGGGGCTTTTGGGATATAAGGAGATAATTGATGAAATAAGACAGCTGAGAAGAGATTTCAACGAGTTCGTAAAACTATCAGAAGAAAGATGGAAAGAAAACGAAAAAAGGTGGGAAGAAAACAACAGAAAATGGGAAGAAAATAATAGAAGATGGGAAGAAAATAACAGGAGATGGGAGGAAAACAATAGAAGATGGGAAGAAAATAGTAAAAGATGGGAGGAAAATCAGAGAGTTATCAGATGGCTTATGGTTGCTCTCCAAGAGTTAAAGTATGCAGTAGGTGTTGGTTTTGAATTCTACACCGCATTTGTTATAAAATATATACTCAAACAAAAAGGAATAGACGCAGATGTGAGAACGCATGTGAATTTACCTGTTGATGGATACAAAGAAGTCGATGTTTTCTGCGACGAGCCGTTGATTGTTGCTGAAACAAGTTTGAGTTTGAGAAGCATTGAAGAAGCGGAGAAGAAGATAGAAAAGTTAGAGTTAGCAGCGAAATCTGCAGAGAAATTAACAGGTAAAAAGATATTTATGAAGTTTTTCTCTGTGGAGTTTGCGACAAAAGAAGTGCTTGAATTTCTGCGCAAAAAAGCCCAAGAAAAAAACATAGAACTCATCGTAGGAAGGGAAATTGATGTTTCTAACCTATTTATCTGAGCATATAATTTCGGGAAGTCCAAATAAAAATACTTGAAAGCCAATCAAAGCAGAAATTTATGAGCAGACAAAAGAAGGTGATTAATATATAAGAACATGAGCGAGGAAGTAAAAGGAAAAGAGGAAGTGAGAAGAAGCAAAGACACCAAAGAGATCAAACCGCTCCTCACAGAAGAACAGGTTCAGTACGCAAGGGAGATTTTCAAAAGCAAAGGATATGCAGAAAAGTGGAAAAACCTATCTAACCTTTTTCTGAAACACAAAGAAGAGAGAAATATTGATATAAAAGAGATCCAGCAGGAAATAATCAAACTCAAAAAAGAAAAAGAGGCGCTTATATTAGCTCATAACTACATGCTACCCGAAATTCAGGAGATAGCAGATTTTGTTGGTGATTCGCTTGAACTCGCTATAAAAGCTGCTGAAAACCCTCAAAACCTTATCGTATTTTGCGGAGTTCACTTTATGGCAGAGGGAGTTAAAGTTGTATCCCCCGAAAAAACAGTACTTCTTCCCCGGCTTGAAGCAGGATGCTTCATGGCAGACATGATAAACATATCTGCTCTGAGAAAATTTAAAGAGAAGTATCCCGGAAGACCTGTTGTTTGCTATATAAATACCGATGCAGCAGTGAAAGCGGAAAGCGACATATGCTGTACATCAGCCAACGCAGTTCAAATAGTCAAATCTGTAAATTCAAAAGAAGTCCTTTTCATACCAGATAGAAACTTAGGACTTTATGTTCAGAGATTTACAGAGCAGAAAATAATACCATGGGATGGATGGTGTAATGTTCATCACAGGTTTAGACCAGAAGATATAAAGAAAGTAAGAGAAAATCATCCAGACGCGGTAATAGTGGTACATCCTGAATGCTCGCCAGAGGTGATAGATCTTGCAGATGAGGTTTTCTCAACAGGGGGTATGGTGAGGTTCGCAAGAGAAACAAAACATAAAAAAATCGCTATTGCAACAGAAGAGGGACTCGTGGAAAGAATAAGAAGAGAAAACCCCGATAAGATTATTTTATCTGTCGGAAGCCCCAAAACCTGTGTGAACATGAAATCAATAAGGATTCAAGATGTCCTTCAATCCTTAAAGGAAATGAAGTACAAAATTGAAGTGCCAGAGGATATAATAGAGAGAGCAAGGGTGCCACTTATAAGAATGCTTGAGCTTTCAAAAGGCAAAGAATTTGTGAAGCGGATTTTCTACTCACAATACGCATAGACATAAAAAATAAAAAAGAGTGAAGTTATTTTTTGTTTATTGCTAACACAAAAGAAACAATACCAAAAGTCATATCAGAAACTCTCTCAACATAAAAGTTATTCATTGATAGAAAATCAGCAAACTCATCAGCTGTCATATAATTCAAAATACTTTTTGACATATAGAGGTACTCTTCAAACCTTCCGACAAGAAAATTTGTGATGTGAGGTATAGCGTGAAGATATATCTTATATAAGAATTTCAAGGCTTTCCTCTTCGGTCTGAAAGTATCAAGAACAAGAAGCAACCCATTATTTTTCAGAACTCTTTTTATCTCACGCAGAGCAGATATCCTATCTTCAAAATTTCTTATTCCGAACGCAACAGAAACTGAGTCAAATGAATCATCTTTGAACGGCAAAAACTCACCAGCAGAAACTACAAAACTAACCTTTGAGCAAAAACTTCTGTTTTTCAATCCCCATCTTATCATCTTTTCACTTATATCTAATCCGACAACATAATGAGATTTTGACCTGCAACTGATTCTGTAAGTCATTTCTCCTGTTCCACATGCTATATCAAGTGATACACCTTCGGCAAAACTTGAAACTTTATCCCTCCATCTTCCATCTAAACCCAAAGATAAAATCTTGTTGATCGTTTCGTAAAAGTCAGCAATAGAGTTGAAAAGATACCGAATGTCTTTCCTTGATTTGAAAATGTTCTTGATATAATACTCTTTATCTTGCATAGGAGTAGGATTTGTATTACTATTCATATGGAAAATTGATAAACACTTAAAAAATTTTTTTAGCAATTTTCTCTCTAATCTTTTGAGTAGAGGAATTTTTCTATCTCTGCATTTACTTTATCTGGTATCTCGGGTGTAAAAATGTGAGGAGCGGAGTCAAAAATGACAAGCTTGCTTTTTTTAATCTTCTGAGCAATTTTTTCAGATTCTCTTACAGGAACAGCCATATCATTAGATCCAGCCATAATAAGAGTGGGAACACTTATAGAAGAAATTTTATCTATTATGCTATCTCTTTCAATAACCGCTTTTGAAACATATATAGCACCCAATCCTTGCGATTTGAGAGCTTCGGAAACCCAGAAATCAAAGTTATTATCTTTTTCAAGGTATTGAGGAGAAAAGCAGAGACGGACAACATATTCGGCAGCGTTCCTGAAATTTTCTTTCAGGACTTCCGGATCTTTTTCGTTCTTCACGGTTTGAAGAAGGTTGAGAATCATCGGCATAAATCTTTCTCTTCCGGGGTCTTCATCAGCAGATGTTCCCATAAGTATGAGTTTATCTGTTAGTTCGGGATTCCTTAACACAAGTCGCATAGATATCATTCCCCCCATAGATATACCGCCAAGTGCGTAGAGCTTCTTTATACCTAATTTTTTTATTGCGACCTCTATGTCTTGTGTGATGTCATATATATTGCATTCATCTTCTGGTTTATCTGATTCACCGTGACATCTTACATCTGGGAGAAAAACTCTCCGCCCGAGTTCAGACAAAAACTCGGCTTGTCGGTCAAAAATTCTGTTTGAAAGTCCAAGACAGTGAATAAGCATTATATCTCCCTTTTTGCCTTCTCCTTCTATCCTTACCGAGATATTGAACCTCCCGACATTTATTTTCTCTACGGGCATAAGTAAAATTTTAAAATAAAAAAATTGAAAAAAAGAAATTAAGAGAATTGGAAATTAAAAAAGCATATATTATGCCAACAGCAGCAGATAAACAGAAGATATTCAAAACACCAAAGTTCAAGGTAAGAAAAAGAAACAGATGTTTAAAATGCGGAAGACCAAGGGGATTTATAAGGTTCTTTCAGCTTTGCCGAATGTGTTTCAGAGAACTGGCTTTGAAAGGAGATATACCCGGAGTAAGAAAAGCTTCTTGGTAGAAAGGAGGTAAATAGCATGATAACCGATCCCATAGCAGACATGCTAACAAGAATAAGAAACGCATTAGCGGTAAAAAAAGATGAAATAGTCGTACCCGCATCACGACTGAAAATTCAAATAGCATCAGTTCTTAAAGAAGAGGGATTCATAAAAGATTATGAAATAATCCCAGAAGGGAAAAGCGGGAAACTCAAAATAATCCTAAAATACTTCTTCCCAGAGCCAAAAACAAAAGTTTCTGTAATAAGAGGAATTCAGCGCATATCAAAACCTGGAAGAAGAATTTACATAAAGTCAAAAGATTTAAAACCTGTATTTGGGGGAACAGGAATACTTATTCTTTCAACACCTCAGGGAGTAATGAGCAGTGTAAAAGCAAAAAAACTAAATGTGGGCGGAGAAGTAATAGCAAAGGTCTGGTGAATTTCACTCTACCACATAGTATCACTATCTTGTCTCCAACTGTATAGAAGAGAGGAAGCTTTTTACAGATGATGAAATTCTCCATCCATTCCCTATTATCTCAAATCCCCCTATCAAACTTTCATCAACTTTCACTTCAATTTCAACTTTTTTTTTGAGAGAGTCCTCTAAAGCTTTTTTCAATTCATCTAACCATTGATTATCTGGATGAGAAGCAGAAATAAGAGTTACCTTTTCTATATTCTTCTCATTATAGTAGAAAAGAAAAGAATACCTTAAAATATCGTCTAAAAATCCTTCTCTTCTTTTTTTTATCACAAGTTTGAGAAAGTTTTCTGTAATGGGAGAAAAATTCTTATCTCTTGCTATTGAAGATATAAAGTCCAACTTTCTCTGGCGGGAGTAAGAAGGAGAACTTATAACAAACTTCACAGATTCAGAAGAAAAAAGTTCCTGAAAGATTTTCATATCATGATAGATTTTATCTAGTTCTTGCATATCTTTTCCAGCAAGAACCAAAGCTCTTGCGTATTTTTCGGCTATCATAAAATTACACTTTCAATTTCTTAAATTTTTTATTTTTTCTATTGCAAGGGAGAGAAACCTTTTTTCATCTTCTTGTGTTTTTTCTCTTTTTATTTTCTCTTTTGCAAGCTCAACAGCAACTGCTAATGCATAGCTTTCAAGCTCTTTTTTCAACTCCTTAGATTTTGCTTCTATGAGAGCGTTTATCTCCTGCATCTTGCTCTCTGCAAACTTCTTTGATGAATCTATTATTTTTTCATACTCTTTCACTGCGAGGTCTTCAAATTCTCTTTTTATCTTTTCTCTTTCCTCATCAGCTTTTTTCCTCCTCTGAAGAGCCAGGTCATATTTTTCCTGAGCTTCCCGAAGCTTCTTGCGAGATTCCTCTAATTCCTTCCTCATAGATACTTCCCTCTGGTCAAGAGAAGATTTCAATTTAGGGAAAACAAATTTGATAAGCAAGATAGAGTAAAGGACAAAGTTTATGGCTGTAAAAATAAGAGTATGAAAAAAATCTCCACCATGCACTTCCATAGTTTTGTTCACCCCCCTAAAACTTTTAATTTTATCTCATCTGAGAGTTTTTCAGCAATCTCGGGAATCTTGCTCATAACTTTCTTTTTTTCTTCTTCAAGTTTGTTCAATTCATCATCTAATTTTTTATGGAAAAACTCCTCTGCTTCTTTTCTGATTTCTTCTGCTTTTCTGTTTGCTTCGCTTATTTTTTCTCTGAAAAACTTCACTGCTCTTTCTCTTTCTTCCTCTAATATTTTTTCTGCTTCTTCTTCCAGCGCTTTTGCTTTTTCAAGAAGTTGAGATGCTTCTTCTTCGTTCTGTTTTATCTCTTCGGAGTATTCAAAAAATTTCTCCGAAAGCGGTTTGACGAGAATACGAGAGATAATCAAATACGCAAAGATAAATATAACAAAGCTATATATAAAGGTTATGTCTGGTTGAAGCATGTTTTTTTTAAGAGTAAAGTCAGCTCAAAAAGCTTTATCAAAAAACAAAAAATTTACCCTAAACTAAAAAAGCGCAAAAAAGCATTAACCTTATTTGACTGAGAGAAAGAAAACAGAATCTGGAAAATGAAAAACAACAGCAAAAGAGATTCGGAACCAAAAACTGAAAACTCAGAAACTCTGGATTTGGAAGAAACTAATCTGTACCCTGTATTTCTTGAAACAACTCTGTTCCTCTGGAAATTTGTAAGAAAATATATCAGAAGATATGTGGTAGGATTTTTATTCACAATATCATCGGCGGTTCTTTCAGCTCTTATTCCTGCACTCATAAAAAGAGGCATAGAAGCTCTTGAAAAAGGGACAACAAAAGATTTTATCGCATTAGTAGGGCTTTCAGTAGCAGGGTCAGGGGTTTTAAGAAGCATACTCCTTTACATAGGCAGAATAATAATTGTCAGAACAGGACGGCTTGTTGAAAGAGACATAAGAAATGATGTTTTCAGGTCTATCATCTTCACCAGAACACATTTTTTTGACAGAGAGGGAACGGGAAAAATATCATCTGTAATAATAAATGATGTTGAGAACATAAGAACAATGCTTGGTTTTGGTGGGATGATAATCGCTCACCTTATGCCTGTTTTTGCCTTCAGCCTTATAGGAGAATTTCTCATAAACCCAAAACTTACACTTATATCACTCACACCTTTAATCATCATAACCCTATCTGTTGTGATCTTTCAGGAAAAGATATTTATTTTGTCTGAAAATGTCCAGAACAAACTTTCACTTATTTCAGATTTCGCACAGGAGAAAATTTCATCAATAAAAATAATAAAAAACTTCGCAATAGAGGATAAGATAGAGAAAAGATTTGAAAATTACTGTGAAGATTACAGAAAAGTGAATCTGGTTCTTGCGAGAGAAAGAGCTAAATTTGATCTTGCGAACTTCTTCCTCGCAGAAGTTTCTCTGGTGCTTGTGCTTTTGGTCGGTGGCAAGATGGTTATAGACGGTTCAATAACAAAAGGAACACTTGCAGGATTTATTGCATATCAGATAACTCTTATATGGCCAGCTATGGCCATCGGATACCTCGTGACAATAATACAAAAAGGCATATCTTCACTATACAGAGTAAAAAGAATAAGAGACCAAGAAAAAGAAATTGAAAACATTGAAGAAACGAATTTTCAAAAATCAAACTACAATAATAAAGAGGCAGAAAACCTACAAGAACCCAAAAACCTCACCGACAAATTTCCAAAAATCCTTTTTCAGACAGAAAATCAAACCTTCAAAACCAGAGAAAATGGAAAGAAGACAGAAAACGCAAAGTATTGGAAAGAGAAAGAAAATTATGACATCCAGATAAAAAATCTCTCCTACGGAATTCTGAAAGATATAAATCTATATATTCCGTTTGGGAGCAAGGTTATTATTGAAGGGAAAACAGGATCAGGCAAAACAACTCTTCTCAACCTTATCCTGCGTCTTTACGAACCTCCTAAAAATACAATTTTCCTCGGCGGGAAAGACATTTTGTCAATCCCTATCCTTGAATATAAGAGCAAAATCTCCGCAGTCCTTCAAGAAAATTTCTTCTTTTCAACAACAATAAGAGAAAACATCAAGATAGGAAAAGACATACTTTTGTATTACGATGGTAAATATGAAAATGGTTTAGAGGATAATGAAATCAAAAGGTATCTTGAAATCTCAAATTTCAGAATAGAGGATTTCCCGAATGGACTTGATGAAATAGTCGGAGAAAAAGGAGTAAGGTTATCAGGTGGGCAGAAAGAGCGGCTTGCACTTGCAAGAGCCCTGATCAAAAAACCAAAAATACTTATACTTGATGACGCCTTCGCTAATGTTGATGTTCTGACTGAAAGAAGAATCATAAACTCCCTCTTCAAATATATTGAGGAAAATGATAATGAGATGACAGTATTATTCGCAACTCACAGAACAGCTAACATTGATAAATTCAACATCTCTCTCACAATGGAAAACGGAAGGATAAAAGAGATAATTGAGATTGGGAAAATGGAAAGATAGTCCTCACTCAGAAAATCTTTTTTCAACAATACGCCAATCTATAACCTTCATAAAAGTTGATATATAATCTTTTTTTCTTGTACCGTAGTCAATCTGGTATGAATGCTCAAAAACATCCATAACAAGAAGGATTTTACATCCTGTGAGAATACCCGAAAGGTTCTCGTCTATCCAGATATTGAAAAGTTTATCTGATAATTCATCGTAGCAGAGAGCAACCCACCCTATCCCTCTTACCATTCCCAGATCGGCAAAATTATTCTGCCAGTTTTCAAATGACCCAAAATCTCCTTTGATCTTTTTAAAAACTCTCAAATCCTCTTTGAGATACACTCCATCTCTCGTCATACTCTCAAAGTATATTTCATGCAATCTCACAGAGTTGAACTCATAGGAAAACCTCCTTTTGAGCTCGTAGTATTCTAAAGAGAATTTGCGAGATTTAGCAAAGGAGCTCATTTCTTCTATCAAACTGTTGAGAGAATACACAGAATCTTGATATATTCTCAAATGATTCTTGATAAGATTATCTGAGAAAACACCGATTCTCTCAAAATTTTTGAAACTTCTTGCTTTGTAAGAAGAATTTACTCTGACCGACCTTTTATGGTTAGCAGCTTTTTTTGAAAGAATAAGAGAGAGAATCGGAAGTGAAAAAGTTGAGAGCAGAATTTTCCTTCTCAATGTATTCACCCTTTCACCTTCCGCCATCAATAGAAAACTAAAAAAAGAAAATGAAAAAATCTTGATCACAAGAAAATCTGGAAATTCCAATCTGAAAGAAAAAAAGATTTACATTCAAAAAAAGAGATTTAAAAAAGGGAGGGTTTAGCAAATGGTGAAAGTGAAAATTCCGGGACCGCTGAGAAAACTCGTAGATGGGAAAGACGAAATACATCTTGAGGCAAAAACACTTAAAGAATTGATAGAAAAACTCGCGGAGATAAACCCAGAAATAAAATCAAGAATTCTTGATGAAAACGGGGAAGTAAGGAGGTTCATAAACATATACATAAACAATGAAGATATAAGATTTTTGAAAGGTATAAACTCAGAGCTGAAAGACGGAGATGAAATATCAATCATCCCCGCTATTGCCGGTGGTAAGTGATAATTTTACTTACCTTTCACCTTCACTTTTGACTTCACAAATTTTGCTTTCTCAATAGCAGATTCTACATCTTTATCTAATATTGTTATATGTCCCATTTTTCTGAAAGGAAAAACTCTGCTCTTTCCGTATATGTGAATGCTGACTCCTGGAATAGATAAAACTTCTTCCAATCCTTCATAGTATGGAGTTCCTTCACCTTCGCCAAGCAGGTTAATCATAACACAAGGAGAGATAAGTTCCGGAGAACCAAGAGGAAGTCCTACTGCAATTCTTACAATTTGCTCAAACTGACTCGTGTAGCAAGCTTCTATTGTATAGTGTCCAGAGTTATGCGGACGCGGTGCTATTTCGTTAAAGAGAACTCCATCGTCGCACCAGAACATCTCAACTGCAAATATGCCGGGACTACCGAAAGATTGCGCAGACCTCAATGCAACTTTTTTGGCTTCTTCTTCAACATCCTTCGGAATTCTCGCGGGGACAACAAGGTAGTCAAGAATATTCGCTTTTCTATCAAACACCATCTCAACAACAGGATAGACAACATAACTCCCCCTGCGGTCAATAGCGACAATAGACGCAAGCTCTTTTTTTATATTTACAAATTCTTCAAGATATGTCCCCTTATCTAGAATAAATTCTCGCTCTGAATTTATAATCTTCACTCCTCTTCCATCGTAGCCACCAGTTCTCAATTTCTGGACTACGGGAAAATCAAACCTCTCTTTTAAAGGAGGAAAGTTATCAAAGCGGGGAGTAGGGACATTGTTTTCAGAAACAATCTTTTTCTGAATGAATTTATCTTTGATTTTGAGCATAACTTCGGGAGAAGGAATGAGCTTTTTTGCTACATATTCCTCGGAGGCATAGAAATCTTCAACAGATACATTTTCTATATCTAGGATCATAACTTCACACATATATGAAAACTTACGGACATCTTTTGGGTTTCTGAAATCACCCATTATATGTTTTGCGACTTGTGAGGCAGGAGGTTCAGGAGAAGGATCTAGGGTCAAAACTTCAAATCCGAGCTTCCTCGCTGATATTGCGGTCATTTTCGCAAGCTGTCCGCCCCCTAAAATACCTATTCTGAACTCACGCGGGTTCATGAGTAAAATCTAAAAAATAATAATTATCATTCTTCTTGTAGGTTTGAGCATAATTTTTCATCTATTTTTTCATCGGTTGAGATTTTGAAGCGAAATTTTGGATGCAAAATCTGAATTTTTAAATCAAAAGTTCAAAAATTAAGAAAAATAAATTTCCTGAAATAAAAAATTTTGAACACCAAAGTTACTATTTGGATAATAATATGGGTTTCAATAAAATTCTCGTTGCAAACCGGGGTGAGATAGCAATAAGAGTAGCAAGAGCAGCAAAAGAACTCGGGAAAAAAGTAGTAGCAATATATACACCACAAGATAGAGGGGGTATATGGAGATACTTTGCAGACGAAGCTTACGAGGTATCAAGCTACCTAAACATAGATGAAATAATTTATGTTGCGAAAAAATCTAAATCAGATGCTATACACCCGGGATACGGATTTTTGTCTGAAAAAGAAGAGTTTGCAAAAGCATGCGAGCAGGAGAAAATAAAGTTCATAGGTCCGTCTCCCGAATCACTTATGATGTCGGGAGACAAAGCTATAGCGAGAATAAAAGCACAAGAAGCAGGAGTTCCTGTTGTTCCGGGTTCAGATGCCTTAGAATCAGCAGAGAAAGCGCTAAAAGTAGCAAAAAGCATAGGATTTCCTGTTCTTCTCAAAGCAGCAGGTGGTGGCGGTGGGAAAGGAATGAGACCGGTGTTTTCAGAAGATGAATTTTTTCATCTTTTCAGGCAGGCATCAGAAGAAGCAAAATCTGCATTTGGAGACCCACGCATATACATTGAAAAATATATACAAGAACCCAAACACATAGAAATACAGATACTCGGTGACGAATACGGAAACATGATATACCTTTTTGAAAGAGATTGTTCTCTTCAAAGAAGAAATCAGAAAGTTATTGAAGAAAGCCCATCTCCTCTGCTTCCAAATGATGTCAGATTGAAGATGTGCGAATCTGCTGTAAGGGTGATGAAGAAAATAAACTACTTCAACGCAGGAACAGTGGAGTTTATTGTAGATAAGGACTGGAATTTTTACTTTATTGAAATCAACGCAAGAATACAGGTTGAACATCCCGTAACAGAAATGGTAACAGGAGTTGACCTCGTGAAAAGACAGATAAAAATAGCAGAAGGTGAAAAATTAGATATTTCGCAGGAGGATGTCAAGTTAAGCGGACATGCAATGGAATTCAGAATATATGCAGAAGACCCCGAAAACGACTTCATGCCATCTGGTGGATATATCTCATTCTACAAAGAACCATCAATGCCAGGAGTAAGGTGTGATGGATGGCTATATTCAGGATGCCAGGTTCCATCTCAATATGACCCACTACTCCTGAAACTGATAGTGAAAGGAGAAAACAGAGAAGAGACAATAAGAAGGTCTCTCCTCGCTCTTGAAGAGCTAAAAATATATGGAGTAAAAAATAATATACCCTTTTTCAAATTCGTTCTCAACCTTGAGGAGTTCAGAAAAGGAGAAATAAATACCTGGAGCATGAAAAGTATTCTTGAAAAGTACAAAAAGTGGAACGAAGAATCTCATGTTAGTGATTCACTTATACTCCTTGGCGCTTATCTGACCTCTAAAAATATACAGGCAGAACTCAACGGTAGAAACGAATATGTATCAGCAAACGGCAAAGCCAGCTTGTGGAAAGTAAGGTCATGGAAAATCGCAGGGAGAATTGAAGGAAGAGGACAGCTTAAATAAAAAGAAAATTTCACCATGCGTCTCAAAATAAAAACAAAGAGCGGAAAAAAAATAGAAGGTTTCATAAACCAGCAAGGAGAAAATATTGAGGTTAAAGCGGGAGACAAAACATCTATCTTCAAGATAGAAAAAACCCCAACGGGAGCAATAATTATCATAAACCCAGAAACAGGAGAGAAGTATAAATTCAATCCGATATTCTCTTCAAAGTATGAGATTACATTTGAAATAAACGGTAAAATTTACTCCGTTGAAAGGATAGCAGGTGTATCGCAGGGAGAAGAAGATGAAGATAATGTAGCTATACTTAAATCTGCATTTTCAGCTCTGGTAAAGAAAATATATGTTAAAAAAGGAGACAAAGTCAAAAGAGGAGAACCTCTTGTTGACCTTGAATCAATGAAAATGATAAATGCTCTGAAATCACCAATAGATGGAGTAATAGAGGAAATATATGTTCAGGAAGGAAAAAACATACTTTCGGGAGAGAAAGTCGTAAAAATAGTAAATATAAACAACACAGGTGGAGAAAAGGAAGAATAAATTTCTGTTATAGCCATCTTCACCCCAAGAGTGAGACAAGATGAAAAAGTAAGTTCTGTTGGAAAAAATCTGAAAAGTCAATTTAAGAATTAGAAAAAACAAAAACCGAAATCAGAAAATTAGATATAAGATTTTATGGAAAACAAGAATGAAATAGGAAAAGAAGGAAAAAATGGTAAATCTCTTGAAGAAGGAGTCATAAACGGGCATAAGATTCTTAACTTCTCAGAAGAAGAATTTTCGGTCTGGGTACCAATACAGATGAGGTTCTGCGACACCGATATGATGGGACACATAAACAATGTATCTATGATCGCATTTTTAGAAACAGCAAGAGTAGAATATATGAACAGAATGAGACAGATAGCCAAAGAAAAAGGAATAGAAACCGATATTTTTTCTATAATACTTGCAGAGATAACATGCGTTTATAGGTCACAGCTCTTTCTAAATGAGAAGGCAAAGGTAGGAATAAAAATAAAACTTTTCAAGAGAAAAAGCTTCATATTTGACTATCTCGTCATAGCGGAATCAGATGATGGAAATCACAGAAAGGTTGCAGAAGCACAATCTGTACAGGTTATGTTTGATTATTTTGAGTCAAGGTCAAAGAGTATTCCAGAAGATTTTATAAAAATAGCGGAAATTCTTGAGGGGAGGGAAATCCCCAGAGAGAGCTGACTTTTCGGTCAAGTTTCTTCGCAGTTTTAAGGAAAACTATACTTTCGGTCTTTACAACAATAAATTTTTTGTATATATGTTAAATTCTGGTATAGAAGAAAGGGAGATAAAGATAAAGTCAGGATATGTAGCATGCGTTGGGAAACCGAATGTGGGCAAATCTACGCTAATAAATAAAATCGTCGGTGCAAAACTTGCAGCTGTATCGCCCAAACCACAAACCACAAGAAGATCTATAATAGGAATAAAAACAATAAGAGAAGAAGGGAAAGTCATTCAGTTAGCTTTTATAGATACACCGGGAATACATAAACCGAGGAACGAGCTTGGGAGTCAGATGGTGAAGAATGCAATAAATGCTCTGAAAAGCGCCAATATAATTTACCATCTTATTGATTCTTCAGAAGGAATACAAGGAGAAGACATAGATGTTGCAGAAAATATAAAATCGTTCATAGAAGAGGGGAAATTAGAAAATCCGACAGTTTTTTGCCTTCTCACAAAAATAGACCTGATAAAGAAAGAAAATCTTCTTCCTATGATTGACGAGGTTTCAAAGTGGAAGATTTACGCCGAGATAATTCCTATATCTGCTCTGAAAGGCGAAGGTATAGATGACCTTTTGAAGACAACAGAAAAATATCTGCCGGAAAGTGAAGGTTTTCTTTTCCCGCAAGATATGATAGCGGGACAACCAATAAGAATTGTCATTCAGGAAATAATAATGGAGAAAATATACAACTATGTGCATATGGAAATCCCTTACTGTTCGGCTGTTGATGTGGAGGAGATAACAGAGAGGGAAAATGGTGTGCTATATATAAAGGCAACAATATATGTTGAGAAGAAAAATCAGAAGAAAATCATGATAGGTAAAGATGGTCAGAAAATAAAACAGATAGGAAAGCTTGCGAGAGAGGAAATTGAATTTCTCACCGGCAAAAAGGTTTATCTTGACCTCTGGGTAAAAGTGAGAGAAGATTGGAGAAAAAACATTCAGTTCGTAAGGAAAATATATTTTTCAGAGTAAAATTTTCTTTTTAGCAGTTTGATAATGTCTGGAAACACAAAAATAAAAAAGAGATTATAGATTTTTCTTCAAAAATTCAATTTCCTTTCTTATCTCTTCTATAACTTCTTTGTTTAAAATCTCCTTTTTATTATCTTTTTTCACAGATAATATAATAAATACACGACCACCAAAATTTTCTGTGAACTTTTTGTGAGATTCTTTGTAAATTTCTCGCCACTTTCTTTCATAATCAGGAGCATGTTCAAAAGTAGATGGTTTTATCTGAATACCTATAAACTTATTATTTACTTCAATATAAAAATCTACATTATAAACTCTATCCCATTCATCGGGAGCAGGTTTAATTTCTACGCCCAAAATTTTTTGGAGTTGTTCATAAATCGTTTTGCGTTCTGTTTGATAGCCATCAAATGTTCTTCTTATCACAAGTTTATAATTTTTACAAGAGTAATTTAGTTCAACCTTTGAGGTTTAATTACTGTATTAAATAAAATTACCTGCAAAGCAATCAAAGCATCTCTAAAAGTTCAACAAGTTTATCTCTGCTAAATTCGTTTAATTCAATCTTTCCGAAATTAACAATAACCTCGTTCTTTCTTACTTTAAAAACGACGGGAACACTATAAAATGGTTTTATCTTGCCTAAAAATTCATAGATTCTTGGGTTGAACTTCAATATTCCTTCTCTCTCATCGTGTAATTTTCCCTCTGGAAATATGAAAAAATAAAATTTATCTGGAAAACTATTTAACAATCTGATGGTTTTCAGAATTGAAATTGCTCTATCGTATTTGGTCTTGAAATCCAAAATCAACGCAAATTTTGAAAAGAACGGATATCTCTTATATTCTTGCATCCATATCATCAACTTTCTATCTTTAAAAACTGTCTTTCTCAAACGATTTAAAATATGAACATCGTAAATATAAAAATGATTAGAGTAGATTATAATTTTCTCACCTTTATACCTGGTGATGTCTGGCTCATTCAAGATTATAAATTTTCCGAGCTTTCTCAACTGAATTTCAAGTATCAAATCAACGAATATTTTAGGATAAAGTTTTTCCTTCATTTTAACTATAATGCTATTGAAAATTATTACAATAAATAATCAAAGTAATAGCTAGAAAACTTACCTAATTAACTTACAAAAAAATTATATATCTCGTCTGCCATTTTCTTTGCATCTGAATATCCTAATTCTATGAGTTCTAATGAATAAGAAGGGTCAAAAAATATGTAGCTTATAAAGTCGGAATCAACCTTTGGAGAAAGTTCAAGAAGCAACTTGACGAAAGCTTTGTTCTTCGTGCTTGGGAACCTAGCGTATTTCTTCGCAGATTCATAAGCTACCTTTGCTATATCTTCTGATGGTTTTACCAAAACTGTATCAACACATTTCAGGTAGTATCCTCTGAAATTAAAAATTTCTTGATTTATCTTCTCAAACTCTTCATCGCTTATGAACTTTTTCGTAGTTGAAATCAGGTGATTTATTACTTCAAGGCGAGATAAATCATACGCTACTCTATCTATAAAGAGAGCGTTAAATATCTTCCCAACCAGATAGAAAAAGTTTGGATAGACCTCCTCTCTTTCTTTTTTTATGCTTGGCTCGTAATATCTCAAGACAACTGAAAAAATCTTATCTGCTCCTAACCTTATGGCTGGTGAAAGAGGTGTGTTCAATCTCAATCCCCCATCACAATACCATTCACCGTCTATATTAACAGCAGGGAATATTACTGGAATAGCTGCGGACGCTATAACATATTCTGGTCTTATAGCCACCTGCTTGAATGTCATAAACGGGTCTCTTTTCCATTCAGATATTATCTCCGCTGAATCTATAAAAGCCACTGTCATCCCACTTGATATATGTGTTGTAAAAATGCATACAGAGTGTAAAATTCCCTCTAATATGTTCCTTCTTATGAGCCCCCAGTTGATACCTTTTGATATTACTTCATTAAGAAATCCCACATCAAACAGAGCAATATTTTCTTTCCTTCTGCTCCTACTCCCAAAGAAAATTTTCGGTATAGATAGAATATCTAGTTTCATAAATGCATCCATTGTCAGACCTCTCCATATTGCCTCAAGCAATCTTATATTTTCTGTCATTCTGGTTATATAAGATGCAAGGAAAGCTATATGAATAGCTCCCACACTCGTCCCACACAAGATATGAAATTCAGGAAATATCCCTGTTTCCTTTTGGAAGTCGGTAAAAAGGTATTTTAAAACGCCGACCTCATAAGCTCCACGCGCACCCCCACCTGAAAGAACAATAGCTACTCTCTTTTTCTCCTTCTCCTCCAACTTTTTCTTCGCTAGCTGACCCACAAAATTAAATTTTAATTTTCTGAAAAAATATAGAAGCAAAAAATAGAGCAAAATTATAAAATTTAAAAAATAAACGAAGTTATAAAATTTTTTGAGTGAAAAAATGGATGAAATAAATAAAAAAAACCATCAGAAAGAAGATGAATATGTAAAAGCACTTGAAGAGTTTCTTGAAAAAAATGGTTTCAAACCTGATAAAATAGAATCCCTGACTCCCGATGCTTCGGCACGAAGATATTTCAGATTATACTTCAAAGATGAAAAAACAAAAATAGCAATGGTGATGGGAAAAGTTGACCCACGAATAGTTTATGAGGAGATAATGGAAAAACAGGTCAACTTCACAGAAATACCATTTGTGAATATTCAGAGGTTTTTGAAAAAATGCAGGGTAAGAGTTCCCGAAATATTTATACAAGACGAAAAAGTGCTCCTGCTTGAAGATTTTGGTTCATTACCCCTTGATGTTTTCGTATCAGAAAAAGGTTTCGGTCAAGCTGAAAAATTCTACCTTGATGCCGTTGAACAACTTGTTATGATGCAGAACGCAGAAAAAGATAACAACTGCTACGCTTTCTCTCTTGAATTCACGAAGGGAATGCTGATGTGGGAGTTCAATCACTTCACCGAATACTTCATGGGATTCCTGCTGAAAGAAGATAGAGAGATGAAAAGAGAGTTTGAAAGAATATCAGAAATACTTTCTAAAAGCCCTTACAAATTCACCCACAGAGATTATCATTCAAAAAATCTTATGTGTCTTGATGGATGGAAAGTTGGCATTTTAGATTTTCAAGATGCACTGATGGGTCCGTATGTCTATGACCTCGTTTCTTTGACATGTGACGCCTATGTTGAAATGCCTGAAAATCTTGAAGAAAAAATAAAAAAGGAGTATATAAAGAAATCGGGAGAGAAAGGTTTCATAATCCCTTCGGATTTTGAAACGCATTACGCAATGTGTGCTGTTCAAAGAACACTCAAAGCTGCTGGAAGGTTCATGTTCATCTGGAAAGAAAAGAAAAATAAAAAGTTTCTGCCCTATGTTGTCCCGGCGGTAAAAAAAGCTCTGAAATTTATGGAAAAGCTTAATTTGAAATCCGCAGAAAAAATAAAAGAAAAACTATGGACACAAGAAAAAAATATAAAAGATGAGATTGAAAACTTCAAACAGATATAAAAAAGAAACGGTCATAGAAAGGATAATTATAGAAAATTCGCTCATTTTTCTATTTCCGTTTTGTATTCTTTTAGAAAACTCTCAGCTATTTCATTATATTTTTTAAGAATCTGTTCTCTGGGATTAGAGGTATTATATAAATGCATAATTCTCAATTTAAGATACGAAGCAACTTTATAACAACCCATTAACATTGCCAAATATAAACCGATTATTCCATCTTTATAGCCGCGTTTGGATATAAATCTACGCCTTACTTCTTTTATAATTGATGAAAATTCTTTCCAAAAGCTTTTTGGTCTTTGTTTTAACCCTTCAAACATATTTTTTGCTTCAATTGTAGTATATCTGTTGAGTTTATCTATAAAATGTTCTACATCAATATAACCAAAATGAATAAATCCTTCCTCTGGATTTTCAACAAGCAACTTTCTAGGATTCCCCTTTATTTTAAAAATAGAATGTACTGCGGGAGTAAGTTCTACAAATTGCTTTTTAAATAGTCGTGGCAATACATCTTGCAAAGGTGCCCATCCGTTTCCCTGCAACAGAATACCAAAAAAATAATTATTACAAGGTAGATAAACTATGTCGGCTAAATCGTTTTCAATTATGTGCTTAATTCTTAAAAACATCTTATAAGGTACTATTTCATCAGCATCAACTATAAGACACCAATCATATTTTGCCTGCTCTAATGCAAACTGCCTAGCTGGGTCCGCATATCCACATCTTTCAAAAAAGAATATTCTATGTGTATATTTCTTCGCAATTTCAACCGTTTTATCATCGCTATACATATCAACTATAACTATATCATCTGCCCATTTAACGCTTTCAAGACAATTCCGGATGTTTCGCTCCTCATTAAATGTATTAATCAAAATGCTTATCGGTATCTTTCCCATCTCTTAATTTTTATATGTATTTTTGTAAAGAGAAAAGGTTTTACAATGTTATAACTACCTGAAAATAAACATAAAATACCTTTCAAGTGAGATGAAAGTTATACTTGATGGAACACAGATTTTTGACGAAAAAGGAGCAGGAATAAAAAACTACTGCCTGAACATAGCTCAAAATCTCCTGAAAACAAGCAATATGACCGATGAAATTTACATAGGAGTTAGACCATCAAGATGGAACAAAATAAAAAATGCAGAAAAATACCCTTTACTCTATCGCAGAGTAAAAAAAATATTAACTTTCAGTATAATCGGTGAACCATTAGGAATACTAAAAGAAAAATTTGATATATACCACGGACTCGGCGGGAAAATATATAGATTTCTTGACAACAAAAAAATAAAATATGTCCTGACAATACATCACCTCGAAAAAAAAGATGAGATAGAAAGAGCAAAAGTTTTTGCAAAATTTGCAGATATAATCATTACAATTTCAAGCTTCTCAAAAAGAAGAATAATAGAAAAATTGAATATAGATGAGAGAAAGGTAAAGGTAATATATAACGGAGTTTCTGAAAAGTTCAGACCACTACCAAATAGAGACGAAATCAAGAAAAATTTCTCTGGAAAAACAGAAAAAATTGTTCTTATTTTGATAACAGGAGATACAGTAGAAAACATAGAAAACATAGAAAAAGCGATAGATATACTGAAAAAGAGGTTCAAGGGAGTGAGATTTATATCAGCAGGTATAAAAGATGTGAGAGGATGCGAAAACCTTGGATATATTGATGAAGACAGAATGGTTGAACTATATAATTTGGCGGATGTTCTTCTTTTTCCAGCTGTATCTGGTGGCTTTGGGCTTCCGATAGTTGAATCTATGGCTTGTGGATGCCCTGTGATAACATCTTTGGGAGGAGCGCACGAAGAAATCGCAGGAAACTCTGCACTGCTCTGTAATCCATACTCACCAGAAGATATTGCAGAAAAAGTAGAAAAAATTCTGACCTCCCCAGAACTTCAAAAAAAGCTATCAGAAGAAGGACTAAAAAGAGCAAAAATGTTCTCGTGGGAAAAGTCAGCCAAAGAAATCTATGAAATATACAAAAGTTTAACAGAATAAAATAACTCCATCTGAACCCATTAAAATTAAAGAATACAAAAACCGAAACAAAAAATGAGAAGCAGAAATTTGAGCATAATCATGCCATTTTACAGAGGAGAAAATTTCATAAAAATGTGCCTTGAAAACATATACAAAAATACAACAGGGGATTTTGAAGTAATTATATCATCAGACGGATTTGATTCCAAGGATTTTCTCTTTCATCTCAGAGAAAAATTTGATGTGAAGGTTATAATGAACCCCAGAGGAGGTTTCGCTCAAACCTGCAACAGAGGGGCAGAAATATCAAAAGGAGAAAACATAGTGTTTCTCAATCAAGATGTGTTCGTAGGAGAAAACTGGAACGAACCAATAATTTATCTGCTTCAAAAAGAGTATGTGGGAGCAGTAGGTATAAAACTTCTTTACGAAGACGGAAAAATTCAACACGCAGGAATATGCTTCAACATATTTTCAGAGCCAATTCACATATACAGAAAAAAAGAAGGTAGTTTCATATCAGCAAACAAAGAGAGAGAATTTCAAGCGGTAACCGGGGCTGTCATTGGAATAAGGAGAGAAGTTTTTGAAAAAGTGAAGTTCAGTACAGATTACTTTTTCTCGTGTGAAGATATTGACCTCTGTTTCCGAATAAGAAAAGCAGGACTGAAAGTAATATATACTCCGCACTCATACGGAATACACCTTGAAAGTTCATCTGAAAAATCAGAGCGCATAGATAAAATAAGAAGGTCGGCTCTGAAAAAACTCATAGCAAGATGGGGGAAATATATTGAAAAAGACGAATTTAAAAAATACATAGAAGACAAAGAGTTTTTGATTCTATTCAAGAGAGTTTTTACCTACACTTTCAGAATCATCTTTTCTTTTCCTGAACATCTCTTTCCCACAAAAGAGAATAACGCACAATCCTATCTATCATAGCTGAGTATGAGATTATCAACCCCCTTACTCCATCCTTAAATCCGTTTTTCAGAATGAGTGTTTTGAAGAAAGCCCAAAAGGGAGAGAAAATCAATTTGTTTAATGAAAACTTCTCTCCTTCTTCATATTTTTTGTTTGAGGAGAGCAGACCGAACTTCAAGGTTTTCTGAAGGTGTTCATATACCGAGTGATATGGGAAGTGAATTATCTCACCATCAAGTTTTCCAATTTTTCCGTCAAGGTGGACTTTTTCATGGACATATTTTCCGACCCACCTACCTTTTGATTTTCTGAAAAGTCGCAGAACCCACTCATCCCAGACCCTCACATGAGCTCCGAGATAAAAATTTTTTCTTTTCATTTTGAAGCCGGAAAAATCGGTATCAGAGAAATTTATTTTCTTTATTTCTTGTCTTGCTTTTTCAGATAGAAGTTCGTCTGCATCAAGGAAAAGGACCCAATCATTTTTGCACATATTCAGAGCGAAATTTTTCTGTTCAGAGAAATCATCAAAAGCTCTCCTTATCACTTTTGCTCCGAGTGATTCAGAAATTTCAGCTGTCTTATCAGAAGAGAATGAATCAACGACAACAATTTCGTCTGCTATATCAAGAGTGCTTTTTATACAATCGCCTATAAAATTTTCTTCATTTAGCGTTATTATAGCGACAGAAAGAGGTAAAGGCATAGTTAAAAATTAAATTTTGTTGCGAGCAATTTCAAATTGGTTTGAAGTTTTTATGCTCAAAAATCTGAGTTTTCAAAATTTTATCTTCTATAATGTTGAGAAGAAATTTAAAAGGCGATTTTATCTTTATATCTTCGGGAGAAGGTATAACTTGCCAATCAGCTGAAGCTATAATATCTTGCATGACCTTCGGGTGTTCTCCGTAGAAAAATTTCGCTCCCTCAAAATTATTAAATACTCTGGTTATTTTTCTATATCTTTGAGAAATCCATTCATCATCGTGCCAGTATCTATCCATATTTTTCATTTTTTCAAGCATAACTTTTTCAGGTCTGACCCAGCCGTAGTGGTATATATAAGCATTTATGATTTTGGCGCGTGGTTTTCTTTTTCCATCAACTCTGAAACCCTGAGCATCTCGGACCGACTTTATTCTTCCATTATTCCTTATTATTCTCACCTCTCTTCTGTAAAAAGGACGCCTGTCAAAGTAAGTAAAAAAACTTCCGTAAAAGTGTAGGTAGTTTAGAGCAAATCCCTCAACTCTTTCATCATCAAGATATTTTTCAAGGTTCTTTTTTATTTCCGGGAGATATTTTTCGTGGACCACTTCATCTGCTTGGATATAAAAGCACCAGTCGCCGGAACATAGTTCAAGTGCTATATTTGTTTGTATTGAGAGAATTTTTCCTTCTTCTCTCAAAGATTCATCCCAGAAGGTTCTTATTATCTTTATTTTATCTGGAAATTTTTGCTTTATTTTGTGTAATCTTTCCAATGTTTTGTCTTCGCTCTCACCGTAATTTATTACGAATTCATCGCATATTGGAAGTATAGAGAGTATGGCTTGCTCAAAGTAGTAGTGATATTTTACTCCATTCCTTATTATTGTAAATCCGCTGACCTTCACTTTTTGAAAAGAATGAAATTATAACTGATTTGTTCAAAAGAAAGCTTTTTCTGAAACTGTTATTAACTTATTTATAGATATGGAAAGCACGGTTTCTCAGACAGAAACACAGTATTTCAAAAGGTTTCCTCTCCTTTCGGATTATCCTAAAAAGTTTGTTCTAAAAGATGGAAGAGAAGTTGCTATAAGACCTATGATAAAAGAAGATGTTGAAGCACTGTATGATTTTTTCTCCAAGCTTGACCCTGATGATAAAATGTTCCTGCGAGATGATGTATCAAGAAAAGAGACAATAATAAAGTGGGGAGAGAATCTGAACTATGATGTAGTTTTGCCAATAATAGCGATTTTTGATGGTAAAATAGTAGCAGACGGCACCCTCCACGCTTCAAATTACTTCTGGACCAGACATGTTGCAGAAATAAGAATAGTTGTCGCAAAAGATTTCAGAAACCTCGGTCTTGGAAAAAAGATTGTTTCTGAGCTCTTCTTCAACGCCGTAAAAAGAGGGTTTAAAAAAGTAATAGCACAGGTTCCGTTTCACCAGCTCAACACAATAAGAATTTTTGAATCGCTTGGATTTGAAAAAGAAGCAATTTTGAGAAAACATATAATGATAAAAGGCAAGGGGTTAGCAGACCTACTCATAATGTCCTGCTTCACAGATAAAGTGATTCAAAACCTCAAAGTGTCAATTTGAAAACATTATCAGCACAGAAAAATAAAACAGCAAACAAAAACAATAGAAAAAAGATTTTCATGAGATTTCTCTTTTATTTTTTGTTTCTGATGAGAAAAAGAATAGTTGTGTTCGCATCGGGAAGTGGAACAAACTTTGAAGAAATAGCCAGAAAATCAAAAGAAAATTACATAGATGGAGAAGTTTCCCTCCTGATTTCAGACAGAGCAGATGCACCAGTTATAAAAAGAGCTGAAAAATTCGGAATACCATCAATAGTAATCAGCTGGCAAGATAAAAGAACCGCAGAAGAAAAAGCAGACACCATTTTAAAGAAAATAAATCCAGATGTGATAGCTCTGGCTGGCTTTATGAGAATTCTATCACCAGAATTCGTTTCAAAATGGAAGTTCAAAATCCTGAACATACACCCTTCAATTCTCCCTGCCTTTCAAGGAACAACAAAAGCAATAGAGAGAGCCAAAAAATATGGAGTGAGAGTGACGGGATGCACAGTGCATTTTGTAGATGAATCAGTAGATGGAGGACCTATAATAGCACAGGGAATAGTTCTTGTTTCTCCAAACGATTCAGAAGAAAAGATAAGACAGAAGATTCAGAAGTTAGAGCATGTGATGTATCCTTGGGTTATAAAAAAATTCCTTGAAGGTAAAATAAAAATTTCGGAAGACAGGAGAAATGTTGTTGTTCTTGACGCAGATTACAACGAAGAAGAAAAAATCTTCATCACAAACCCCAAAATTGAATAATTGCAAAAAAATAATTTCAGATTTTATGTAAAATAAAAAGTGATTTTATAGAATTTCTGATTATGCAGGGCGAGGAAGCGGTAGTTTTTAAAAGCAGGTCAACAGAGCTTCCAGATTGGCTGAGACCAAGAAAAGGAATTCCGAGAATGTTTGAAAATCCAATTCTTGAGAAATTAAGCCATGTCCACCCTGCAACTCCCCTTGTGATATATGTACCTATAATAATCTTTATGCTGTATAAATCTGTGAAAACATTTGAACTGAAAGAGATAATTCCCTTATTCTTTTCTGGATTGATTATATGGACGCTTATGGAGTATTTTCTCCACAGGTTCGTTTTTCATTTTCAGCCGAAAAGTCAATTTGGCAGAAGGTTGCATTTTATAATGCACGGAGTTCATCATATGTATCCGTGGGATACAACAAGGTTGGTCATGCCACCTGCGGTGAGCATTCTCATTGCAATAGTTGTCTGGACCATAATGTATAATCTTGTTGGAGAAAAGTCCTTTGCTATCTATGCTGGCACAGCCACCGGCTACATCTTATATGATATGACCCATTTTTCTGTCCACTACTTTAAAGCACCGAAGAATAAAATTTTGAAGTTTTTGTGGAAGCATCACCTACAACACCATTTTTCAAGACCAGATAAAAAATTCGGAGTAAGCTCCCCGCTCTGGGATATAATATTCAGAACAATGTAAAAATAAGGTAAGTTTTATATACGAGAGTCAAGAAAAATTGAAAATAAACCCAAAAATAAAATGTTTATAAAAAATTTTTAAAATCGTGATAAAGTTTGGCACAGATGGCTGGAGAGCAAAGATAGGAGAAGATTTCACATTTGACAATGTTGGGAGAGTATCTCTCGCATTAGCAAAATACATAAAAGAAAAATTCAAAAATCCAGAAGTTGTAATAGGATATGATACAAGGTTCTTATCAGAAGATTTCGCAAAGTTTGCAGGAAAAGTTATCGCAGAAGAAGGTATAAAGGTGTTTTTATCTGATAGATTCTGCCCTACCCCTGCGGTATCTTTTTTCATAAGCTCACAAAAATTATCAGGAGGAGTAGCAATTACCGCTTCTCACAACCCATACTATTTTAACGGGTATAAGATAAGAGAATGGTTCGGAGGTCCTGCTTCACCTGAAACCACCTCAATAATAGAAAAAATCATTGAAGATATAGATTGGGAGAAAGAAAAACAAAGGTTCAAAAAAGAATCCTCAGATAAAGTAAAAAAAGAAGATATAATCTCTGCGTACATAGAGTCGGTCAGGGCAGATTCTGAAATTGATAAGTTTTTGAAGAAGGTGAAGAGCGAGGTTATTTTTGATGTCATGCACGGCGCCTGCTCGGGTCTTCCGACAAGAATATTCGGAAAAAAAGCGGTTGAAGTGAGAAATGAGATAAACCCTCTTTTTCCTCCTTTCGGGAAACCAGAACCTACCCCATACACATTAACACCACTCCAAAACTACTGCAAAAAATTCAAATCCGATGGATTTGCATTTGATGGAGACGGAGATAGAATATACGCATGCTCAAAAGAAGGCAAAATAATTGACGCTCACAAAATCTTCGCCATACTCACAGAGCACACGGTTAAACACAAAAAACAAAAAGGGAAGGTATATAAAACCGTAACTGCGTCTGACATCATAGATAAGGTAGCAAGCTATTACGGACTTGAAGTAGTAACAACTCCGGTAGGATTCAAACATCTCATAAAAGGTATGATAGAAGACAACGCTATAATAGCAGGAGAGGAATCAGGCGGTATAGGTATGAGTTATCACTTAAAAGAGAGGGATAGCTTGTTCTGTGCCTGCGTATTTCTCACTCACTCCATAATTGAAGGAAAGGATTTTTCAGCACTCGTAAAAGACATTGAAAAAAGGTTTGGAAAACACAGATACATAAGAAAGGACTTTCACGTGAGTGATGAAATAAAAGAAAAAGCAGTAAAAACCGCAGAGGAGATTGATAAGATAAACGGATTCAAAGTGGAAAAAATAGAAAAAATAGATGGGACAAAAATCCGATTCAAAGGCGGAGGATTTCTACTTGTCAGACCCTCCGGAACAGAACCTGTGCTACGCGTATATGCTGAAACAGAATCCGAAGAAACATCAGAAAAAATAATAAATTCATTCGCTAAAATGTTAAATATAAAGCCAGAATAAATTGAGGTAAAAAAAGAAATCAATTCAGAAAAATGGAAGAGAAAATATATATCTTGTCTGATATACATCTTAAACCGAAAGATACGAGAAAGAAGGTCCTCGCAGATTTTCTCAAAAATACAGAAGGTAAAATAATACTTCTCGGAGACATATTTGATATATGGATAGGTAGAAATGAAGAATACACAACAGAATTTTCGGAAATAATAAACATCATAGAAAAGAAAAGGGATAGTATAATTTATGTTGAAGGGAACCACGATTTTAACCTTGTATGGCTTGATGATATAGGAGTAAAGAGAGCGAGAGAGATAGAAATAATACTCCTGAACAGAAAAAAGATATTTTTAGCTCATGGAGACATGTATTCAGGAGAGCTAATGCATAAAATCTACCGAAAAACAGTTCTGAGCACAGAAAAGCTCTTCAAAGTCATAACAAATGGATACTTCACAAAAAGCATAAACAAGATAGGAGAATTTCTCTCTAACCTCTCATATAGAAAAAATATTTCTCCATCAACAAGAGGCAAGAGAAAAGAGATATTTGCAAACATGATAAAGAACGCAATAGACATAGCTGAAAAAAATCAGTACGACTATGTTATTTTCGGACATTGCCATATCCCATCTCTGATGAAAGTCGGAAACAAAATAATCGCAAACAGTGGATACTGGGGAAAAAAAGAAGGAACTTTTCTCATAATAACAGCGTCTCAAACTGAAGACGAAATAAAACTTCAAAAAATAAATGTATCATAAAAGAATCACTCATCTATCAAAAATAAATTATATTTTTATTTTATACCTTACATTGCAAAATCAGTTCAGAGATGAAAGTCATTTTTGAAAAACTTTTTCCCGATAAAGAAAGAGTCATTTATCAGAAGACAACGGAATACAACAAGATAAAAGTTATTGAAAACACAGAGCGGAGAAAGCTTATTTTAGATGACTCAGGGAATACACACTCGCTATTTTTCAAAGATAAAAGAGTTCTCACCGGCTCATACTGGGATATTTGTGCAATTTTACCGCTGATTTTCAGCAAAGAAGACGACTCATTTTTAATATTAGGAGGTGGTGGTGGAACTATATCAAGAATAATAAAATGCTTAGGACAAAAGAACATCAAAATTTTCAGTGTAGATATAGATATTGAAGTTTTTAAAGCAGGAATGAGATATTTTGATATGCCAAAACATAACTTTGTTGTAGCGGATTTTATAAATTTTCTTTCGTTCTCAAAGAGAAAGTTCTCCCACATCATAATTGATGTTTTTTCAGATGCATCTTTGCCATCGGTTGTTTTTGAAAACCAAACATATAAACTACTTAATGAAAAGGCAGAAAAAACAACCACTATAAACACCACTTCTTCCGTTGACTCATTATATATAAAGGAAATGCTTCAAAGATTTTTTGGATATGTGAAGGTTGTGAAGAATCCAGAATCAGCAAACTACATCATCTTCGCTTCGAAGGAAAACTTGGATTCAGAAAAAATCCAAGAGAAAATGGAGAAGATGAGAAGATTTTTTTCAGAAAAATCTGAATTCACAGAAAAAGACATTAACATTTTGAAGGGGCTTTTTTTAAACATAGAAAAATCACTAACCAGCAATTTATGATGATAATCGCTGAAACAGAAACTAAAAAAGGAAAATACGAAGGGTCTTCCAGCTCAATTCCTTCTGGGACAGCCGAATATAGAGAAAGCGAAAAAGCATCTTCTGGTTCTCAAAAACCAAATCAAGAATATGAGATAATAAGCAGGAAGGAAGATGAACTCAGAGTTAAACTTGATGTGAAAAATCTCAGCTTTTACTACGGGAAAAACCAAATCTTAAAAAACATATCAGTGAAGATATATGAGAAAAAAATAACCGCAGTTATTGGTCCTTCTGGATGCGGGAAAACAACATTTTTAAGATGCTTCAACAGAATGCACGACCTATACTCAGACATAAAATACGAAGGAGAGATAATAATTTACCCTGATGGAAAAAACATACTATCGGAGAAAAAAAATCTCAACATCATAAGAAGAAGGTTTGGAATGGTTTTCCAGAAACCAAATCCTTTCCCAAAATCAATATATGAAAATGTAGCGTACGGACTCAGAATAAACGGGATAAAAAGCAAAGAGGAGTTAGATGAGAGAGTAGAAAAAGCACTAAAAATGGCTGCACTGTGGGAAGAGGTGAAAGACAAACTCAAAGAAAACGCATACAAACTTTCAGGCGGTCAGCAGCAGAGATTATGCATAGCAAGAGCAATAGCAACAGAACCAGATGTACTTTTACTTGATGAACCAACATCTGCTCTTGACCCGGTATCTACAGCTAAAATAGAAGAACTCCTCGTAGAACTGAAAAAAAACATAACAATCATCATAGTAACACATAGCCCACGCCAAGCAGCAAGAATATCAGATTTCACAATGTTTATGTACTTTGGAGAACTCATAGAATACGACAGAACTCAGAAGATTTTTGTAAATCCATCAAACAAACTTACAGAAAAATACATAGTAGGAGCATTTGATTGAATTCATTGCGGAGATAAAAAGACGACTATCTTATCTTCTTTTTCCTCTATTTTTTGAACAAATCCGTATCCTCTGATAACTATTGGCTTACCTTTCTTCTGAAGAGAATCCAAAACATCATGCAGAGACAAATTATTTTTATCTTGAGAACCTGAAAAATCCTGATGTGAACCCGATAAAGTCAGCAAATCTGAAAAATCAGAAACATAAGTTGGATAATGAATTTTATCTTGATTTTCAGCTATATCAGAACTTGAAACCGGAGGAGGAACCATTTTCTTTGCAAAATACTTTTGAAGAGACGAAGAAAAAACAGGAGCCGCAACCTCTCCCCCGTAATACATACCTCCCGATGGTTCGTCAAAACCCACATAAAGTATTACCTCAGGGTCATCGTATGGAGCAAATCCCAAAAAAGTAGCAAAATACTTCTGAGTATAAACACCGTTTTCTATTTTCTTTGATGTTCCTGTTTTTCCAGCAGATAAATATAAAGGTATTTCAGCTCTCTTTCCTGTTCCATATAGTACAACTGCTCTCAAAAACTTCTTCATAAGCTGAACAGTTCTTTCAGAGAACACTTTATCTTTCATTTCTGTTTTTGTTTCGGCTATCACATCGCCGAATGGAGAAATAATTTGCTTGACAATAAATGGTTTTATCACATAGCCGTTATTTGCAAAAGCTGAGAAGGCAACTATAATTTGCATTGGTGTAGTAGCTATGAAATGTCCAAACCCCAGCGAGGCGAGGTCTAAATCATACCACTTGGAGTAATGCCAGAAAAGCCCCCTTTCTTCTCCCGGAAGGTCTATACCAGTTTTTTTCCCAAAGCCAAGTTTATCAAGGTATGACCAGAACTTTCTTTTACCTATCATCAGGGCGATTTGAGCTGCACATATATTTGAGGAGTAAGCAATTATTTGCTCCAAATTAGCATATCCTATTTTTTTGACATCATTTATAACCTTTGTCTGAAATTTCCATTCTCCTTCATGGCAGTAAAAAACATCATCTGGAGACACAATTTCTTCTTCAAGGGCAACCGCGATAGTAAAAACTTTGAAAGTTGAGCCGGGTTCAAAGACGGTCTGATAAAAGTTAGCAAGAATTGTTTTTTCAAGTGATTCAGCTATTTCTTGATGTATGTTTGGGTTATATGTAGGGAAGGAAACAGCGGCTATTATTTCTCCTGTTCTTGCTCTCATAGCAAGAGCAAAAGCACCCTTTGCTTTGAACTTTTCAATCCCTTCCTTCAATTCTTTGTAAAGAATAAGCTGTAAATCAATATCTATTGTCGTTTTTATTTTGTTGCCTTTTGGAGGTTCTTCTGGTGGCATTTTCATTATTATTCTTCCAAGCGCATCTTTGAGAACTGTTAGCTTTACTTTACTACCTTTCAGATAATCATCGTAGTATAGTTCAAGACCACTCAAACCCTCGGAATCAACATTTGTAAATCCTGTGATATGAGCTGTTACCTCTCCGTAGGGATAAAATCTTTTCCATTCTTTTATAAAACCGACGGTTTGTTCGGAAAGTCCATATTTTTTTATGATTTCTGAAACAGACGCAAATTCTTGTTCTGAAAGCTGTCTTTTAAGCCAGATAAAGTGTGTTTTTTTTGATAATTTTTTTTCAAGCTCCGATGGTTTTATTCCGAGCTTACCTGCAATAATGAGAACTGCTTCCCTTTTCTTTTCATCTCTTGATATTGAAAGTGGATTTATCCATAGTGAATAAGATGGGATATCTTTTGCAAGTACTTCGTTTTCAGATGAAAGGATTTCACCTCTTTTACCTTTCAGCACTATTGTGGTTTTCTTCTGCGATTCCGCTATATTTTTCAGATTACCTGAGTAAAAAGATATATAAAAAGCCCTGAATATATAACCAGAAATAAGAGCAGAAAAAACAAAAAGGGAGAGTTTTAATCTGAAATTACTCGTTTTCTCCTTCTTCTTGGATTTATCAGAAAAAGCCATGTTGCTTTAATACAAATTTTAAAAAATGTTGGTATATGCACAATCTTGAAGTTATATTCTGGCTTTTTGTATTTTTCATCACCGCATTTTTTTACTCATCAACGGGACTTGGCGGAGCTTCTGCTTTCCTCGCCTACTTTTCTATGATGAAAATAGACTACAAAATTATACCATCATTAGCCCTATTTTTGAGCGTAATATCTTCTCTAACATCATCTATAATATGGATAAGGTCTGGAAACTTCAACAAAAAGACAATTCCCCTCATCATCTTTTCATTCCCTGCATCATTTTTAGGTGGAAAAGTAATCGTTCAAGAAAGAACTTTCAACATTCTTCTCATAATCACTCTGGTATCAGTTGGAGTAAGCTTGCTTTTTGAAAGAAAAAAATTAGAGAAAGAAGATGTAGAGGAAAAGGGTCTTCTTGAATGGTTAATAGCTCTTTTTCTATCTTCTGCAATCGGCTTCTTTTCAGGAATAGTCGGGATAGGTGGTGGCATATTTCTTATACCTCTTCTTGTGAAGATGAAATTTATGAATCAAAAAGAAGCATCAGCAGCAGGAGCAGTTTTCATACTTGTAAATTCAATCTCTGGCTTCATAGGACAAGCTACAAAAATAAAACCAGATATTTACAGCATAGCTAAATTTTCTATCCCAGTAATACTTGGAGCTTTTCTTGGCTCATACATAAGTTCAACAAAACTAAAACCATCAACCATAAAAAAGATTTTCGGTTCAATTCTTCTTTTCATTTCACTCTTGAAGTTTCTTGAAGTCGTAGGTCTGATAAGATTGACAAGGTGAAGATGAAAACTTATCTTTCTGGATTTACCAGAAAACGAAGTCCCATCGTTCTTATAAAACCTTCTGCCCATTTAACGAGTTCTCCAGATGTCTCAAAGCTCACCGCTTCTTTTTTATAAAGAGAGTAAGGAGAGTTCCTTGAAAGAATTTTGAAATTCCCTTTATATAGCTTGAGGACTACTTTTCCGGTTATTCTTTCAGAAACTTTATCAAAGAAAAACTGGAGCATTTCTCTTTCTGGGGAGAACCAGAATCCTTTATAAACAAGTTCGGAGTAAAGAGGAGCTAAAATCTGAGATATTCTTCTTACATTGTAGTCAAGGCAGATTGCTTCAAGAGATTTTCTTGCAAAGATTATTGTTTCCACTCCTGGTGTCTCATAAATTCCTCTTGATTTGAGACCGTTTGCTCGTGTTTCCACAACATCTCTTATTCCTATTCCATTTTTTCCTGCTATATCGTTAAGGTGTGCTATCAGCTCATAGGGTTCGTATTTTTCACCGTTCAAATATATGGGGTCTCCGTTCTGAAAGAATATTTCAACAATATCTCCATCATCTTTTGCTTTTTCGGGAGGCACAACCTTTTTGAAGATATGGTCTGGATATGGCTTTTCAATATCTTCTATTATTCCTCCCTCAAAGCTTGTATGCATGAGATTTTCATCTACACTATACTGTTTTTCTTCGTAGCTTATTTCAAAACCTTCTTTTTTCAGGAATTCAACGAGGTCTTTTCTTGATTTGAAGTTCCACTCTCTCCAAGGAGCTATGATTTCAAGATGAGGAGCGAACCTCATATATGTGAGTTCAAACCTTATCTGGTCATTTCCTTTTCCTGTTGCTCCGTGAGCTAATGCGTCGGCTTTTTCTTCAAGAGCTATTTCAACCTGCCTTTTCGCTATCAGAGGTCTTGCTATTGCGGTTCCAAGAAGGTATCCCTCATATTCAGCATTTGCTCTGAGCATGGGGAAGATGTATTCTTTTGCGAAGATGTTTTTCAGGTCCTCCACTATAACTTTTTCTGCTCCTAACTCAATAGCTCTTTTTTTAACTTCTTCAAAGTTTTCATTCTGTCCTATATCTGCGCAAAAAGCTATAACTTTGTAATTTTTTTTCCTGAGGTAAACTAAAACCGCAGAAGTGTCAAGTCCCCCAGAATAAGCCAAAACAACCTTCTTCATAAGCTGAAAAGTAATTTATAAGGAGATATTGTTGAGAAGCACAGAAATTTAGTCCGCAAAAGCAGGAAACAAAAATGAAATTCAAAAATTCAAAAACAACTTGAATACATTAAATCTGTTATGGTGATGACAAAAGAGGAGATAGAAAAAGAGTTATCGCAGATAAAGAACTGGTATTATGATGGGAAACACATAGTAAGAGATATAGAAACGAAGAACTTCAAAGAAACGATGATTATTGTAAATCTTATTGCAGGAATATCGGAGGCGCATTTTCATCATCCAGATGTTGAATTTGGATACAAAAGAATAAAGATAAAACTGATGACACATTCCGAAAACGGAATAACCGAGAAAGATATTAAACTCGCAAAAGATTTAGAGAATTTTATGGGTAAAATCTTACAACGTTAAAAAACAACAAAAATTCTCCTCACGCATTAAATTTTTTTAGATATGAGAAAATCAAGATTTAAGCTCACAGCAGTAATAGCTTTCTATGTATTTTCAATCTCGGCAATCATAAGGAGTCCGTGTATAAGCGCAGAAAAGTTCTCGTATGTATCAGCAGAAAAAACGGGCGATGAAAAACAAGAAGAGAGAGACATAGAAAAAGAAGAAGGCGGAGAAGAATATGAGGCAAAGATAGAAGGTTTGATTTTAGACAGATTCTCAAGAACACCGGTTGTTATACTTTCAACTCAGAACAGAAACAGGTTTGTTCCTATATGGATAGGTTTTGCAGAGGCGATGTCAATTGATATGGCATTAAGAGGTGAAAAACCTCCAAGACCTCTCACGCACCACCTGACAAAATCTGTCATTGAAAAGCTGGGAGGAAAAATAGAGAAAATCAAAATAACCAAAATAAAAAATAACACATATTATGCGTTCATAAAACTGAAACAGGGGAACAAATTTATATATATAGATTCAAGACCTTCTGATGCAATAGCGCTTGCGCTGATAGCAGGATCAAAAATATTCATAAGCAAAGAGATACTTGAAGCATCAATAAAGGTTCCTGAATCAGAAGCAGAAAAAGATATATGGGGTAAGGCAGGACTTTCTGTCCAGCTTATAACTCCCGAACTTGAAGAGTTTTTCAAATCAAAAGGAATAGTAATATCTGATGTCAGGAAAGGTTCTCCATCAGACGGTAAATTAAAAAGGGGAGATATAATAATATCTGTAAACGGGAAAAGCACTCAGAACGAAAAGGGAATAGAAATACTTCAAGAAGAAATATCAAAGGCGAAATCAGTTGAGTTTGAAATATTAAGAGAGGGGAAAAGACAGAACATTAAAATTTCACTTGAGTGATTTTTTAATCGCAAGGCAACGCAATAAAAAACCTGAAAAAATAAAAATTCAGGCGAATTCAATTTTAAATTGAAAGATATGATAGGAGTTCAGAAAGTTGAAGTTAAGGTTCCGAAAGGAGAAGTTCCGGAACGAGGAGCAAGAAAAAGAGCGGTTGCAAGGGTCTGGATATGGCAAAAAAATAATCCTAATCCCACCCATGAAATATTTATAAACAGGATTCCTTACGATAAATATTTTCAAGATAAGTATCTGCAAATTGTAGTCAGAAGACCTTTTGAACTGACACAGAGAACTGAAAAATATGTTGTTTTTGCAACAGTAGAGGGTGGAGGTCCATCTGCACAAGCACAGGCAGTCGCTCACGGAATAGCAAAAGCTCTTGTCAAAAAGGAGCCGGACCTGAGAAAAATTTTGAAGCTACACGGGCTCCTGACTCGCGACCCGAGAGAAGTTGAAAGGAAAAAGTACGGAAGAAGAAAAGCAAGAAAAACCCAACAGTGGAAGAAAAGATAATCAAAAGTACAACCTCACAATTATTCTTGCAGATGGGAAAATACCGAAGTTTTAGAAAAATTTGCCAAAAAATCACCATACCTTTTTGATGAATCCGCAAGAAGCAACAGAGAAAATTACCTTTTGTTTTATGGGAAAAGGAGATGAAAACAAGGAAAAGAAAAATAAACTGAAAATTTCGGTCGTTGGACCAAGAGGATATACAGGAGCAGAAACGATAAAAATTCTTTCACTCCACCCATGCGTTGATGAAATACAACTCCTCACCCTATCAGAAGATGATAAACAAAAAGAAGAGCAAACAGAACTTGAAATAACCAGAGCAATACCCTCTTTCAGAAAATACCTTCAAAAAGTTTCAAAAATAGAGAAATTTTCAGAAGAGAGATTAGAAGGTTCTGACGCCATATTTTTCTGCACAGAACAAAACAAAGCTCACAAAATAGTATCAAGAATCGTTGAGCTTGGAATATCAAGCTTTATCATAGACCTCTCACCAGATTTCAGGTTCAAAGATGTAGAACAGTATAAAAAAGTTTATAGTTTTGACCATGCAATACCATCTGCTATACAGAAAACAGCTTATGGACTTACCGAGCTTTACAGAGAAAAAATAAAGGGAAGTGAAATCGTAGCAAATCCGGGATGCTATCCAACAGCCACGCTTCTTGCAACAGCACCACTTATTAACTACGCAAAAAAACAAGGTTTAATCATTGAGTGGATTATAGTTGATGCAAAAAGCGGAGTCACAGGGGCAGGTAGAAAGGCGCTCCCACACCTTACACTCGCATACCTTTCCGAAAACATAAAGGTCTACGCATGGTCTGAACACAGACACGTGCCAGAAATGCAGGAAAAATTAAAAGAACTTTTTGATATATCACCACCTTTAAATTTCACAGCTCAACTTATACCAGCAAAAAGAGGAATTCTTGAAACAATATGGATAAAACTTGATGAAAAACCCGAACCCGACAAAGTACTTGAAGAGTATCAGAATTTCTCGCTGAAAAACTTCTTCTTTGATTTCTGGGGCGAGGAACTTCCAGACATTTACTCTGTAACAGGGACAAACTTCATAAGAGTTGGAATAAGATGCAAAGACAACATAATCATGCTTGTGAGCGTTTTAGACAATCTTATCAAAGGAGCAAGCGGACAGGCGGTCCAGAACTTGAACATAAAATTCGGATACGATGAAAAAGCGGGACTGGAACTTCCACCAATTTTTACTTGAAGTAATACCTCAAAGCAAACGGATACCTCACAGAAGAAGAAGGATGATATTCACCAACAACGAAAACAGAATCAACCGAATAATATATTCCATACCCATATTCTGCAATGTTCTCCAAAGAAACACCTATATTCTTGTAGTATTTAAGTCCAAATCCAAGGTCAAAAACTAAAAAGGCAAGAGAATCTTTTACCCATTCAAAGTTGTCGTTATATATACTATACTGACCCAGAGCAAAAATTTTGTCTCCTGAAACATGAAGGTCAACTATCCAGTATTCACACATAGAAAAATCAGAGCATATATTCAAAGACCTCACAAGGTTGAAATTGAGATCGTAGATTTCAAGGTATGTCCAATTCCTTATCACATATATTGAAGTACCAAGCGGATATATTGGAACGAGAGCCCAGTTTGAAAATGTTTTGCTCCCAAGAAGAACACCAGAAGAGGAAACTCTGAAAATCTTCTGATAGTCCTGCCCTGACAAATAATCTTCATAAATAGATAAGAAAGTTTCTCCGGTTGTTTTTTCTGTTCTGAGACAATTTACCCAGCACAGCTGATAGTTGCCCGCTTTCGGGAAAGATGTCGCCCACACAACACTTCCAGAGTGAGTGTACTTTCTTACAACATAGTTTCCACCTTCTACAAAAGCCACAACAACTCCGTCAGACAAAGTATCAACAGCCATAAAACTTCTTCCAGATGTAGTAGCAACAACTTCCCATATAGCAGATGATAGGTCAAGATTATACTTGCTGAGAACAAATATCCCTCCACCGGCATCCCATGCGATATAAACTCCGTTATCTCCAAGAGCTATATCATATATATGAGAGAACGCTTTGCGAGCCAAAACCTTACCCTCCTTGCTGAATTTGACAACATAATCTGCACCAGAACCTATAAGAACAGTAAAAAAGCTATCTGATGCCATAGCAATATCAAACAAAGACCTGCCAAAAGATGGGTCATAAGAAGCAAACTCCCATATCTTGAATGATTTTGTCGGGATAACAGAAACATTATATGTCTGCGATATTACTCCACCCCGTAGATCATCTACAACTATGGTGAAAGAAACGGTCTTAGATTTATAAACATCGGCAACCTCCCAACCAATAACCTTATTTTCCTGAGAGACCATAAACCTCCCGAAATCACCAGAAGCTAAAACTTTTATCTCTGGATTATCTCCATCCGGGTCATTTACTGTCAACGGAATGAAAACAATACTTCCACCCTCAACAGATGAAGGAACACTTGCAGAAAATGTCGGTGGACTATTTGAGGGACAGGCACTCTCAAAGCTCGGGTCAGGATGATACGGACTGCAATAATCTCCATTTACAATTTCTCCGATCGGTGTTATCGTTATCCCCCCGCTCCAAACAAGCATATCAAATGCCTTCCAGAGGTTCCCTGAACCAGACGAAGGCGGACTTACCGTAGCTATAACCTTATGATTCTTCCACACCTGAATCAAAGCACCTGAATCTTTGAGCAACCTTCCACAATTAGTATCATTCGGATTATTATGAAAAACAGAAACCCTATACACACCCTGAAAGTAAGGAGATATAGATACAACCTCCGGATAATCATCTCCTAAAATCTCAACATAAGGAGAAACTATTTTTCTACCCCAGAGTTTTGTTGCAACATGGAATCTACCACCCGAACCGTTCGGACCTGTTATATGTAAATCAAGGTCGCAACTTTTATTACCCCACCTCAAAATAACTTTTATACTGCCTATTGTGAATTCTCCTATATCTTGGCATATTGTCCAAGCAGAGTCAGGATTTTGGAGCCAATCTTTGTAATAGTATGAAGGAGAAGAAGGAGTATTAACCTGTGAGAGCAAAAATTTTCTTCCATCTGCAAGATATACAAACACATTTGCTTTTGAGTTCTTTCTGACAAAGGTGAAAAATCTACCCTGCGAATCAGTTCTTCTTGATTTTCCCGACCAATCTGCTCCCTGATAATCAACTCCCTCCGACCATACCTGAGCACCAACAACATAGTTCCCATTTTCATCTTTCAGAACCCCTTTTATGCAAGTCGTATCAGAAGGAATATCTGGATTCCACCAAGAAAAATGATAGACATAACCTTTCAGAACATATCTACCATCTACAACCTGTTTTACAAGAACACCCTCCTCTTTCCACTCTGCTTTTGATTCATCAAAATACCAGAGAGGGACAATATCTGGAACAGAATCAACTTTATCTGGTTGGATAGGGAAAATAACTTCACTTGATACACCATCAGGAAGGTTCAAAATTTCCCCGGATTCAGAGGTTATTCTGACCTCTATTGGTCCGAATGTTTCAAGAAGGACTTTTTCTCCATTAGTTCTTTCCGCAACGAAATTCCCGGGGAAAGAAGAAATCTGCAATGGGTCGTACGGATTAAGATAAGCGATACTTATGTAAGCTTTTCCGAAGTACAGGGAGTTATCTTGCTTTTTCAGTCCCCCGCCCGGAAGAGAAATTTTCACTCCCGATGCTCTATCTGTTATCACTGTTGGAGAAGATGTATCAAAATCGGTGGAGAACCTGTAAGGCAGGAGGTTTGCTTCAAGAGATGTTATTGTATCTTTTTGGACATCTATTTTGTAGAAAGTTGGGGAAAATCCCGGCGCTTCAATTTTGATGTTATATTGGTCTTGGTTCAGAGGGAAGTAAGCAACTCCACCGGGCGACGTTTGAGAAACGAGGACTCCGTTTGCATATACTGATGCATTTTCAACAGGTGAGCCGGAGTTAGCATTTTTCACTCTCAAAATCACATATCCTTTTTGTTCTGGCGGTGGTGGGGGTGGTGGTGGATTAGGTGAGCCACCTCCTCCTGCTGTTTTTTTACCGAATGAACATGAGAAAGAATTTTCGGCTTTCTCTCCTATTCTCTGTCCATAAGACATAGATAAGGTTATAAAAAATAGTGATGTTATAAATAGTGTGATGGTGCGATAAATAGTTTGTTTGCTTCTCTTTCTTTCTCGCACGAATCTAATTTAATCACTTTATAAAAAAAGTGTGAAAAATTGTTTAACTTGTTTTCAATGATTTTAAATTTCATTCAATAAATTATGCTATACTGATTATCTTTTATTCTTACAAGGTGCCGAATAGGTTTGATTTCAATTGCTCTTACATTTTTGTTTTTTCTTTTTCAAAGAATCTTGCGAGAAGTTTTTTAGAAAGCGACTTTGCTATTGTAAATATTTCGTCTTGCGGGAGGTCTGTATATTTCATCAGGTGTTCAAATATTATGCTTTCAAAATCTACTTTCATCTCAGAAAGATATGAGACGCTTTTTCTGTATTCATATCTTGATCTGATTTTTTCTATTTCATCGTTTATGAATTTTTCCGCAAGTTCAAGCTTTTCAGGATTTATCTTCAAGATAGCCGTTGAATCAACATTGAAAAGTCGGACATTTTCAAATTTCTCTATTTCTGGGTCTGCATTGCGTGGGAAAGAAAAATCTATTATCAAAAACTTCTTCCCATGCTTTAATACTCCATCTCTGCTGAGTTTTTCAAAGTTTTCTTTTTTCACGAGGAAGCCGGGATGACGGGTTGCAAGAACAACAACATCTCCCTTTTCCAGTCCCTCCTGTACAGAGGAGACAAACTCAATTTCAGTATCTAAAAACTGCTTTAACCTTCTTATTCTTTCTTCTGCTTTTTCTCTGCTATGGGAGTAGATTATGAGTTTTTTGAATTTTGGTGCGATTTTGAAGACATCGTGTGCAACAGCCCCTGTACCGACAACGAACAAATTTTTATCTTCAAGAGAGCCAAAAGTTTCTTCTGCTTTGCTCAGAACAAAAGTTGAGAAGTTTTTCTCTTCTATATTGAGCTTTTTTCTGAGCGAGTTTGATATTCTGATGATCTCTCCGAGCAAGTTTATCATCTTATCGGTGCAAAGACCGTTTTTTCTTGCGGAAAAGAAGGCATTTTTTATCTGATTTACTATATGTGTTTCACCGAAAATCATGGTGTTTATTCCCGCAGATAGTTTTACAAGGTGAGAGAAAGCATCCCAACCGCTCAACTTTTCAAATCCGTCTAATCCCAAAAAATCAAAAGAGGTATAGATGAACTCAATTCTTCCACATGTTATCAGAGGAACTATGTTTTTCTCTTCTCCTTTCTCCTTTCTGAAATACTCGTGAGTTATATCTTTGTATATATCAACACCGCAGAGGAATTTCTCTCTCTCATTTACATTATATGTGAGAAAATTGTATGATTCAATCTTTAAACTCTCTATGAAACTTATATCCATACTCTAAATAGCTAAAACCACAAATATAATTTTTCTATTTATACAGAATTTTATTGTATTTCAGAATTTTTCAGAAGAAAATCTTTTTTTATATTTTTATTTTCCGGAAGTTTTGATTTTGCTTATAGATTACCTAATTTTTTGAGTGAATCTTTCTTTGAGAATAAAAGCCAATGTGTTGAAGATAAGCGTGATAACAATAAGAGAAAGTCCGACAGCAAAAATTGTTGAGTATTCAATCGTCCCGTAAGGGACATCTCCCAAAGATACCTGAACTATATATGCGGTCATTGTTTGAATTGGTTCAAGAGGATTGAAAGTGAATTGAGGAAGCATACCAGCTGCAATCGCGACTATCATCGTCTCCCCTATTGCTCTTGAAATTCCCAAAATATATGCAGAAGATATTCCGGAAAATGAAGCAGGTATAACCACCTTGAAAGCGGTGTAAATTCGCGATGCCCCAAGAGCATAAGATGCCTCTCTTAAACTATGAGGGACAGCTCTCATAACATCTTCACTAATTGAGGAGACATAAGGTAAAATCATTATCCCTATCACTATTCCGGGAGACAAAGCGTTGAAGGACTGCAATTTGGGGATAAACTTTTGCAGAAAAGGAGTAAGCCATAAAAGAGCAAAATATCCATAAACAACAGTTGGAATAGCAGAAAGGAATTCAAGAACGGGCTTATAAAATTCCCTTAACCTTGAAGACGAAAACTCACTCAAAAATATGGAGATGGTAATACCTACTGGAACTGCAACAAGCAGTGCAATAGAGGTAGTAAGCAAAGTCCCACTCACAAGAGGTAAAATTCCAAACTTCTTTGTCGCAAAAAGAGGAGTCCACTCCCTGCCTGTCAAAAACTCAAAAATATCAACATGAGAAAAAAAGGGAATTGAATCTTTAACAAGAACAAAAACTATCGCAAACGAAATAAATATCGAAAAAAAACCGCATATTGTTATAATAGCAGACCAGAATAAATCACTTATCCTCCTCAAACCCATAAAAAACTTAATCTTTCAAATTAATATAAAGAAACAGCATTTGCAAAAAAAGAAAATATCAAAGATAAAAAATCTTAAAAGATGGAAGCATATGAAGAAAAAGTAAATTACGCTGAAAGAATCTTCAAATCATCTGTTTTTATTGGGGTATCTATACCCTTCTTCTTCACCATAATAGCCATTCCATTTTTCATCAGGAATAGACGGATGAGAGAGCTTTCAGAAAAACATACAAAAAAATGGTTTGAACTACTCTTCAAAATCTTCAACATAAAGCTTGAAGTATTTGGAGAAAAAAATCTGAATTTAGAAAAGTTCATAATATGCTCAAATCACATAAGTTTCCTTGACATTCCTGCACTAACTCTCGCATTCAAAAACAGAAAGATAAAGTTTTTTGCAAAAGAAGATGTTCTGAAAATTCCTGTAATAGGATGGGGACTGAAAATCCAGAACCATCCAATAGTCAAAGCAAGTTCTCCCGTATCTTCAATAAAAGATATAATAAGAGTTTTAGATGAAGAAAAACCCGATATACTCTGCATATTTCCGGAGGGGACAAGAGGTGAGCCTGGAAGGAAACCCAACGAACTCTTACCTTTCAAGGAGGGAATTGGATTTATAGTTGATATTCTGAACTTACCTGTTGTGCCGGTTGGAATTATAGGAACTCACAAGGTTTATCCTCCGAAAACAATAATACCAAGGAGAGGGAAGATAGAGGTTATAATCGGGGAACCTCTTGATTTTTCAAACATTGAGACGAGAGACAGAAGAGAAAAGAGAAAGATCATCACAACAGCTCTGGAGAGAAATTTAAAGAACCTAATAGAATCACACACAAAATAAGGAGAAGGTTTTCTCTAACTTGGTTTGAAGTTATTTATAAAATCTCGTGCGATGAGGTCAAACTTTCTTGCTCTTGATGCCTTGAAGAAAATAAAATCAAAATCAATTTTCCTCAAACTTTCAAAAAGTTCATCGTTTTTCTTGAAAACACTGACCTGAAACCCTTTTCTCCTCAATCCTTCTTCCATATATTTTTCAAACTCACCAGAGATGAAAAAGAAAGAGCTATCTTTTTCAAGATACATATCTGCGACCTCACCTATTTTGAGGTGTTCTGTGGCAGAGAATTCTCCGAGTTCCAGCATATCTCCTATAACAAAGACCTTTTTTCCTTTCTGAAATCCCGCAGAATAGAACAAAGCAGAAAGCGAAAGAGGATTTGAATTATACGAATCATCTACAACAACAAATTTTCCTAAATCAAAAACATTGAACCTGCTTGACTCATTTTTAAAATCAAAAAAGTTTATCTTCTGAATCCTCTCATTTATTATACGCTCAAAGTTCTCTCCCTTTACGTAATGGAAGAAGAAAATGAAAACAGATAGAGCTGACGCAAGATTAGAACCAAAGTGAGGAGCAAGATTTGTTCTTATATGGAACTCTTTCTTCTCACCCGAAAATGACACATAGATACCAAATTCTGTCTCAAACTTTCTGGAAACATTACAAGGATAAACCAATACGAAATCAAATCTGGGCATTTTCAAAAGTTCTGGTTCTATGAAGCCGAAAAATTTCTCTTTTGAAATTTTCTTCTGATTTTTCTGAAGTGGCATCAGGAAACCGACCTTTTTGTGAAAATTCAATCTGAGAAAGTAATCTTTCAGTTCTTCTATTCCTATGTTGATAAAGACCGCCCCATCCTTCCCTGCAACAAAGTCAGTAAGATATGTTTCTTCTTTGAGGATGAATTCGGGAGACCTCAGACCTTCAAGATGTTCCTTTCCGTAGGAAACGAGAACTCCAAAATCTGGTTCAACGAACTTTGTAAGTTTCTCTATCTCACCGAGAGATGAAGTTCCTATTTCAAAGACCGCGATTTCGGTATCTTTCTTTAAAGAAGACATAGATATTGAAACCCCGATCTCATTGTTGAAGCTTTTTTTGCTTTTATGCACAGAAAGTCCCGAGCAGTTCAGCATAAAATAGATGAGCTCTTTCGTTGTTGTTTTTCCCGCACTTCCCCCAACTGCTATAACAAGAGGATTAACCCTTTTTCTTATATAAGAAGATAGTTTCAAGAAAGCTTCCTTTGTATCTTCAACGAAGATGCATGGTATAGATAGATTGAGCTTTTTGATTTTTTCGTAATCTGAAAAGATTGTGGCTTTTGCTCCTTTTTTCTGCGCTTCTTCTATAAAATCGTGTCCATCAAACCTTGAACCCTTTATAGGGACAAAGAGACATTCTGAAACCTGCTCTCGCGTGTCAAGAGATAAATACTTTATTTTCAGCTCGTCAGAACTTTGTGAATCGTTTCTCGGTTGAAAGATTTTTCCTTCACAGATTTGAGAAATTTCACGAAGCGTAAGTTCAAAAGGAAGTTCTATCATACAAAAAATAATTTTACTATTCAGTCCGCACACAAAATATAGTTCTGAAAAAGGAATCAAAGAAGTTTCATACACTCATACGCTTTCAAATCTTTTGAGAAATTCAAGGTTTTCTGCTTTTTTCATCTCAACTTTAATTTTCGGATTTTCCACAATTTCCAGAATGTGTTTTTCTCCCAAAAGAAGGTTTGGCTCAAGCTCAAATACACACGACGATACAAAATTCCTTTCAAGCAAATCCTTATGCAAAAATTTCACCACACCTTCGGAGTCCTTCCAGATTAGTATATCTATATCTATTGGTCTCGGGTCAAAGCTTTTGCCACTTCTTATCCTCCCGAGCTTAACTTCTATATCTTTTAAAACTTCTGACATCTCATCAAAAGTAAAGTATGTTTGGACTTTTATTGCTCCGTTCAGAAAATAAGGAAGGTTTCTCATCTCTTCTCCCCACTCGTTTATAGAAGGAGTAATGTAAAAAGAAGAGACCTTTTTGATTTTTATCTCTTTGAAAGAAGAGAGCAATTTCAGCGCATTTTCTAAATTTTTTTCAGGTTCTATGTTTGAACCAAGTCCGATATAAACTTCTGATTTCTCTCTTTCCAGAACAACAGAGACACTTCTTGCAAACCTCAGCGCATAAGGTTTATCAACTTCAACTACTACTTTTCTCACCTGCTCATAATTTATACATATAAGGGCAACATCTCCTGCAATTTTTTCTATAAGATACGGAGATGATTTTTCAACATATTCTACTATCTCTTTTTTCAGTTTTTTATAGTCAAGGGTAAGGGAAATATCATCTTTTGACGAAGCTTTTTTTAAATCAATGAAGAGCTCAACATTTATCAGTACATCTTGTTTTTCTTTTCTTTCCCAATCGTTTATTCCAACAACACATCTTAAAAGAAGGTCTTTTATTCTTATTCTATCCATAACGGATTTCTTAAAGGAACAGAACAAAAAAGCCGAAGAATTAACAAACAGCAAAGCTCCTATAAAGGTAAAAATTTCTGTCAGTTTATTTTTTTGATTTTTTCTTTGCTCTGTAAGCTTTCCAAGCGATTGAGAATGTTTCTTCTGATGAGTATTTTGGTCTGAACCCGAGGACTTCCCTTGCTCTTGTTGTATCAAGCGTCCACGGATACCTGAAAAAGTCTAAAATAGCAATTGGAGTATTTGGGTCTAATATACCGAACTTTTTCATAAGGTTCACAAGAGGCACTTGAAGAATGCTAGGAATTTTCATACATGGTTTTCTCATAATCTCTGCTGCTCTTTTCAGAGTTACAACTCCATCTCCTGCGAGATTGAAAGGACCTGAGGCATTATCTTCAAGCATCATAACGATTGCTTTCGCAACATCTAACTCATGAATGAACTGGAACGGGATATTTTTTGTGAGTATGCTGACGATTGGCGGGTTGAAAAACCCCTGAGCTATGTAATTTTCTACATTCTCTCCGAAAACTATCACAGGTCTTACTATGCAGACGGAAATATCTTCGTTTTCTCTGGCAAAAGCTTGAACCAATCTATCTTGAACTGCCTTATCTTCTGAATACCAGAAGCCAACATTTAGGTCTCCTCTTATTGGTTGGTCTTCTTTCATAAAGAGGGGGTTATCGGGATGAGCACCGTAAACGGTAGCTGATGTCAGGACGATAACTTTTTTGACTTTATTTTTCTTTGCGGCAAGGAGTATATTCCTTGTTCCGTCTATATTTATTGAGCGAGCGGACTCTCTATCGCGTGGGGGGTTGAGAACGAAAGCGAGGTGAATGACCGCGTCTACACCTTTCATAAAACCTTCAACATCAGTAGAACGAACATCTAAATTCTGGAAGGAGAGAAAATCTCTGAACTCATCAGGTGGTTCTTTTATGTCAATCGCTCTGACGCTCACTTTCTTTTTCTCGTCTTTGAGGATTTTGAGAATGCTTTTGCCGATATATCCTGAAGCTCCCGTTATAAACACTTCCATACCAAAAACTCTTAAAACGAAGGAGAAAGTTTAACTTTTTTCAAATCTTTTGACAAAATCAAAAAATAGCTCTGCGACTATTTTTGGGGTGAGCTCTTTCATACATTTGAAGTGCTGCATCGGGCAAGAATTGGGACCGTGTAGAGAGCATGGTTTGCATTTGAGGTCAGAGACCTCAACAACCTGAAAATCAGAAAAAAACGGGAAGAAACCGAACTCGGGGACTGTTGGTCCGAAAACAACAAAGCAAGCTTTTCCGAGAGCTGATGCAATGTGAGAAAGTCCGTTATCTACACCGAAAAAGATATTGGAGATTTTGAGTATGGCAACAACATCACGAAGGTCTGTTTTTCCAGAAAGATTTACAACATTTCGTGGAAAATCTCCATCTACTTTATCTTTGCCGATAAGAACAAATATGAAGTCTTTAAATTCATCTGAACAAGCGAGAAATTCTCTCCACCAGAACCAAGATTTAGTTCCCCAATTAGAAAACGGAGCAAAAGCTACTATTTTCTTCGTTTTTTTTCTCTCACTACTTTTATTTTCAAGCTCTACACCTATATGTGAAAAAAATTTTTTCCATTTATCAATGCGAGATTGTTCTATATGTATTTCGGGGAGCAATTTTGAATTGATTTCGTTTTTTGTTTTCTTTCTTATTGGGTCAAGGATTTTGAAAATCCTTTCGGCTTCATGTTCAAAGTGTTTGGAGTATTTTTTCACCTTTTTATCAAAGAGCATACTGAGAGGGTTTTCTTCAAATCCGATTCTCTGTGGGATGCGGGCTAAAAAAGGTATAAGGGCAGATGTAGATGAAAGATGAGGAACAAGAGCGATTTGTGGTTTTATATCTCCAAGAGATTTTATAACCCCAAAAAAGTTCAAAATTTTATTTTTATCTTTGTCAAACGGAATAACTTTGTTGAGGAGCAAATCCCGTGCAAAAGGTCGCGCGACGACAAAAACTTTGTCTCTACCATAGCTTTCAGAAAGGAATCTGAAAACGGGTGTAGTTAAAACAAGGTCTCCCAAAAAAGCGGTCTGAACAACAACAATCTTCATTATAAACTAAAAAATTTATAACATTCCGAAAAAGTTGAGGAATAAGGAAAATTATAGTTAATTGACTAACTTTTGAACTATTTACCACTCCGTTTTAACAAAACTATTTTAAGATTATATTATAATGCGGGAGGAGAAAAGGTTAGGGATTATAAAGGGTAGAACCAAATCAAAAGCAAAATTGGTAAATTAACTATAATCAATCTCAAGCAGGACAAAAACCAAAAAAATAAAGAGCAAAACCTTCAAACTCATAAAACTAAAAAACAAATAAAAAATAAAACAGCAAAAATCAACGGATTGCCTCAATCAGTAAAAAATCATAAAATTAATAAAAAATGAAAAAAGTCAGAAAGCACAGAGGAATTGCTCTTTTGTTCGCTCTCTCTTTCCTCCTCATTTTCTGCGGACAGAACGAAAAAAGAAAAATCCTTGAACCTCCATTTGGAAATCCCGCAGCCTCATAAATAACCGCAACACCCAAAATCATAAAAGGAATTTCCCTCATCATAAAAGCTCCACAGCCAGACCAAATCCTAAAATCATCAATCTCATGGTTTTCTTACTTCGCTCAATCCACTCTCCCCGAACCCTGCATCTCAGATAATGAAAAACCATATCTCAAGTTCCAAGGAAAAAACCACAAGCGCAAAATGCAACATCTCTGGATACTTCTCAATATCTGTCAGCCAGAACTTCATATCACTTGATTTCTCAAATTGCGAAAATCTGTGCACAGGAAAGTGGAACGAAAAAATTACAAATTCAATTCACGGAAAAATAACTTTCAAACTATCCGATGAAAAAGCATACCTTTTTGCAGAAAACTTCAATGCCAAAAGAAATTCCATTTTCTCCTCTTACACTTTCTCAATAAACGGAAAGCTTGAAGCGCAAATCATCAAAATGAATGAAACTTGCTCAGAGCCACAAAAAATAAAAACAAATTCCAGCATCTCATTCTCAAAATCTCTCAAAATAAAAAAACTTCATGGAAGATTATTCCGTGGGTATAACAGGAGAGGTGGAAATTGAGTTTTTCTTCTCCGCTTGCAAAAATGTGATAACTCAAACCAAATTTGATGGCAGAATAAATTCACAAAGCTCATCTTTTGACACAAGTTTTTCCGCCTATTTCAAAAACTTCATAATAAAGGTGGTTCAAACGGGATGGGGGGAAGAGTATCAGAGGTCTTGACCAGTTCGGAAGAAGTTGCTTTGAATTCTAATCAATTTTTTTTGATGAAGCAAAGAATAAAAAAACAAAAGCAAAAAAGGAGACAAGGTAAAGGAAAACATCTCCATACACAGAGTAGAAAGATTTTTGCCCTCTCCCCACCTCTCCCCATACATATCCTTCTTTATTAGATGTAGAAATGACTTTCCCTGATGGACTCACTATCCCGGCAATCCCCTTATTCACACTCCTTACAATGTATACCCTGTTCTCTATGGCTCTTGCCACAGCATAGTAAAAGTGCTGTTTTACCCCCCATTCCCCGCCAAACCACACATCGTTTGATATGTTCACAATAAAGTCCGCCCCTTCTTTCACTGCCTCCCTCACATAAGACGGAAACAAAATCTCCCAGCATATGAAAGCTGAAAATTTCAAACCCCTCCAGTCAAATATCTCCCTCCTTCCCCAGCTTGAAAGCTCCACACTTAATTTCACCCTCCTTATAACCCTCTCTAAAAATCCAATCTTCTTTATTATGCTTCTTGCAGGTATGAACTCTCCAAAAGGGACAAGTTTTTCCTTCCTCTGAACCCATATACCACCTTCTGTGATGAAAAAAGCTGAATTGAAAAACCTTGTGTTCTCGTAGATTACCCCTTTCTCTCCACTTTTTTCTCCCTCTATTGACCCAACTATCATCCCAACCCCATATCTTTCAATAATTCCTTCCATCCTCTCTCTCACAAATGATAATGTCTTTGTGTTGAGAAGGTCAAAGAGTGCTGATATTGATGTCTCAGGCCACACAACAAGAGAACCCTCTCCTCCCACTTTGCCTATGGCTTCTTCAGTTGTCTCAAACTCCCTCTCTATCGTCCTTCTGAATTCAAGCCACTTTTGCTGTCTTGAAAAATCAGTCCTCAATAAGATAACCTTGAGTTTCTCTTTTTGGCTTGCAAGAACTCTCTCAACCTGATTTTCCCTCAAAATCCCCATAAAAAACAAAGGTATGAGTATAAGAGGAATGATAAAAAGGAGTTTGGGTTTTCTTCTTTCTATTGCGTCAAGCACTACTGATGCAGGGAAAAGAGAAAGGAAGCTCAAACCAAAAATACCTGTGAACTCGGAAATCTGGGAAAAAGGGGTGTTGATAAGCTGTATTCCAAAGGGAGCCCACGGGAAAATCTTGAACCTCAAAAACTCAATCGCTGTCCATATTATTGGAACTGAAATAGAAAAAGGGATTTTGTTCTTGCTTTTGAATTTTTCAGAAAGAAGTCCAAATGGAGTTGTGGAGATAAGAGAGAGGATTGAGGAGAGCAAAATAAGTGCGAGAAAGCCAAGAGGTATTGGGAATCCCCCTGTTTTTACTGCTTTTGGAATCCAGTTCAGCGTCACAGCCCAGAAAATCAGACCCGATAAAAACCAGAACAAAAAATCTGTCTTTTTTCTTATGAGCGAGAGAACAAAAAGTGAAGGTATAAAAGGCACTAAAAATGGTGGCTGAGAAAGTACTAAAAACAAAGAAGTTAAAAACAACATGTATGACCAGAAAAATTAAAACCTTATTCCATCATTACAACCCCTATGTTTTCCATTTTCTCACCCGCAGGATACCCCCCATACTTCTTCATTTTCTCCAACTCCACAAGTTTATTTTTACATGTGGTGCATTCGGGAATTTCTGAACTCAATGGACAGTTATCCTGAGAGATTTTATGATCTTTCAGCTCCATAGTACAGTCGCTCGGGAGACCCCCGCTTTCCCTCATCTTTCTCAAACATATCACACATTCTTCCGGTAGTACTCTTGACTCAGGACTTGCAGAACAATAATCTTCTAATAGCCGGTCAATATTATATATTCCCACAAAACCTTTGTCTATATCTAAACTACCACCAATATATAAAATGCTATCAACATACTTTACTATCAAAGATCTGGAATAAATCTTCTTGTGAGTTATAATTGCATTGTAATACGGAGGAGGAAGTTGAACAGGTTGATAAATAACAAGAGGACACACACCAGAAGCAGGCTGTTGATATATAAAAAACATATATCCATTCCATTTAACAAATATGTTATCTCCTATCCTCCCCACATACCCGATAAGATTAAAGACTTTTGCCCAACAGAGCTCTACAGAAACAATTGGCACTGTTGCCGAAGAGACAAAAACAATAATTGTTTGAGTTGCAAAATCAACATATTTTTCAAAATCGTCCGCACCATAACTTGTGTTCTTGCACAGTTCATTCAGCTCATCGGCAGAGTTTATAACATAATATGTGACTGACCAGTTAATACTGTTCAAATATCCCGAAATGGCTATTCACATGAGAGTCATTCTTTGCACACAACGAAAACAAAACGAAAGCAAAAGGTATAACAAAACATTTTAATTTAACCCTCATGCTCATCTCTTAAATTTGCTCTCAAGCTTTACCTTATCGCAACCCAAAATAGCATACTCGGGAATATATGCCCTCACTTCTCTGAATCCCTCATCCCTTAACTTCCCGGAAATAAAACCATTTGATATAACTTTTTCGCTCTTTTCTACAAGCCTTCTTTCAGTATCGCTTACTAACTTTACTACATCTGTTTTTCTACTTTCTTCCTTCTGACTTCCCTTTTCAAGACACACATTGAAAAGCACCGCAAAAAGAAAGAAAAAGATAAATTCCAACCCTTTCCTGCCATTCATTTCTGCTCACCCCCTATTTTCCTTACCATATATGATTTAATCACATTTTCCCATGAAGTCAAGATTTTGTTGCACTTTTTCTCTGTCTTTTATTTCTGCTCCTCAACCTTTCTTTTCGTATCGTAGTATATACTAGTAGGTTTGAAGGAGCAAAATAATCATCTTATCTTGAAATTCTTAGTATTGCTCTCAAAACAGCACAAATTCAAAATAACATGATATAAGTGTCAAAAGTTGGTAGATTAACTATAATTGAAAATACTTCCGATTTAAAAAAATAGAAAAAAATTTTGGAAAAAGAAATTGAAAAAGAAAAATGGAATTTTTAACTTTTTATTTAAAAGTTTTTTATAGTTTTTGAGTAAGAGGGCGAGTAATGGAAGGATCGTTTCGGGTGAGTTTTTTTTCTCATATCCCGAAAAATCTCAAAATAGAGAAAAGGGAGTTTTTTTCCATCAGTTCTTTTGAAATCAGAGAAATTTTGACTTATAAAAAAGGGAGGAGGGGAAAATGGCAAAAACACATACAGAAAGAAAAACTTTAAGTAGGGTAAGGATAAGCTGTCTCGGTCCTGTCTCAAACCTTGAGGAATATGTTCCACCTGACTGGTGGCGTAAGATATTCAACTCAATATATCTCAAAACAGACGGAGATGTAGTAGATGATCAGGAAATAACAAAGATGGAGATAGACCTTTTTATTGATATTCTGAAACTCAGGCAGGATGAGAAGATTCTTGATTTATGCTGTGGTCATGGGAGGCATTCGCTTGAGTTAGCAAGGAGAGGTTTTCAGTTTGTAGAAGGGCTTGACCGCTCACACTATCTCATACAGAGAGCAAAAGCGCAAGCTAAAAAAGAAGGGCTGAATGTGAAATTCAGAGAAGGAGATGCGAGAAAATTACCTTATCCACCAGATGAATTTGATGTGGTCTTAATTCTTGGCAACAGCTTCGGATACTTTGATACAATTGAAGACGATATAAGAGTTCTCAAAGAGGTTCTCCGAGTTCTGAAACCATGGGGAAGAGTTCTGATAGATGTTGCAGATGGAGAATATATAAAGAATAACTTTCAGAAACGCTCGTGGGAGTGGATAGATAAAAAATACTTTGTATGTAGAGAGAGGTCTCTTTCAAAAGACGGAACACGGCTCATCACAAGAGAAGTAGTAACCCATACTGAAAAAGGAGTTATAGCAGACCAATTTTACGCAGAGAGATTATACGGCTCAAAAGAGCTTTACGATATTTTAGAAAAAGCTGGGTTTGATAACATAAGGTTCTGTGAAGAAATATCTCCTCTATCAAAAAGAAATCAGGATTTAGGAATGATGGAAAGGAGAATAATAGTATCAGCAGTCGCTAAAAAAGATTGGACAACCATAAGAATCAAGAATAAGAGCTCAACAAGACAGATTGCAGTAGTGATGGGAGACCCAAAAAAGCCAGATAAATTGAAGCCAAACGGATACTTTGATGAAGATGACTTTTTCACCATAAATAAACTCGTCTCAGCTTTGAAAGAGATAAAAGGTTATAACTTCATATACCTGACAAATCACAATACACTGATAGAAGACCTTGAAAAGCTGAAGGGGAAAATAGATTATGTGTTTAACTTATGCGATGAGGGATTTTTCAACGACCCGAGAAAAGAGCTTCACATTCCCGCTCTGCTTGAGATTCTGGGAATACCTTATACAGGAGCTGGACCGCAATGCCTTGCACACTGCTACGATAAGTCCCTCGTTCGCGGAATAGCGAAAGAGATGGGAATTCCCGTCCCCCCTGCGGTTTTCATAAAACCAGAAGATACGACTTTTGAACTTCCCTTCTCTTTCCCGGCAATAGTCAAACCAAATTTCGGCGATTCAAGCTTTGGGATAACCCAAAAAAGTGTCGTGTTCAACGCTGAGGACCTCGTAAACGCTATAAGCGAAATAAGAGAAAAGTTCGGATACGACAAACCCATCCTGGTTGAAAAATTCCTCGCAGGAAAAGATCTATCGGTTGGTATAATTGGGAACCCTCCTGAAAACTACAAGGTCTTGCCGATAATTGAAGAAGATTATTCTTGCCTTCCGCCAGAACTTCCGAGGATATGCGGGTATGAAGCAAAATGGCTCCCCGATTCCCCATACTGGAACATAAAGTCGGTCAAAGCCGAAATTCCCGAGGAAGTTGAAAAATTCATAGTGGAGTGCTGTATAAAGCTTTTTGAGAGATTGGAATGCAGAGATTACGCAAGATTTGATTGGCGACTTGATGATGATGGGAACCCATACCTCCTTGAAGTGAATCCCAACCCCGGCTGGTGCTGGGATGGACACCTCGCAAAAATGTACTATGTATCAGGTAAAACCTATGTAGATATGCTCAAAGATATTCTTGAAGCAGCTGAGATAAGGTTAAAAATACGCGACTTCAACTACCAGACAGCATCAAAAATCTTATAACTTAACTATCACCTTGACATTTCAGAGATTATTTTCTGAATATAAGATAAAATCTCTTCTTTTGATTTTTTAATTTTCCCTGCTCCTTCTGCGAAATCTCTTCTTCCTCCTCCGCTTCCACCGAGAAACCTTGCAAGTTCTTTCACTATCTCTGAAGCATCTAATTTTCCACCGTCAGAAGTGCCACAAACTATTGAAATTCTATCATCTTTATAGCTTAAAAGTATTACAACAGAATCTGCAAATTTTGACCTCAGATTATCTACCATATCTCCGAGTTCCTTTCTTCCAACACCTTCCAGAAGATCAAAAACGAGCTTTAAACCGTTCACTTCTTTTATGACGGGTTCTGAAATTTTAAAGAGTAGCTTTTTCCTCAAAGATTCAACTTCCGATTCAAGTTTTTTCTTTTCGTCAATTATAGTGATGAGGCGAGGGATAATATCTTGTGGAGAGACCTTGAGGACATTTGCTATTTCCTCAACAAATTTTTCTTTTTCTCTTATGTAGTTGAGAAGTTCCCATCCGGCAACCGCTTCAACTCTCCTTATACCAGAAGCGGAAGATGTCTCTTTTATTATTTTGAGGATTCCTGCTTCTCCCGTTTTTCTAAGGTGAGTTCCTCCGCAGAGTTCAAGCGAGACCTCGCCTATCTTAACAACTCTAACGATTTTTCCGTATTTATCTCCGAAGAAGGCGAGCGCTCCTTTTTTCAACGCTTCTTCAAGTTTCATGTTTTCGTGTTCAACCGGCATGTTCATCATTATCCACTCGTTTATCATGTGTTCTATATCTTCAAGCTGTTGGAGCGAAAGCGGGGAGTGATGGGAGAAATCAAACCTGAGCCGTTTTGGCTCAACGAGGGACCCCATCTGTCTCACATGAGTTCCGAGTATTCTTCTCAAAGCTGAGTGAAGCAGGTGAGTTGTAGTGTGATGCCTTGCGCTCTGCTCTCTTTTCTTTTCATCAACTCTGAGCAGAACTTTGTCTCCCAAAGATATTTCTCCCTTTTCAACCTTAACTCTGTGAAGGATTACATTTCCCAGTTTTTTTGTATCGGAGACACGGGCAAAACCATTTCTACCCAATATTTCCCCTTTATCTCCAACCTGTCCTCCCCCCTCTGGATAAAAAGGCGTCTCCTCGGTGACTATGAAATATTCATTGCCCTGCTTTGCATAAGATACTCTCTCAAACTTATTGTCAAAAATATAAATGACCTGCAACTCAGATTGCAATGTGCTATACCCTATAAACTCAGAAGTAAAATCCCTGCCTACAAAATAAAATAACCTTTTCTTTATGTTTTCTTCTTCTTCTCTCTTTTTTCTTGAAAGTGATTTTTTCTGCTCTATTATTTTTTCAAGTTTTTGCTCATCTATAAAAAGAGAATTTTCTTGCGCTATCTCTTTCATAAGGTCTATGGGGAGTCCATGAGTATCCCAGAAGGTAAAGACCATTTCTGCTGGTATCTCTTTTTCTCCCGCAGATTTCAAGTCAGAAACCTCTTTGACGAATATCGGGAGCACACGTGAGATGGTTTCAAAGAATCTTTCCTCCTCCGCTCTGACAGCTTTTTCTATTGTTTCTATTTTATCTTTCAGGTGAGTCCAAAAATCACTCATAGATGTTGCGACTTCAACAGCTATCTTGTGAAGGAATGGCTCATCTTTGTAGTTCAGGGCAAATCTCAAAGCTCTCCTTATTATCCTTCTTATGACATATCCTCGTGATTCGTTTGATGGCATTATACCGTCTGCGATAGAGAAAGCAGATGCGCGTGCGGAATCAAGAATAACTCTCACAGCAACTATATCTTTTGAGATGCCCGGAACTTCCGATTCCAGAACTTTTCTCAAAGGTTGAAAGACATCGGTATCAAAGACAGAAGGTACATTTTGAACAACACTTGCGACCCTCTCAAGCCCCATTCCTGTATCTATGTTTTTTCTCTTCAAGGGTTGGAGTGAGCCATCTTTCAAAAGGTTGTACTGCATAAAAACGAGGTTCCAAATTTCAAGATACCTATCGCACCCGCATATTACCCCTGAGCAGTTGTGGTCTTTTGAATACTCTTCTCCTCTATCTATGATTATTTCTGAGCAGGGTCCGGCAGGACCTTCATCTCCCATAGTCCAGAAGTTATCTTTTTTACCGAGCTTGAAAACATCTCTGACATCTGTTTCGCTTCTCCATATTTTTTCTGCCTCCTCATCTTCTTCATAGACCGTCGCAAATATTTTCTCTTTTGGTATTTTCAGGTACTCGGTTACAAACTCCCATGCCATAGATATCGCTTCTTTCTTGAAGTATCCGCCGAAAGAGAAATTTCCGAGCATTTCAAAAAATGTCATGTGTCTTGTTGTTCTGCCAACATTTTCAAGGTCGTTATGTTTTCCTCCTGCTCTGAGGCACCTTTGAACAGTAGCAACATTTATATGTTCCGGTTCTTCTTCACCGAGAAAGTATTTTTTGAACTGAACCATTCCGGCATTTGTAAATAGCAGGGTTGGGTCGGCTTGCGGTATAAGTGAAGAAGACGGCAAAATCTTGTGTCCTCTTTTTTCAAAAAAATCAAGGAAAATCTCTCTTATCTCTTTTACTCTCATACTCATATAAAATCGTTTTGGTATTAATATAAAGTTAATCTCCTTCTGGCAAATCTTTCTTTAATCCAGTTTTTTTAAAGAATGAGGATAAAATTTGAAGGGAGTATGGAGAAAAAATCAGCAATGGGAGAAGCTGGTTTGGTAAAGTTATGGTTTGAAATAGTTGCGGTGATGATAATAATAATGGTTGGTATCGGCGGGATAACGCGGCTTTCAAGAGCTGGACTTTCAATCGTTGAGTGGAAGCCAATAACAGGCATAATCCCTCCTATATCAGAAAAAGATTGGGAGAGAGAGTTTGAAAAGTACAAAAAGATAGCGCAGTATAGGGTTTTACATAACTGGATGAGCATTGATGACTTCAAAAAAATATATCTCATAGAGTATATACATAGATTATGGGGAAGGATAGTTGGACTTTCGCTCATAATACCTGCGATAATCTTTGCGGTAAAAAAGAAGATAAGCGGTTTTATGATAAAATATGTTCTTCTCCTTTCGTTTCTTTTCTTTTTACAAGGAGTAATCGGGTGGCTGATGGTAAAAACAGGCGTAGAAGGAGAGAGAGTTTTCGTATCACCTCTTGCACTTGCGGGACACCACACCTTTGCCCTAATAGTGTATTCGTTTGTGATACTTGGCATATATATTGCGAGAGCGAAAGAAAAAGAAGTTGCCAGAGATTTTGAGCTTCAAAATCTGGAAGATTTATCTCGGAAAATCTCAAAATTAAAAAAGCTTTCTCTCATTTCAATTTTTCTATTTTTTGTTCAGTTTTTCTTTGGGACGCTCCTTGCGGGAACAAAAGGAGCAGTTTTTGCACCAACATATCCTGATATAAACGGAAAACTCATACCTCCCAATTTGTTTGAAGGATTTATTTTAGAAAACCCATTTTTTGTGAATTTCGTACACAGGCATTTTTCATTCGTACTGCTCATACCTTTTATTTTTCTCGCAATTGAGAGAAAAGTTCTACCTCTTATTATATGGATTTTTCAGTTTGTCCTCGGAATAATAACCCTTTTGAAATCAAAGGGAGAAGTCCCCGTTCTTCTTGGAGCAACACACCAAGTTACGGCTTGGTTGCTTTACACATCAATAATCACAATACTTTTTGAATCTGTGCTATCTTATAGAGTTATAAGCAATTTTGTGGGTAAAAAGAGAGAGTAAGACAAGAGAAGAAAAAAGTCATTCAATCTTTTTTTCTATTTCCTCGTCTACAAGAAGTTTGTTTTGCCAGTCAATCTTTATGTATCTTCCACATCTGAAACACCTTATTCCTTCTCTACCTTTTGCGAAGAAGAGTTTTTTATCACAGTATGGACAGGGACCGACCCGATAACCGGAGTAGATAAGAGTGACAAATATCAGAGCGAATGAGAAGAATATTGCGACAGAAAACCTCAAAGTATCAGGAGAGATTTTCGTGTCAGAACTCAAAAAAGGCGACACCAGAGCCCAGATGAAGAAAAAGAGATATAATGTAAGGAGAACGGAAAGAGCGAGAATTTTCGCAGGTCTCTTCCAACCCTCTGACAAAAACTTCGTCTCCTTCCTCTTCTTGTACTCCATCATATCTGAAAATTCCTTAAATGATAAGAAAGCTTTTTATCAAAATTCAAAAGATTTTTTCTATTTTTCTCCTACTATGTATCTACACCCTTTTGGTCCGATTTTAGCTGAGTGAATTTCACCTTTCTCAACATCAAATCTATCACCTTTTCTGAAGACGAACTCTCCCTCAGATGTCTTTATCTTTATCTCACCTTCAAGAACAATATGAGCGGAGTAGAACTCGTGAGAGTGTTCTGGATAGTAGCTCCCTGGATAATCTTCCCATACATAGACCCTTTTGAAACCTTCTTTCATAAGAATTTCAGATATATCTTTTTCTGAAAGGTTTTTATATTTTCCTAATTCAACAAGCATAGCAAAAAATAAATAAAAAGCATTTTTCAGTATTCACCGTTTTCAATTTTTCTTGTGAGTTCTACAAGAGTTCTGACTCCAAATCCTGTTCCTCCTTTTACGGTGAAGTATCCCAATTTTTTATTGAGGAAGGCGGGGCCGGCTATATCAAGATGGACCCACTCTACACCTTTTGGAACGAACTTTGAGAGGAATATAGCTGCTGTTATAGCTCCTCCGTATCCATCTCCGACATTTTTTATAAAAGCAAAGTCGCTTTTGAGTTTTTCTTCAAGGTCTTTGTCAAGTGGGAGAATCCAGACCTTTTCGCCGAGGTCTCTTGCAAGTTTGAATATGAACTCGTTGAACTTTTCGGAGTTGCCCATAAGCCCCGCTGTAAATTCTCCGAGGGCGACCATGCAGGCACCGGTTAGAGTAGCGAGGTCTACGATTTTTGAGACGCCGAGACGCCCTGCGAAAACGAGCATATCAGCAAGGGTTAATCTGCCTTCGGCGTCTGTATTTATCACCTCAACGGCTTTACCATCCATAATCTTTATTATATCATCTGGTCTTTGAGCGGTTCCGGACGGCATATTTTCACACGCTGCAAAAAGTCCGTGGACTTCAACCTGAGGTTTCAAAATCGCAATAGATTTCATAGCTCCCAAAACAGCACACGCTCCAGCTTTATCTAACTTCATCGTGACCATACTGTTCTGGGGTTTGAGAGATAGACCTCCAGAGTCAAATGTTATCGCCTTCCCTATGAAAGCTATGCTATCTTTTGGTTTCCCCGATGGTTTCCACCAGATATGAACAACCTTCGGAGGTATTGAACTTCCCTGCCCAACAGCTACCACCCCTCCCATTCCCATCTTCTTTATCTCTTCTATGTCAAATATCTCACAACCGAGTCCATATTTTTCTGCAACAGCAGAAGCTATCTCCGATAGAGTGAGAGGATTTATAACATTCCCCGGCTCGTTGACTATATCTCTGGCAAAATTCTGAGCTTCACAAATAACTCTTGTGAAATCAATGATATTTTTCACTTCGTCTTTCTTTTTCTGCGTGTAAAGAAAAATCTTTTTGACTTCTTTTTCCAGTTTTTCATCTTCTGTTTCTCTGTCTTCGTCTTTTTCGGAATCAGAGTGGAGTTTATATTTTTTGAACCTGTAAAGTCCCAACAAAGCACCTTCAAGGGCTTCTCTCTCGTATCCTTCAAATCCGCATAGGCAAACCTCTTCGTATCCCGAATCTCTTGCGAGAACTACTCCGTTACCGCTTGCTCGGCGAATATTCTCCTTCTTCTCCCATTCCTTCGCATCTTCTCTCCCAAGACCAACAAATATCACTTTCTGTTCCTCCGATAGATCAAATGAAAAAACCTGCTTTTCTTTGCCCGTGAAATTTTTCCTCTGTAATGCCCTAAATATATCAATTTTTTTCTTTTCTTTTATCTTCCTGATGAACTCAGAATCTGCAACTTTATCTTCAAATACACCTATAACCACAGCGGGATAAGCCAGAAAATCATCTGCCACCTCTACCTCGGGGAGAGTAAAAAGCGATTCAGTAAAAACTTTCATAGCTTTATAGGTTAAAAATAAAAGAACAAGTTTTGCATTTTTTCAAATAGTCCAGAAAACTCAAACATCACTTATGTAATCTTGAAATTAATGAAACAAAAAAATATAAATTTTACCTTACAGAAAAATGAGGGATATAATTGTTCAGAAATTTGGAGGGACGTCTGTCGGGACAATAGAGAGAATGTACAAAGTTGCTTCTCATGTAGAGAGGGAGTACAGGAAAAGGAGAGGTGTTGTCGTGGTGGTGTCAGCTATGGCTGGGGAGACAGATAGGCTCCTGAACTTAGGGAAGAGCGCAGTTGAAAATCCACCAGAAGATGAGCTTGATGTACTTGCATCAACGGGAGAGCAGGTATCAGTAGCACTCGTATCTATGATACTCAGGGCAAAAGGGATTAAAGCAAAATCTTTCCTCGGCTTTCAGATAAGAATAATAACAGATGACAGGTTCGGCAATGCAAGAATAATTGAGATAGAGACAGAGAAACTCATCAAAGAGATAAAAAACGGAGTGGTTCCTGTCGTTGCGGGTTTTCAGGGTGTGACAAGAGATGGAAGAATAACAACTCTTGGGAGAGGAGGGTCAGATACAACTGCTGTTGCTCTTGCCTGCGCTCTCAAAGCCGGTATATGCGAAATTTACACAGACGTTCCCGGGATATTCACCGCAGACCCAAACTTAGTGCCCAGCGCAAAAAAAATAGAGTTTATATCTTATGAGGAGATGATGGAACTCGCATCACTTGGCGCAAAGGTTCTGCAAATCCGAAGTGTTGAGATAGCAGCAAGGTTCAAAGTGCCGATTCACGTGAGAAGCACTTTTTCAGATGAGCCGGGGACAATCGTAGCAGAAAACCCAAAGCATCTCAGAGAAATACAAAAAATCCTCTGAAATGTGATAAAAGCTTCTCACTCTTCTTGTATTACTCTTGCGAGCTCTTGAATAGTGGTTATTCCTTTGAGAACTTTGAGCAAACCATCTTCTCTCAGAGTTCTCATTCCCTTTGATATAGCGACCATTTTCAGTTTCATAGAATCAACCTTTGAGTTTATAAGTTCTCGTATCTCATCATCTATTAAGAAGAGCTCAAATATTCCCGTTCTTCCTTTAAAACCTGTTCCGAAGCATTCTTTACAACCTTGACCTTTGAACAAAACTCTTTCTGGGATTTTATCTGGTGTGAGACCGACGAGTTCAAGTTCTTTTTGATCTGGCGTATATGGTGTTTTGCAGTTCTGGCAGATTTTTCTGACAAGCCGTTGAGCGAGTGTAGCAAATACAGCAGAAGAAATGAGATATGGCTCTATTCCCATGTCTATAAGTCGCGCTATTGCACTTGGAGCATCGTTGGTATGCAATGTTGAGAGGACAAGATGCCCCGTAAGCGCAGCGTGAATCGCAATAGATGCGGTCTCGCTATCTCTTATCTCCCCAACCATCACAACATCAGGGTCTTGCCTCAAAATAGAACGAAGTCCCGTTGCAAATGTAAGTCCAACCTTCGGATTAACCTGAATCTGATTTATGCCTTTGAGCTGATACTCTATTGGATCCTCTATGGTTATTATGTTTATCTCTGGAGAATTTATTTCAGAGAGACAAGCGTACAGCGTTGTTGTTTTTCCAGAACCCGTTGGACCTGTTATCAAAATCATGCCGTAGGTTTTCCTTATTAGCTCTTTCATCTTGCGCAAAACATCTTCCTCCATCCCGATTTCCTCAAGTTTCAGTATGGTAGCAGTTCTATCAAGTATTCGCAAAGAGACCCTCTCTCCGAAAACAGTTGGAAGAGTAGAGACCCTCACATCTATATCTCTTCCTGCAACTTTGAGCTTTATTTTTCCGTCTTGTGGTATTCTTTTTTCTGCTATGTCAAGTCGGGACATAACTTTTATTCTTGAAACTATTGGCTCGTGCAGGGTTTTATTTATTCTTATTATTTCGTGAAGGACGCCATCAATTCTCATTCTTATCACCGTTTCTCTTTCTGCGGGTTCTATGTGAATATCTGATGCTCTTTCTTTGACCGCTTGAAAAAACAGAGCATTAACAAATCTTATTATTGGTGCTTCTCCTTTTTCCTCAAGAATATCTTTTGTTGTCTCTTCTATTTCTGTTGCGAAGATTTCTTCTGCTTTTTCAACTTCTTTTGCAACCTCTATTGTGCCACTCGTGCCGTATATTTCATTTATCACTTTTTCTATTTCACTCTGCGGGGAGCAGAAAAGCTTGACGGGTTTTTTGAAAACTTTTTGGAGATAGAACAGAAGTTCAAAGTTTCTCGGGTCAGAAACTGCAACCGAGACGCAATTTAAGTTTGGCTCTCTCAGTATAACAAATTGCTTCTCCTTTGCATAGTGAGATGGAATTTCCTTAGCCATAGATTCGGAAACTTCTTCAAGAGCTATCTTTCTTTTCAAAGGAATTCCAAACTGTATAGATAAGGCATTTGCGAGAACTTCATCGTTTATAGCTCCCATTTTCAAAAGTACTTCTCCTATCTTTCCACCCTTCTCTTTCTGGATTTCAAGAGCAGAATCTATCTTTTCTCTCTCAACCCCGAGTTCCAAAAGTATCTCTCCTATTCTTTTCATAACGCTTTACTTTCAATTTAATCATTCACAGCCAAAAAAATCAAGTAAAATCACATATTTAGTTTCATCTTGTTAAATGATATAAGCATGTTAGAAAGGACTCTTGTGATTATAAAACCAGATGCTGTGGGAAGGAACATCACTTTTCAGATTCTTTCAATGATAGAGAAGGAAGGATTAAAACCCATTGCTGTGAAGTCCGTGAGGTTATCAAAAGATGAAGCGGGAAAATTCTACTATGTCCACAGAGACAAACCCTTCTTTGAATCGCTGACAAATTATATGTCTTCAGGAAAGGTTGTGGTTGCGGTCTTTGAAGGAGAAAACGCAATAGAAAGAGTACGAAAGATAATGGGAGCAACAGACCCGAAAAAAGCTGAAAAAGGAACGATAAGAAATCTCTTCGGTATAGATATAGAGAAAAACTCAATTCACGGCTCCGATTCCCCTCAATCTGCTGAATTTGAAATAAAATTTTTCTTCTCGGAATATGAACTCCTTTAAAAAAACATACACAAAAAATTGCTGAAAAATAATTCAAGTTCATCAAATAGTATCATTAATTTGTGTTATAGGTAAGTTTGAGCAAGGGAGGACCGAAAAATTATGAAGGTTTATCTTCTGCAAGATGTTGAAAACATCGGGAAAAAAGGCGAGATAAAAATTGTTTCTGATGGGCTTGCGAGGAATTTCCTCATAAGAAAAGGATTAGCAGTAAAAGTAGATGAAGGGTTAGAAAAACACATAAAATATATAGAAGAAGAAAAGGAGAAAAAATATCAGAGGTTAGAGAAGATAGCAGAGAAGGAATCAAATGAGCTTGATGGCAAAACATTTGAGTTTTATGAAAAAGCAAAAGAAGGAGGAGAACTGTACGGTTCAGTAAGAAAAGAAGATATAGAAGAGAAAATAAAAAGCCGTTTCAATTTCAAGTCAATCTTTGAAGTAAAGCTTCCAGAACCCATAAAATCAACGGGTAGATACGAGGTTGAAGTCGTTTTCATGAAAAAATATACTGCAAAAATTAAAGTTATAGTAAGGGCAAAGAGTGAGCAAAAATGAAGATAACCGCATGCAGAAACTGTGGGAGCCAACTGCTCAAAGAAGTGATAAACCTCGGCAGAATGCCTCTTGCAAATTCCCTTCTCAAAAGCAAAGACGAAGCCGAAGAAAAATTCCCTCTGGAAGTCGTCTTCTGTGAAGATTGCTATCTCCTTCAACTCACAGAAATAGTCCCACCAGAGAAGATGTTTTCTGAGTATGTGTATTTATCATCTTGCTGTGAGACAACTTTGAGGAACGCAAAAGAACTCGCCCAAAAACTCATAAACCTCAAAAACTTAAACCAAAATTCATTCGTCGTAGAAATAGGAAGCAACGATGGTTATCTTCTCCAGTACTTCGTTGAAAAAGGAATAAGTGTCTTGGGGATTGAACCAGCAAAAAATGTAGCAGAAATAGCCATAAAAAAAGGCGTCAGAACTCTTCCAGAATTTTTTTCTCTTGAACTCGCAATAAATCTTTCAAAAACTCAAAGGGCAGATGTGGTAATAGCAAACAATGTTCTCGCACATATTCCTGATATAGACGGGACAATAAAAGGTATAGCACAGATTCTCAAAGAAGATGGTTTATTCGTCGGAGAGGTTCCATACGCAAAAGACCTGATAGACAAAAACGAGTTTGATACAATATATCACGAACACCTCTCATATTTTTCTGTCTCATCTCTCAAAAACATATTTGAAAGCAGAGGGTTTAAAATCGTTGATATAGAGTATCTTCCAAACATTCACGGTGGTTCTCTGAGAATATTTGCCAGCCCAAAAGGTGAAACAGGTCAAAATGTCCTCAAAATGCTTGAAGAAGAAAAAAGAGCAGGTATGCAGAAAATTGAATACTACAGAGATTTTAAGGCAAGGGTAGAAAAAATAAAAGAAACGCTCAGAAATTTAGTGGCGGAGATAAAAGATAGAGGGAAAACTCTTGCCGGATACGGCGCATCGGCAAAAGGAACAGTTCTTCTGAACTTCTGCGATATAAAACCTGAATTTGTCGCAGATATAAACCCCATAAAGCAGGGAAAATTCGTTCCGGGAGTTAAGGTGCCAATAGAAAGCCCTAAAAAGCTCATTGAAAGAAAACCAGAATACACATTGCTTCTTGTCTGGAATATAAAAGAAGAGGTACTGAAACAACAAGAAGAATACAGAAAAATGGGAGGGAAGTTTATAATCCCCATACCATCTCCCCAGGTTGTATAAAAAATTTTACTGTATTGATGGAGGCGGGAAGAAAACTCCACCAAAAAGCAGGTAAGCAATCGCAAGAGTCCAGAAAATATTAAAAGTTTGGGCTAAAATAAAAGCAAGAGCAGGTCTTCCCTGCTCCATTTTCACAAGCTCAGAAAAACGTGTCTCAAGCCCAATAGACACAAAAGCAAGAGCAAACCATAAATTTCTCAACCCACCGAGAAGTCCCTTAATTCCCTTAACTGTTGCGGGATCAACTAAGAAAGAGAAGATAAAAGAAGCTATCATGAACCCGATAACGAATTTTGGGAATCGCTCCCATATAACCTTCAAGCTTGGTTTTTCATCTGTTGGGGATTGAGAAGTTTTTGAGAGCGTCCACCAAACTGATATAATAAATGCGGCAACACCGATGAGAACATTTTGTGAGAACTTGACTATTGTAGCTGATTTCATCGCCGTCTCGCTCACAAGCGCACCAGCTGCCACAACAGCACCTGTTGTATCAATTGTCCCACCAAGCCATGCTCCGATAACCATATCAGATAATCCAAGAGTTTTGCCAATCCACGGCATAAAAATCATCATGGGAATTGCAACGATAAGAACAAGCGATGTGACATAAGAAAGTTTTTTCCTATCGCCTTTTATCGCTCCGCACGCCGCAATAGCTGCTGAAACCCCACAAATAGACACCGCAGTAGAAAGCATAACAGCAAACTCATCATCTATCCTTAGCCTTTTGCTCAAACCATAGCTGAAATGCCAGACGACAAAAACAACGAGCAACGCCTGAATAATTCCTAAAACACCCGCCTGAAGAATCTCATAAAAAAGAATGCTCGTTCCAAGTATCACAAGCCCTGTCTTTATATAGTACTCAGTTCTTATTGCCTCTTTAAGCCAAGAAGGAACACCGATAACATTGCTTATAAAAAGTCCAATTAATAGAGCAAAGATGACATATTCAAGTCCTAAATTGTTCATCGCTGAGTTGCCGGCGACGAGAAGAGAAAGCCACGACAATGCAAAAATTATCGGGAAACCCAAGATGTATCTCAATATATTTCCTCCGGTCAGCCAAACCCCTAATGCGGATAGAACAAGATATAAAAGCCCAATTATTATTGAACTCAATATGTTTTTCCATGTAAGAATTGAGCCAAGTAATTGCTCCGTCCCAGTCCACGAGAATTTTGGAAATGAAAAGCGAACGCCAGCGAGAATAAGAGCTATAATGATGAAGCCGAGCCAGACAGCTACCCAATCCTCATTCCTCCACCACACATCTTTCCTTTCCCTATCAGACATCGCTCTTTACCCCCCCTCACAAAAACTTAACCCGAAAAATTACAGAAAAAAATGTTCCATCAGAAAGGCAGAGTTTCGGCTCAAATTATGCAACGAAGATGAAACAATTTAAAACAAAAATGAAATAACTTAAAAACAAAAAGCAAAGGTAATAAAATTACATACATAGCACCATCAAAAAAACATGTGGTACTTATCAAAAATATGATATTTGAAAAAACAGAGATAGAAGGAGTATTCAAGATAAAGATTGAGAGAAAGGAGGACAAAAGAGGTTTTTTCGCACGGTTGTTTTCCCAGAATGATTTTTTTGAAAAAAGCTTCAAGCCGGCTCAAATAAGCTTATCTTACAACAGAGAAAAATTCACACTAAGGGGGCTACATTTTCAGTTCCCACACTGGGAAGCAAAGCTTGTGATATGCGCAAAAGGAAAAATATTTGATGTTGCAGTAGATATAAGAAAAGGAAGCAAATACTTTGGTAAATGGGTCGGAAGAACGCTTGAAAAGTGGGATATGCTCTTTATACCAAAGGGATTTGCCCACGGTTTCTTAACACTTGAAGAAGAAACTGAGGTAATATACCTTATAGATGAGCCGTATAGACCCGAAGAGAGCAGAGGCATAGTATGGAATGATAGAGATATAGGAATACCCTGGCCAGCAGAACCAAAAGTCATCTCTGAGAGGGATAAAAACCTACCAACGCTAAAAGAAGTATTCAAGCAAATCTATGAAATTGAATAAATAAATTTCAAATCTCCCATATTTTCCACGGTGCCTTACCTTTTGACCATAGTTCTTCAAGAATAATCTTATCGCGCAGAGTATCCATGCACTGCCAGAAATCGTAGTGTCTATATGCAGTAAGCTTTCCCTCTCTCGCAAGACGAGCGAGGACGTCAAACTCTAAGCTTGTGCTATCATCTTTTATGTAGTCGAAAACTTCTGGCTCAAAGACCATAAATCCGCCATTTATCCATCCTTCACCGGTCTGAGGTTTTTCAATAAACCCGACGATTTCATCTGTCTTCCCGTCTGAGAAAATTATTCCACCGAACCTCGCAGGAGGTCTGACAGCAGTTATCGTAGCTATCTTTCCCTGCTTCCTGTGAAATTCAAGGAGATCTCGTATGTTTATGTTGGCTACCCCATCTCCATAAGTTAGCATAAATGTCTCATCTCCTATATATTTTCTGAGTCGCAGAACCCTTCCACCAGTATTTGTATCAAGTCCTGTATCTATGAGCCAGACCCTCCAATCTTCTTTATCTCCCTCAAAAAATCTTGTCTCCCCGGTTTTCAGGTCAACAAAAACATTTGAGTTGATAGAATAATACTCAAGGAAGAATCTTTTTATCACTTCTCCTTTGTATCCAAGGGCTATTATGAACTCGTTAAACCCTTGGGCGGAGTAAATTTTCATTATGTGCCATAAAATTGGTTTATCTCCTATCTCAACCATAGGTTTCGGTTTAACCACAGTTTCTTCTGAAAGACGAGTTCCCCTACCCCCTGCTAAAATTACAACCTTCATAATTTGAATTTTAATTCTGCGTAATAAAATTTCATCAATCAAAGCAAGACAAACCAAAAAATAAAATAAAAGGCAAAAAAGAAATAAAAATTTCTCAATATGGAAGAGGGATTTGTTGGAGTTCAAGATAGCGATTACGAACTTGTATGCGGACTTGAAATTCACATCCAGCTCAAAACAAAGACAAAACTTTTCTGCTCATGCCCGAGGGATTCAGGAGGGATACCGAATTCAAACATATGCCCTATATGTGTTGGACTTCCCGGAGTTCTTCCTGTCCTCAACAAAAACGCATTAGTGCTTGCAGTAAGAGCTTCGCTACTTCTTAACATGCAGATAAACAAAAAAAGCTATTTTGAGAGAAAAAACTATTTCTACCCCGACCTACCGAAAAACTATCAGATATCGCAGTATAGAATCCCGCTTGCTCAAAACGGCTACCTTGAAATAAACGGCGGGAAAAAAATAAGAATACAGAGATTGCACATTGAAGAAGATGCCGGAAAAATGATTCATCTTGAAAACATAAGTTTAGTTGATTTTTCAAGAAGCGGAGTCCCTCTAATTGAAATAGTCACATATCCCGATATATCTTCACCCGAAGAGGCGTACGAATTCCTGACAAAACTCCACAAAATAATGGTCTGGTGTGATGTCACAGAAGGTAATATGGAAGAGGGACATTTAAGATGCGATGTGAATGTATCGGTAAAGCCGAAAAATTCCCCTACGCTCGGGACAAAAGTTGAGATAAAAAATGTAAACTCGTTCAGGTTCATCAGAGAAGCAATTGAGTACGAGATGAGAAGGCAGATCGGGATAATAAAGGATGGAGGAAAAATCGTTCAGGAGACACGGGGATACGACCCGATAGCCAAAAAAACTTTTCAGATGAGAACAAAAGAGTATGCTCACGATTACAGGTATTTCCCTGAACCAGACCTTTTGCCTATCGTAGTAGATAATGAAATTATTGAAAATGCAAGAAAAGGAATTTATGAACTTCCAGAAGAGAAAAGGAGAAAAATGATAGAAAAATATAAAATTTCAGAGTATTCAGCAGATGTTCTTTCATCTGAAAGGGAGTTAGCGGAGTTTTTTGAGGAATTGGCAGACAAAGTTGAAAACGCAAATCTTCTCGCAAGCTTCATTCTTGAAGAAGTTATGAGATGTCAGAATGAAGGATTGATAAATATAAAGAACCCAGAAGATAGAGAGAAAGTGAAAAAATATGTTTATGAGGTGATAAAGGCACAGGAAAAAGGAATAATAACGAGAAATTCAGCAAAAGAGGCGTTCAGAGAAGCTATATCACAAAACATAGACATAGCTGAATCAATTGAAAAAAGAAAAGTAGAATCCGAAGAAGATAAGATAATCAAAGCTATTGATGATGTGATGAAGGAAAATCCGAAAGAGGTTGGGAGGTTCAAAAAAGGTGAGAAAAAACTCATCGGATTCTTCATAGGAGAAGTTATGAAGAAAATAGAGAAAAAAGGGGACCCAAAAATAATAAAGGAACTGCTGGAAAAAAAACTTCAAGAGTAAAAAAACATAAAAATTATTCCTGAATTTTTAAAAAAGAGAGGCAAAAGAATTATATGTAGTAGAAATTATGGGAAAGCTCAAAACATCAAAGACATTGGCAAAGAGAATAAAGATAACAAAGAGCGGAAAGATAAAAATCTGGCACTCGGGATGGAGCCACTACAAAACGGGCAAATCTTCAAAATGGAAAAGGCAAATGAGAAGACCAGAAATTATAGAACACAAAGGTTTTGAAAAAATAGTAAAACTATCTCTGAAAAGATAAAGTCAAACTCACAGAAGAAAAATTCAGATGAAAAAAATCCCAATTTTACCCTTCTCAAATACTCCTGTTTATAAATTTTTTCAGTGATAAATCAGAAAATATCAAAAGTTGAAAAGAGGATAGAAGAAATCATAAAAAATTCTCAAAGAAATGAGAAAATATACTCTGCAATACTCTACCATTTCAGTGCTGGCGGGAAGAGAATAAGACCACTGCTCTCTCTCATCATATCAGATATAGTTGATTACGGGAAAACAGAGGAAGAAGAATATAATCTCATAACTTCGGCGTCTTGCGTAGAACTCCTTCACGGCGCTTCGCTGATGTTAGATGATGTCATAGATAACTCAGACACAAGAAGAGGAAAACCATCTGTAAATGCTCTATTTGGGAACAAAATTGCAGTCATTTCAGCATCTTTCCTTCTCGGAGTGATGTCAGATGAACTGGCAAAAATAGGAAACTTAGAACTTGTAAGAACTTTCTCCCACACAGCAAAAGTTATGGCAGAAGGAGAAGTGATAGAGCTTAACCTGATGATAAATAACATCTCTTTGAACACCATTTATAGAGAACAACTCGAAAAACTTTACTTTGATGTCATAGATAAAAAAACCGCATCTTTATTCTCCCTCAGCTCATCAATCCCGCTTATTCTCAAAGGAAATTCAACCGAACTAAAACATGTTTTTTCTGACTTTGGAAGATACTTTGGAACCATCTTTCAGATAAGAGACGACATTTTAGATTTCATTTCAGACAAAACAGGAAAACCCAAAATGAACGATGTAAAAGAGGGAAAAATAACTCTGCCCGTCATACTCTCTGATAACTTCCACAAAATAGTTGAGATAATGAAAGAAGAGAAAAATTTATCTGATGGGGCGTTAGATTTAATACAGGGACTCGTTATATCTGGTGGTGGAATTGAGAGGGCAGAAGAACAACTCAACAAGATATACGAAAAAACTCTATCTATTTTTAGAAGTATTGATGTACCCGAAAACAAAAAACAAAATCTCCTTGAACTCCTTGAATTATCAAAAGAAAGATTGACATAAAAATGGCAAAATTCAGAAAACTTTTAAAATAAAGATAATTCGTTAGAACTTCAACCAAAAAGTGCTCCAACTTTTCTTAATTCAGCATGGCAATTTGTCCAGCATTAGATAAGTAATAGAAAAGGTTTTTTTGCAATTTCTGCAAATAAACTTCCACTGCTACCAAAAGGTTAAACTTAAAACTTTCAAAATTAAAGAAGAAGAGAAATAACTATGTTCAGAGAGTAAAATCTTAAAAGAGTTATGAGCGGAACAAAGGGGAAGGTTCATATAATTGGAGTATGTGGGACAGCGATGGCAGGAGTAGCAGCTCTGCTCAAAAGCATCGGATTTGATGTCTCTGGTTCCGACTCAATGTTCTACCCCCCCATGCCAGACCAGCTCAGAAGGTTCGGCATAAAACTATTTCAATTTTCTCCCGAAAATGTGAAAGATAAGGACCTCATAATTGTTGGAAACGCAATATCAAAAGATAACATTGAAGTCCAATCAGCAATATCTCTTGGGAAAAAAATAATGTCATATCCCGAAGCGATAAATGAGTTCTTTGGAGATAAAACATTCTTTGTCGTCGCAGGAACTCACGGGAAAACCACAACAACATCTATAATCTCTTACATCCTCAACAAAGCGGGATACGACCCTTCATTTCTTATCGGCGGAATACCAAAAAACTTCGGTGTCAGTGCAAGAGTAGGAAAAGGCGATATTTTCGTCATAGAAGGTGACGAATACGATACCGCTTTCTTTGATAAAAAACCAAAGTTCTGGCACTTCAAACCCAAAAGAGCAATCATAGGTCAGGTGGAATACGACCACGCAGATATATATCCCGACTTTGAAAGCTATCTTTCAGCGTTTGTGGAGTTCAGCAAAAAAGTAGAAGAAAAACTCGTCTTTTTCGGAGGAAACAAAGCAGGAAACATAATATCTGAAAACTCAAAGGCAAAACATAAAGTTTCTTACGGATACGAAAATGATGGGGTAGATTTCTTCCCCGAAAACATAACGAAGACCGAAATAGGATATGAATTCTCTATCTCAAAAATTTCCCAGAGGTTTCGCATAAACATTCTCGGAAGACATAACATCATCAATACAATAGCAAGCTTTTTACTGCTTGAAGACATGATAAGCCCAGAGAATTTTTCAGAGTATCTTGAGGGATTTGAAGGAGTAAGAAGGCGACTTGAAATAATATTTTCAATCAAAAACATATATGTGATTGATGATTTCGCACATCACCCCACAGAGATAGAATCTGGAATAAAATCAGCAAGAGAATTTTTTGATAAAGTAATACTTGCTTTTGAGCCAAGGTCTTTCACATCGCGCACAAGCATACACCAAGAAGGATTCAAAAACGCTTTTGAAAAAGCAGATGCGGTCTTCATAGGAAAAATATACAGAGAAGAAAAAATTCCAGAAAACAAAAAACTGAAAGTTGAAGAGATAGTGAGCCACCTCAAAAAGAAAGGAATATGCGCAGAGTATAATCAAAGTGTATCAGAAAGATTGGCAGAATTTATACTCAACACAAAAAGCAGAGAGAAAGAAGAAAAAAAGATAGCGGTTATATTTATGTCAAGTGGAGATTTCTACGGAGAAAAAGAAAAATTCATAATGAAGCTGAGAAGAGCTAATTTTTAGAAATTTGCTCCGAGAAGGATTTTCTCTATTGTTCTTTTTATTCCGTCTTTATCTAAACCTATGAGTTGAAGGAGCTGTTTTCGCGATCCCTGCTCTACGAACTCATCAGGAGTTCCCATTCTTATGACCTGAGCTTTTATGTTTTTGTCTGCAAGGAGCTCAAGCACAGCGGAACCAAAACCTCCGTCTCTTCTTGCTTCTTCAATTGTTATAACCCGCCCAGTCATTTCAGCGTAATCGCATATGAGTTCCGTGTGAAGTGGTTTTGCAAACCTTGCGTTTATAACTGCTATTTTCGCTCCAAGCTCTTTTTCCGCCTCCTCAACTGCTTTCAGAGCTTCCCATAACAAAGTCCCATAAACTATTATCACAAGGTCTTTCCCGTCTTTTTTGATTTCTGCTTCTCCTACACGCAGAACTTTCGGCTCCCTCTCAGGAAAACCAAAAGCGTTATCTCTCGGATACCTTATAGCACATGGTCTGCCAAGCTCAAGAGATGTCAAAATCATATCTCTGAACTCGTTCTCATCAGCAGGAGCCATAAGAACCATGTTCGGAATTGGACGCAAATACGCTATATCAAACACACCATGATGAGTCGGTCCATCTTCACCAACTATTCCCGCTCTATCTATGCATATAGTAACAGGCAGGTTCTGTAAAGCGACATCGTGAATTATCTGGTCGTAAGCTCTTTGCAGAAATGTTGAGTAAATCGCAGGAAAAGGTCTCATACCCTCCACTGCTAATCCCGCAGCCATAGTTATCGCATGCTGTTCTGCTATTCCTACATCAAAAAACCTGTCAGGGAACCTCTTCTGGAATATATCCAGACCTGTCCCGAGAGCCATAGCAGCGGTGATAGCAACTATTCTTTTATCTTTTTCTGCAAGATTGACAAGGAAATTGGCAAAAACCGAAGAAAAGCTCGGCGTCTTTGACTTAGATAAAACCTTACCCGTCTTTATGTCAAAAGGGGGAATCCTGTGAAACATCTCAGGATCATCTTCTGCTGGCTTATACCCCCTACCCTTTTTCGTCTTCACATGAACAAGAATAGGACCGTGCCACTCCTTCACCTTCCTGAAAATATCAACGAGCTCTCTTATATTATGACCATCTATTGGACCGAAATAGTAAAATCCGAGACCTTCAAAGAGAATTCCGGGCGTGAAAAGAGAAATAAGCGACTCCTCAAATTTTCTCACCTTTCGTATCACATCTTGTCCTTTCCCAACCATAATTTCTCCGATAAGTCGTTTTGTAATCTCTCTTGCTCTGTAAAATAGTGGTTCAGCCATTATTTTTGAAAAGTAGGTTGCTATCGCACCTCTATTTGGAGCTATTGACATACCGTTATCGTTGAGAACAACTATGAGGTCAGATTTGAGTTCTCCCGCGTGGTTAAGTGCTTCATAAGCCATTCCACAAGTCATCGCTCCATCTCCTATAACAGCTATAACTTTTCCATCTTCATTTTTCAATCTCAACGCTTCTCTTATACCAAGGGCAGAAGAAATAGATGTTCCAACATGTCCCGCTCCGAAAATATCGTAAGGAGATTCATCTCGTCTTAAAAAACCTCCGAGCCCTCCCCACACTTTCAGCGTGTCAAAATACTCCTTCCTGCCTGTGATGAGTTTATGAGAATACGCCTGATAACCCCCATCAAACACAATCCTATCTTTTGGCATGTCAAAGACGTAGTGGAGAGCAAGCACAAGTTCCACCATACCAAGAGACGGAGAAAGATGACCACCATTCCTTGATACAACCTCAAGTATCCTCTGCCTCAATTCAAGAGCAAGTTTCTCAAGCTCCTCAAAAGTCAAACCCTTTATATCAGATGGAAAATTAACCCTGTCAATAAGCATAACTTAAAAATTCTAATCAAAAACCAAAACGAAAATATGTAAATCAAAATATATAAGAAGATGGTTATATATCAGGTTCTTCCAGAAGATAGAGATGGAGGAGCTGAAAGGATTCCCGAGTACCTTCATAAAGAGTTCTTAAAAAACGGCTTTGAATCTTTTATGCTCGTTGGGGAAAAGCACTCAAATGGGAATCACATTTTTGAAATTCCCAACTTTGAAAGCAGAACTCTCTGGGCAAGAAAAATACTCTCTGTTGAAAGGAAAATATCAAACCATCTTAATTTCAGGGGCGGATGGAGAATTAGAGAACTCATAAAGTTTATTGCTGAACCTAAAAGAATACTTAAAGTTTGGCTCGGATATGAGGATTTTGAATTCCCGGGAACATGGAAAATATTTGATATTGCCCCGAAAAAGCCAGATATAATTTTATGCCATGCCCTTCACGGATTCTGGCTATATGACAGAGGTTTTTTTGACCTCCGAGCCATACCATTCATATCCCAAAGAGCAAAACTATTTTTGACTTTACACGATATGTGGCTTTTTACAGGGCACTGCTCGTATTCGCTTAACTGTGAAAAGTGGCAAACAGGATGTGGAAAATGTCCCGACCTCTCTCTCCCACCACAAATAAGAAGAGACCTATCACACAAAAACTGGGAAATAAAAAGAGATATTTACAGAAAAAGCAGATACTATGTCGTATGCCCTTCTGAGTGGATGAGAAACATGGTAGAAAAGTCCATCTTGAAAGAAGGAGCGATTGAAATAAGAGTTATACATAACGGAATAGACCTCAAAACCTTCTATCCTCAGAACAAAGAAAAAAAGAGAAAAGAGCTTGAACTCCCTGAAAACTCAAAAATATTTCTCACAGCAGGAAAATCGCTCAAAACAAATAGATGGAAAGGTTTTGCAGATTTTATCAGTTTTGCCAAAATTCTGAGCGACGAGTTTGAGAATCTTGTTTTTATTGGTCTTGGAGCATCACAAAAAAAAGAAGTAGAAAAAATAGGTAGAAAAGAAGGGAACTTTATCTTTTATCTTCCGTTTGAGCAGAATCATTTAAGAGTAAGGGATTTTTACTCTGCGAGCGATTTTTATGTTCAGCCGTCGGTGGCAGAAACCTTTTCTCTCACCACTCTTGAATCTCAGGCGTGCGGAGCAGTTGCGTCAGGAAGAAAAGTCGGAGCAATACCCGAAATCATAAAAGATATGGAAAACGGAATAATATTTTCAGACATAAAAGAACTATACGAAAAAATCAAAAAAGTCCTCAAAGATGAAAAGCTTTATAACTCAATAAGAGAAAAAGGAATTGAAAACTCAAAAAAATTTGACATAAAAGAAAAAGCAAAAGAATACATTGAATTCTTCATATCAGCATTAGAAAAACAAAATGCCTAAAAATCAATAAAAAGTCCGCTCAAAAAATAATTTTTCTGTGTGAGAAACCCAGCAAGAGTCATAATCTCTGGCGTATCCTCAGATTCCGGAAAAACCATAACAACCCTTTGCTTAATAGCTGGATTAAAATCCCTAAATAAAAGTGTATCAGCTTTCAAGATAGGTCCAGACTTCATAGACCCAACTCACCACAGAAAATTCACAAGGTCTTTCAATTTAGACCCCGTCATGAGCTCAGAAGAGTTCGTCAAATTTCTATTCCTGAGCGAATCAGCAGATTTTAATGTCATAGAGGGAGTGATGGGCGTGTTTGACGGAGAAACCGCAGGAGTAAGCACAGCCAAAATGTCTCAAATCCTCTCCTCCCCGATTATCTTATGTGTTGATGCAGAAAAGCTAGGCGAAAGCATAAGAGGAATAGTAAAGGGATTCCTCAAAGAGATTGATATAAAAGGAGTTGTAGCAACAAAAATATCATCTCAGGCACACAAAGAAATAATAAAAAAAGCCCTTGAAAAAGAAGGTATTGAACTTCTTTCCGCAATACCGAAATCTGCCGAATTTCAATTCCCATCAAGACATCTCGGACTATATCTTGCCGATGAATTAGAAACAGAAAAAGAAAAATTTGAGTCCGCTTTCTTCAACTTCTTTGATACAAAAAAAATCCTTGATATATTTGAAAAATCAAAAGAAAATGAAATTGATACAGACCCCGGCTGGTATGAAAAATTTTTCGGTCCAGTGAAAAACAAACTCAAAGGTAAAAAGTTCGCTTTCCTGAAATTGAAATACCTTCAATTTATCTATCCCGAGAATGTAAAAATTCTTGACATAATGGGAGCGGAGAGCCATATAATAGACGAAAATACTATAAGTCAGAGCAAAAAACAAAGGTTTGATTTCCTCATAATACCGGGCGGATACCCTGAACTCTACGGAAAAGAAATAGAAGAAATAAAAAGAGAAATATCAGAACTTATAGGTAATTCGTGTTCTGTAATAGCCGAATGCGGGGGACTTGAAATCCTCTCTGAAAAACTGATATATGAAGAAAATGAAATGCCCATGCTGAATGTATTTCCACTCTCAATAAAAATTGAAAAAAAACTTCAAGCACTTGGATGGAGAAAAATAATTCTGCCAAGCGGTGATGAATTGAAGGGACACGAGTTCCACTACGGAAAAATTCTCAACCAAAAAGAGAAAATAACAAAAATATTTCGGCTCTACGATATTTACGGAAACCCAAAAGGCGAAGATGGATTTCTGAGAGGTAAGTTCCTCGGAAGTTGGACACACCTATATTTCCCTTCTAATCCCTCTGGAATTTTAAGAGTTTTCAGAAGCTTGGAAGAACAGATGTTGGAGGGAAAAATGAGTAAAGCCGGAGAAGTTTTTGAGCCACAGCAAAAACATCGCTGAGCATCTGATTTGTGGGAAGCGAAAAGCCATCAGTTTTACCGCACCACCTCTGCCTCAACTCATCTGAAATAGCAACCTTGCACGGAGATAAAAGAACCGCTGAATTGAATGTAGGGTCGTCAAAAAGAAAGTAAAAAATCCTTTCTTGTCTCGTCCAATCTTCAAAATTATCTGTCGTTGATTCAGGAAAAACTCCATCTTTTTCTAACTCCGGAAATCCTGAGTACCTAAAATGTGGCATATCTCCAACAGCAAACATAGGAGGTAAAAATGAATTCTCCTTTACACCTCTGAATCCAATCGGAACCTCAACTTCTATCGCTAAAACGGGTCTTCCCTCATAAAAAACGACTTTCGGTAAAAACTTCCTCAGATTATTTTGAAGTAATCTTTTCAAGTTGATTTTTATGAAATTCATATCAATAGATTGAGGCAGTTTTATGTCAAACGGGAGAAGAGAAACTATCTCGGTCAAATCTGCATAGTAATTTTCATCTTCCAGAGATTTTTTCAGAGCATCTAAATTTGCATTCTGCGATAATATAGGGAAGGAAAAACCACCTTTGATTTTCAAAACTATATGCTCATCTTTCTTGCAGAAAATCTCGTCTGTCTCACTACAAGATTTACTCTGCTGAACAGAAACCGATAAAATCTCTATTCCCTGTTTTATGTCTGAAATAGAGGTTGCGGGGTCAAACCAGCTCTCAAAAGTTAAAATCTTCTCATCGTTATAAAAGACCTCGCCTAAATTCCTCAGGTATTCTATGTCAAAAGCAAATACTACGTTTGATAATTTTTCGGAGTAGTGATGAGAGGAAATATAGATTTTGAAAGCTTCTGCTATTTTGAAGATTGATTTTAAGAACTCAAAAGAGTTTTCTCCGACACAACCTGTTGCCCTTGGCAAAGAAAAGAAAAACAAAAGCGGGATATTCAGAGGAATTTCTCCGCAGAGTTTAACATCGCCCGAGAGCTTGACAACATCAAAAATTTTCTGCAACTCAAAAATTATCTCAGAACTTTTTTCTCTCTCAAAAATGGGGAGAGAGAAAAGAATGTTCATATCTGCAATAGCAAGTCCTATTTTTCCTGAGACAGAATTAGAGAATGAGAACACCTGCCTTGCAAAGTCAAAGAGATTATACTTCAAAAAGCTCATTCCCTCACCAATTATGCAGTTTTCATCATCTTTTGAGCAAAGATATATCTCACCTAAATCTGAAAAATATTGAGATGTAAAGATATTGATGAGTTTTGGGATCGCATTTTCTGCTGTCAAAACCAGCTGGAATCTACGCATAGCAGGTAGCTGAATGAGAAAGTCGCTTCCTTTAAAACTATACTTTATCTCTAGAATGCCTTTTTCGGAAGGAACCTGAACAAAGTAGTTCTGCTGACCTATAACTTTTCCGGTAACATAAGATGAATAATCAAGAGTGATTTCAATGTTCCTTACGGATTCTGGATTCTCAACATCTACAACGTAAGGGAAAAATCCGAATTTTGAGAAAACAATTCTTTTTGAGCCCTCTGGTATGCCTACTGAGAACTCCGGCTTGGAGAAAGTAATTTCATCTTCTCCTTCAATCCATATAAGAACTCCCGACGCATAAGACAGGTCAAAAGCTTTACCTCTTGAAATGATTTTTGTCTTTTCAGGAAAGATAAATCCTCCCGATATAATATTTGTGTTCCCATACAAAAAGACATTCCTTCTCGTTTTCTCTCCGAACTTCAGAGTGTATATGCCAGAGGGGATTTGAGTTATACCTTTCGAAAAAAATGTTTTTCCTTCTGGAATTTTCACAAACTCCATCGGATCGTCTGACACAACCGTTATGTAATCTGGAAAATTCACCTTTTCGTATTGGTCTATATCTAAGACCGAGTAGTCCTCTACTGCGTTTGGGTTCATCGTAAAGAACCAGTTCTGCGATACAAAAAAAATCTCTGATGTTCCTTCTGGATAGTACAAAATCACCTGACCGTTTGATAGAACCGGGGATAAAAATTTGGTATCTTGAAGTAATGCTAAAATAACATTTCCGTCAAGCATATACTTTTCAAAGTTTTTGAAGTAAAAGGTTTTTCTTATGAGAGGTTTGAGTTCTATGACCTTTTGTGGGTTTGTAATTGTGCCATAGCCATCTTTCAAGAGAAGGAGTTTATCGTTTTGAGAGTTCAGCTTGATTCTAAATTTTCCTTGATAATCTGATTTAGCTTGCTCAAAGTTCGTGAGATTGAAAACATCAACATCTGCCTCTCCTTTACCTTCTTTTATCACGAGACCCTCAAAAAAGTTTCCTTCTGAAACGAGTTTTCCTTTCCTGCCACAAGACGAGGAGAGGGAATAAAGACAAAGCAATAAAAGGTATATTGAAGAGAAAAAAATAGTTCCAAAACCGCGTCTCATATTAATAAATTTTAGGTTGTTTCTGCGATAAAGTTTCAGATTTCACCCAAAAACTCAAAAATCTCCTAACATTTTTAAACTTATTTTTAAACTATTAGAAAATTTTGATATATGAGAAATTTTTTCTAAAAGCAATAAATTTTTAGTATGAATGAATCAAAGACATCAGTAGAGAGTATAGTTCTCGCTCTGAAAGAAAAAGGGATAAAATCCACCCCTCAGAGAATTTATATTTACAAGAAAGTCAAAGAAATGCACGGGCACCTCACAGCAGAGGAAATATACCAAAAAATAAAAGACGAAATTCCATCACTATCTTTAAGCACCGTGTACAGAACTTTAAGGTATTTTGAAGAAAAAGGAATAATAAACTCTATGATGGCGTCAAAAGATTACGGGCTTACAGTTTTTGATACCAACACCTCACCTCATCACCATTTTATATGCAGAGTATGCGGGAAAATAGAAGATATTGAAGAAAAATCAATAAAGGTCAATTTCGTAAAAAGCATTCCCGGGAAAAAAGAGAAATTTTCTGTCATCATAAAGGGAGTATGCTCAGATTGCGAGAAAAAGTCAGAAAAGAAAAAACACTGAAAAATTCTTTATCACTCTTCCTGAACATAAGAGAAGTTTCCCAAATCTGATTTTTTATCTTGCGGTTCAAAAACTTCATCTTTTTTTGTAGCCCAGAACGGGAACGGAAAAAGAACAGGAATAGGAGCAAAAACTTCGGGTTGGCTTATTATTACTCTCCCTGGACGAGCGGTTATCAATCTTTTTTTCATCTCAGTTGATAAAAAATCATATTCTGATTTTTCTACCTCTTCTGGGGACATTCTTCCGATTATCTTTATTGATGAGTTCATTATTATTTTTTTGCTGACCGTTGATGCACTCTGCTGAGCACCTATAAGAATAACTCCCAAACTTCTCCCTCGCTCGGCTATATCTTCAAGTATATCTTTTATGGGAGATCTTCCCTCTCGTGGGGCGTACTTTGAAAGCTCGTCAAGAAAAACAATTACCTTTCTTTTTGATGAACCTTCCATCTCTTGGTCTCTGAAAATGGTTTTCAAAATTGATCCGACAACAAATCTTTGAGCTGGTTCCGGAAGGTTTCCTATATGAATCACATTTATTGTTCCCGGTTTTATTTTGACAACGCGTTCAAATATATCTCCGTCAACATCTTCTCTTATTATATTTCCGAAAAATGTTTTCATATTGTTGAGCCGTCTCAGGAATGCCTGCATTGTCTGAGGATGAAGATGTTTTGCAATATCCTCATGCCTTATGAGATTATCTCTTGAAGTTCCCGAAAAAATCCTTTCAAGGTATCTTATAAAGTCGTAGATATTTTTTATTTTTCTATCTTCATCTTTTTTGACGGCAACCTCTTCTGTTTCTACGAAGTTGAGCTTTTTTTCTGATGCGAGGTTTTTGTATTTCTGTTCAGTTCTTTGAGCCATTGCTTGAAGACCTTCTGAAATGAAGTATGCAAGGGCTTTGACATTTTCGTTCTCCTCATCAGATATGACAAAATCTAAAAAACCATACTTTGCGAAGTCAAAAAAATTGAACGCGAGAACTGAAACACTTGACTCATCTCTCTGCGAGACATCTGGTTTTAACTCTTTTGTGTTTTTGCGTGGCGGAGCATAAAAATTCACAGGAAAAACAGAAAAACCTCTCCTTACATCTATGAACTCACTTTTTATTTCAGGAGATATTTCCTCCCACAGTTCAATACTATCTTTGTAAAGCTCAAAGAGTTTTCTGTTGGGTTTGTCTAAAAAAAGGAGGTCTTCACCTTTCACATTGAAGATAAGGGCGCAAAAAGTTCTATCTCCTTCCTTAGCTTTCAGACGCATTATCTCGTGGAGCAAAAATATTCCGTATGATGTTTTGGTAGCGACACCTGAAATCCCAGAAATAGAAACATGCGCCCCTTTTTCTCCATCAATGTAATCAAGGTCTATATAAACCACATCGTGAGTAGCAAGAGATAATCCAGCTGGAACCTTTCTCTTCATCGTATCTGCTCCGATTGTTTTTTGGAATTTGTCTCCGCGTGCGAGAAATACGGGGGCATTCGGTTGAGGCGGAATAAAATACTCCGGCTCTATTCTTGTTATCTTCACATGCGCAACATGCCTTTCTTCAACAGGTATATCTCTTATGTGATACATATCTGAATCAAAGTTAAGTCCTTCATAGCTTTTCTCAACGAGGTCAACAATTCCGTAGAACTTCACCTCCTCTTCTTTTCCGTTGATTTTTATTTTTGTAGAGGTCCAGACGGTATCGTCAAGTTGAAGCGGGTAAGACCTTTCAACAGCTATCCAGAACTCAACAGGAGTTGCCGGCTTCGTACCCAAAACCACCCCAATATGATATTCCGCAAAAGAATCATTCGCCAAATCCATACATAACAAATTTTAATGAGAAAATTCTCTGAATAAAAAGTCGCTCAACTTAAATTTCAAGAAAAATAAAAAGCAGTAGAGGACTGAAACTAATCTTTATATTTAATGACAAAAATAAGATATAAATCATTCAACACCTTTTTGAGAGAGTATTTTGGAGAGAAAGTTTATAAAATTTCGGTTGATGGTGGTTTCACATGTCCCGTAAGAGATGGGACGAAGGGGTGGAGGGGTTGTATATTCTGCAATGTAAAGAGTTTTACTCCACCGAACGCTGAAAGGTGGAAAAGCATAAAAGACCAGATAAAAGAGGGAATAGAAAAAGCAAGAGTTTATAAGAAGGCAAAAAAATTTGCAGTGTATTTCCAGCCGTACACAAATACATACGGAGAAGTTGAAAAGTTGAGAGAGCTTTATTACGAAGCTCTTGGAGCAGATGAGAGCATAGTTGGAATGTTCATCGGCACAAGACCTGATTGTCTGCCAGATGATGTGATAGAACTTCTTGAAGAAATAAACAAAAAGACGTTTCTGGTAGTTGAACTCGGATTACAGACCGCAAATCCCAGAACCCTTGAAATAATACAAAGGGGGCACACTGTTGAAGATTTCACAGAAGCGACACTGAAACTCAAAGAAAAAGGAATAAGAGTTCTCGCACACGTCATAATAGGTCTTCCGGGGGATTCGGAAGAAGATTACATCAAAACAGCCGAGTATCTTTCTGAATTAGGGGTCTTCGCAGTCAAAATTCATCCTCTTCATGTTGTGAGATTCACTTTGCTTGAGGTCTGGTATAGAGAAGGAAAATACACTCCTCTTACACTTGAAGAATATGCGAAGTACGCTGTTGAATTTCTGGAGCATCTTTCTGATTCAATATATGTAGCTCGGCTCACGGGAGAAGCTCCCGATAAATTTCTTGTAGCTCCCGAGTGGTGCAGGAATAAATTCAACGTCCTTAACAAGATAAATAAACTAATGGAGGAGCTGAACACATTTCAGGGGAAAAAGTTTTCGGAGAGAAAAATATACGCTCCTTCACAGGTCTTGGTTTAAAATAATGTTTTTGAATATGTCGGAGTTTTTTCTTATTATTCTTTTTTGAGCCAGGGCATCATTTTTCTGAGTTTTTCGCCGACCTTTTCTGCTTCTATGTTTTCCCATTCTTGTAGCATAGCGTTGAAAACGGGTCTGCCAGCCATATTTTCTAAAATCCATTCCTTTGCAAATTTTCCTGATTGTATTTCTTGCAGTATTTTTTTCATTTTTTCTTTTACTTTTTCGTCTATTATTCTTGGACCGCGCGTCAGGTCGCCGTATTTTGCGGTGTTTGAGATGTATTTTCTCATCATCTTAAATCCGCCCTCGTATATGAGGTCTACGATAAGTTTCATTTCGTGAATGCACTCAAAGTATGCGAGCTCTGGCGGGTATCCGGCGGAAACGAGAGTTTCAAAAGCAGAGCGCATAAGAGATGTAAGCCCTCCGCACAAAACCACCTGCTCTCCGAAAAGGTCTGTTTCTGTCTCGTCTTTGAAAGTTGTCTCTATCACTCCCGCACGAGTTGCTCCTATTCCCTTTGCGTATGCGAGAGCTACTGATTTCGTATCTCCCGATGGGTCCTGATACACCGCTAAAAGAGCCGGAACCCCTCTACCCTTCAAGAACTCTTCTCTGACGAGTTTCCCGGGACCTTTCGGAGCGACCATAAAGACATTGACATATTCTGGTGGGACTATCTGCTTGAAGTGTATGTTGAAGCCGTGAGCGAAAGCTAAATATTTGCCCTCAGAAAGACCATCTTTTATCTTCTTCTCATAGACCTCCGGTTGTTCTTCGTCTGGTATGAGTATCATTATTATGTCAGCCCATCTTGAAGCATCTTCTACTTCCATCGTCTCAATTCCGATTTTTTGAGCGAGTTCCCATGATTTTCCTCCTTTTCTCAGTCCGACAACGACATTCATACCTGAATCTTTGAGGTTCAGAGCGTGAGCGTATCCCTGACTACCAAATCCTATTATCGCAATCTTCTTACCCTTTATGTGTGATATATCTGCGTCGGAATCGTAGTAGATATTCACCTGCTTCATTTCAGCTCACCTCCACAAATTTGATTTTTTATAAATCTTCTGATTTTTTGAGATTTTCCATAAAATCGCTTTTTCCGTTGAACCCATACTGAACGAAGGCAGAAAAGGTCCACGGCATTTTATCTTTGAAGAAAAAGACGATTCTTTCAGCATACTGCCGAATCTCCCACTGAGCGTCCTCCGATACACGCAGGTTTATAAAGTTCATAAGAGAGCGAGGATTTACAGTCCAGTAAAACTGGGTATAAAGAGCCAATGGAAGGACTGCTCTTGCTATCTCTCTTGCTACTCCACTTTGAATGAGTTTTTTATAGCTCTCATAACTTGATTTTATGGAGTTCTCATAAAGCTGGATGAGTTCTTTTTCTCCTTCTATCTCGGCTTCAACGCTCGCCTGTTTGTTTTGAGGATGCGGAACCCTCAGCTTCTGCGGGATGTAAAACTCTTCGGGATACTCAACATATCTTCCGGAGATTTCATTAAAAGAGCCGATTCTGTGTCTGAACCACTGACGGGCGACAAAAATCGGTGCTTTCACATGAAAAATGAAAAACGAATGCTCAAAAGGAGTCCCGTGATTATGCCTCATCATATAGTTTATAAGCTTTTTATCTTGTTCTTTTCCTTTGAGTTCTTTGCCGTATGATATTCTCGCAGCTTTGACAACCATCTCATCTCCACCACCAAATTCTATAAGAGCAATAAAACCACTGTCAAGAACATTGAAAGAATAGCAGTTCCCACAAAAATCCCACCTTCTTTCCCCAAAAGTGATGTCAATTGTGAAACCTTTTTTACACCTGTTGCAAATTGTCATAGCAAAAAAGTTATGGGATGAAAAGAAAGATTTTTTCAAAGTCAAGAAAGTTGAAAAAACGAAACTGATTTTCAGAGGTCTTTCTCTTCAAGGGCTTTTCTGAACTCCTCCACCATCTCATCGTCTATATCAACGAGTATAACTTTGGCAAGATTTTTCGGTTTGAAATTTTTTATAGTTTTTACCATCGCTCTTGCTGCATCTTTTTTGCTGACTCCACCCACTCCTGTTCCCATTCCCGGTATGGCGATAACTTTAAATCCCATCTTATCTGCTTCTTCTAATGCGCCTTGCGTTGCTTTTATGACATTTTGAACATCTATTCTCATCGCAGGTCTTTCCATAGTTGGAGCGTGTATTATTCCTTTGAATTTATCTTTGAGTTTCCCAGCAGATGTTGTTATAGCTTTTCCGACGGGTATTGGAGCTTTTTCTATAGCTTCCTTTTCAACTTCATCTCCGCAGACCCTTTTCAAAAATCCCGCAACACCACCACCCATATATCCAAGTGAGTTTGCAGCGTTGACCACTGCATCGGCAGGGACTTCAATTATACTGCCCTTCTGAACCTCTATCTCTATCATAATTTTTAAATTAATCTTGCATTGCTATTGTAGAGTATTTATTGAAACAAAAACCTGAATTTCTTTGTTTTCTGAGCTACTCTGAAAAGATTTGATTTTCGTTGAATTTGAAAAGAGATGTAGGAGGTTGGTATCCGAATTTTTCTTTGCTGTATTTATCAGTCAAAAACTCACAAATCGCATGAGCTAAAATCTTTGATGTTATGTGGTATGGTTTTTTTGCGTGGATTTCGTATCTTCCGATTTCGGTTTGGTTTGAGTCAAGTCCGAAAGCTATTGCTGATGCGAGTCGGTTTTTGTTCTCATCAGGTTCAGGAATTCTATCTGCAACGCGCTTCAAAACCGAAAGAGCGAAAGGCATTTTGAGAATCAAATTCAGGTATCTGATAGCAGGAAAGAAGAGTTTGGCTTTCTCATAGGTTGTAGCGAAAAGGACATCAAATTTTATCTTTTTTGAAATCTCGCCGAGAGAGAGCGGAGAGTTAAAAACATCTGATGTAGATATATTTGTCGCCAAAAACTTTCTTCCGCGAAGTTCAAATGAGAACCTCTCAAAACCAGATTTCACTTTCCTGACCTTGCCGTTTTCCCATGTTATTGAGCCGTTTTTGATTATGTTGAGCGATGATTGGAGAGTTCCGGGAGACATATTGAACTCCGCAAGGTATACGAGAAAAATTCTTGAAAGTGAGTTTATCTTTTTCTCTTCTTGGAGTTTTTGAACAAGTTTTTTCGTAGAAAGTTCGCCTGACACGGTTTCCCACGCAACACCTGATGAAAGAAAAAGTTTTTTCTCCTGAAATTTTCCCGAGTAGTTTGATATGAGATTTTCAACCCATACCCACTCTCCCGAGCAATCAATGTAGTTAGCGTTGTTCAAAAGAGCGAACTCCACAACATGATGACCGAAATCAGAAAAAGGACCTGCGGTATTGACAACAAGTTTTAAATCTCTGATTTTCATATCTTTGAGGTCGGGTGGTTCTGCGGAGAGCAATGTGAGGTTCTTGAAGTTATTTTTCAAGGTGCTATATAGTTTTTCAAGTTTTTGCTTATTCCTTCCAGATATTGTAAAGTGAGTTTTTGTAATACCGGGGGATGTCTGCGAGAATTCAGAGGAGAGGATGTCAAAGATTTTTCTTCCTGTAAATCCGTATGCTCCGTATACAAAAATCATATTAAGAAGGTTTTGTTTTTGTAGCAATTTCTTGGAAAGAGCAGGATTTTTCAGATGACTTTGAGTCCAAAAACTTCAAATTTGTTTTTAAAATCATATCGGCTGATTTCACCTTCAAATATGAATTTTACGACATATCCTTCTGTGATTTCAATGTAGCTTGGAGGTTTGAAAGATGATAACTCTGGGCTGATGTCAACGATTATATCTCCGATTTCAATTTGTGAGGAATGGAAGACGGGAGTTCCGTTCTTTATATATGGGAAAGCGAGGGTTATTCCTCCGATGATTTTTATGAGTTTATTGTTTTCATCAGCGAGTTTTACTCCGATTTTTCCGTTGAGGAGTAATTTTGGGTGGAAGTTGAAGAACGCTTTGGCGAGCATGATGAGGTTTTCTGTCTTTGTGAGGTTGAGGAAAAATCTTTCCGAAGGATAAGCTATATAGACGAATTTTTCTACGAATTTTTCGTCTGATATGATGTAGGGGTATAGGTAGTATTTTTTTTCTGATTGTTTGAGTGTGAGTTCAATTGTGCTTTCAACAGCTTTTCTGTTGAAGGGGGAGGCATAGAGGGTAAAGATTGATTTATCTCTTGCAATTATCGGTTTTCCTTCTTCCCATGCTTCTTTTATTTTGTTTGCACTCATAAAAAGTTCGTTTTGATTTTTTATCACTAAAATTTCTTCCCCTTCGCTCTCCATTCTGAAAAAATTTTATTTATTCTACCTTTCGTCTGATGGCTTTATCATTTTTTCTTTCCTTTCTCAAAAGAATTGAGATTTTCAAGCAAAAAGTTTGAGAAATCTTTGAGATTTTTGAATTTTAGTATGCTGTGGTCTGATAAATTTTTGGCAAATTCCATAAATGACTACGAATTTATAACTTCTTTGATTAATTCAATATACCTTTTAATTATTATGTCTTCGCTGAAACTTTCCTGAACAATTTTTCTACCTGCAACCCCCATAGATACTCTCTTTTCGTATGGGATTTCAATCATTTTCTTCATAGCAGTATACAAACTTTCTACATCTTTTGGTTTTACCAGAAAGCCATTTTCCCCATCAATACATACATCTCTGCATCCCGGAGCATCTGTTGTAATTATGGGGTTTTCCATAGCCATAGCTTCAAGAAGAACTCTCGGCATACCTTCTCTATAAGATGGTAATACCACACAATCACTTACACAAAGATAAGGACGAACATCTTCCGCAAACGAGAAAACTCTAATAAAAGGTAATTTTGACAATTCTGTAATCTCATTTTCTGTAAGGGAGGCAGGATTTCCTTTATCTATATCTCCAAGAAGCCAGATTTCAAATAGATAACCTTCGTGATATAATCTTTTTCCTGCCTCTATAAGCTCATAAATTCCTTTATCTTTCAAAAATCTACCCACAAAAAGAAAGGTAAAATTTCTTTTTTTAGGTTTTTCAAGATTCTCACATGAATACTTGGAAAAATATCTAAGGTTAACTCCACTACTACCTATCAAGACAGCTTTATCTTTTTCTATCAGCGTGAGAAGCTCATTCATATCCTCTTTATTTAGAAAAATTACAAATTTATTTTTCCTTAATGCCAGTTTATAAAGAGTTTTAACCAAGAATTTAAGCGGTCCACCTTTAACAAAGATATATCCGAGTCCAGTTATTACACTAATAGATTTTATTCCCAAAATTCCACAAGCCAGAGAACCATATATATTGGGCTTTATAGTATAGTTTATAACCAAATCAGGTTCAATTTTTTTGAAAATATTATAGTATTCAAACATAAGTTTTATGTCTTTCAGAGGATTTTTCCCCTTTCTATCAAGGTTTTTAACTTGGAAAAACTGAAAACCCTCTTTTTCAATTTTTTTTGCATACTTGTCATATGGAGATACAGCTATTACATCAAAACCGATTTCTTTGAGCTTTTTCATCAATCCAAGACGGAAATTATAAATAGAAAAGGCAGTATTTGAAGATAAAACTATTCTGAAAATCATTTTTCTAACCTCCAGTTTAAGTTTATAATTCAATTCACCATACTTACTTTGTCTTTTTTTAAAAATTCGCTAATAACTAATAAATAAAACACATAAAAGAAAGGTAGCATTGCTCTGAAATGGAAGCCATATCCTCCCTCAAAAAAATTTTGCGCGTACATATAAAGAGCAAAATAAAGGAAGAGAGCAAAAATAATCAGGTTAACAAAAACATCTTTTCTCCACTTTTTTATGTAGAAATAAACAAAGATGAAAGGAATTACTAAGGAATCTATCGCTAATAACCTAGTTAGCAAAATTACCTGCAAAGAAAATGTTTTTCCTACTTGAGGATCAAGAAAACCTATACCTAAAATATAAATAGGAAATTTAATCAGAATTGTTTTGAGTAAGTCCCAACTGATAAGATGGATTAGAAAATCAACTAAAACTCCCGAACCTGCAAAATTCAAATTGAAAATTTTTATGATGATATATACCTGAATTAGAAATACAACCTGAAGTATAGAGTAGAATAAAAAACTTCTATCTCTGAAAAATCTGGTCAAAAATATTTGAAAACTCAATAGGGAAATAACAAGGATAAGCTGTCCTCTTAATGAAAATGCGAAAAAAGAAAATATAATCAGCAGAAAAACATATTTTACTGAAAATCCTCTTTTATAAATGAATAATAGAGAAAGGAACATTCCTGCAAATGCCAGAACTATCAGTATATCTCTTATAATATACAAACCGAAAGAAATAAACGTAGGAGAAAAAAGAAAGAAAAGCATTCCTATTTTTGCTTTCCTTTTGCTACCTAAGATTAAATAAATTGAATAATACGCAAAAATTGAAATAAACAAATGAGCTACGAAGTTAATGAGGCATAAAGATAATACAGGGCTAAAAAATGATAAATTATATGCAATAGTAGCTATCTGCCAGTAGAGAAAATTATGGAAGTTTCTCTCAAAAGCAATATTTACTGTGTCAGTTAAAGAATTGATATTATAATTTGATGCAAACTCATAATATAAATCCTGATCAGGTTTGCCTGGTAGGAAACCATTAAAAAAAAAGTAAAATGTAACAGGCATAAAAATATATATCCATAAAAGAAAAATAGGAATTGATAAAATAAAAACATCTTTTATACCCTTCAGAAATTTTTCATATAATAACCATATTACTATGGAACAGACAGATATTAATAATAGTTCCATGGTTAAAAATTAATCATAAAGATAAATTTTCACAACCATTTTTCTTTCCAAAGTTGAAAAACAAAAAGAAGCCAAAGTTTATTGTGATTAACTCCTCTATCCGATAAGTAATCCCTTAAAATCCTGTTTACTTCAACGTAATTGAAAATCCCGTCTTTTTTTATTTTATCAGAGTCCAGGTAATCCAAATACATACTCTTCAAATCACTTTTGAACCACTCGTAAATAGGAACCCCGAACCCCATTTTAGGTCTTTCAACAAGTTCCTTAGGAATATATTTATATAGAATCTCTCTTACTAAATATTTGCTTTTACCATTTCTGTATTTAAATTCATAAGGGAGACTACTTGTCCATTCAACTATTTTATGGTCCAAGAAGGGCTCCCGCCCTTCAAGAGCCACACTCATAGTAGCTCTATCTACCTTAACGAGTATATCATCTGGTAGGTAAGTTTTGAAATCGTAATACATCATAAAACTTAACACATCTGAAGAATCCCATTTTAATAAATTAAGCTGGGAAGGGGAAAGGTTATCTAATCCAAGACTTTTCAAATCATCTTCAAGAAAAAATTTGTTAGAAAGGTCATATAGAGTTTTTATATCTCTTCTGTGCATTAAAACATTTCTGAGCTTTATATACTTATCTCTAAAATTTTTCCACTTGGGAAGAAATGGTTTGAAAATTTTGTAAAGATTAAAAGCTATTTCTGGACTTACCAAATCAAGAATTTTAGCAAGAGCAGAAAGCATTGGAATAGAAGATAGTTTTCTGATTATCTCACCTACAATCCAGTACCTTGCATATCCACAGAACTGTTCATCTCCTCCATCTGCGGAAAGGGAAACCTTCACCTGGGTTTTAGCAAGTTTTGAAACAAGGTAAGTAGGAATAGCTGAAGAATCTCCAAAAGGTTCGTCATAAATCTCGGGAAGTTTTGGAATTACCTCAAAAGCTTCTTTAGGAGTACAGTAAAACTCTGTGTGGTCCGTTCCAAGATATTGGGCTATCTTTTTAGCATATTCGGCTTCATTATAGTCTTTTTCGTAAAAACCTATAGTAAAGGTTTTAAGCTTTATACCTTCTTTGGTGAGAAGTACGCTAACGGTACTGGAATCAATCCCACCGCTTAGAAACATTCCAACTGGCACATCGGAAACCAGTCTTAGTTTAAAACTTTCTGTAAGTAGATTTTCGAGTTCCCCCGTGAGTTCCTCTTCTGACCTTTTGAGCCACTTTTCTTTTTCTTCTACGCCCTTTTTGAAAAACTCCTCTACATCCCAATATTTCATCTTTTCAATCTGGCCTTTTTGATCTATTACGAGAAAATGGCCGGGTTCAAGTTTATAAGTATCTTTGAAAATAGTATAAGGTGAACAGATATATCCGTATTGTAAAAATAAACAAAGAGCCAATTCATTAAGTTCTTTTTTAAATTTTGGATGTTTGTGGAAAGCTTTGAGTTCTGAAGCAAACATAAAAAGTCCATCTCTAAAATACCAGTAAAGGGGTTTAATTCCGATTCTGTCTCTACAAAGTATTAATTTGTAAGACCTTTTATCCCATATGGCAAAGGCAAACATCCCTCTAAATCTGTGCACAGCATCAAATCCCCACCTGTAAAAGGCTTTAAGAATAACTTCAGTATCCGAGTTGGAAAAAAAGGAATATCCCTCTTTTATGAGTTCTTCTCTTATTTCCTTAAAGTTATAGACCTCACCGTTGTAGGAAATTACCAGATTTTCAAATTTCATGGGTTGATGACCTGCTGGTGAGAGGTCTATAATGGCAAGTCTTCTGTGAGTGAGGGCTAAGCCATTTGTAGGCTCTAAATAAAGCCCTGCATCATCTGGTCCTCCATGGGTAAGAGTTTCCCGCATCTGCAGAGCTACTTCTTTTAAGTTGTAATCTCTCTTATAATTAAAATCCCAAAATCCTGCTATCCTACACATGAATCAAAATCTCTTAAAAACAAATTCGTTACATCCAGTATTAGGAGCTCTGAATATTTCCCAGATTTTTGGTTTCATATTTTTTCCACAAGGTAAAACTGTAGGAGCTTTGATTAATTTAAACCCCAAACTTTCAACAAAATTCTTTACTTCATCAAAACATGCAAATTCATAGGGATAACCACCAATCCAGTCAATTGCATCATACCATACAGACATTCCCCTTTCTCTTCTAAGTTTAAAAGTTCTTCTTCGAACTATAAATCCAATAGAAACATAAGTAGCATAGAGAAGTTCCATAATAGGTTGAATTAATTTATGATCATTGTAAAACTTTTTAATTTTCTGCCAATAAGGACTTGTGGGAGCATGGTTATAAATAGCTATTATAAAATAGCCACCCCTTTTTGTTAGTTTAGAAGCATTTTTAATAGCCTCCCACATATTTCCCGTATGATGTAAAACTCCCCAGGAATATACAATATCAAATGGATTTTGGGATAGGTTTCTCACAAGTTCAGGATCAAGTATACTTCCTTTAAAAATCTTTAATCTGCTTTCATAATCAACTGGTAGTTTTTCTTTAAATTTCTGAATTAAAAGTTTAAAAGCATTTAAGGAATTTTCATCGATATCAAAACTTACAACTTTTCTACAATTCAATAATAGGGCAGATAGAGAAAATAAGCCAGATCCACAACCTATATCAATAAATTGAGCATCTTTGTAAACTTCTTTAGGTAAGTAATTTAAAAGATTTTCTTGAGCCTCTCTAAGCACTTGCTCATTAACTACATTTTTAACATAATTTTTCCAGTTTCTACCAAAATGAAACATCTTCATTGATTAATCCCTCTCTAATATTCTTTTCCACTCTTCAACAATTTTTTCTATTTCAAAATCTTTAGCCCTAAAAAGGGCTTTTTCCCCATAACTCTTTCTTAAAGATTCGTCCTGCAAAAGTTTTTCAAGTACATTAACCCACATTTTTTCTTTATCTTCAAGAGGTTCATTGGCATTTTTATATTTTACCTCAAAGGGTGGCATAAGGATTCCGTATTCTGCAAATTCGGGCTTGTCTGTCTGATACTCAAAGTCTGTATAGGGGGCTAAAATCTCTCTTGGGCCTGTCCTGCAATCTGCGGCTATAACAGGAACTCCACAGGACATAGCTTCTACCAAAGCATTCGGGAATCCTTCACATAAACTCGGAAAAACAAATAGTTCAGATCTTGCTATAAATTTAAATGGATTCTTTTGAAATCCTAAAAAATAAACATCAAAGCTATCTGAAATTTTGTCCCTATCCCATACAAAGGTTCTTAATCCCGAATCCTCTGAAAGCTTTACCAGATAATCTTTAAGTTCTCCTTCCCCAAGAATAACAAGCTTTAACTCTGGAAAATCATTCTTTAACTCCTTAAAAATCCTTATCAAATACCACTGCCCTTTTTGTTTAGTTAGCCTACCTGCGGTTATAAGAACTTTTGAGTTTCTAAAAATTGTTTCATATTCTCCTAATTCTTCCCCCTTTAATACTTGGATTTCTTCAAGATAAATAGGATTGTAAATCACTCCTATTTTTTCTTGAGGTATTCCATAAAATTTCACAAGCTCTGCTTTAATCCCCCGTGATACCGCTATAATCAAATGTGATTTGGGATATAAAAATTTAGAAAGTAAATTATAAGGATGAACTTTAGATCTTCCTGAAATTTGGGACATACGAATGGAAATGAAAGTCTTATGTTTGGTAAACATTGAAGCCAATATATTTACATAATTGGCTCTTTCTAAAAAAGAAAGAACAATATTACCTGAATTAACAAAGTTTTTGAGTTTTAAAGAATAAAAAGGAATGAAAAGCGTTTTAAAAATGGCACTTGTCTTTAAACCATGATTTGACAAAAAAATAGTCTTTTCCTCTGGAATATCATACTTCACTTCTTTTTCTAATAGAAAAAATTTTTCAAAAATTAAAGCTTTAAAAAGATTTACTGCTACTTTCTCAGCTCCACCGCCAGAGAGAGAATTAATTAGAATAAACTTACCCATTATATCTAAGCTCTCTTTCAATATTCTCGCCTTCAATAAGTAAATTTATAAGAAAACAAAAAGGTATAAAAAATTTCTTGCATAGTTATTATTTTTCTATCTAAATCTGTTTAAACCAAGCTTTTATTTTGGGAATTAAAATTTTATATAAAAAAGAATTAAATTTAATTAAATTCGTTTTAGATGAATATTTCACTATAAAGTAATAAATTAAAGATAAAATTTTTAGACTAATATTTGGCACTTTATCAATAGATTTTCTAAAAAATTTCAACATTTTTGTATCATTAGCCAATTTTGAAAAATATATGCCTCTTAATAAATATCTAATAAACTGCTTATTAGGGCTAATATTTAAAAGATCAGCTCCAAACTCGATAATTGTGTAATAATAACTTAACATCTGCCTTTCCGGGTACTTTTCCATCTGAAAAGTTACTCTATCGGGGGTTTGAACATTATAAATTCTTAAAGGTTTATCAATATAATAACCCTTTTTCATTTTTTTTAAAATTTTCCACCACAATAAATGTTCTCCACCCCAGCAATCATCATAAAATCTCTCATTTCCAACTAAACTTGATTTACTAAAAATAATATACTCTCCATCTAAAAATCCCCTTAAAAAATCCTCGTAAGTAAACTCAATATCTTTACCTGGAGAAATCCCTGTAAAGGTTCCAGTTAATGAATTTAAACAATTTGCTATCACAACATCGTATCCTAAACTGGCAATATCTACAAAAGTTTTTATACTCTCTGGTACTAAAAGGTCATCATCATCTATAAAAGTGAAATAGTCCCCTGTCATGTAATCTAATCCATTATTTTTATTTCCGCTAGGTCCCTTTTTATATTTTTTGTTTTTTACATATTTTATTTTATTCGTGTTGAATTTTTTAACAATTTCATACGCTACACCATTTGAATTATCATCAGTGACAATAATTTCTATGTTTGAATAAGTTTGGCTCAAAACACTTTTTAAAGTTTCTTCTAAAGTAGGTCTTCCTATAGTAGGAACTATAACAGAAACCTTTATTTGGGAATAATTATGTTTTGTTGTTATTTGGCTCATAATAAAATTATCCAATCTCTCCTTTTGTTTTTCGAATATTCTTTAGTTATATTTTAGTTATATTTTAATGTTTATAATTCATGCTTACCAAAATACTTTCTAATTTTATTTTTATCTTTTTCAGGAATTATAGAAAACATTGTGGCTCTCAGTTTGGATATATAAAGTTTTATAAGTTCATTTTTATTTAGTGTTTCACGGTTAGTGTCAATCAATGGAATATTATATTCCTTTATAAGTTTACGAATAAAGGGATAGAACTTACCCTTTTCAACAAAATGCTTATAAAATATTAGTGGCTTTGTAGTTACAAAAAATTTATCATAACATTCCATACTTTCTTTAACTTTCCCTGCTTTGATTTCGAATTCCCATGGATCAAAATCATATTTGAGTAACTTAATTAAAAAACTTTTTTTCCATATGGCTACTTGTAAACTGGTAACGTATGGTACTCTATTTTTTACATCAATCCTTCGGAAATTCTCGTTTAAATAGATGGTTCCTTTAGGAGATGGAACTAACCGTAGCATCACGCCATTGTTAGCAACTAAGAACTCATATGCCTCATCAATAAGTTTTTGGTTAACAGGACGGAGTATAATAAAATCATCCAAAAAAAGCAAAATATAATCGGCAGGAATTGATTCCAAATAACTTTTCATACTTTTTGCCCAACTTACATCTTCTCCTTTATTTAAGTAAATCCAGTCTTCAGGACAATATTTTATTCTGTTTTCTCCATTAGCACCTAAATACACTGCATAGGGGCAATTTGGCCAGTTTTTTTTAAAAAAGAAATGTGTTATATTCCATAAATCAAAAGCTTTAGCATGGCTGGAAATTAAAACACTTAAATTCATAGAGCTATATTTATTTTTTATAGTTTTATTATTAGTAATTATGTTAAGTTAAACTTACAGTTCAAAAAATTCATTTTTTGTAAAGATAAAGTTATGAGTACTTAAGTCGCGTTTACCTTCCATAACCTCCTTAATAAAAGTAAGAGTAACAATTTCGGGCTGTAATGATGCTGTAAAAGCATAATATCCTTTCTCGAAAAAGATCTCAAAAGTTCGGATAAAATAAGGATTCCTACCACTCGGCCAGTGCTCTGATAAACTAATTTCCATAAACCAAATGGGAGCTGGGTTATTTAAAAGAGTTTTTTGAGCTCCTTGTAATACCATAAATTCTGCTCCTTCAACATCTATTAAAATCAAAGATTTTTTACCATTTATGGTATCTCCTAAAATCCTATCAAGAGTTAAAACAGGAACCAGTCGTACATAACTTTCTGGAATTTTGGCCCAACCTTTAATAAGCGAAGCTCCCGTCCCCCCCCATACATTTCTAAAATATTATTTTCACTACCTACAGCAACTGGAAATACTTCAACTTTCTTTTCCCAGCCATTATTTTTGAAATTTTTAAGTAAATAATGCAAATTGCGAGCCACAGGTTCAATAGCTACAACTGATTTTCCCATACTTAAAGCATGACAGCAATAATATCCTACATTTGCCCCAATATTTATGAATATATCAACCTTCTTAAGTAACTTTCTAATAATCATCGTTTCTTCTGGTTCATAATTACCGCTTGCCATATCATTATTTCCCACCAGAGTGAATCCCCAAGGAGTAATTTTAGCGGGTTGATTCAAGTCTATCAATTCCCGTCCCAAATATAAATAATAAGTAATAGTAGGGAAACTATGAAGAATTGTTTTAAGTAATG
>BEHV01000006.1 GCA_002898315.1 bacterium HR19 | reverse complement strand
AAAACTTTTATTAAATTTACTATTAGCGAAGAATAAACAGTTTTATGAAGAATTGGAAAATCTTTTCTATCTTTTTTTTATTTTTAGCGTACTCGTGCGAGAAGAAAGACCATACCAATGATTACTACTCCTCTCCTGTTGAGGTTAAAGGATTAGATGAAGTTATTTCTGTTTCTTCTGGTGAATATCACACATGCGCCATAAAAAAAGATAGTTCCCTTTGGTGCTGGGGAACTAATTACGGGGGAGCTATAAGTGGAAATCTACCTTTGAATGAAAAGTTCCTCCCTACGAAGGTTATGGATGATGTTATCTATGTTTCTGCTTCGTTTCAAAGAACTTGCGCAATCAAAAAAGATAGTTCTCTCTGGTGCTGGGGTTTGAACGGGGGAGTACTTGGAGATGGAGGAATGGGAACTCATTCGTGTGATGAGTACAACAAAGAAAATAAGAACTGTAATCTTAATCCAACAAATATAGCAGATGAAGTGAAATCTTTATCTCTCGCTCAATCTCACGGATGTATTTTGAAGAACGATAATTCTCTTTGGTGCTGGGGAAATAATAAATTTGGTGAGCTGTGTGATGGAACAAATATACCAAAAACCTCTCCTTCATTTATAACCAGTGAAGTCGTATCTTTTGCCTGTGGGGGATACTACGGTGCTATCGGAGGTATTATTTCCTTTCCTTATGGAGGTGGTCATACATGCTATCTCAAAAAAGACGGAAATTTGACCTGCTGTGGTTGGGATAAGTATAACCAGACAGCAACTTCTTTCATAAACTATGAAGGTCGTGAATCGTTTGCGAGCAATATCTTAAATGTTTATGCTGGTGATGGGTATCAGACATGCTTTCTGAAAAAAGATAATTCCCTTTGGTGCTTCGGAAGAGAATTTGGTAGTGATGAGATGATTTATCCCCCGAGAAAAATTTTAGACGATGTTATTTTTGCAGATATAGGTGATACTTCTGGTTGTGCTATAAAGCAAGATGGTTCTCTTTGGTGCTGGAATTCAATTTACTATCCTTCCCCTATCAAGATAGATGACGATGTGGTATCTCTATCTTTGGGATTATATCACTTTTGCTATGTCAGGAAAAATGGAAAAGTTTTCTGTCAAGGGAGTAATTTTTATGGTCAGTTAGGAATAAGGTGAGATGTTCTGTTTCTCTTGTTTTATGTTTTGAACTCTAATTTTTTCCCCTTTGATATGAATGATAGAGCAGATTTTATCTGTTCCTGTAATCTCATTAGAGATTCTATTTTCTTTGCGTCTTTTTCTGCTATATCTTTAAGTTTGCTCTCAATTTTTTCTGATATATCTCCTGCCTTTGCGCAGAGGTTTATGATTTCTGAAATATCTACTGGCTGGATATCTTTCTTGTTTAAAAGGTCAGAAAGCTTCTCTTGTAATTTCTGAAATAGCCCTTTCAACTTATCTAAATTCTCCTCTATTTCTTTTGAAAAGATTCCTTCTTCTGATGCAAGAATTATTTGGTATATTCTGGAAAGTGATAAGATAATCTCTTCAAAAATTTTTTTTATCTCTTCTATCGCCTGCATTTTGAAGAAGTTCTCAATTATGTCAAACCTGCCACTTAGATATTTTGATGGCTAAAATTCTGCTTTTCTCATTTTTTGTTTCTTTTGTTTTATGTTTTGAAATTTTAAGATGTTTCTTCGGGAGTTTGTCCCTGTATTATCTCTTGCTCTTGTTATCATTCTCATCTCTTTGAGAAGTTTGAGAGGCATCAAGTTTGAGATATGGCAAGCTATGTTTATTGGCTCCCTAATTGTTATCTTATCTCGCAGTATTTCTCTTCAAGAAGCTTTGAGGGCGATTGATTTTGATGTCATTTTGTTTCTTTTCAGTATGTTTGTTATAGGTTCTGCTCTTGAAGAAAGCGGATACCTTCAAAAGCTGTCTTATGGTATTTTGAGCAGGGTGAAAAGTTTTAGTTCTCTTATTCTCTTTTTCAGTTTGCTCATGGGATTCTCATCTGCAATTTTGATGAATGATACCGTGGCTGTAATAGCAACTCCTATTGCTATTTATATCTCGCGAATTTGTGGGGTTGATGAGAAGTTCTTTCTTTTTCTTCTTGCCTTCTCGGTTACGATAGGTAGCGTGATGAGTCCGATAGGAAATCCACAGAACTTCCTTATATCTCATTATGGGAATTTTGGCAATGAATTTCTGGTATTTTTCATCTATCTTTTTGCTCCAACTGTTGTGAATCTCGTGATTACTCCTTTCTTCCTAAAAGCTCTTTACAGAATAAAAGATTTCAAGATAAGTTTTTCGGAGCCGGAAGATTTTGCGTGGGGCAAAGAAGGTTCAAAAACAGAGCATGCTTTTGAAAAATCTAAAAAGCGACTTGAAGTCGTCTCCAAACTCTCAATGACTTTACTTATTGTGCTCGTAGTTTTCAGAACATTTGCGATTTTTCTTGGATTGGATATAAAATTCCCGATACATTATATAACTTTTGTTTCTGCTCTGCCGGTTTTGCTCTTTGGTGGTAGAACTTTGAGAGTCCTGAAAAATGTTGATTGGAAAACTCTTGTTTTCTTTGCATCAATGTTCATCCTTATGAAATCGGTGTGGGGGACAAGATTATTCCAGAAGCTCATTTTTCAATTTGACCTTACTTCGCATCTTTATCTTTTTGGTGCTGGAATTCTTTTGAGCCAGCTTGTATCTAATGTCCCTCTCACTATGCTTATTTTGCCTTTGCTTAGCATGGATGATGTTTTTTCTCTCTTGGTTTTAGCTGTATCAAGTACTATTGCTGGCAACCTCACGATTTTGGGTGCTGCGAGCAATGTTATAATAATTCAGGCGTCAGAGAAGAGAAAGGGAGCAGGAATAGGGTTTTTTGAATTTGTAAAGTTTGGTTTTCCGATCACTCTCTTGAACTCGGTGCTCTACTATATTTTTATGAAAATCTTTTTTTGCATAACGGTTGTTGGGTATGTGAAATTTGGCTTTGCCTAATTTGGGTTACTTTGTTTCAATTTTTTGTCCTTCAAATCAACACCAATCATTTTTGCTTCTTGTTCAGCTTGAAACATTAATCCTTTTCCCACTCCTTGTCCTCTATATTAGTGGATATATAGCTATATTGCTAATATAATATTCGCCATCACGCACTTTTCCAACTGTCTCTTTAAACTTTATCAATGATAAAAATTTAACTAAAATACCGAAACCTATCTCTTTAAATAATAGAAAGCCAGTTCTTAAGTTCTCCCGTTTTTTATTTTGCCAATCATATCCTAAAATCATTCCGGCTTTCTTTCCATCAACCTCTGCAAAATAAACGTGTTCAAAGCTAAAAAGATTTGAGTGATAACGGAATAAATTTTGCAGTACCGTTTTTGTTTTATTCCCAAAAAGAATCGGGAAATAGGGAGCAGAGACCAATATAAGTTCGCAGAAATCTTTATAATCATCTAATGTGGCTTTTCTTATGGTAATCATGGTTTCTTAATTAATTACATTTATTATAATTTCGCATAACTTTTTCTCTGCTACAAATCACTTTCTGAGAATGCGTTTTCTATATGGCTTATCTTACCATCTTTTATTGTTATCACATCAAACCTCATTTCAAGTTGAGAAAATTCTTTATTCTGCGAAATAAATATTTCAGCGTTTTTCAAGATTTTGCTTATTTTTCTCTGGTTTATTGATTCTTCTGGTAGTGAGAGATTTTTCTCAGCGCTTTTCACCTCAACAAAACATAAAACATTTGAAGGTGATAAAACTATTATATCTATTTCTCCATATCTCGTTCTGAAATTTCTCTTTATGATTTTATATCCTTTGCTTTCAAGGTATTGGCATGCTATGTCTTCTGCAATTTTTCCTTTTGTTTTTCCGCTGTTGTATTTTTTGACTGACCTTGACCTTTTTGAAAACTTGCTCATCGCTTCACTCTTAATTTTTAGCTATTTTCTGAAAACAATATAAAATGACTTCGCAAATCGTTTTACGAACCCTTTTGGAAAATTCGGGAGAGAGAAAAAAAGCAGAAGGTCAAACGGAGTATATATCCCTCCCAAAATCATTATCCTTTCCTTTCCGAGTATCCTCTCTACTTCTTCAATGCTTGCGAAAAGAAGAGGAGACCTACCTCTCTTTCTCATCCTCAATCTCCAAATTATTGAATCAGGGTTCTGTGTTATGAGGATACATTTTGCGTCATCTTTCATAACTTTCAGAACTTCTTCAAAAAATAAATTTTTGTCTTCAATGTATTGAAGAACCTCTACTGCTGTTACGAAGGAAAACGATTCTTTTTTGAACGGTAGTTTTTGAGCGTCGGAAAGCAGTAAATTCAGATTGTGTTTCTCTCTTGCTTCCTGGACTGCCTTTTTTACTATATCTATCCCCACATACTTTTCTTTTGGAAAGTATTGTGAAAAGTTCCCTATTCCACAACCTATATCAAGAACAAGACCGTTTTTGTAAAACTTCTCTTCTGCTCTTTTTACAACGAGCTTTCTGAGAAAAAGGGCAAATTCTGATCCGTATCCACTTCTCACATAATCGGGCTTATAAGATTGATAGAGTTTTGAGAAAAAATCTCTCCAATTTACATTTGAACTCATCTTCAACCTACATTTAAGTTATAAGTAAATAGAAATTTAGATTTTCTTTGGGCTTTTTGATGGTTTTAAGTTTTTTGTTTCTACAATATGAGTTTAGCTCAAATATCTGCAATACCGTTTATCTTTGGAATCCCAGATAGTTCTGTTTTTGTTTTTCAGAGTAAAGATGCGGCTAAGTTTTTTTCTGCTTCTCTCATAATCAAAGGCAAAAAGTTCTCTTATTTTCCCGGCGATGGTATTCTGATTCTTGACCACCCTTCAAAGTTGTCTGACTTCTTTCAGCTCCCTCAAAAATCCCTACATCTTGAAGAACAGATGAAAGTAAAACCAGAAAATATCTTGACATTTCTTGTGGAAAACGGATATTCAAGAGTAAATTTTGACCCTTATGAAGAAGGAGATTTTTCTCTTGTCGGAGATGTTTTTGAGATAGTAGCAAAGAAAGGCAAAAAGTTCAGGATTGAGATTTTTTTTGATACCATTGAGAAAATATACCTTATTCATCAAGATGGATACAGAGTTGAGAGATTAAAGAGTTTTCGCATTGATTCAAGAACAGATGTAAAATCTGTAAAGGTTTCAGATTATTTTGAAAACATTTTTTGCTTCTGCAAGGGTGAGCTATGTGATGAACACTCAAAGAAAACGCAAAACCTGAAATTGCTTCAAGAAATTTTATCTCTGAAGATTTTGGATGCGAAAGATTTTCTGAAACGGAAAGAAGATATTGAGGACCTTATCGCAAAGCAGTATGATATAATATTTGTTGTCAGAGATTCTTACGAAGAGGAATTCGCAAAAGGTCTTTCCACGAAAATAAAAAGAGCATCAGAACCGCCATATCCGTTTATTATTCCTGAAAAGAAGTTCGCAGTTATATCTTTTGAACTTTTTTCTTCCAAAAAGAAAAAGGAGATAAAACCAAAACTCCCCCCGATAAACCTTGAAGAGCTACAGGAGGGAACGTATGTTGTCCATAAAGTTCACGGAATAGGAATTTTCAGGGGAACAACGATAGAATACGGAAGGGAATTTTTGAAGATAGAATACAAAGATTCTGCGATGCTCTACATAAGAGCAGAAGACATTTCTCTGCTTCATAAATACATAGGTATAGATAATCCTCCTCTTGATGAGCTTGGGGGAAAAACATTTGCTCTGAGGAAAAAGAGAGTCAAGCAATTTATAGAAAAACAGCTTTCTCATTTTATGCGTGCCATAGCTTTGAGGAGAGCTATAAAAAGACCTCGGTATGTCAGAGCAGATGATATTTTAACGCATCTTTCTCAAACATTTTTGTTTGAGGAGACACCTGACCAGAAAAAAGCCATAGAGGAGATAGTAGAAGATTTTTGCGAGAAGGATTATCCAGCAGATAGGATTATCATAGGGGATTCGGGGGTTGGGAAGACAGAAATTGCTTTGCGTGCTTCTGCTATTTGCGCATATTCGGGAAAGCAGGTTGCATTTATTGCTCCCACAACCCCGCTTGCACTTCAGCACTACATGACTTTTAAACAGCGACTTTACGACCTCCCATTTGAAATAGCTATGCTCTCCCGCCTCACCCCAGAAAAAGAAGAAAAAGAAATAATACATAAAATCACAGAAGGAAAGATTGATATAGTTATCGGAACCCATAAGGTTTTGAATGTTCTTCCGTATTTTAGAAACCTCGGACTTCTGATAATAGACGAAGAACAGAGGTTCGGAGTATCACATAAAGAAAAGATAAATCGTATAAGGGCGATATGCGATGTTATATCACTTACTGCAACTCCTATACCAAGAACTCTGAAAATGGCTCTTTCGGGACTCAAAGACATATCTATTATAAGAACAAAACCTTTGAACAGAGGAAATGTTTTCACAACCCTTATTCAAGAAAAAAATTTAAAAGATGTTATTGATTATGAGCTTGCAAGAGGAGGGCAGGTCATCTATGTCTTCCCTTTTATATCTGGACTTGAAAGCATTATGTTGAAGCTGGCGAAAATTTTCCCTAATGCTAAAATAAGCTCAATCCACGGTAGAATGAGACCGAAAGACATAGAAGATATAATTTTGGCTTTCATGTATGGTAAAGTAGATATTCTTGTTGCAACAAAAATTGTTGCGCTCGGACTTGACATACCTAACGCAAACACCATGATTATTGAAAGAGCTGACCTTTTCGGACTTTCAGAACTTTACCAGCTGAGAGGAAGGGTTGGAAGAGGAGATAAAGATGCCTTCTGCTATTTAGCTCTTCCCGATAACATATCTCAAAAATCAAAAATGAGAATTGAATTTTTCATTGATTCTGTAAATTTCTCAGACAATAACATAGGTTTCAAGCTATCTTTGAAGGACTTGGAGATGAGAGGAGCTGGAAATATCTTCGGCAAAGAGCAAACGGGACACATATATTCTGTCGGTTTTGATTTGTATATTGAAATCTTGCAGGAAGTCATAGAGAGCATGAAGGAAAAGCTTGAACTCAAAAAATTTGATTTTGAACCATACGTGGAGATTGATGTTCCAGCGTTTATTCCGAAATCTCTTGTAGATGACCCGATTGTGAGATTATCTTTTTACAAAGCTTTTGCTATGGCAGAAACCGAAGATGATGTAGAAGAAATCAAAAAAATTATCGTTGAAAGATTTTCCCGAGATGAAAAGGAAATTTACGAAGAACTTGAAAACTTTGTCAAAATTTCAAAACTCAAAGTTCTTATGAGAAAACTCAAAGTTTATTCTGCTATCTTCTCAAAAGATATGAGCTATGTTGATGTAGAATCAGAGAAAGGGAAAATGAGAATTCCTCTTCTCAACGGAATTGACGACCTTTTGGAGATTATGAGAAAATCCCTTACCGAGAATGTCTAAAATGTTTATCTTTTGGAAATCGGAGTTGAACAAATTCAACAAATTTCATTTGTTTTTAGTAAAATAAAATAAAAAAAGTAAAATAAAAATAGCATATCTGTAAAGAGTTGAGAGGAGGTGTTTTGGAATGCTTTTTGAACTTCTTCTTTTGAACCTTTCAACGCAAAATATATACCACGGCAAACTCAAAAATTATTCTCTTCAAACTCTTCAAAACACACAGAATCTTATTCAATTGGTGCAAAGTGATGAGGATGAAAACAAACAAGATAATGAAGGTGAAGGTAAAACCGAAGGAGAAAACGAAGATGAAGAAAGCATAGAAAAAATTCTTGAACAGCAGCAAAATCAAGAAGAAGAGGAGGAGTTTGCTACCCCATACAACTTTGCCGAAGAGCAAGAAATTCCCGAAATGTTTAAGATAAACGGTTATTTCAGAACAAGATTCTTCTTCTTTTCTAATCTACCGCGCCTTCCTGAAAACAGATATTTCAACCCGAATTATGTTCAGTCAAGGGTGAGGTTAGACCCATCGCTGAAAATATCTCCAACTCTATCTCTTTACGGTCAGGTTGATATTCTTGACGATGTTGTGTGGGGAGAGGGTATAAATGGTTTCACACAGGGAGAAATTCTGTGCGACAGATACAATGAAGGAAGAAATTTCGCAAGCTGTTCGGGAATTTCAAGGATGTTTGCTTTGAAGAGATTTTGGGGAGAGATAGGAAGTATTTTGACTTTGCCTATAAGTTTATCTGTTGGTCGTCAGCCAGTTCATTATGGACTTGGAATATTTTTCAACGATGGAAATGGTTTCAGAAACTTATGGGATGATGCTCACTTTGGAAGCACAAGAGATAGAATTTCGCTCGGAATAAAACCAACAGAAAAGTTCAAATTTGACTTAGGTTTTGATTTTCTGAGGTCTGAAATGGGGGAGACAAAAGAGAACCTCGTTGACCCGTTTATAATACCTACGATAAAAGGAGACAGAGTGGAGTTCTCTCTTTATAGTGGTGCTATATACTCAACCTCAAAAAGCACAGAGTTATACTTCATTTTGCCGTATATCAATTTCAGAATTTTGAGTGAGCTTGAACTTGCGCTTGAAGGTAACCTCCTTACAGGAAAAACAAATCTTATTCCTGTTTTTGGGAACTTTTCAAGATACTCGGTTTCAGCATGGAACCTTGCAGGACGAATAAAGTGGGAGACAGGACTTATAAAACTGATTTTAGACGGCGGTTATGCGAGCGGAGACGATAACCCAAGAGATGATAAAATCAAATCAATCGCTATGCATCCCGATTACAACGCTGGTTTTATTCTCTTTGAAGATGTTATGGCAAGGTATACTGCGAAGTTCGGAGAAAATGTTGATAAACTTTTCGGAAGAGGTGGAGAGTATTTTGCAACCAGAGGAGGTGTGAAAGGTGCATGGTTTGTCATGCCTACGGTCGGCATTTTCCCGTTTGAAGCTATTGGGACTTATTTATCTATTATGTCTGCTTTTTCTAATGAGAATACACTTATTGACCCGGTTTCTGGACAGCCGGCTTTTGGGAAAACCGCTAAAAAAGGTCTCCTCGGAGTTGAGATAGATTGGGCTTTGAAAATTGGTATAGAGAATTTTGAGTTTGGAACTCAGCTCGGATATTTGATTGTTGGTGATGCTCTGAAATCTGCACTACCGCAAAGCAAGAACACATTCAAAACCCAGCTTAGGTTTACCTATCTTTTCTGATTTTTTCAAATAGAATAACAAACTTTCTCTCATAGATGAACAAAATCGTTAAGGTTAAAAAAGTTTTCGTTTATGATGAGGATGGAATTTTCAAAGATGTTCCTCTCAAAAGGTATGAAGCGATATTTTCTCTATTTCTCACGAAAGATGAGAAAATTTCTTTTTTGATTCGTGGAAGAGTTCCGGAGAAGGTAAAGAGTATTTTGAAAAATGTTGGATTCAAAACTGACCTGAAGGAGAATTTTTGTGGAATATCTCTTTATGTTCATGTAGATGAGACAAGAAGATTGAATTTTGCGCGCGGGAATGAGCTCTGCATTTTTCCTAACTCTCTTATTTTGATGAGGGCGCCTCGCAGAATCTTTTCTCTTCTATGCTCTGAAAAAGAACTATACGGAGATAAAGAGATTTTGGATTTTTTCCTCCTCTGATATGTTGAATCTCTGTTTTTTATTTTATAAAGCTTCCTACAAGTGAGCTTGTCAGAAGCGTCCACCCGTCTGCTACGACAAAAGCTATGAGTTTGAAGGGAACAGAAAGTATTATAGGTGGAACCATTATCATTCCCATAGCCATAAGTATTGATGCGATAACAATATCAATAATTATGAAAGGAATATATATCAAAAAACCTATCTCAAATCCCCTCTTTATTTCAGATATGATAAATGCCGGAATCAGGACATCTGCCGAGATTTCTGATGGAGAAGATGGTCTCCCTTTACCTGCGATTTTCAGAAAAACATCAAGCTCTTTCTCTCCCACCTGCTTCAGCATGAACTTTTTGAATGGCTCAAAAGCTTTTGAAATGAACTCTATCTCTTCAATCTTACCCTCTGAGTAAGGTTTGAAAGCATTTGAATAGCTTTCTTGAAGTGCGGGTTTCATTATAAAAATAGAGAGAAATAAAGCCAATCCTATAAGGACTTGGTTTGGTGGAACCTGAACTATACCTATTGCCTGCCTCAAAAGGAAAAGGACTATAACTATTCTTGTAAAGGAGGTCATAAGTATAAGTAGTGATGGAGCGAGTGTCAGTATTGTGAGAAGAAGAACTATCCTTATTGAGTTTATGAATCCTTCTCTGCCTTCTCCTATCTGAATTGTTATAGGGGGGATTGGTGGAGTAGGGGGGGTTGGTTTAGAAGGAGCACGCGGAGGGGAAAGTTCTTTTTGCTTTGTCTCCTCTGCAAAAGCCAGATGATAAAAACCAGAGCGTTCGGAATTATACCAAGCTTTGTAAGGTAAGAATACGATGAAAATAGAAGCTAAAATTAAATTTACAGCAATTTTTGATAGCGCTCTGCATTTGAAACACCTAACACAACCTGCAAACGCTTTATACATCAGAAAGAATTTTAAAAAATCAGATACAGAAGGGAAATATCTACTCTCTAATAATGCATTTCTTTTAAGATTTACCGGAAGCTCTGCTGGCTTGAAAAAGCGTTGGAAAGCAAATATTGAAATAGAGAAAATTCTCTTTGTCAGTAAAAAATTAATATTATAAATAGTTGAATGGAGATTAAAAGATGATAAAAAAGATAGAGGTAAAGAACTTCAAGAGTTTTAAAGAGCTAGAAATTGAGCTGGGAAAGTTTAATGTATTGATTGGGGCGAACGCTTCTGGGAAATCTAATTTTGTTCAAATTTTTCAGTTTCTGAGAGATATAGAAAGAGAAGGATTAGAAAACGCAATATCTATGCAAGGAGGTGTTGAGTATCTGAAAAATATAAAGATTGGCGCAGATGAGGTCTTTTTCCTAAAAGTCGTTTCTGACGAAGGATTTACATCTTTGATAGCAAAGAAGGAAGGTTTAATAATGATAAAAGTGCATGAGATAACTTATGAGTTTGTATTGAAGTTTAGAGAAGAAGGATTAGGATTTGAAGTTTCTAGAGATATTTTATCTTTTAAATGTAAGTTTCCTAGGCTTGAGATGCAAAAGAAAAAAATAGAAGAGAGAGAAGAAACTGAAGGAGAAATTATTGTATCTAATGTTAATGGAAAAGTAAAAGCTGAAATAAAACCAGAAGAAGTACCGATAAAAGAAGATGATATATATCCGCCATTTTTGAAGGGGAAAGAATTACCCCCTAATACCATTCTTCTTGCAGAACCGTTCTTTAAGCCTCCAATTTTCAGCAGTATTTCAATATATAATTTTGACCCTAAGTTGCCTAAAAAAGCTACTCCAATTACCGGAAAAGCCGAGTTAGAAGAAGATGGGAGTAATTTATCTATTGTTCTTAAAAATATCATTAAAAACGCGGAGAAGAAGAGAAAACTATTTAATCTTTTGAAATATCTTTTGCCATTTGTAAGTGATATTGGAGTGGAAAAATTTGCAGATAAATCTCTGTTTTTCAAATTGCAGGAAACATATTTTAAGGATTACATTCCAGCGTCTTTGATTTCCGATGGAACAATAAACATAATTGCTTTGCTCGTCGCTTTATATTTTGAGGAAAAACCTCTGATTATAATTGAGGAACCTGAGCGAAATATACATCCTTACCTTATCTCCAAGGTAGTAGATATGATGAAGGATGCCTCACAAAATAAACAAATTATCATCACAACCCATAACCCTGAAATAGTAAAATATGCGGGATTGGAGAATATCTTGCTTGTTTCTCGTGATAAAGATGGCTTCTCTCTGATTTCAAGACCATCAGGTAAAGATGAGGTAAAGATATTCTTGCAAAATGAAATAGGAATTGAAGAACTCTATGTCCAAAATCTGCTTTAGCGTTCATGAGAGGAATTTTTATATTTGTTGAAGGTAATAATGACGAACTATTCTTTAAAAATATAATCAAACCAAAGTTGGAAGGAAAATATGATTATGTGAAAATAATAAAACACGCAAATGAAAAGAAAGAAAAGATCAAAGGGTACATCAAAAGCATTAATTCTATGGGTGCAGAGTATATTTTTGTGGTAGATATTAACAATTCACCATGTATAACCGCCAAAAAACAGGAGGTAAAAAATAAACTGAAAAGTATTGACGAAGAAAGAATAATTGTGGTAATAAAAGAAATAGAAAGCTGGTATCTTGCTGGATTAGAAGATGCGGAAGCTGAAAAACTTGGCATACCTATTTTTAGCAACACAGATAATATCACAAAAGAGCAATTTGACAATTTAATCCCGAAAAAGTTTTCCCGAATTGACTTTATGTTGGAAGTTCTGAGAAATTTTTCCATCAAAACAGCCAAGCAGAAAAATGGGTCATTCAGATACTTACCCAGATCAAAAAATCTTAAAGATTCTCACAGTTGTAAATATTAAATCATCAAAGCAGAACATGCGAGAAAAATTTCAGTTATGAGAAATGACAATAATAATTTTTATGGAATATTAACATTATCTACGATACAAGATTAGAATTTTGTATATGTATTCGGTAGCAGTGGTAGGAGCGACAGGACTTGTCGGAAGAGAAATGATAAAAACCCTGGAGCAGAGAAATTTTCCCGTAAAAGAACTGAAACTTTTCGCCTCAGAAAGATCAGAAGGTGAAGAATTAGAGTTCAAGGGAGAAAAGATAAAAGTCAAAGCCCTCAAAGAAAATGGGGATTTCAAAGGAATAGATATAGCTCTTTTTTCTGCTGGCTCAACCGTTAGCGGAATATTTGCCCCACTTTTCGCAAAAAGCGGAGCAATAGTTATAGATAACTCTTCAAGATGGAGAATGGACCCCGATGTCCCTCTCATAGTTCCAGAAGTTAATCCTCACAGAATAAACGACATCAAAAAAGGAATAATCGCTAATCCGAACTGCTCAACAATACAGCTCGTCGTTGCTCTAAAACCTATTCATGATGCCTTTTATGTGAAAAAAGTTTCTGTCGCTACCTACCAATCTGTTTCTGGTGCCGGAAAAAAAGCTGTTGACGAACTCACTGAAAGTACCGTTTCTCATCTTGAAGGAAAAGATATGGTCCCCGGCGTCTTCCCAAAAAAAATAGCGTTCAACCTCATTCCAAGAATAGGAAAAGTGTTAGATAATGGCTTTACAGAAGAAGAGATGAAGATGGTGAATGAAACGAAAAAGATAATGGAAGCAGATATAAAGGTTAGCGTCACATGTGTGAGGGTGCCCGTTTATGTCTGTCATTCAGAGGTCGTATACGCTGAACTTCAAAAGGATTTCGCTCTTCCTGATGTAGAAAGAGTTTTGAGTTCTGCAAAAGGAATAACTCTTATGAATAACACCAGGGAAGATATTTATCCAACTCCTGACGAGTTGAGCGGAACAGACGATGTTTTTGTCGGAAGGATAAGAAAAACAGAAACAGGCGAGCTCGCTATGTGGATTGTTGCAGATAACCTGCGAAAAGGAGCTGCTCTCAACGCTGTACAAATAGCAGAACTTCTCTATCAAAAAAATATAATCTGAAAAGTCCGACCTTCAAAATACCGACCGCTTTGAAAAAAGATTCTTCAACTTTATCTTTCAGATAGCCATCTTCTGATGAGGTTAAGAACGAGGTCCTTATTTGTTCTTATCACATCTTTTGCGATTTCAACAGCTCTTTCAATTTCCTCTTCGGGTATTGCTGGGGGTGGAGCGACTTCTATTTCAGGTATCTGAATGAGAGGCGGAGGTGCTATCTCTATTTTGGGAAGTTCTATCTCCTCTTTTGGTGGAGGGGGAGGGGGTGGGGCAAATTCCTCTGGCGGAGGAACTATCTCCTCAACTACAACCTCTTCTGGTGGGGGAGGCGGTGGTGGAGCTACTTCTTCTATCCGAGGTGGTGGGGGTGGTGGTGCTACTTCTTCTGGCGGTGGCGGTGGGGGCGGAGTTATTACTATCTGCGGAACAGGAGGAGGCGTTACTTCAATAAATGCAGGCGGAGGAACTATCTCCTCAACCTTCACTTCTGGTGGAGTGATTGCTATTTCTGGCGGGGGTGGTGGGGGCTGAACCTCAACAATAACGGGAACTTCAACTTTCTCCGGAGGTGCTTTCTCAAACTTCGGAATTACAACCTCTACCTCCTGAGGTAATCTCCTCTCAAAAAGCTTTTTGAATATCAAATAGAGTGAGATGAAAAATCCTATTGCCGCTATCGCAAGCCATTTGTACATGCTCGCCCTCTCCTTAGAAACCTCTGAAAGTTGTAACATGGCTAATCTTTCAGCGTATCTTAAAGAACCTTCAAACGGTACAGAAACAACAGATATCTGGTCCCCCCTTGCCGGCACTATCCCTACTGCTGACTCTACAAAACTCCTTATTTTTTCAAGTTCGTCGTCTGGAAGTGGAATAAATCTTATGAATGGCTTCCCATCTCTCCATTCAACCTCATACTGCCCATCTACCATCACTGCGACTGAAATCCTTTTCAGGTCTCCTACCTCTTCTTCAACATGCTCAACTATCTTTGATATTTCATAATTTCTTATCCTTTCATTTCTTTCGTATTCAGATTTTCCGGGTAATGGTTCAATTCCAATTTCTGGTGGGACATTTTGCCTTGTGCCGGGGGGACCAACCGGTACAGCTCCGACTCCCTTAAATCTTTCTTCTATGGTCTGTTCGCTTCTTACTGCGGTTTCAGCTGGGTCATACCTTTCAGATACTCTTTTTACTTTTGTGAAATCAAGGTCAGCATCAACCTTTACTGCTACTTTTCCTGCTCCTACACTTTTTTCAAGTAGTTCGGTGAGTTTATCTTCTAAATTTCTTTCAAACTGCCTTTCAAGTTCAAGTTGCCCTTGGGTTGCCTCAACTGCTGTCAATCCTTCATCTTCTTTCTTCGGGTTCAGTATTCTGCCTCTCTGATCAACAACGGACACATTTTCCGGTTTCAGACCTTCAACTGCAAATGATACAAGATGAATTATCCCTTTTACTGATGCTGGGGAAATTGAGCATCCGGGTGTTAGCCACAACATAACAGATGCGGTGGGTTCTTTTTGCTCCTCTGTGAAAAGTTTTTTTTCTGGAATTACTATGTGCACTCTCGCATTCTCAACACAATTTATTTTCATTATCGTTCTTTCAAGTTCATTCTGGATTGCCCTCTGATAATTTACTCTTTGCATGAACTCGGTGAGTCCAAACTTGGGTTTCTCAAATATTTCAAGTCCCGCTCTTTCCTGTGGGAGACCTTTTGTCGCTAATGTGTTCCTTATATCTGGAACAAGCTCTTTTGGTACAAAAATTGTATCTGCTGTATCTGAAAGTTTGTAGGGTATTTTCATTCTTTCAAGTTCATCTATTATTCTTGATACATCTTGAGATTTCAGGTCTGTGTAAAGGACATCCCATTTTATTTCCTGTTTTTTTGATGCTGTAATCTGATAGATGAAAATCCCTATTCCACTTATGAGGAATATTGCTGCTATTCCTATGAGGACTGGCAGAGGGATTCTTCTTACTGACTCTCCTATCTGTTTCAAAATGTCTTGTGCTCTCATTTTTTTAATTTCTAAAATTGCATTCGCATTATGTTTTCAAAAGCTTGAACTGCTCTGTTTCTTATTTCTAAAAAAAGCTGAAAGAGTGTATCGGCTTTTTCTCTCGCTATCATAACATCGTGTATGTCTTCGGTTTTTCCGAGAATCAAATTCACTGACTTTTCTCGTGCTTCATTTTCTGCCTTTCTGACCGTTTCAAAAGCTGATTTTAGAGAGGAGAGGAATCCATCTTCTTTTTCGTCGCCTTGTTTTATTTCTTCTTGCGGTTTTACGCTTCTCATTATTCTTTCAAACTCACTGCTGAAAATCTTCTCTGTTATGCGCGGGTCTATGTTGTTTATATCTATCTTCATAAAATTAAATTTTACAATTTTATGCTTTTACTCGTTCTCTTCATTTTCCAAAATGATATTGCTTCTCAAAGACAAACCGTTTATGAACTGCACTATATCTTCTGTTATCACTTTTTCTTTTTCTCCTGTTTTTTGAACTGTGTTCTCTTTCCTTTCGCTTCTTCTTAATTTCTCTATCTCTTTTTGAAGTTCAACAGAAAAGTTGTTTTCTTCGGGAGGAACACTCTGTATTTTCTGCGAGACAGAGCTTAAAATCTCTTTTACAGCGTCTATTTTTTTTGTCTCCATCTTTAAAAAATTAATACTTTTTTAATTTTTATGTCCTTTGTCCTATTGTCAATGCGGTATTTGCTATTTCTCTTGTCGCATTAACTGCTGCAACATTTGCCTCAAAAGCTCTTTGGGCTGATATAAGGTTCACCATCTCCTCTATCGGATTTATGTTCGGATATGCAACATAACCGTTCTCGTCAGCATCTGGGTGATATGGTTCGTATTTGAGAACCGGGGGTCTTGGGTCTTCAACTATTCCCTCAACCTCAACCTCAGAAAGCACTGAATCCACCGGTATTTTGGTTTCAGAAATCTTCTCTGTAATCCTCTCTCTTATGAAGTCAGGAAGATATGAGAGGTGGAATACAAGAGGTCTGAGATATATATTTTTTTCAGTCCAAAATTTTTCATCTACGGGTTTTGCTTTGAATATGACTTCCTTTCTCATGTAAGGACCTCCTTCTGGGGTTCTTGTTGTATGTATATTTGCAAGGTTTGATGCAATAGTGTTCAATCTTATCCTTTCGGCTCGTAGAGCTGATGAAGATATTCTCAGAGCTGAAATCCAAGCTCTCATTTTTTCATATTACATAAGCAAAGTTTGTTCCGTAGGAAAATTTTTCCTACCGTCGCGAAGGTTTATCTCTTTTGAAGGTTGTTTTATGCTCGCGACTCTTGTTTTTGAAGTTTTTGGGACAGAACTTTGTTGAAAAATTTGGTAATTCGTGAAATTCTTCGGCTCGCTTCATTTCTATGTATCACTCCCTTTGATGCTACATGAGATATAATAGATATAACTTTTTTCAGTTCTTCTTCAAGTTGATTCTTTACTTGTTCTGTTATCTCGTTCTGCTCGTCTAATTTCTTCTTGAAAAGACGGATCGCGTTTTTCATTTTTGTGAGGTGAAAGAGGTTCCTTTCTCTCCTTTTGAGCGATTTTTTCAGCTTCCTCTTTGCACTTTTTGTGACAGGCATAACTTCAATTTAAAAGCAAAAATCAGTATGTGAAAAATTTCAATATTTTTGAGGAAAAGAATAAAATTGTCTTCTTCGTTAAAATAAAATGAATTAGCTGTCTCATCAGGAGGTAAGGACGCTATGAAAAACAACAAAAAAAAGAAGTTGTTCTCTGAAATAGAGGAAAAAGACATCACACACGCAATAGTATCTGGCTTTACAAAAATGCTTGAAGATTACGCTTATTCTGATGTTATAGTTTTGGGAGCAGGTCCAGCTGGTCTTGTTGCTGCAAAAGAACTCGCTAAAAACGGAGTCAAAACACTCGTCATAGAGAGAAATAACTACCTCGGTGGTGGCTTCTGGATAGGTGGATACCTTATGAACACAATAACAGTAAGAGCTCCCGGAAACAAAATCCTTGAAGAAATAGGAGTGAAGCTTCAAGAGGTAAAGCCCGGGCTTTTCATAACTCACGGACCAGAGGCGGTTTCAAAACTTATAGCTTCTGCCTGTGATGCAGGAGTGAAATTTTTGCAGATGACATCGTTTGATGACCTTGTTTTGAGAGATGGAAGAGTTGCAGGAGTTGTTGTGAACTGGACCCCCGTTTCCGCACTCCCAAGAGAGATAACTTGTGTTGACCCGGTTGCTCTTGAATGTTCTTTCCTTATAGATGCAACGGGACACGACGCCTATGCTGTGAAGAGTTTAGAAGCCCGCGGACTTGTCAAAACAAAAGGTATGGGAGCAATGTGGGTTGAAATGTCCGAAGACCTTATCGTAGAACACACCGGCGAAGTTTTTCCGGGACTATATGTTGCGGGAATGTCTGTATCTGAAACTTATGGACTGCCAAGAATGGGACCGACTTTCGGAGGTGTTCTTATGTCGGGAAAAAGAGCTGCTGAACTCATACTCAACGAGATTTCAAAAAGGCAAAGCATAAATAAGAAAAAAACAATCTGAAACTTGCCAAAATCAAAAAAACATAACGAAAAAAAATCCGAAAGAATAAAGATATTCTACGAGGGAGTTGAAGAAAAAGATGTAAAACTTCTTGTCAATCACACAAGAATTACAGTTCAGAACCTGAACATCCCTGTTCAGATTGAAGATGCTGAAAAACTCTGGAGCGAAAACCTCAAAGATGAAATTTTTGAAAGGTTAGCAAGAATAAGAGTGTTCAAATGGAATGAGTTTGAAATACAAAATTTTGTTTCCCCCGTAGAAATACAGTTTGAAAGAAGAAAAGCGGAAGAGAAGATAAAATCTTTTGGAATAGTTTATGAGGGATTTTTACTGCAAGGAATTTTCCTCTCCGCTATATCGGGAAGGATTGATGAAAAAAGAGATTTCCCCGTTGTAATTACAGATAGGCAGATCGCAACTTTTGGTGATGATGGTAGATTTCATCTCAGAGTGGCAGTTCTTGGCTTACCATCAATAGTATCAAAATCAGGATTATTCTCAGCTCCGGCTAAACCAAAAGAGTACCACATCGCAAAATTCATAAGCGAAGATGTTGCTCTTGTGAAAGGATATTCTATAAAAGAAAGAGTTGAGAGAAAATTTTACTCCCTCGGAAGACCTTATGTGATTTTAGCTTACCTCTGGCTGAAGGAAGGAGTGGGATTTTGTGAAAATCCGATTTGCTTTTTTTCAGATTCTCACACAATAGAAGAGCTTTTTACATCAAAATCTGGCAAAATCAAGCTTTGCGACTTTCACTCCAGAGCAATACTCCCCTCTTATAAGAGAAAAAAACTTTTTTGAAATTTTTCTATTTTGACCTCGTTTTCATTACTTTATGAATAATTTTCCTTATGCCAGTAAAAGAAGAAAAAGTTCCATTAGAGAGAGTGAGAAACATAGGTTTTGTTGCTCACATAGATGCCGGAAAAACCACTACAACAGAAAGAGTCCTTTTTTACACCGGAACAACTTATAAGGTTGGAGATGTTGATGAGGGAACTACTGTGACAGATTGGATGCCTCAGGAAAAAGAAAGAGGTATAACAATAACTTCTGCTGCTGTCTCTTGCTACTGGAAACAACACAAAATAAACATAATAGATACACCAGGGCACGTTGATTTCACAGTTGAAGTAGAAAGGTCTTTGAGGGTCCTTGATGGATGCGTGATAATTTTTGATGCTGTAAATGGAGTAGAACCCCAATCAGAAACTGTGTGGAGGCAGGCTAATAAATACTCTGTTCCAAGAATATGCTATGTCAATAAAATGGATAGAGTGGGAGCAGATTTCTTTGCAACATGTGAAGATATAAAGAAAAAATTAGATATAACACCTATACCCGTCCAAATACCAAACGGAATTGAAGAGAATTTCAAGGGACCGATAGACCTTATAAAGATGAAAGCGGTTTATTTTTCAGAAGAAGACGAAGGAAAGACATATTTTTACGAAGAGATTCCAGATGAACTTAAAAAACAATCTGCTGAGTGGAGAGAAAGAATGCTTGAACTCATAGCAGAACTTGACGATGAGTTCATGGCAAAATATGTTGAAGAACCCGATAAAATAACCGAAGATGATATTTACAAAGCCCTGAGAAGAATAACAATATCTTTTAAGGGTGTTCCTGTTTTTTGTGGCTCATCGCTGAAAAATAAAGGAGTCCAACCGATGATAGACGGAATAGTGCTTTACCTCCCATCTCCACTTGATAGAGGCAGTATAAAAGGAACTAATCCAGACACAGGAGAAGAAGTCATCGTCTCACCTGATGAGAACGCTCCTTTTGTTGGACTTGTGTTCAAAATAATGAACGACCCATACGCAGGTCAGCTTTCCTATGTGAGAATATATTCAGGAAAAATAAAGCCCGGGCTTACAGTATATAATCCGCGCCTCAGGAGGACAGAAAGAGTGGGAAGAGTTATGAGGGTCTTTGCAAATAGAAGAGATGATATAGAAGAGGCTGGTGCAGGAGATGTCATAGCTACAACGGGCTTGAGAGATTCTCTAACGGGTGATACAATTTGCCTCAAAGAGTTTCCTGTTCTTCTTGAAGGTATTGATATTCCCGAGCCGGTTATATACGCTTCAATTGAACCACTTACCAAGCAAGACCAGGAGAAACTCTTTATCTCTCTCCACAAGCTTGAAATAGAAGACCCATCTTTTAAAGTGAGATATAATAATGAAACTCAGGAGACAATAATATGGGGTATGGGTGAGCTACATCTTGAAATAATAAAGGATAGACTTGAAAGGGAGTATAATGTCAAAACCAGAATGGGCAAACCTCAGGTGGCATATAAGGAAACAATAGTCGGAGTTGCAGATGCCGAAGGAAAATATATAAGGCAATCAGGAGGAAGAGGTCAGTATGGGCACGTCATAATACGAGTTGAACCTCTGGAGAGAGGAAAAGGATTTGAATTTGTAAACCAGATAAAAGGTGGAATAATTCCAGCGGAATTTATACCTTCTGTTGAAAAGGGAATAAGAGATGCTATGGAAGAAGGAGTCCTTGCGGGCTATCCCGTTCAAGATATAAGAGTCATTCTTTATGATGGTTCTTTTCACGAGGTTGATTCATCTGATATAGCTTTCCGCATAGCTGCATCAATAGCTTTCAAAGAAGCAGCGAAGAAAGCAGGTCTGATACTGCTTGAACCAATAATGAGAATAGAGGTTTATACACCCGAAGAATTTTTAGGCGCTGTCATAGGAGACCTGAATTCTCGCAGAGCAAAAATTATAGAGATTTCTGTGAAAGGTTCTTTCAGAGCTATTCAGGGTTATGTTCCGCTTGCCGAAATGTTCGGATACGCTACAACTTTGAGGTCCCTTACCCAAGGTAGAGGATACTACATTATGGAATTTTACGGATACGAAGAGGTACCGCAAAATATGGCAAATCAAATAGTTGAACAAAGGAGAGTTTCAAAATCTAAAAATTAATTGAAAAAGGAGATGGTTTTTGAGCTATGCTTCAGTTTGGAAAGATAATTATAAAACTGAAAAGTTATGACCACAGACTTCTTGAATCAACGGTAAGAGAAATTGTCGGAGCTGCTGAAAGAACAAACGCAAGAGTGAAAGGCCCAATACCGCTTCCGACAGAAATAAGAAGATGGACCGTTCTCAGATCTCCACATACCGATAAAAAATCCATGGAAACGTTTGAGCTCAGAGTTCATAAGCGACTTATTCATATACTTGACCCACAACCTGCTACCATAGAAGAACTCAGAAAGATAGATGTCCCACCCGGCATACATATTGAGATGAAAATTGAATAGCTATGAAAGAAAAATTTGAAAATTGAGAGACCGAGGTGATTTTGGACATGGTTTCGGGACTTATAATGCACAAGGTTGGAATGACAAGAATATTTGGTCAAGATGGCGAAGTTATTCCTGTGACTCTGCTGAAACTCTCCGGCGGAGTAGTGGTCGGCTATAAGGAGGTCAAAGGAGAAAAAAGAGTTATTCTCGCATTTGATGAGTGCAAACTCAAAAATATTCCAAAACCCGTAATCGGTGTCATAAAAAAAGCAGGGTTAGACAAAGGGTTCAGGACTTTGAAGGAGTTTGCTCTTTTGAATGAAAGCGAACTTCCCCCGCTCGGAACAAAGATGAGCGTAGATATATTCTCTGTTGGCGAGCTTGTAGATGTGACGGGAACATCTAAGGGAAGAGGTTTTCAAGGAGTTGTCAAGAGATGGGGTTTTGGTGGTGGTCCTGCAAGCCACGGTTCCATGTCTCACCGGCGCCCCGGTTCAATTGGACAAAAAACCGAACCCGGAAGGGTCTGGAAAGGCAAAAAAATGGCAGGTCATATGGGAATGCAAACTGTAACAATCAAAAACCTCCAAGTTGTTTATGTTGATAAAGAGAACGAAGTTATAGCTGTCAAGGGCTCTGTACCGGGTTGGATCGGAGGAAGAATAATAGTTAAAAAGAAGAAATCGGGAGGTAAATCATAATGGGTCAGCTAAGCTCAGAGGTTGCAGAAAAAGAAAAGAAAGATATCAGTTTTGTGGTCCTTGATGTTCTCAATCCTATTTCTGGTGAGAAAGAAGGAGAAATACATGTTAGTGAGAGCTTTTTTGATAAACCCAATAAGCATGTTCTGTGGTATTATGTTAGGTGGTATTTAGCATCTCAGAGAACTGGAACTCACGATACCAAAACAAGGTCTGATGTTCGTGGGGGAGGAAGAAAACCCTGGCCACAAAAACACACAGGTAGAGCCCGCCAGGGGTCAATAAGAAATCCTCACTGGGTAGGTGGAGCGGTTGCACACGGACCTCACCCGAGAGATTACTCATATAAGATGAACAAAAAAGAAAAAAAAGAAGCCATGAGAAGCGCTATATCAGAAAAGTTTCACGAAAAGAAACTCAAAATCGTAAGCGAAATTATTCTTGAAGAACCCAAAACAAAAAAAGCCCTTGAAATTATAAGAAATATTGATGCCTATCCCCTCACTCTCATCACAAGCTCATCAAAAAAGAATGTCTGGCTATCTTTCAGGAATATCCCTCTTACCGATGTCATACCCGTAGATGAAGTTAATCCATACCAGATACTCCTGCGCGACTTTGTTGTATTTGAAAAGCAAGCTATTTTGAAAATCTTGCAAAGATATGGAGTGGAGGTGGTAGAAAAATGAATTTCCTCGCAGATGTTATTATAAGACCCGTAATTACGGAGAAAGCTACAAAACTTTCAGAGGGGAAAAAGAAAAAGTATGTTTTCATATGCAAATTGAGCGCTACCAAACCTCAGATAAAAAGGGCTGTTGAAAAGCTTTTCGGTGTGAAAGTTGAGAAAGTGAATACTATGATATACAGAGGAAAAATCAAAAGAAGAGGTGTTTTCGTCGGACACAGACCGAGTTTCAAAAAAGCCATAGTTACGCTCAAACCCGGGCATCAGATAGATATAACAAAACTAACAGAAAAATTTATCTCCCAACCATCAAAGTGATAAAATAAAAACTTTAAGCCGATTTTTGGTCGTTGAAAAATAGGGAGGTGAAAAAAATATGGGAATAGTTAAAATGAGACCCATTACCCCAGGTCAAAGACACATGACGAAATACGATTTTTCTGAAATAACAAAGGAAGAACCGGAAAAATCTCTTCTTGATAGATGGAAGCAAAAAGCTGGAAGGAATAACCTCGGGAGAATAACCGCTCGCCACAGAGGAGGGGGACATAAAAAGAGATACAGAATAGTTGATTTTAAAAGAGATAAGTTTGATGTACCCGGAAGAGTTGAGGCGATAGAATATGACCCTTGTAGAACCGCTCGCATAGCTCTTATTTCTTATCAAGATGGAGTGAAAAGATATATAATCTGGCCAAAGGGATTGAATGTTGGTGATATAGTTCTTTCTTCACGTAATAAAATTGAACCACGAGTCGGTTGGGCTATGCCGTTGAAATACATCCCAGACGGAACGATTGTTCATAACATAGAGCTTGTTCCGGGAAAAGGTGGTCAGCTCTGCCGTTCTGCTGGAACATATGCACAGGTCCTCGCAAAAATAGGGAAATATGTCCTTATAAGATTACCATCAAAAGAAGAGAGGTTAGTTCACGGAGATTGCCTTGCAACAGTTGGGCAGGTCGGTCTTGAAGAACACGAACTTATATCTCTTGGCAAAGCGGGTAGGTCTCGCTGGCTCGGAAGAAGACCGCATGTGAGAGGAGTTGCTATGAACCCTGTTGACCATCCGCACGGCGGAGGTGAAGGTAGGTCACCGCAAGGTAATCCTCATCCCGTCTCCCCTTGGGGATGGCTTACAAAAGGTTATAAGACAAGAAGAGGAAAAAGACCTTCTGATAAGTTCATTATAAAAGATAGAAGAGGTAAAGTTCTTCAAAGAATTGAACTTCAACCCTCGCAAACCAAAACCTGATACCTTCTTCAAAAATTCACTTTTTATTTTTCTTTCCGATTTCGTCTTCCAAATATCAAAAAGCTTATGATTTAATTTAAGGAATCATGGTAACTTTTCACATAATAACTATCTTCCCTGAGTTCTTTTCATCTCCCCTTGATGTTGGACTTATAAGAAAAGCAAGAGAGAAAAACATTGTTGATTTTGAGATTATAGACCTGAAAAAGTTCGGAGTCGGAAAGCACAAACTTATTGATGATAGACCATACGGCGGTGGTTCGGGAATGATTTTGAGACCTGAACCAGTTTGCTCCGCTATTCAATCAGCTAAAATAAAAAACCCAGACCGAAAAAGAGTGATCCTTATGACCCCATCAGGAGAACTGCTGACCCAACAAAAACTGAAAGAGCTATCATCTCTTTCAGATATAGTTATAGTATGCCCAAGATATGAAGGCGTTGATGAAAGAGTGAAAAAGTATGTTGATGAGGAAATCTCAATAGGTGATTATGTTATTCACTCGGGAGACACCGCATCTTTGGTCCTCATAGAAGGAGTTGTCAGGTTGAAAGAAGGATTTATGTCGTCTTCTCCGGAAGAAGAGATATATTTTTCTCTGCTTGATTTCCCTCAATATACAAGACCGAGATTTTTTGAAAACTCTGAGGTTCCACCTGTTCTTCTTTCGGGAGACCACAAGAAAATCAGGTTTTGGAGGATTGAGCAGTCGGTCAGGAAAACTATTGAGAAAAGACCAGACCTTATTTTAAAACTCATCTTACAAAACGATGAACTGAAAGATTTTCTCAAAGATGAATTGGAGAAAATTATAAGTTATCTTCTGACGCTCTCTTACCGTAAAGGTAAGGAGATTCAAAGACGGTCCGATTTTGATGAGAAAATTTTCTCTGCTGTTTTTCACTTCTTTTCTGATATGCCACTGGAAAATGATCCTTTTTCTCCTTTCTGAAACAAAAATCTGAAAAATTTTCAAACTGTTTTTCTCTCTTTTTATGTTATCTTATTATGCCATCTTCATATTCACGCTTGTCAAAACTGTCGGGGAAAAAAAGTTTGCAAGAGCTTGGTGATTATAAACATAGGAAAAATGAAATTATCCCACCTCACGGAGGAAAGCTTATCACAAGATATTATCCTGACCTGAAAATAAAAGATGGCTATCCTGTTGTAAAAATTACAAGACGAGAGTGGTGCGACCTCCAGCTCATAGCCACAGGAGCTCTTTCCCCACTCAAAGGTTTTATGAAAAAGAAAGATTATAATTCCTGTGTTAAAGATATGCACCTTACCGATGGCACACTCTGGTCAATACCCATAACCCTATCTGTAAATGATGATACTTATAAGATTCTGAAAAAAAAAGATATAGCATATCTTGAATACGAGGGAAAAATTTGGGGAATGATTGAAATAGAAGAGATGTATCGTCCAGATAAAGAAAAAGAGGCGGTTTATGTGTACAAAACCGATTCTCCTGAACATCCATCGGTTGCATATCTGAAATCAACAGGAGATATATATGTTGGTGGAGAAGTGAAAGTGTGTGAGATTTCTGACTTCGGATTTCCCGGGGAGTTCTTTACTCCTTCGCAAACCCGTGAGGAATTTAAAAAGAGAGGTTGGAGAAAAATAGCGGGCTTTCAGACAAGAAACGCACCACACAGAGGACACGAATACATACAGAAAACCACTCTTGAACTTGTAGATGGACTATTTATAAACCCTCTTGTTGGAGAGACCAAAAAAGACGATGTTCCTTCGGAGCTTATAATTCAATCTTATAGAGCCATCATAGGCAGGTATTATAGGGTTGAAAGAGTTTTTCTGGGTATATTGCCTTCCGCGATGAGATATGGTGGTCCGCGCGAAGCAGTTCACCATGCGATAATAAGAAAAAATTACGGTTGCACACATTTTATAGTAGGAAGAGACCACGCTGGATTTAAAAATTTTTATGGACCATACGATGCCCACAAGCTTTTAGAAAGCATACCAGAAAAAGAGCTTGGAATAATTCCTTTGTTCTTCGGAAACTCCTTCTGGTGTAAGGAGTGTGGCGGTATGGTTTCAGAGAAAATATGCCCTCACCCAGAAGAATTTCATATATCAATTTCGGGAACAAAAGCAAGAGAAATGCTTTCGCGTGGAGAAGAACCTCCATACGAGTTTATGCGTCCCGAGGTATCAAAAATACTTATCAACTTCTATAAAAGTTTGCCCAGCTCGGTGTAGAGAGATTTTCAAACTTCAAGGGAATATGCAACTTGTTCTGCTGCTTTCACAGGGGAGTTCAAAATTTATTCTTTCTGAATTTATATCTCCTTCTATTTTTGTCGGACAAATAGGGATTACTATTGCTTCTTCTCCACCACTTATCAGGAGTGATTGTACTTTTATATTTGTGTTGAACTCTCCTTCACTTATACATCCCCCGTTTGATTTTACTACTCCTTTTATTTCTGCTACAAACTGAGTTCCGGAGTTTTGAAAAAATCTTGCTTCAAAATCTCTGAGTTCCATGTTTAGTTTATCAATCCATTCTACTTTTATACCACCTCCATTTGAATCAACTTTGAACCCTCCTCTGAATTTGTAAGATGTTAATTCTGAAAAATATATATATCCTTGATACGCTGTCCCATTTTCTTTTTTTTGTATGAACAAATTTACATCTTTTAGGTTTATTCCTGTTTCAACAGATATTTTTCCCGCTATTTCTGCTGAAATTGCTGAGTTTGGAGATGTGACTTTTAATTGAAATTCATAAGAGTTCTGCCCGGTTTTTTCAATAAATCCGCTAACAGGAGGAGTAGTGTTATCGCAGTAAAACGTAGACCTGTTCTCGGATTCTTTTCTTATGCATTCGTAGTTCCACGAGAGGATTTCTTCAAAGAAATTTTGTACCTGTTTTGCGAAGTATAGAAGTGAAGATATTGAATAGACAAGTTTTGTTATTTCATTTTTCTCTACTGATTTTTTTCCCTTATCTTTTTTACATTGAATTGTTCCTGAGAAGATGAGAAAAGTTGCAAGTAGCGGTGTAAAAATTTTTCGCCAAATTCTTCTTGTTTTCCCGATTTCTCGCCTGCTCGCTATCATCTCACCTATATTTTACTACTTAGTCCAAATCTATTTTATCTTTAAACACAATACAGAGGAAAAATATTAAATTTTTTATGAGTATATGATTTTTATGTTTTGCAGAACAAAATTTCTCATTACACTTTTATTCCTGATTTCTGTTTCTTTTTCCTGTGGAAGAGCTTGGAAGGGACTTTTTGTTCCAGAGGAAGGCGGAGTAGTTATTCCAAGAGAATCTGAAATTGTTTCAATCCCGGCTTCGCAAGGCGCAAGTATTCCGGAGGGTATACACTGGGATTTTACCCTTGATAAAAACGACCTACCGCATATTGCAATTTTCGATTTCTATCAGGGAGCTCTGTATTACTTTTCTCTTGATTTTCAAGGAAAATGGGTACCTGAAAAAGTTGATCCGCCAGAGGAGGAAAAAAGCTACCTCGTTTCAAGTTATGTAGCCGGAAAGAGTCCGAGAATATTCCTCGTAGATGGCATACCACACATCGTATATCTTTCCTCATCTTACAAAGATAAAATACCGAGAACCTACCTGATAAAAGAGGCATTCAAAGATACATTTGGTATATGGAGATGCAGAACTATAAAACGCTGGACTACTGATATAGATTTCATAGACGCAAGATATTCACCATCTCTCAAAAAAGTTATATTAGCTCTGCTTGATAAGGGAGAGCCGGCTCTTTTCATAGGCAAATTTTCTCCGGGAAATGAAAATAACACAAAGGTGTGCAACTTCCCAGACCTTGAAGAAAGAGAGAGAGAAAACTCAGATATCTCTCTTGCACCCATTTATTTCTTTGCGTCGGGAATTTTGAGAATAAAATTCAAGTTAGATAGCCGTTGCAACAATATAAGCAATATCTCCCCGGGCTTTTCTCTCCAACTGCTGAACTTCAAAAGAAATCTTGTTGATATGACCGGATTTGTATTCTACGAGTATGTTTTAAATCAAGCTTACTGGGTTGAGTTTAGACAGGACCAGTTTCAGTTCTCAGAAGAACTATCATCACAGGTTATAAGCAATCCATCTTTGAGCTATATTGAGTATTTGAAGTTGAACGAATCTGGAACTCAGTGCCTTCCTAATTCTTCTCCGGGATACTTTATAAATCTCACACATCCCGCAGCAGATATAGATTCAATTTCTCTGCTTACCCAAAACGGTGAGATAAAATTAGAAAAAGGAAATTATATTGTAGATTCTCCGCAGAGAATATTTTTGAACCTTTCAGGTATATATCCCGGGAAGATAAATTCTCCCGATGCTGTGAGTTCTGTTGTCGTTAAGTTCAAACCTATGATGGATTTTCGTATGGTTTCTCTTGGCGGTTTTCGTAAGCTCATATCTGCTGCTTCTGATGAGAGGGGAGAGATTCATTTTTCAAATTTCAACAGCACTCCTCCGCTTTTTGCGGTCGAATATGGGTTTTTACCCTCCCCAGATAGTCCCCCTTCTATATTAGTTGTAGACGGAGGTGGTGGGGGAATATATACGGTAGGAACAGGCGGAACATCTATATCGGTCACTCCCGAAGGATACCCTGTTATCGCTTATTTTTATCCATTTACATCAGACCTGAAAGTTGCGGTGAAATTTGCAAATACATGGTATTCTGTCTCTAAAAAAATGAAAGATGCCTCTGGTTTTGCTCCTAAATCACTTATGCTAAGTAATGAATCATCTGTTGCTATACTTGTTCCCACAAGGTCTGCTGATTCCTTCAAAATTTCCCTTATCTATGTTGCCATTGCTCCTTGAATCAATATGATTGAATTTTCATTTGAGGGAGGTTTTTTTGAGATGGTTTGTGGTAGAAGAAAGCATTTTACGAAGAGATATTTTTACTTCGGATATGTTTTTCTGTTTTTGATTTTTCTGCTTTCTTGTGGGCGTTTTTCGGGAGATTACGAAACTAAAACACCCTTCTCTCTTTCTCCTGCCGAGTATCTCATATCTGCTGGTGATAGCGGACTTTTCAACCACTTTGCACAGGATAAAAATGGCGGGGTTCATGTAGTGTATTACAATATGCTTTACCGAACCGTGTTCTGGGCTTATGCTCCCGATCTTCAACAGACGGGTTTCAGAAATATAGAAATGATAGATGAAGCTGGGCAGAACGATAATTTCGGACTATCTCCAAAAGTCGTCATAGATTCCCAGAATATCCCACATGTGATTTATATAAGACATAAAGAGAACGGAGAGGATAGCTTTTCTATCTACCACGCCCAGCGACTTGGAGATAATAAATGGAAAATAGAGAAAGTCCAAAACCCGTGTCCTTACGAAAGCAAAGCAGAACTCCTTTCCGCTGTCATAGACCCAGAAGATATAATACACATAGCTTACATAGGAATGGATAAAAGAGTGTATTACATTTCTCTGGGTGTTGATGGTAAAACTATGAGGTGTGAGCAAGTTGACCCCGCGGTCGGAGAAGTGGCACGAGTCCCCTCCGGCGGAGCTATATCGGGATGCATTGATATGAAAATAGATGAAGCAGGAACACTCAGATTAGCTTACTATGATTCCGAAAACGGAAATGTGAAATACGCATACAGGAAGAAAGATGAACAGAACTGGGTTATATCTGTTGTCGGATGGGATAGGGTCTTCAATGAAGAAATACAGTTCATATCACTTAACCCAACTCAGTATCAGGCAGAGCTCAAATTCCCTTCTAATGAATCACGATTTGATTCATCTCTCTTCGCAATAGGTCCCGGAGGAAGAAAAGAAGTCCCAAAAGATTTCTGGAGATTTAAATCTCAAAAATATGTTCTTCTTGACGCAAGTGCTGTTGGTCCAGGTAAAGAATTTGACCTTAACACGATGAAATTTTATATAAGCTATGTCAGAACCGATACTTCTCCCGATGACGAAGGTATATTCTGTTCAGCAGGATATAATAAAAACTTTGACCATTATATAGCTTACTTTAATTCAACAAAACTCCAAGTTGAATTTGCTTATTTTCAAGCCGGCTCCTGGGTCAAAGAGGTTGTAGATAAAGTGCCCGTCGGCTCCCAGATACAATTCATCAACTATAAAATCTCACAAGATGTATGGGTCCCAGTTATATTCTATTCGGACTCTATAAGGTGGAATATAAAGTCCGCTTTTTTACTTGATAAACCAGAGAGGAGATGGATTGTGAATACTCTGATAGCAAAAGGAATTGCGGGGATTTACCTTTTTGCTGACTTTATGCCAAACTATTCTAATGCCGGGCTATCTTATATGAAAAATATAAATGGGGACTATGTTTTATATTTCTCTCTTTTTGAAATTCCGAAAGAAATAAAAGAACAGCTGACGCTAAAATAGTTCTTTGCTTATGCGAAAAATAATTTTTCAGATGCTATTATTAAAGAATAAAATGACCTCTTCAAGTAGAGCAAAGATTCCTCATACTTTTATTTTTTTTCTCGCTGTTTTTTTGTTTTCCGGTGTCTTATCTTCGTGTTCAAAGAAAAATAGCGGGAACGGAACGACCCCACCTCCTGAAAACAAAGATTGTAAAAGCAGAATTGATTTTTTCCCGCAAAGTGTTTCAGGAGAATCTCCTCTTACTGTCTCATTCTATGCTTCTTTCTATCCAGAAGGAAGCACGGGGCTGACCGCTGTTGCCGTAGATTTCGGTGCCGATGGCTTTGTTGACCTCGTGACATATCAGGGACCAACTTCTTTCTACTTCGTTTCAACATACTCTTCTCTGGGAAATTTTTCAGATAAATTCATTTTCTGGTGGAGTGAGAATGGAAAGGTCTGCGAAAAGTCATTTTCTGCAAGCATAAAGGTCTCAGGATTTTGCCCAAGACCATCTTATCAAATTGAATCTTTTGGTTCAAAAGGGAACAGTGCTGAGGTTGTTATTAAAGTAATTAACCTCCCTCTTGAGCAGGTTGAGTTCTACGCTGGATATGAGTCATTAGAGAAAGTTCAATGCCCGCCTCATAATCTCCTTCAAGGTAGATGTACTATCACTCTTCCTGCTCCATCGTGGGGCGACTGGCTGTTCTGCCTCTATGGTAAATCCTACTGCGGAAATCAAGGAGAAACAATATGCTCTCCCATAGTCATAAACTATCCGCAAACTCTTGCGGTCTCATATGGTGTAGGAAGAATAATACGAGCTTTTTCAAATGGACTCTCTATGTTCGCTCAAACATCTCCTTTTATGACTATTTTGACAAAAGATGGCTCAATAATAAATAGAATAAACTTACCCGGCGGAGATTTAAGATACACAGATGTATCTTCTGATGGTTTTTTTACTTTCAACATTGTTGGAAGTGATTCCTCCCTTTATTTCATCTCTCTCTCGTCTGGAAAAATTAAAGAGGTTATAAAGGACCAAAATTTATATGGTTCAGTATCTTTTGATGTTTTTGAAAGGTCAGGAAAAAGATATGTTGCTTTTTTGAGAAGTTTTGGTGGCGGAGCTCCGGCAGACATACTCATTTATGACATAACTGGACTTCAAGCTTCTACTCCGATATGTCAGAAAAATTTAGATTCAGGCGGTAGAGAAATAAGGTTTGAAAAAGATAATCTCTTTGTGATTTACTCAGATAAGATTTTGGCTTTCCCTCTGAGTTTTTCTGGAGAAGTATGCAGTATATCAGACCCGGTTCAGTATAATTTCTCTGCTTTCAACGATATAACAGACCTCCAATCTTTCGGCTCAGAAATCACTATTGTATGGACATCTTTTGAACAACCTATGAAGGGTAATGTTGGAATTTTTTCATTTGATACTTTGGGTAGAATTTTCAGGCCACTCAAAAGTTTTGATGTTTTTCCCACTAAAGATAAAGATGTTTTTTCTCTTAAAGTTTCACCTTTTAACTTATCTGATGTGGCAATAGGATACCTTCTCAAAGATTCGGGGAAGTATAAGGTCAAGCTTTATAACTGGGTCAGGGAGGAGAGTATATGCGGAGTTGAGGGATTAGAGGTTCCATCAAGACCAATCTCTATCATCTTTTTGAGTGATGTGACGGTTGCTGTTTTTGATTCATCTAATAATTTGACCATACTTGACTTTTCAGCTTGTGAAACAAAAAAAATAAAATCTATCTCAGGATTTGTAGATGGAGCGAATGCACTTTCAGATATAGATTGTTCTCAATCAAAAGCGAAAGTTTATTTTCCTGATGGTGGTGCTCTTGCAGAGCTTGATATTTTACCTGTCTTCCTTTCACCTTCTTCCTCGCCTTCTTTATCAAAATTCTATCCTTTTGATACTTTGAAGATGTCATTTGATTTTTATAAGAGTTTATTTGAGGTGTTTAAAGATGGAGATAGTGTTTTCGTAGCAGATATTACAGGTTATTTCTCTCCCATAAGCTTTTTCGGTTCAGATGTAAAATCGTTTTCAGTTGGAAAAGATGTTATATTGATAGGGAGTTCAAACGCCGTTTTCTACTCAAAAAAGGGAATGCCGAATTTCTATATCCTCAAAAACAAACAGGCGAAAAAAATAAAGTACATCAACGGATTGTTCTTTATATTCTCCGGAAACGATATAGATGTGCTTGAAGAAAGTTCTTTGAGCTTTGTTCTTGAAGGTTTCCCCGTTGACCCTATCAGTTTTCAAGATGTCTCTTTTTCTCCTGATATGAAGATGTATCTTCTTGGCTCAACTCAGGTTGTTGAATATGTATATCAAGATAACAGGTTTGGCAAAAAAAGAGAAAGAACCTTTTATCTTCCAGCAGGGAAAATTATTGATTCTGAATTCAGTTATGGACACATATTTTTCATCTCTGACCTCTCTATTGCTAACTTTCTTGGTGTCATAAATACTGAAAATCTCAAAATCACTTTGCTTGCAAATTTGGGAGAGGGGAGCAGAGCTATAAGCATTTCGGCTGAACCATCTTGCTTGCCGAACACTATTTTTACATCAGTATATGGTAGTTTCGGAACCGATATTTTCAGAGGATTTTTCGTAGCTATTCCAAAGTGAGCGAAAATGAAGTCCCCTCTTACCTAAGATTTTCAAAGTTCAACTTTAAAGAATGTTCCTATTCTTATTCTTGACCAAGAGAAATATTTGTTGTCTGATTCATTTCCTTCAAAGATGAATCTTATTATGTGCCACTCAATAAGGTCTTGATTGATATATATTGATGAAGATGCTAACCATATAAGGTTTGTGCTTCTACCTTCAAAATTCTCAGGGAAGCTCATAAAATCAATTATTGAGTATATGTTCAAGCCGAATTTTTCTGTTGGTTCAAATGATATATCAAGGTTTGGGGTTATGAAAGTTTCTGCAAACCTTTTATCTTGTGCAAACCTTTTGCCAACTCCTATCTTTCCCAAGATGAGAAATCTCATGTTCCCTTCTTTTTTATTGAAGAAGCTTCCGACCTGAAGAAAAGTTAAAGGTCCTTTTCTGCCTTCTATTTCGTTTTTTGTTTCAATTCCACCTCCCAAAGAGGTGAAAATAAATCTTGTGGGAAAGGTATAGATTGATATGAGATGTGATAGAGAGAAGATTCCGCTTTCAAGGGTAGAGAAATTCAGAGAATACTTTGAGCCGATGACTATTTTTTCGCTCGCCTCCGCTCCGACCGATATGGTATGCAAAGATATATTCGGAACATCTGTGTAAAATTCTCCGCCACCGTTATACTCTAAAAACGGAGCGAGAATCTTTCCTTTTATGAAATCAGCTCTCGCATACCACGATATTTCATTTACTATATCCCATCTTTTCTGGACCTCCTCATCTTCAAATAGGACGGGAAATGATTTTGTTGAGAAAGAAGGAGAGATGAAGAATTTTCCATTAAAATCAAATGCTGACGAGGTATCTTTTATTTCTTTTTTCAGTTTTTTAATTTTCACTCTATCTAGCATTTCATTTTCTTCTGCTTTTTCAGCGTATGATTCCGCTTTTTGCCCATCGCCTTTGAGAAGTTCTATATTTGATAGAACAAAGCTATCTGCGGGACTTAAATTACCATCTCCTTGATCAACAAGAATTTTTTCGGCTTTTTCAATTTCTTCCTTTTGTAAAAGAATCTTTGCTTTTTCAAATTTTATCCTCTCCTTGAACCTTTCTTCTAAATCCTTTATTATTTCAAATTCTCTTTCAAGTTTTTTTTCATCTTTTTCTTTTTGAGATATTATTATGTTCGCTATTAAACTATCTGTTATTTCGTTTTCATAGCTTTTTATTATTTGAAATGCTTTGTCTTTTTCTCCATTTTCAAAGTAAAGAAGTGATTTTGTGAGTGAGTTCAGTTTATCACCTCTGGTTTCGTTGGGAATGATAGCAAATTTGATGAAAAATATTATCAAGAGCAGAGAAATTTGAGAAAAGTTTATTTTTTGGTTCTTTTTTTGTGTGTGCGATTGCTTACTCTCGGCTCTTTTTTTCCATTGCATTATTGATAAATTTTATGACAATTCTTAAAATATTTTGTTGTGATGATAGAAATTTTACTTTTTTCTGCTGTGCTTTTTTCAGAGAGAGTGGATTTTGAAGATGTGAGAAGATTCACCTTCTTTGAAGACAATAAAAAAGTAGATTCTGAATGCGTGATGCCCGGGGGAATAATAATATCATATGAGAAGATTTCAGATTTCTACTTTTCTGTTGACGGAGAACAATTTTTTTTCTTACCAGTGCCTATAACTGCATCTGGATATATAAACGGAGTGAAAGTTTGTGAGCCAAGTTTTCCTGTTGAAGAGATAAATTTCAGAAAAAGATTAAGAAAAAGGTTTGAATCCCCTGATGTGTATGACAAGATAAAAGCAGAAAAACAACTTCTAAAAGAGATATTCTCCCGCTTTTCCGATAAGATGTGGGAAGGTGACTTTATTCTGCCGGTCAAAGATTATAAATCTATAAGATGGAATTTCGGGATGAGAAGAAAGATAAACGGCTATCTTTCGGGTTATCATAAAGGTATAGATATATCTGCCCGCAAAGGAACCGAGGTTTTCGCTTCAAACTCGGGAGTTGTGGTTCTGGCGAGAAGATTTACACTTGAAGGAAATCTTGTAGTCATAGACCATGGAAATGGTGTGTTTTCAATATACGCTCATTTGTGGAAATTTTTTGTGAGAGAAGGCGATAGGGTAAAGAAGGGCGAGCTCGTTGGTCTTGTCGGCTCTACCGGAAGAAGTACCGCCCCCCATCTTCATTTTGGAGTAAAAGTTAGTGGAGTTGATGTCCATCCAGCGATATTCTTTAATATATCTAAAATCGTTTCAGAAACCAGCGGTTTGGTCGGAAAATAAACGAAATCGTTCTGAAAACTTTCAGTTTTTTGCTTTTCAAAGATTTAAATTTTTATTTTTTATTTCTCTTTCGGTTTTATGACGAGCTTTGAGAAGATGATGAAAAAGAAACTTGAGCAGTTGAAGGCAAATATACTGTCAAAAATGCAGAAAGCAACATATGTCCCCGAAGAAGAAAAGGCAGATATAATAGACCTCACATCTGTTGAGAAAATCAGAGATGTAGAAAGCATAATATCTTCAATTGATGTTGATATTCTCAAACTCATAGAAAAAGCCCTTGAGAAGATAGAAGCAGGAACATACGGATATTGTGAAAACTGTGGTGTCAAAATAGACAAGGAAAGATTAGAGGAAGTCCCTTATGTTAGGTATTGTGTTGATTGTCAGGAAAAGATTGAGCTTGAAGAGAAAGTAGCTAAGTTGGAGAAAGAAGAAATGACATTATCTTCTGTATCTCACGCTTTTGATGAGGTTTCCCAAGATATAGAAGGAGAAGATGAACGTGAGACAGAAGTTGAAGCAAGAATAGGCAAAGGTGTCACAGAAGAATCAGAAGAAGAGGAGGAAGGCGAAGAGGTAGAAGAGGAGGAGGGAGAAGTAGAAGAAGAAGAGATTCAGTCAGTTGAGATAGAGGAAGAAGAAGAGGTGAGCGAAAGTCTTCGGAAGAAGATAGAGCAGGAAGTTGAAGAGGAATTAACTCAGATAGAGGGTAATAAAGAGGAAGAAGAGTACTATCAGGAGGAAGAAGAGGAGGAGGGAGAAATTAAAAGAAGAGGAAGAAGAAAGAAAGAAGTTGCTGAAAAGGAAGAGAAAGCCGAAAAGAAAAGAAAAATTCCTGCAGAAAGGCGGAAAAAAGAAAAAGAAGCCAGGAGATCAAAGCCAAAAAAGAGGGCAGACATCAAAAAGAAAAGAAAATAAAGCCGAAATTTGCCTCAAATAAAACGCGAAAGTAAAATCCCAAGTTCCCACAATAATATGAGAGGTACAGCAAGAACTGTCTGAGTCAAAGCATCGGGAGTTGGAGTTATGATTGCTGATACAACAAATGCGAGAACAATAATGTATGCTCTCATTTTTTTCAAACTCTCTCTCTCAACCAGCCCGCTCTTTATAAGAATCACAGCAATAATCGGTGTCTGAAAAGCCAGACCGAAAGATAGAGAGAATTTCAAAACAAATGAAAAGAAATCAGAGATGCTTATCATAGCTTGAATTTTTTCTGATGAAAATGTTTTGATAAGAAAGTTCAGCGATTTTGGAAGTACTATGAAAAAACAAAAGAGAGTCCCAAGAAGAAAAAGAAATATCACTCCGAGAATTATTCTACTGACGAGTTTTCTCTCGTTGGGGTAAAGAGCGGGAGATACAAATAGCCACATCTGCCATATAAATATCGGAAGCGATATAAAGAGTGAAAAATATGCTGAAACCTTTACATGAACCCAGAATGATTCAAGTGGGCTTGTGAATATGAAGAATTGTACAACACTTTTGAATTGAGAAAGAAATACATCAAGCATCTTTTTTGAGAATGGCAGAGACCCTATGAAGCAAACAATAAATGCAACTATGGGAATTATTATCCTTCTCCTGAGTTCTTCAAGTTGCTCAATTATCAAATCCTTAGTTATTGTATCTTCTTCTGTTCCATTTTTATTCTTTTCTTTCTCGGCAACTTTGAGGTTTTCTCCCATCCTCTCTTTTCTTCTTGTATGTTTTAGAAAATTCTTATTCAAAATGTTTTTTGTCTCTTATCTTTTTGAGGGCTTTTATTCTTCCTTCCGAAGACCGAAGTTTTCACTTCTTCAATTGTCTTTGAGGCGAATTCTTTTGCTTTTTTTCTCCCTTCTTCAAGAATATCTTCTACCATCTCTCTATCTGTTTTTTTGAGGTTATCTTGAATTTTTTCTATTTCTGGAATCATGTTTTTGAGAAGAATTTTTTTGCAGTCAAGACATCCGAACCCCGCGGTTCTGCACATCAGTTCAATATACTTTTTCTCTTCTTCTGGTGTGAAGACCTTGTGAAGGGTAAAAAGAGGACATCTTTCTGGTTCTCCCGGGTCTTTTCTGGTTTTTCTCGCAGTATCTGTCATATATATCTTTACTTTTTCTTCTATCAGTTTTATGTTATCAGAAAGATATATTGCGTTGTTGTAAGATTTTGACATCTTGCGTCCATCTAACCCAAGAATTTTCGGTGTTTCTGCAAGGAGTGGTTCAGGCAGAGGAAAGACCTCTCCAAATATTCTGTTGAACTTTTCCGCTAAATCTCTTGCTATCTCTATGTGAGGAATCTGATCTTTCCCGACGGGGACTTTGTTTGCTTTATACAAAAGTATATCTGCGCTCTGTAAGACAGGATAGCTGAAAAATCCGAGGTTTGCTACTTTTTCTTCTGAACCAATTTCCTGAACGAACTCTTTGTAAGTTGGGTTCCTTTCAAGAAGACCAAGAGGAGTTATCATTCCAAGTATTGTAAAGAGTTCTGTATGCTCTGGTACTTCTGATTGCATAAATATAGCTGACTTTTCGGGAGATATTCCAGCTGATATCCATTCTGACACCATTTCTACGGAGTTTTCATATATTTTTTTTGAATCGTTCCATTCTGTTGTCAGCGCGTGGAGGTCTGCAACGAGGAAGAAACATATGTTCCCCTCATCTTGGAGTTTTTTCCATATTTCAAGAACGCTTTTGAGATGTCCAACATGAAGTTTCCCAGTAGGACGCATCCCAGAGAGAACTCTGTATCTGCTACCACTCATCGCTTATAAATCAAAATTTATTATTGGTCAACAAGAATTTCTTTTATGAACAATTATTTTGCGAAGAATTATATTTTTGTCTTTTCTTCTCTCTGCTGGCTTTTGAGTAAGTAGTAGGCAGTGATTGAGATGAGAAAAGTAAGTAAAATAAATTGAGCTAAAATCGTCTGAACCGTAGGATATATTCCCAGAATATCTATTGATGGTAAAAAATTGATTATATCAACAGGTATTATTCCAGCAGATTGAAATTCAAGAATCGCCTTACCTACGAGAGAGATTGCTGTTATGTTTAAGATGAAATTAGTTATGGTGAAAAATGTCTTCGGTTTTAACTTTACTTTCAGAATGTATATGATTATGGTGATTATAAAAAGTGCTAAGATTCCAAGTATTATTCCCTCTTTTATGTTCGGACCAAGGGCGTTGAGGAAGATAACTGTTTCTCCTGCTTCTCTGCTGACCGCAAAGAAAGATGCGAGAAACAAAAACACATAGTTTCTTGCCTGAGCTTCTCTCTTTATCTTTTCTAAAAATGCTCTGATGTTCTCCTCTCGTGTTTTTTGCAAAACCCACAAACTTACCCATAGTATTAAAATCACCGCAATAAGTGTAAAGATACCTTCCATCAGTTCTCTGTTTATGCTCATTATTTTTTCAAGAACACCCCACAAAGCTACTCCCGAAATAAATCCCGATAACGCTCCTGAATATACAGGAACAGGAGAGAGCCCGCTCGCAGATATTATCCCGAAAATTGCAGATATGATGAGTATTGCCTCAAAACCCTCTCTTAAAACTATTATGAAAGCGGAGAGTTTGTTGTTTGTTTTGCTATCAGATATTTCATATAGCATTTTTGAGATTTTTTTGATTTTCTCCTCCGCACTCTCTTTTTTGCCTGACTTTATATCCTGTATCGCCGATGAGTAGAGCATTTCAATTTTTTTTACTTTGCTTTTGTCTTTTGCCGAAAGAATTGGCTCAATCTCTTCAAATATCATATATCCTGATGTGAGGAGGTATTCTGCTGATTTCACTTCTCCCTTTTTTAAGCTCCTGACACCTTTTTCTAATCCTTCAAGAAAGGCATCTTTGTTATTTATTCTGAACACATCGAGACGGATTTTTTTTGCGGTGTCAAATCCGTAAGATTTTTCTATCTCTCCGTTTTCTTTATTTGAAAAATCAAAGAGAGCAGAGAAGGGGTCTATATTTTTCACAATTTCTCTTACGCTTTCATCTGACTGATGAAAATTTTTGTTCTCTTCTTCCAGAAAGATGTATCTCATTGCAGATACATAGAAAGATAAAGACCATCTTTCTTTATCTGTAAGTTCAAATTGTGGCATTTTAGTTCCTTCTATTCCAAATTTTGTTATAGCGAAGACCTTTGCGGGAGAGATATGCTGTGAGGTAAGAGGAGATGGTGGCGGAGAGTTTTCAAATGTGATTTTGTATCCTTCTCCTTTTTCCCCGTGGCATGATGAGCAGAGTTTTTTGTATAAACTCTCTCCTTTTTTGAAGCTTGGAACAGATGTGGGTTGGACCGCTCCCTTTTTTATTACGAGCTCGCTTATCTTCTTTGAAAGCTCTTGTATTACAGTTTTATCCTCTTTATTTTCAATTGCTTTGCATAGCTCATCTGCTATTTGTTTTATTTCTTCGTAGTTTTTTGCTGAATCCTGAATTTCTTTGCACATATTTTTCATTTCTTCATATTCAAATTCTGATATAACCTTTCTGTTCTCAACTGCTTTTTCGTAATCTGAACCTATGTATGAAGATAACATGAAAATTTTTATCAGGTTCTGATTTTCCGCTGATGATAGTATTGGTTTTACCATAAGCATTATAGATATGGCGATGATATATTTTGGAAAGTTTTTGAAAATGATTTTCATTATCTATAAAAATATTATCTCCGTTGCAGACGAATTTTCCTTTTTTCGGTTTTTTTCCTCCGATACCTTTAAATTCCCGTAAATCAGAAAGTTATACCGGATGAGATTACTAAATGTATTTATCAAGGAAAAAAGATTTTTCCCTCAATATTATGGAAAAAAGGAGAAGATTTTTCATTGTCACCTTATCTTTATCACTGATTGCTATTGCGATTTTGCTATTTCTCTTTTTCCAAAACAGGGAATTTATGAGGGGTGGTGAGGAAGTTATAACGGATGAAGTTCAAAAACTAAAAGAGGAGGAGCAGAAATTAGAGGAAGGTGAAAGCACGTTGCAGGAAAGACCTGTTGAGGTTTTCAGACATGGCTGGCGCGTAGTTGAAAGAACAATGCCAAAAGAAGCTTATATATGGGAATGGGCTGTTGAGGTAGAAAACAAAACTAACCTTTACCTTGTCGTATTTATAAAGTATGTCATTTTTGATGGTGAGGGGAAGATTCTCGCAGAAGCAATCGGTGGTGAAGAGCTCAATCCGAAAGAAAGAAAAATTATAGTTGGAAGAGCTGTGGCAGAAAAGATACTTCAAAATGCCCGCAGGTCAGAACTCCAGATGAAAGTTTCCCCTTCAAGAAAAAAGAATTCCCCAGAAGAAATAATAGAAAACTGGAAGTGGAAAGAACCTTATGAAATAGATAAGATGTGAGAAAATTTCAAAGCATCTCCGAAGGTCCAGCCAGATTCAATGATGAAAGAAACAGAGATAGAGAGAATTATAAAGCTCGGGAAAAAATTGGGATGGGTAAGAAAGAAGTTATCTCGCATTTTGGGTTTCAGTATCTCTACTCCTTGGGGAAGCGATTCTTTTTCTTTCAAGCTGAACGGAAAGCATTTGGTTTTATCTTCTGACCAGGCGGTTGAAAAAGTCCATTTTGACTTTGAATTTATGACTCCCGAAGAGGTGGGTGAGAGAGCTTTGAGATGTGCGATAAGCGACATAATAGCTACTGCTACTTATCCTGTCTTCGCTCTTTTTAATATTTCTGGAAGAGATAGCAAAGTCGTAGAAAGAATCGGAGATGGCGTTATCAACTGTGCAGATAAAATAGGAGTAAAACTTATAGGCGGAGATATATCTAAATCTGATGTATATTCTTTATCTTTTTTTGTTGGTGGGTTTAGCTCTTTCAAACCGCTTTCCCGCTTCGGTGCGAAACCCGGCTATCATATACATATTACGGGAACAGTCGGCGACTCCGCCCTGGCTCTTGCAGTCCTCAAACAAAAAGGAAGAAAATATGCAGAAAAACATATCCCTTATGCCCTTGAAAAGTTTTTAAAACCTCCGTTGCGGACATCAATATTGAGAATAAGAAAAAAAGTGAAGTTCTCTGCTGATTCTTCTGATGGTCCGCTGAGAACAGTTGAATGGATATGCGCTGTAAATGGTGTTTCTGCGGAGTTTTTTCCGGAGAGAATGCCTTTTTCAGATGAGTTTTTGAGATATGCTCCGCTTTTTTTTCAGGACCCTCAAAGTGTTTCTGCTACATGGGGAGATGATTACGAGATAGTTTTCGGAGTGAAAGAAAATGATTTTCTTAGTATGAGAAAATTTGGCGAGGTTATAGGAATAATTCTTTCTCCTTCTGATGTCAAAAATGCGAAGAGAAAAAGCTATCCTTTCAAAAAGATAAAAAGTTTTTCAGGAAAAGATGTTTTTGTTTTTTTCACTTTAAGGAAGGTGAGCGAGTTCACTTTTGAGCATTTCTGAAACTCATTTGAAGTTTTCTATCATTTTTTGCAAATCCGGATAATCTGCTGGGTTTTTTGCTCTGAACTCGTATATGATTTTCATGTTGTCTATTCCAAAAAATGCTGGTCTCAGATATCTATCTCCTTTAATTCCATCTTTTACGAATTTGTAATCTTTGAATACGGTGATATTTTTTATTGTGTTTATAGTTGCGGGTATCATGTCAAGAAAGTTCCCGCTTTCAACTCCATATAGTTTGTAGATTTTTTTATCTGGGTCTGGAACGATTTTGAAGGGAAAATCAGGATAATGCTTCAAGTAATCTTCTACCGAATGCTTTGGGCTGTTTACAAATATTATTGTCTCAATTCCTTTTGATTTCAGTTCATCTTTTAGTTTTATCAATCTCATTATGTCTGTTTGGCACCATATACATCCCATATACCTATGGAAAGCTAAAATGTATTTTTTGTCTGCTTGAAGAGTTATTTTTTGTCCTTTTACATCTTCTGCTGTAAAGTTTGGGGCTACCGAACCTATTCCTGCTGTGATCATTTCATCTTAATTTAGTTTTGTGAAGACATCAGAAATGAATTTCAAGATTTTTTCAAAGCTTTTTTGAGAGTAGGTTTTTTTGTATTCCTGTGCGAGCAAAATTGCTTCTTTTTCTTCTTTTGGAAATATTGCTCCTTTGTGTTTCAGGAAAGATAATATGAATGAGAAAAACTGCGTTATGTTTTTGGGGTTTTCAGATATTTGTGATGATTCAAAGTCAATCAGAAATGCTTTTTGACCGCTAACTATTATATTGCTGTATGGTCTGTGCATTTCGTTTTTTGATATTTTGATTTCATCAAGTTTCCTTGCCTGATAGAGTATATCAAAGAAAAGATTTTTTACCGAACTCAAATTTTTTTGCTCCAGAACCTTTCCGAATCCTTCTCCTTCTATGAACCGTGTTATTATAAAATCATATCCTACTGCTATAAGGTCTGGACCTATTCCTTCTCTGTTGACTACTTTGAGAATTTCGGCTTCTTTTTTTATGTTTTTTATGAGGGTTTCGTTTTTTGCTATTTTTATGGCTACCTTTTGGTTTTCAAACTTGTCTACAAAAATAATTCCTCTCCATCCTTTTTTGAGGAATTTTATGTCTTCAACTTTTTTTATAAAGTCCTGTCCTTTTTCATTTATTTCCTTCAAGTTTTCAATCTTGAAGTTTTTTTGTGAGGACAGATTTAATGAGTTCTTCTACGAGTGATGTTGCTATTTGTGAGTTTGAAGCAGGTTTTGCTTCTCTTTCTACATTTTCACTTTCCTGAACGCTTTTTATTATTTTTGGCACAAATTCTGTGAGCATTTTTGCTTCTTCTGATATTTCGGTTTTCTCTTTTATTTTTCCCCCTGAGCTTACTATTTTCCCCTGTTGATTTTTCTGGTTCTGAATATTTTCTATTCTTGTTATATCTTTTGTGATTTTCACTTTTATTTCATCTGCCATTTGCCTTCACCCCCGCCATATTTTTATAAATCGGAAATGCTAAATTTTTCTTAAATCTCTCTTTTTTATTTTTTAAAATAGTTCAAATTTTTATCCTCTCAATTCAGTTCTGACTGATTTCTTCAAAATTCAATCTTATTTCAATTTTAAAAATTTTGGTTTTATTTCAGATTAATTTTGTCTTCAGAGCTTTATGAATGTTGCCCTGAGGACGTTCTTTATTTTTTTAAGTCCCTCAAGGATTTCTGGTTTTGGTACAGAATCAACATTTATGAGAGCTACCGCTTTTCCACCGGGTCTTTCTCTCCCAAGATGAATAGAAGCTATATTTATCATGTTATCCCCGAGGAATGTGCCTATTTTTCCTACGACTCCGGGTTTATCTTCGTTCTCAAGGAAGATTATGTTTCCCTCTGCGTTCGCTTCAAGTCGCATTGAGTTTATTTCGGTTATTCTGCAAGAGCCGTTTATTACGGTTCCACCTATTGAGAACCTTCCTTCCGATGTTTCTATTTCAACCTTAACATAATTTTGAAACTCTTTTTCGTTTTTTTCTCCGATAGATATTCCTTTTGATTTTATGAGGTTTTCTGCGTTGAGGGGAGTTATAATTTCTCCGAAGATGTTTTTGCCAAAACCATAAAGCACTCCCGATTTTACTATGTATGACTCTGGAATTCCTGTTATTATCTTTATCTCTTTTACGGGGAAGTTATACGCCTGAGACATGAACGAGCCGAGTTTTTCTCCTAAATCAAAAAATTGTTTCTTTCCTTCTGGTATCGGGAAGAAGTTTACAGCATCTTGAATTATTCCGAATTTCAAAAACTTTATGATTTTTTCGGCTATTTCTATTGCTGTGTTCTTTTGTCCTTCAACTGTTGATGCTCCAAGATGGGGCGTCAGAACAACATCTTCAAGTTTTAGCAGAGGGTTATCTGGTGTGATTGGTTCTTTCTCAAAAACATCTATTGCAGCTCCCCATACTTTCTTTTTCTCTATGTATTTTGCAAGTGCGGTTTCATCTATTATTCCTCCTCTTGCGCAGTTTATTATTATGACTCCATCTTTCATCTCTTCAAACTCTTTCTCTCCTATCATGTTTTTTGTTTTATCTGTTAGGGGGACGTGGATTGTTATTATATCTGCTCTTTTCAGAAGTTCTTGAAATGATACTTTTTCAAACCTTTCATCTTCTACGAAGGGGTCATAAAATATCACATTCATTCCGATTGCTTTTGATAGTTCAGCAACTTTTCTGCCGATGTTTCCTAATCCTATTATACCTATTGTTTTTCCGTGAAGTTCTTTTCCTATGAATTTGCTTTTTTCCCATTTTCCTGATTTTATAGATAGGTGGGCTTGTGGTATTTTTCTTGCTATTGCAAAGAGCATTGCCAATGTATGTTCTGCTGTTGTCATTGCTGCTCCGAGAGTGTTCATAACCACTATACCTTTTTCTGTTGCTGTCTTGACATCTATGTTATCTACTCCTATTCCAGCTCTCCCTATTACTCTGAGGTTTTTAGAATTTTCTATTGCTTTTTTTGTCACTTTTGTTGCTGACCTGACTATTAGTGCTGAGAACTCTCCAGATGAAAGAAGTTCCGCAAGTTCTCTTTCTTCTAATTTTTTCCTTTCTTCAACTTCAAAATGTTCTTTTAGCTTTTCTATTCCTGCTCTGTCTAACTCATCACAGACGAGGATTTTTCCGTTTTTCATTATCAAATATTTTATTTTGCGGTTTTTTATGTTTTTATCTTTTTCAAACTTTTTGTTTTGTTTGTTTCAGTTTTCCACTTCTCCTATTGATTTGAATCCTTTTTTCAAAAACCTGTTTATGTAATCTGATATTTTTTCTTGAAGGTTTTGGGTTTTTTTGATGTCATAGCCGGCTTTGATGAGTTTTTGAACTTTCGCCTCGGTAAAGTACTGATACTGATCTTTTATCTCTTCAGGCATATCAAAGTATTCTATTTTGATTTCTTTTCCGAGTGTTTTGAATGAGAATTTCACAAGTTCGTTGAAAGAGTGAGCTTTTCCCGTTCCTACGTTGAATATTCCTGTTTGTGATTTTTTATATAAAAAAAGTGTTATATCAACTGCATCAAGAACATATATGAAGTCCCTTTTTTGTTCTCCGTCTGGTATTTCTGGAATATATGATTTGAACAATCTTACTTTTCCATATTTTATTATTTGTTCATAAGCTTTTACTGCGAAGCTTCTCATGTCTCCTTTGTGATATTCATTTGGACCGAAGACGTTGAAGAATTTGAGTCCGAGTGCGTATTTTAAGAATCCATTTTTTTTGAGCCAGAGGTCAAAAAGGTGTTTTGACATAGCGTATGGATTGAGTGGTTTGAGTTTTTCAAGGTTTTGTTCGTCATCGTCAAATCCGTTTTCACCTGAGCCGTAGGTTGCTGCAGAAGAAGCGTAAACAAACATTATTTTTTTTGAGAACGCGAGTTCAAAAAGTTTTTTTGAGAACTCGTAATTTTCTTTCAGAACAAGCCCAAAGTCCTTTTCTGTTGTTGATGTCTTTGCTCCAAAATGAAATATAACCTCTACACCTTTTGCAGACCGAAGATACTGGAACACATCTTCTTTATCTATTAAATCGTAGAATTTAAGTCCTATGAGATTTTTCCATTTTGATTGGCTTCCGGAGTTTTTGAATGAATCTACAATCAGAATTTTATCTTCGCCTTCCCGGTTGAGTTTCCATACGAGAACGCTTCCTATGAATCCTGCTCCACCTGTGACCACAACCATTTTTTTTCTCCCCCCTTATCTTTCCCTTTAAAAGGAATGAGAGCAAATTTTCCTTTTATTTTTTTCCCTTCAAGTTCAAAGACGATTTTGTTTTTGCTCACTTTTAACCATCTAACTTTTCCGCTGTCGTATATTTTTACTTCTCCTGCTCCATACATTCCTTTTGGTATTGTGCCTTCAAATGAGTTGTATTCTACGGGATGAGGTTCTGTCTCAATTGCAAGGAGTTTTTCTCCTGCTTCTGGGAATTTGGCTTTTGGGATCGCAAAGCTCCACATCACGCTCTCTCTTTTTTTGATATCTATTCCGAGTTTTGAGTATGAGCTGAGGTCCATATTTTCAAAGTCATCATCTGTTGCTGGCACTTCCAGTCGCAGATCCCAATGAAATCTTGTAGCTTTGTGAGCATGTATTACAAAGTCTCCTTCTTTCCCCTCCTCAGGGATTTTCATAGAGAACAATTTTATTTTTTCGCTTTTGTTTTTTTGTTCTTTACAAATTGCTTTTTGTTTTTTACCGCTTAAATTTTTTGTATGAGAAAAGAGAGTATAGAGGAGTTGAGAGATAAAATACTGAGGCTCGGAGAGATTTCGGGGAAGCTTGAACTATTTTACCTGAAACGCGGGGAAGTAAAGTGGGCTCAAAAAATCATATCACGGTTCAGCCGAGATGAAATGATAGAAACCATACAAAATATGGAACTTAACAAGACAGAAAAGGAAATATTAGAGGATTTTATAAAATATGTGTTCTCTCATAAATATGCTTTCAAATCAAGACCTGAATATGTCAATTTGAGGTTGAACCTTCCCGGAGATAAAATCGCAAAAATTTTGGAAGAGAAAAATATCAGTTTCAGAAAACTTGTTATTGACCTTCTCCAAAGAAGATTTCCAGCAGATTTCAGGGTGATTAATTTTTCTATGAGGAGTTATAGAAGCTCTTTTAAGTTTGATCAAGTTCTCATTCCCAAAAAATACTTTGATTTTATATGTAGGCGGATTGAAAGGGAATACGGGGGAAGAAAATCAAAGAAAGAGGTGAAAAAAGAAATAAAAAAACTTATAGAGAGCGAGATAAAAAAACTTCTTGAAGAGATAAGTTAAATTTGAAATTTGTTTCTATTTTTGTTTGAATCAGAAAAATTTTTATATGGTCAATAAGTTGTGGTGTGTTGGAGTTGGACCGGGGGACCCAAAACTGATAACGCTGTACGGCAAGCAGGTTATAGAAAACTCTGATGTTATATTCTGCCCTGTAAAATCTGTTCATTCCGAGAGTTTTGCTCTTGAGACGGTCAGAAAAATAATCCCTCTTGAAGGCAAAGAGATAGTAAAGCTTATTTTCCCGATGACTACGAAAGAAGATAAAGCAAGACCTTACTGGTTTTCCGCATACGAAAAGATAAAAGAAAAGGTCATTTCAGGAAAAAAATGCGTTTTCATAGTTGAAGGAGACCCTCTTATTTTCTCTACATTCAACAGTGTTCTTGAAATTATAAATCAAAAAAAAGAATTTGATGTAGAGATAGTTCCCGGCATATCTTCCTTTCAGGTTATGGCATCTAAGGTGAAATTGCCTGTTGTTGATGGAGATGAAGTCCTTGTGATCATGCCTGCTTCAACGAAAGAGAAATCAGGTTGTAGAACGGCTCAGCTCAGAGATGATTTTGAAAAGATACTTGAAATTTCTTCTGCTGTTTTTATTCTCAAATCTGGAAGGGTTATAAACCAGCTGACGGAAGTTCTATCGGAAAGAGAAAATATCAAGGTTTTTTTTGGTGAGCTTTGCGGAACAGAAAATGAGTTCATTTCAGAACTCAACGACGAGTTAAAAAGCAGAGAAAATCACTACTTTTCTATCGTGATGATAAAGAGAGAGGAAAAAAAAGTTGATTCTGGTTCAGATGAGAAAAAAGAAAAAGATGTTCAGGTATCTCAATCTATTTTTCATCGGAATGATTAAGTTAGTTGATGGAGGATAAGAGATATGACAGGAGGCAGATTGGTTGGTAAGATATTAGCGAAGTATGGGGTTAAAAACCTTCATACTTTATGTGGGGGACATATAATGGAGATATATGAAGGGTGTGCAGATTATGGAGTAAGGGTTGTTGATTACAGGCATGAGCAAGCTGCTGTTTTTGCAGCAGATGCTGCTGGTAGGGTCAGCGGTATTCCGGGGGTTGCTGCGGTTACTGCTGGTCCCGGAGTGATGAACGGTGTGACAGGTGTTGCGAACGCTTGGAGAGCCCAATCACCTCTTATACTCATAGGTGGTCAAGCGCCTACTTTTTTGAGAGGTAAAGGTGCCTTGCAAGAGCTTGACCATGTCTCTGTTCTTAAACCTATAACAAAATGGGCAGTTCAGGTTCCAGATGTCTCTTCAATACCAGATTATCTTTCAAGAGCTTTCAGAGCTGCTATGGATGGAGTCCCCGGTCCAGTATATATTGAAATACCTATGGATATACTATTTAGTCCTTCGGAGGATATTTCCGCTCTTGAGTACTCTTTCACAAGACCTCGTGCTTCTGAAAAGACGGTTCAGGAGATTCTTTCAGCAATCAGGAGGTCTCAAAAGCCAGTTATTATCATGGGGAGTCAGATAGCGTGGTCATCTTTCAAAGATAAGGTCAAAGATATAGTAGATAAGCTGGGTATTCCTGTTTTTTTGAACGGGCTTGCAAGAGGTTGTCTTGGGAAAGAGCATCCTTTGCTTTTCAGGTTTTGCAGGAAGCAAGCTCTTGCTAATGCTGACCTTGTTATCTTGGCAGGAGTTCCTCTGGATTTTCGGCTTGACTACGGCAGGCAGATAAGAGACGAAGCTTTTCTTGTCCGTCTTGACCTTGACCCGGAAGAACTGAGGAGAAATAGAGAGGGCAATATATCTGAGGTCTGCGACCCTCTTTCTGCTCTCGCTGGAGTTGCGGAAAGATTTGATAACTCAAATAGATTTGAAAAGTGGGTTGATGAGTTGAAATCTTATGAAGATGTAAGAAGGCGGAATTCCTATCAAGAAGCATCGCAAGACAAAATACCTATAAACCCTTTGAGGTTGTGTCGCGACCTTGCAGATTTCATTGACTCTATTGGAGAAAAGGTGATAATAGTTGGTGATGGAGGAGATATAGTTGGTTCTGCTGCTTATTTTCTCAAACCAACTCACCTTGGTGGCTGGCTTGACCCGGGTCCGCTTGGAACTCTCGGGGTTGGAGCTCCCTTTGCCATAGGTGCTAAACTTGAAAAGCCAGACCACGAGGTATTTGTTCTTTTCGGTGATGGTGCCTTTGGGTTTAACGCTTTTGAGTATGATACCGCAGTCAGACTTGAAATACCTTTTGTTGGAGTTATCGGGCTTGATGGAGCATGGACTCAGATAAAAAGAGCGCAGGTTCCTATGTATGGCAGAGCCATAGCAACAGACCTTGCATATACAAGATATGATAAAGTCGTTGAAGCTCTCGGGGGATATGGTGAGTATGTTGAAAATCCATCTGATATTATTCCAGCTCTTTCAAGAGCGTTAGAATTTTCAAGGAAAAATAAAAAACCATCTTGTGTCAATGTTAGAATAGGTGAAACCGAGTTCCGCAAGGGTTCAATATCTATGTAAAGAAAAGAGAAAAAAGAAAAATATGATAATTCCCAAAACACCAGAGGAAATAAAGATAATGAGAAGGTGTGGCAAGATTGTGGCGGAGTTCTTTGAAGAGGTTGAAAAAATAATCAGAGACGGGGTTTCGGCAAAGGAAATAGATAAGCTCGCTTGGGAAATTGCAGAAAAAAGAGGAGGAAAACCTTCGTTCTATGGCTACAAGGGGTATCCTGCTGCGGTCTGTGTATCAATAAACAATGAGGTGATTCACGGAATACCCGATGAGAAAAAAATAATTCGCGAGGGAGATGTTGTTTCTGTGGACTACGGAGTTTTTTACAACGGTTTTCATACAGATGCTGCAAAAACATATATAGTGGGTAGAGTGCCAGAAAGAGTCAAACTTCTTGTTGATGTGACCCGAAATGCTCTCTATGAAGCTATAAAGTTTGTGAAGCCCGGAATGAGAACGGGAGACCTCGGAAATTTTATAGAGACATTTGTGAGAAGTTATGGTTTTTCTGTTGTAAGAGATTACTGCGGACACGGTATAGGACGAAATCTCCACGAGGAGCCACCAATACTCAATTATGGCAGGGAAGGGACAGGCATAAGGTTAGTGGAAAATATGACGATATGTATAGAACCCATGGTGACGATGGGAAACGGGCGTGTTAGAGTCCTTCAAGATAGATGGACAGTTATAACCTCTGATGGTTCTCTTTCAGCACATTTTGAGCATACAATAAAGATAGGGGACTGGGAGAATGAAATTCTTACCGAATAGAATAAGAACTATTTTGTTTTTGGCAATTAGGTATTCTAAGGGAAGGTCGCCTTTTTTGAAGCTTATGAATTTTCTCTCTACTTTTGGTGTTTTCGTTGGTGTCTGCGCTCTGATAGTGGTCTTATCTGTGATGACAGGAATAAGAAAAGAGATAAGAGATAAGATATTGGGAGTTACCCCTCATATTCTTATTACAAAGCACGGCGGTGTTATAGAAAACTGGCATGAGCTTGTTGAGAAGGTTGAAAATTTAGATGGTGTGAGAGGTGTTTTCCCACTTATTGTCGGAAACGCTATAATGCGCAAAGATAAAGTTTCTTTCTCTGTTGTTGTTCAATGCATACCTCCAGAATACATAAAAAAAGCTCTACTTTATGAGAGATTTTTAAAAGACGGCTCTGTTTTTGGGGGAAATAAGGTGAATGTCGGAAAAGTTCTGGCTAAAAACTTAGACATACACGTTGGAGACAAAGTCCTTTTGATTTCTCCGTACGGTGGAGTGACGCTCTTTGGTTTTGTTCCAAACTCTCTTGAAGTTGAAATATCGGGTGTTGTAGAGGTAGGAATTTTTGACTGGGACTCTGTTTTTGTATTTATGGACCTTTCTGCTTGTGATGAACTTTTTGATACAGCAAACTGGGTTTCATCAATAGCGGTTATGCTTGATGATCCAGATAAATCTGAAATTGTGTCGTCGCATATAGAGGGTATCTTGGGTGAGGATTTTTTAGCAATACCTTGGACAAGAACTCAGAAGAACTTATTTTCTGCTATGAAGCTTGAAAAGCTTGGTATGACAATTATTCTCTCTCTGATAATAGTGATAGCTTCTTTCAACATTCTCTCTACTATAACTGTTCTTGTCAGAGATAAGATGAAAGACATAGCGATACTTAAGGTTTTTGGCTTTTCTTCTTGGGAGATAAGGTTTATTTTTATGGGTGTGGGATTATGGATAGGTTTGCGAGGGATTATTATGGGGACATTAGGAGGTGTGATCATATCTTTTTTGATTTCAAAGTATGGTATAGTTCAGCTTCCTGAGGATGTGTATTTTATTTCACGTCTTCCATCTGAGTTGAGTTTGGGGGATGTTTTTTTGAGTTGGTTTGTAGCGTTTTTTTCATCTTTTTTATCATCTTTTTTCCCGGTTTCAAGGGCTTTGAAGAGGGAGCCATTTGAGGTTTTGAGGAGGGAGTTATAATGTGGTGGGCACGGGCGGGATCGAACCGCCGACCTCCGCCTCGTCAAGACGGCGCTCTCCCTCTGAGCTACGCGCCCTCAAAACAGAAATTTATATCCTTCCCACAAATTTTGTCTGTTTCTCAAAAATTCATCACTCTGAATCTTCTTCAACCTTTACATATAGTATCGCTCCGCAGTTTGGGCACGTATCAAAGCTGTTCGGGTCAGCGTAAAGCTTTGCTCTTATATCCGCAAAAACTATAACATTACACGATGAGCACGACTCATCTTCTATACTCGCTATTATTTTCATATTGCTGTTTCTTGAATCTTTCAAAAGTTCTTCGTATATCTTTGATACCTCTGGATAAAATTCCTTTATATTTTTCTCTATCTCCTTTATCTTCTGATGGTTTTCTTCTGACTCTGTTTTCAATCTTTGGAGCTCAAGCTCAAGTTTTGGTATCTCTTCTTCGGCTCTTTTCTGTTTTTCTTCGTATTCTTCTTCAAGGTCTTTGAGCTCTTTTTCAATTTCTTCTTTTTTGATTATGAGTTTCAGAGCTTCATCTTCAAGTTTGCTTTTTTCTCTCTTGGCTTCTGCTATCTCATCAATGAGTGTTTTTTGTTCCCTGAATTTTCTTGATTCCCTGAGCTGTATTTCCCACTTTCTTATTTTTTCTTCTTCCTCTTTTATCATAAGCTCTGTTTCTTTTATTTGGACTTCTATTTTCATTTTTTCGTCTTTCTTTTTTTGGACTTTATCTTTTATTTCTTCTAATTGTTTTTTGAGTTGATTTATTCTTTTTTCTATTTGGTCTATTTGCGAGTTATTTTCTATTATTTTTTCTTGAAACCTTTCAAGTGAGGAGAGGAGTTTTTGTATTGGTATCAAATTTTGCGAGTGGGCCCAGAGGGACTCGAACCCCCAACCTGCCGGTTATGAGCCGGCTGCTCTACCATTGAGCTATGGGCCCACTCCATAACGACAAGCAAAAATTATAGTATTTTTTTCTCCACCTGATGAATTCTCTAAAAAAGTTTTCCTCCCTGGAGCTTGTCAAATTCTATCTGTCTTTCAATTCGCTTATCTTTCACACGGGATATATTGAGAGAACAACAATCAAGTTGATGAGTGATGGAATTTTTTTTATATCAAATTTTATCTCAACTCTTCTTTTTATTATCTTCTGCAAAATCGGTAGTGTCTCTTTATCTAAAACTGGTATTTTCAGAACCGGAAGAATTTTTATTTTAGTCATCTCAATAAGGTCTGATGTATCTCCTTTTATTTTTATTGATGGATTGAATATCTCTCCATCAAATACGAGTACTTTATCTTTTCTGAAAGATATACTTACTTTGACATCTGCATCTTTTGCCCATATGAAGACATCTGAATTTATTTTTTTTGCGTTGGTCTCTTTCCACGGATTCCTTTCAATGTTCTCTTTTATCATCTGATAGAGCATTGTGGCAAGTCCGTTTTCTTTTGCTTTCTCATCTATCAATATCTCCATTTTCGTCCCCTCCATAATTTCAGTTTCCCTAAATTTATAATCTTCTTCTACTTTTTTGTTTTTATCTCAAAGATTTCCAGAAAAATAAAAAATACTTTTATGGCTATAAGAAGGAGAGGGATAGAACATATCCATCCAGAAAGTGAGCTTATTCCTTTTAAGTTCATCAGTCCAACTTATGGAGTATATAAAGAGAACCTGAAAGAGTGGGCTAACGAAAATTTTGTCAGTAAAAGATTTCCAAAAAAAGGATATATATCAGAGGAAGAGAAAGCAAAAATAAAGCTTTTTTTTGAGAGGAGAAAAAACGAGTTCCCAGAGGGAAGCTCTTTCCTTATACCTTTGCTCAGCGACCTCAAAGAAAATTTCGGAGTGATATATATTGAATACATGGAGGAGATTTCAAAGCTTTCTGAATTTTCTCCTGCTTTCATTCTCGGAGTTGCCACATTCTACACGATGCTTGAAGGTTTTGACGGTAAGGCAGAAATTTATGTCTGCAATTCTTTACCTTGCCATCTCAAAGGTTCAGAGGAGATTTTGAAAAAACTCAGAGAGAAAGCGGAGGGTAAAGAAGTTGAGGTGAGAGAGTGGGTTTGTCTCGGAAGATGTGAGTTCGCTCCCGTAGTTCACATACCATACACAGAGAAATCATTCGGAGAGGTAAAAGAAGAAGATTTGGAGAGAATAATTCAGACCGCTCTTGAGGTTTGTCCTTGGAGAAAGAACAAAAAATGAAACATAAAAGAAACATAAGGAAATTTTCTGAAACATATTTTGCTCTGTTTGTATGGTATGAATTTTGCTTATTAATAAAGCGAGGGATAAAACTTTGCTTTTGAAGAAGGAGGAAAACAAGTATGGGTGCAGATGGTTTTATATGGGAAGAAGAGAAGATAAATTACTTTGCGGAGAAGCTTGAGAACGAAAGCGCTGAGAACATAATAAAGTGGGCTTGTGAGTCATTTGGAGATAAATTAGCGATAGGTTGCTCTCTTGGTGCAGAAGACATGGTGATAATGGATATGGCAGTCAAAATAAAAAAAGATATTCCGTTCCTATTTTTAGATACAGATTTCCATCTTGCTGATACACTTTTGCTCCTTGAAAAAGCCCGCCAAAAATACAACGCTAATATAGTTGTTGTAAAATCTGAATACACTCCCGAAGAGCAGGAGAAAAAATTCGGCCCCCAACTTTTCTTCAAAGACCCTAACCTCTGCTGTACTTTGAGAAAAGTCCTTCCTATGAAAAACGCGCTTTCAAACTATCACGCATGGATAACAGGAATAAGAAGAGAGCAATCTGAAACGAGGAGGAATGCAAAAGTTGTTGAGAAAGATAAAGTTTTCGGTCTGATAAAGATAAATCCGCTCGTGAGGTGGACCTATCGGGAAGTGTGGGATTACATAAAGAAAAACAATGTGCCTTATAATCGGCTTCACGATATGGGTTATCCATCAATAGGATGTGCTCCGTGTACTCAGCCGGTGAGACCCGGTCAAGATTTCAGGGCAGGAAGATGGTCTGGAACCGGCAAGACCGAATGCGGTCTCCACTCGCCAGAAGATGTAAAACGCATATCTTGATAAAGTCCCGAGAGAAACTCATTTACCTCAATCATCACAAAATTTATCAATCAAGATATTTTTTAAAATTTGAGTTATAGTGAGCAGAATAGATATAAAAGAGGAATTCATTGAAAGCTGGGACGGAACTCGCTTAGCGGTGTATGATACCCAGGAGGGAGAAGCTGTTGCGGTTTTATCTAATGGGCTTGGAGGAGACATAACAGCGTGGACCCCACTTCTTGAACATTTCAGAGATAAAATAAGATTTATATCTTGGGATTACAGGGGGCTTTACAAAAGCGAAAGACCTAAAACCGGTTTTTACGAAATACAGCACCACGCAAAAGACCTTGAGGTTATTTTGAATTATTTTGACGTTGAAAAAGCTATATTTTTCGGTTGGAGTATGGGAGTTCAGCTTAATTTTGAATTCTACGGAATGCACCCGGAGAAGTTTTTAGCTCTCATTCAGATAAATGGTGTTTCTGGGAAACCTTTTGAGAAAGCTTTTTATGGCAGGTTTCCATATTGGGTTTGGAAATTATTTTTCCTGTTTATGCAGGACGGGATGAGATGTTTTTTCCCGCTCGCTCGTGTTTTAGCCAGAAAAAGTTTGCTCCTCAAATTAGCATCACATCTTGGCCTCTTTACTATGAGCGAGTACAAAGATATAGCAAAGGAACTCGTTTTATCTTGGCTTTCTCTTGATATGAAAGAGTATGTAAAAAACTTTTCTGCTCTCGGGAGACACGATGCTGAAAATATTCTCCACAAAATATCTGTTCCAACCCTTATAATTTATGGTTCATCTGACCTCTTCACTCCCGCAAAGTTTGCAATTGATATGGCTCTGAAAATACCGAAATCAGAAGTTGTTGAGATAAAGGGAGGTTCTCACTACACACCTTTGGAGTTTCCAGATAAAGTCAATTACGCTGTTGAGAGTTTCTTGAAAAAATACGGTATAATTTCTTCATAGATGAGCTAAAAAACGATGAAGAGAGAAAGTTTTTTTATCAATCTCGTTTTGTTTATTTTCTCTTTTTCTCTTATCTTTCCGTATATTTACCTCAACATAAATTATGGTTTCCCATTTTCTATTACGGGTGATGAGGATAACTGGGTAGCTGTTTTTTTCCATTCTTGCGGGATTTGTGAAGTTCAAGCAGAAAGATGTTTTTCTATGTTTTTGTTTTCTGTTTTATGCAAACTTATCAAGCTATTTCTTGAAGACCCAAAGCACACAGTTATATTTTTGAAGATAATCGGATGTTTTGCTATTGTATTTTTTCTTTTCTGGACGATAAAAAACTTCATAAAAGATACTTCAATTTCTCTTTTGGCTCTTGCTGTTTCTATACTAACTGTTGGTGAAATCCTCCGTTTTTCATCTGGTAAATTGGAGCTTAATCATTCACCTTTTTTTGGGTTCATAATCTCTCGTGGATTTAATCCAAATCCTCTCATAGCGGTTTTTCTGTTTTTTTCTCTTTTGGTTTCGCGATGGTTAAGTTCGCAAGAAAAACTCACTCTCTCACAAAAAATTGTTCTGGCGATTGCTTTCGGTTTAAACTTCTGGGGACAGTTTTACTACTATGTTCATGCACTACTTTTTGTTGTTCTCCTTTTGATATTTGACAGCAGGAGAAGAAAGGAAGTTTTTGAGTTTTCTTTTTTGGCTTTTTTTATTGCTCTACCTGCGCTCATACATAACTTTTTGCAGACAAACTATGAGCACACAGATGAGATGCTCCAGAGAGGAATATTGCTTACACCTTTCAGAGCAAAAAAAATTGATTTCCTCTTGGAGAAAAAAAATTACATTATTTTGTTTCTTTCTTTTATTTCTGTTTTCTACATTTTAAAGTTTGAGAAGGAAAAAAATCTTTTTTTCTTCTGGGTTTCTTCTGTGGTTCTCGGTTTTCAAAATTTTATCACTGGAATCACAGTTCAAGAAAGGCATTTTTACTACGCTTTTTACCTGTTTTCAGTAATAGCTATTTTTTACTTTTTGAAAATTTTGATTTACAGGTTGAATCTGATGTTTTTGAAAAAATTCATAAGCGCTCTCTCTTTCGGTCTTTTTTTGTATCCTGTGATTTTCTTTTCTGTTTTTCTTTTAAAAGAAAGATTTTTTATAGAGCGTATGGGTATATTTTCACATATAAGAAAGCAAATTGAATTGAAAGATGATTTTGAGAAGATATGCGGGTGGATAAAAGATAACAGAGGAAAGATAAAAACTCTTTCTGTGCCTTCCGAAATAACTCCTATTCTTTTTCGCATCTGCCCTTACTCCACTTACCTTGATGTGCGAACTTATATTTTTATACCTATTGATGAGGATGAAATTTTCAGGAGAAGGATTTTGAACGTAAAATTTCAGGGCTTAGACATTCAAACTTATCTTTCTGAACTTGAAAAATATTTTGATTTGGTGAGCGATTTCCCAGATTTATACGAGATCAGAGGTGTCCTGACCGACCTTTCCGGTTTGCCACATGATTTAAAAGTCAAGCTGAAAGATAGGTTTGAGAAAAATTTTCTAAAAATTGAGTATGAGAATTCATTACGCAGTGAATTTTTGAGATTAGAAGATATTGATGAGCTTAAAAATTCTGCGATTTCTTTCGGCTTATCTCATGTTATAAGAGAAAAACAAAAAGAGGAAAAAGAATTTTATCTGAAAGAGGTTTTCAGAACACAGAAATTTTTTGTCTATGAAATTTCATTTAATTGATTTGATTTTTAACTTTTTTTGTATCGTTTTTGTATCTTGTTTTTCTGATGAATTTTGATGATATAAAAGTTCCATTTAATATTCCGTGCTACACCGGGAATGAAGATAGATATGTTCTTGACGCTTTGCGTAATCCATCTGATAAATACATAAAAAAATGCGAGGAATGGTTTGAAAAGAGATTTGGATGTAAAAGAGCGCTTTTGACTTCGTCGTGCACTCATGCTCTTGAAATAATTGCTATTTTGCTTGATATAGAACCGGGAGATGAGATAATAATGCCGTCTTATGCTTTTGCTTCTGTTGCAAACGCCTTTGTGATTTTTGGTGCAAGAATAGTTTTCGTTGATATTGAACCAAAGACGATGAATATTGACCCATATGAAGTTGAAAAAGCAATAACTCCGAGAACAAAAGCGGTATGTGTTATACATTACGGAGGAGTCCCGTGTCAGATAGATAAGATAATTGAAATATCAGAAAAAACGGGAGTTTATGTCATAGAAGATTCTGCACATGCTATAAATTCAAAGTATAACGGGAAATATACCGGAACAATGGGAACTTTTGGGTGTTTTTCTTTTCACTATACGAAAAACTGCACGAGCGCAGGTCAGGGAGGGCTTCTCATAATAAACGACGAAAAATTCATAGAGAGAGCGGAGATAGTCAGAGAAAGAGGGACAACGAAACCGCTTTTCCTCAAAGGAATTGTAGAAGAATATACCTGGGTTGATAAGGGAAGCAACTTTGCTATGAGCAATGTCAATGCAGCATACCTTTGGGGACAGCTTGAGCTCATAGACCAAATAACGAAAGAAAGGCTATCTATATGGAATTACTACAAATCATCTCTTACACCTCTTGAAGATAAGATAGAGCTTATGACTGTTCCCTCTGAATGTGAAAGCAACGGGCACATGTTTTTCATAAAGACAAAAGATGAGCGGGAGAGAAAGAAGCTAATTAATTTTCTCAGGGAGCAAGGGGTTCAAGCGGAAACTCATTATGTCCCCTTGCACAGCTCTCCGGCTGGGAGGAGATTCGGAGAGTTCAGAGGAGAAGATAAATTCACCACAAGAGAAAGCAGGAGATTGTTGCGTCTCCCTATCTTTTATAATATGACCCTCGAGCAGATGAGATATGTTGTAGAAAGCATATATTTTTTTTACGATTTTTATGAGTAGATATTCTGCGAACATACTTGAATTAAAAAAATATGAGATTGATGCGTTTTGCTATTTGCCTGAATTCTTAAAATTTTTGAATATCGTATTTTTCTGCGTAAAACACCTTTGAGTTTTGATATGAAGCTCTTTGGCACAGATGGTATAAGGTTCGTTGTCGTTCCTGAAAAAGCAAAGGGAGAAGAAGAAATTATATATAGCCCAGAGCTGATATATAAAATTGCTCTTGCTTCCTCCTGTGTCCTTCGGGAGGGAAGATATGTTTTGGTTTGGGATACGAGGAGGTCTTCTTTGTCCATCACTTCTATTTTTGGCGGTGTTCTTTCTTCTTTGGGATATGATGTAATTTTAGGAGGCGTTTTGCCTACTCCTTCTGTTTCTGCAATTGTTTTGTCTCTTGGTTTTGATGGGGGTTTTTCCGTCTCTGCTTCCCACAATCCCCCGCACTTTAACGGAATAAAATTTTTCAAGAAAGATGGTTTTAAAGCAGATAAAGAACTTGAGGAGAAGATAGAGAGAAGCTTTCTGGCGCAAAATTCAAGTTTGAACTTGAAATTTGCAGATTTAGTTTTTAATCCTGAACTTGTGAGAAACACTTACAAAAGCTTTGTTTTGAGTTTTTTCCGAGAGAAATTTTTATCTGGCGTGAAAGTTGTTTTAGATTGTTCTAACGGCTCTACATACCTTGTTGCTCCCGAAATATTTGAGGAGCTCGGAGCTAATGTTAAGAAAATCGGCTGTGAGCCGAACGGAGAGAACATAAATGTAGGCGTAGGAAGTGAAGAACCATCTCGGGCTCTATCAGAAGAAGGGGATTTCAAAATAATATTTGACGGAGATGGAGATAGAGTTCTTATTGGTGATTCGGAAGGAAACCTTTTTGACGGTGATCATATATTATCTCTTCTTGCTCTTTTTATGAGTAAGGAAGGAACTTTGAAGTGGGGTGTTGTTGGGACAATACTTTCTAACTCTGCGCTTGAAATTTTTGTGAGAAATCTCGGGTTGAACTTTGAGAGGGTTGATGTTGGAGATAGGAACATAGCTTATAGAATGAAAAATTTGGGAGCAAATCTCGGAGGCGAGGAGTCGGGGCATATAATTTTATCTGATATTTTGCCGACGGGAGATGGTATTATTTCTGCTCTGAAAGTCCTTCAATATGTCATAAAGTCCGGGAAAGATATAAGAGACCTTGTTATAAAGAAGTTCTATCAGGCGAAGGGGAAGATTCATGTATCTCGCAAGAAATCACTTGATTCAGATGAGTTCAGTTCTATAAGGAAGATTGAGGAGGAGGTAAAAAGAGATGGTGGTAGGGTTGTTATAAGGTATTCGGGTACGGAACCTGTGCTTCGCATTATGGTTGAGCATGAAGATAAGAGCGTGGCTGAAAAGTACAAAGACATCTTGGTTTATGAGTTGAGAAAAATTTTTGAGGGAATTTGAACCGAGATGATACACAACAGGTTTTTCAGAACGATATTTGTTAAATTTTTAGGAAAAAGTCAAATCAGCTGGAAACTTATTACTCCATTATTGAAAGTTGTCAGAACCATGAGCAGGGATTGTGTTTTCTGCAAGATAGTGAAGGGAGAAATAAGTTCAAGGAAGGTTTATGAAGACGAAGATATTCTGGCTTTTTACGATATAAATCCGCAAGCCCCTGTTCATATACTCGTTATACCAAAAAAGCACATTGAAAACATACTTGGTATATCAGAAGGAGATAAGGATTTGGTTTTCAAGCTGATAAAGACATGCAACAATATTGCTCATCAGGTAGGGATTGCCGAAAAGGGTTTCCGTCTTGTTGTGAATACAAATCCCGAAGGTGGGCAGACGGTATATCATCTGCATTTTCATATCATCGGGGGTAGACAGATGCGATGGCCCCCCGGATAAATTTATCACTTGAATTTGAAAAAATTTTTCTTTTTTTCTAAAATTTCACTTATGATGGAGAGTTTAGCAGGTTCAGGGGAATTTTCTCATATTGATGGGGTAAAGATGATAAACAATATCCCATATGCTTTGGGAGCAGATGCGGTTCAGAAGGTTTTTGAACACTTCGGAATAAAAAAAAGCAAAAAAGCAGTATATAAATTTATATCAAAAGCAACATGGAAAAAGAGAGTATCTCATAACGGAAGAAGCTTTATCGCCGTCCCAATATATGAGATAGAAAGATGGATAAAGAAAAACTATCCGATCGTCTGGAGCAGTCAGGTGGAAGAAAAAAATGAAGAGAAAATAGATATAGTAAAAGCTTTCTCTTCTCATAAAGATAAACTATCAGACAAGAAAAGTAAGGTTTTTGAGGTGATTGATGATATACTCGCAAATCTAAATGAAGTGAATCGTGGCAAAAATAATAACCAAAATATCAGTGAAGATTCAGATGATATTGCTGACGCAGGAATTTTCCAGATAATACATTCAGCAGATTTTGATGACCCAAAAGAAGATGGGAGCCAATCTGCTGTTTTTTACATTAAAAAATTGACATCAATTCTTATCAAAAACCCTCCATTGTCTTTTGATGTTGATACGCTCAAATACATCAAAAATAAACTTCTTTTCCTTGTAAATTTCATAGATGTCGTTGAAAAGTTGTTATCAGACGGAGATAACAAAAAATAAAAATTAAAAAACCCATCTGGGAAATTTAAGGTTATTTTTTTGGTATAGCTATATGTCTGACCGTCCGATATTTTTTATCACAGATTATGGACTTGAAGATGAGTATGTTGGTGCTGTGAAAGCGGTTATCTTATCTATAAATCCCAAAGCGAGGATAATTGATATAACTCATAATGTTCCTTCGTTTGATATTTACGCTTGCGCCTTTATAATAGAGAAGATTTTGAAGTTTTTACCAGATAGCTCGGTTGTTCTCGGTGTCGTTGACCCGGGAGTTGGGGGGAAGAGAAAGCCGATCTGCGGTAGAACCAGAATATCTTTTGATTTTGATGGTCTTCAATTTGTTAAAACAGTTTATTTTGTCGGACCGGATAATGGGATATTCTCTCCGCTGTTTCGTGGCGATTTTGAGGTTTTCGTTCTTGATTATGAAAAGATAAAGGGTAAAGCGAAGGATCTTGGGGTTTTTCTTCCTTTGTCTTCAACTTTTCACGGAAGAGATATTTTTGGTCCCGCTTCTGCCTTTATATCTTCTGGTGTGGATTTTAGCGAAATTGCAAGTCATAGATTGGTTAATCCACATATTTTGAGTTTTCCTGTGTTGAAGCTCAAAGATAGCGATTCTTTGCATCAGATTGAGGGGTCGGTGATACACATAGATAAATTTGGCAACATAATAACAGATATTCCAAAGGATTGTTTTTCGGGCTATCGTCTCAAAGCTCTATATCTGAGGGGTAAGAAGATTCCCGGAAAGATTTTGTCATCTTATGAACAGGCAAAAGCGGGGCAGACACTTTTTATATTCGGTTCTTATAATACCCTTGAAATATCTGTGAGAGAAGGGAACGCTCAAAAAAGGTTCAGAGCAAAGAGGTTTGATAGGGTGAAAGTGGTTCTTGAAAAGATAAGCGAGTAAAAATTTTCCCCTCGTCACTTTGAACTGCAAATTTTTAAAAATATCTATTGATGGAGTTCAAGAAAGATAGTCAAGATTATGAAGCGTCAATAAATATGATCCCGCTCATAGATATAATGCTCGTTCTCCTCATAATATTTATGATAACTGCACCTGTTCTCAAATACTCTTTTGATGTAGATGTTCCATCAGCTCAAACTTCGCAAGCTACTGAACAAACCGAAGATATACCTCTTATTGTGATAAATAAACTCAACGAAATAAGAATAAACGGACTTGTTCTGAAAAACTACGATGAACTTAAAAAGTATGTCTCCGAACTCAAACGAAAAGAAATACTCATAGAAGCAGAGAAATCTATAAGCTACGGAATTATTGTTAAAGTTATGGATATATTAAAACAGGCGGGAGTTGAAAAAATAGGTCTCGTGACACAAAAAGAGAAAGAACTCTGAAAAACGAGAAAACAGAACTCAAATTTTTTCACACAAAAAATCCGCAATTTCAAGAGTTTTAATTTAATAAATCTTGCGGTTTCTTGGTTGAGATGTTATGTTTGTTTTTGGAAATTATATCTGGCAAAAACGAAACCGTTCAAAAATTTTTATCCTTCAAGGTGAAGAATCATTTGTGATAGAAAACAGCAGAAAACTAAAATATAAAAAAGGTCATCCTTTCTCACTCATCAAAAGTTTTGTGAAGAATGAAGAAGGAGAAAAAACGGGTTTTATTTCGTATAACCTTTCAAGGTTTGTTGAGAGCTTTCCGGTCGGTTATGACGACCTCAACCTTCCTGATGCTGTTTTTATAGCACTGAAAAGAGAAGAAAGAGAAAACTTTGAAGATTTCATCAGATCGGAAAATTTTTTTGAGCAGAAGAATAGAAAACCCGAGAAAGTAAAGCTGACAGGCGATATTTTTGAAGAAGGAAAAAATGACTTTATTGAAGGAGTAAGATATGTGAGGAGAAAGATATTTGATGGAGATGTTTATCAGGTGAATATAGCTCGCAGAATATCTTTTGAACTGCCGTACTACAGCACAGATGAGATATTTTCTTTGTTTTTGAGATATTTTTTTGCTCAGAAAGTGAATTATCCTGCTTTTTTTGATTTTTCTTCAGAATTAGGTTTTGTTATTGCAAGTGGCTCTCCTGAACTTTTCCTTGAGAAAAAAGGAGACACAATAAGAAGCTGTCCCATAAAAGGAACAAGAAGGTTATTTAGTATTTCTGATGTTGAAAGGGTTTCAGCAGAACTTGTGGCAGATGAAAAAGAAAGAGCGGAAAATCTTATGATTGTTGATATGGTCAGGAATGATCTTGGGAAAATCTGCCATCCCGGAAAAGTGAAAGTAAAACGGCTTTTTGATGTTGAGGTCTATTCTACTTTGGTTCATCTTGTATCAGAAGTTGAAGGAGAGCTGATGAAAGAATGTCTGGAGGATATACTTTTTGCGACTTTTCCACCTGCTTCGGTAACGGGAGCTCCGAAAAAGTCAGCTATGGAGATAATTGAGTTTGTTGAAAGAAAAAGAAGAGGTCCGTATTGCGGAGCTATTGCGTACTTTGACGAAAGCAACAATTTCACTATGTCTGTCGCCATAAGAATATTTCTCTTAAAAGACAAGAAAATTTTTTACTGGACGGGTTGCGGTATAACATACGATTCCGACCCGCTCAGAGAATATGAAGAAAGTTTGACAAAATCAGTTGCTTTTGCGAAAGCTTTGGGATTTGAGATATGAGAAGGTTTTCAGAAAGAGTTGGAATCGTCTCTTTTTTCATCGTTTTGAGCAGAATTACGGGGCTTTTCCGTGAGATGGCTCTTGCTTTTTTTCTTGGTGCCGGTCAGATCACCGACTCGCTTTTTGTCGGATGGTCAATTCCTAACATTTTCAGGAGATTTTTTGCAGATGGACTTGTTGCCCCTGCTTTTGTTCCAGCTTTCACGAGAGCAAGAAAAGAAAATCAGATAAGCTCGGCTTTCTCGTCAATTTTCGGTCAAGTCGCCTTGATAACGGGCGGACTTTCAATTGTGCTTTTTGTTCTGTCTCCTCTTATCCCTTATGTTCTTTCGCCCGGTTTTTCTCCGGAAGGAAAAAAGCTTGCTTCTTTTTTTACCGCCTCGCTTTCTTTCTACTTATTTTTCGTCTCAGTTGCTGTTCTCCTCTCTGCTCTTTTGAATTCTTTCCACATTTTCGGACTTCCCGCCTCTACGATGAGCATATTCAACATCTCTGTTATCTTCGGGATCTTTATTTTCCATAGATTTTACTCAAGACCAGATCTCGGCTTTGTGTTCGGAGTTTTCTTGGGAGTTATCTTGCAAATTCTGATTCAGCTTATTCCCTCTGCAAAACTCGTGAGATTTTCAATTTCTTTTTCCTCCAGCAGTTATTCAAAGTTGGTGCGTTCTGCTATCCCTCCTATTCTTCTTTCGGGAGCTATATACCAGATAAACTTTTTGGTTTCTCGCGCGATAGCTTCGCTTGGTGGAGAAAAAGTGATTTCTTACCTAACTTATGCTACAAGATTTTTTGAACTCCCTCTTGGTGTCTTTGTCTATTCTCTCTCTTATGTTTCTTTACCTTTTATGTCTGCTGGTGGAAAAGAGAGGGAAGAAGTTTTTTCAAGGTCTGTGTTTGTTTCGTCTGCTATAACATCTGTTGCTACTCTTGGTCTTTGTCTGTTCTCCGAGCCGATAATCTACTTCGTTTTCGGATATGGAAAGTTTCTTCAAGAAGATGTTCTCGGAACCTCGCAAGCTCTTTTTATGTACTCTCTTGGATTGATTCCTACTGCTATTTCAAGGATTTTGACGACAGATTTTCAGGCAATAGGTAAGCTCAAAATTCCTGTAATATCAGGTTTCATATCTTTCGTTTTTAACGCTGTTTTGGGCTTTCTTCTCGTGAAGGATTTAAAACATGTGGGTGTTGCTCTTGCAAGTTCTCTCTCAACGCTGATTTCCACAATATACCTTGTTCTGAAATCAGATTTGAGCGTTTTTAGACCATTTTTCAAAGGTGTTATTGTTTCTGTTCCCTCTTCTTTTCTATCTCTTGTTTTCGCTTACTTTTACCTCCAGCATTATAGATTTATGCCCCGTGTTCTTTCTTTTCTTGTTTTTGTCGGAATATCATCTTTTGTCTTTCTCTCACTGCTTATCTCTTTGAAGATTTTCTCTAAAACTTTCCTCGGAATTGATGCGGAGTCAAAAAATTTGAAAAATTGAGGTGAAGCGTTTTCTAACCTTTTCAAAAAAATTTTTTTCTGTGTCTCAAATGATTTAAATTATATTTCTGCTATGGAGAGGAAAAAAGGTTTGGTTCCACGAAACATAATAGAAAGCATAGAGAAGGAGATAGAAAGGGCTTTTGAGGATTTTTTCGGTGGTTCTCTTTTTCCTCTCTCTGAGGAGAGAGGTTTTTATCCATCTCTTGAAGTTTTGGAAGATGATAATAACATTATTATAAGGGCTGAGGTTCCAGGTCTTACCCAAAAAGATATATCTGTTGATATTCAAGACAACGTACTTACTATAAAGGGTGAAAAGAAGGTAGAAGAAGAGTTTGCCAAAAAGAACGTTCACATATCAGAAAGGAGATACGGAAAGTTCATAAGACGTTTTTCTCTTCCGGATTATGTTGAGCCAGATAAAGCGAAGGCGAAGCTTAAAGACGGTGTTCTTACGATAACGATTCCGAAGAAAGAGGAGAAGAAACCAAAGTCTGTTAGTGTTTCTATTGAGGAGTAATTTTGGGGCGGGCATAGCTCAGGGGCAGAGCATCGGCTTCCCGAGCCGAGTGTCGCGGGTTCAAATCCCGTTGCCCGCTCCCCTGAAAAAATAAACCAAAATAAAAATCTCCCTAAATCCCAAGAAAAAAACACATCACAAATGCAGAAAAAAATCTCCCCCTCTGAAAACGAAAGTACTGTAGACCAGATGAAACCTCCCGCGATAGATAGAAAAAAGAGAGAGAGAATTTTTCATTTTCCTGATGATATTTCAAAAGCAATAGATGATGTATGCGGTGGATGGAGAAAAGATTACCTATACTACCTCGCAAAAGCATCTTTTGAACTTGCCGAAATTTTCCACAGAGGAGAAAATTTCCCTCTTAACCTTGAAACTGTCTTCCCATATACTTTCTACTTCTTCCCGAAAACTTTCTCTTCATCTTTCATAATATTCCGGAGTTTGAGAGATATTATAAAGAAGATTTTAGATAGCAAAGACGAGATAGTTTTTTATGATATATCTGCGGGGACATGTTCTGCAAGTGTTGCCTTTGCTGAAACTTTGAAAGAAATATACCTTTCAGATGAGCAAAATCATAAAAGCCAGAACCAAGAAAAATCAAAACATAAGAAGGAAAAAGTCATCTCCACAATCAAAAGGAAAAAGATAAAATTTTTTGTCCAAGATATATCTGACGTTGCGCTTGAGATAGGTACGAGAATTCTCAATATATCGCTTGAAAACTTCCCTTTTGATTTTGAGGTGAAAAAGCTTGTTTCAGATGCAAGCAGGTTGAAAATCAAACAAGATAATCCAGATATAGCCATAATCTCATTCTCTCTATACGATATTTTCAGAGAAGATGTTGAAGATATGATTTTGTGGGTTAGGGGGGTTTTGAAATCTATCTCTCCGCGTGGTATTTTCATTATTGTTGAACCATCTTTGAAAAAGAGAGGTTCGTTTTTTATCATGAAAATCAGAGATGCTTTTTCAGATTATGTTGTAGCTCCATGCCCGAATACAAAGTTTTGCCCTATGCTTAAAAGAGGAGATGATTGGTGCCACTTTGGCGTGAGATGGAATCCACCTTTTTCTCTCACTCGGGCTATCAACATAGTGGGAGGAAGACCGCCAGACCTTAATTTTTCTTACCTCGTTCTCTCACAGAGCAAAGACGAGTACTTTAACTTCCCGGAGAGCGTCGGAAGAGTTGTAAGCCATCGTCTTGAAGAAAAAGGCAGAATAAGATTCTGGCTCTGTAAAGATGAAGAGAAGCAACTCTTCCAGTTCGTCAAAAAAAACATCTCAGAGGAAAATAAGGAGGTCTTTTATGTGCATTCGGGAGACCTTGTTTTGATTCAGTCATACGAAAAAAAGAACAATTTTTTTGAAATAAAAAAAGATACGACACTTTCAATAATCCACAAGCTTTTTGACTTTTGAAATAGATTTTTTCCGAAAATGTAAATCCTTTCGTTATATGTCTTAATTTATCTGATGGTTTTCTTTTTATTACCTTTTTGCCGTTGCTGAATTCCTGTTTCCTTTTTTTGAATCATGAAGGAGGAAAAAGAAAAAATCATTGTTGAAATAGAGGGTTCGGAAGTACATCAGAAAGATAAAGAAAATTCTGCTGGGAAAGAAAAAGAAAAGTCCGTAGAGGGTGTATCTTCATCGGAAGGGTTGAGTGAAAATCTTTCGGGTGAAAGCTTATTGCAGTCGGGGGTTCCAGAGTCAGCTGTGGAGGAAAAATTTGCTGAAAAAAGGGTTTTTGAAGGTGAAGAAGCAGAAGATATTGACTCTCTGAAAAAAAAAGTTGAACTCCTCACAAGGAAAGTTGAAGAACTTACATCGGAGGTTGAAAAATTAAGATCGCTCAGTGAGGAATACAAAACAAAATGGATATACACTTTTTCTGAATACGAAAATTATAGAAGGCGAGTGAAAAACGAAATAGAAATTGCACTGAGAGAAAACACAATAAAAATACTTTCAAATTTTCTCAACGCAATAGATAGCATTGACTCCGCTCTTCAATACATAAAAGATGAAGAAACCAAAAAAGGAGTTGAGCTGATTCGTAAGATAATTCTTGACTCTCTTTTGAATTCTGGATTGAAAGAGATTGAAGTGAAAGAGGGTGAAAAATTTTCTCCTGAAAAATGTGAGGTTATATCTTTTGAGTTCTCAGACGAACTTGAAGAGGGAACTATAATCAAGGTTGTCAGAAAGGGATTTGAGTTTAACGGGAGGGTTGTAAGACCCGCTCAGGTTGTCGTAGCTAAAAAATCAGAACAGAAGCCGGAGCAGTGAAAATACATCAAGAAGAAATCCTTTTTCAAGAGCGTGAAAGCAGAAACTATTTTTTGACTGAAAAAGTAATTTGTCTTGATAGTTTTTAAATATATCCTTTAATATGGAAAGCGAGTATATTAAGGTTCTTTGGAGAGAATTCAGGTCTTTGAAGATAAGCTCGTATTACTTGACTTTTGAGAAGTTGAGAAGAGTTCTTACTCTTGACCTTGTTCTAAGGTGTGTAGAAGATGCGTATAGATATACTGCTGTGGCGAAGTCAGAACTCCAGATGCCATCAAAAGAGTACTTTTTCTACGAAGACGGAGATATGAGAATTATGCCCGCTATTGCGAAAATAGATGGTGAGGTTGTAACAGGTATGAAAATAGTAAGCGTGCACTTTGATAATCCAAAGTCAAATCTCCCAACGGTTATCGGTTTTTTCATTTTGGTTGATTCTAAAACCGGCTCTCTGCTCAGCGTTTTTGATGCTACATATCTTACCGCTATGAGAACAGGAGCATCAGGTGCCGTATCTGCAAAATATTTCCTGAAAAACAAAGAGAAGATCAAAGTGGGAATAATAGGTTGTGGGGTTCAGGCAAGAACTCAAATTATTTTTTTGGCTCATCTGAAAAAAATAGAAGAACTTGTGATATATGATATTTCTGAAAAAGCGCTGGAGAGTTTCTCTTCTTTTGTAAGAAAACTTGGATTAACCCCACGCATAGCAAAAACACTTTATGATTTTTCAAACTGTGATATTGTTGTAACTCTTACTCCTTCTCGTGAGCCATTTGTTATGCAAGAGCATGTTGAAAATGCTAAGCTCATAAACGCTATGGGAGCTGATGCTCCGGGAAAGCAGGAACTCCACCCACAAATCCTCAAGAACTCAACGATAATTGTAGATAACCTAAATCAGTCAGTCCACGCCGGAGAGATAAACGTTCCCCTGAAAAAAGGAGAGATAACCAAAGATATGATTTTTGGTGAGATAGGCGAGGTAATTGCTGGATTGAAAACGCCTCCCGATAACAAAAGGATTGTTTTTGATTCAACAGGAATAGCTATTTTAGACCTTTTTGTGGGTTTTGGAGTATATAAGGAAGCGCGGAAAATGGGACTTCTGAAAAGTTTCAAAATACACTGATTTTTTTTATAGTTTGAAGACATGCTGGCAAGATTTTTGCGTTTTTTAGTTTCTACGACACTTTATGAGAAGTTCGGTTTTGTGATTTTTATATCTCTTATTGCAATTGCAATTTGCTATCCCCTTCTCCCATACACCTACTACGAGCAGAATCCAGAAAAAGTTCTCATCTCTTTTTCTCGTGAACATATATTTGGCACAGATGAGCTTGGAAGAGACCTTTTCGCCCGTATCTCTTATGGCATTGGTGTGTCTTTGAGAGTTGCTTTTCTTGCTACTCTTACTGCTACCTTACTCGGTACAACAATTGGAATAATATCAGGTTGGTTCGGTGGTTCAGTAGATATAATCATAATGAGGGCGATTGACTTTTTCATATCAATTCCTGAAATAATTCTCATAGTCATAGTATCTTTCGTTCTCGGAAGAGGTGAGCTATCAATAGCTACTGCAATAGGTATCGTCTCGTGGATATCTGTTGCGAGAGTTGTTCGCTCTGAGGTGCTGAAAATAAAGAGCATGGAGTTTATAGATTCTGCTATAATTTTGGGGAACCCTTCTTGGAGAGTTATGACAAAACATATACTCCCTAACATCTTTCCTGTTGTTATAACTATGCTTGTTCTGAGGATTCCGGTTTCAATACTTACTGAATCGGGACTTTCGTTTGTGGGTCTTGGTTTGAGACCTCCTGCATCTTCTCTCGGGGTTCTTGCGGAGGAGGGTTTCAGAGCGATCTCGCTTTTCCCACGGCTCACGATAATACCATCTTTATTTATAGTTCTGCTTGTTTGGAGTTCTAATGTTATAGGGGAGTATATATCTTCAAGGCATAAAAGGGCTTCTTTTTAATAAGGGCAGAAGTTCTCATTTATTGCTGTTCAATATCTTCTACATAATTCACTTAAAATATAAGAAATTAAACCCTGATATTTTTTTATGCAGAGGAGTTTCAAAGCAGTCATTATATCAGAGGAATCTTATTTCACGCTAAATGGGGGTTTTGCGGTGATATATTTGAAAGATGGGAAAGGAGACAGAATAATAAAAGATTGTGTTGATGTATCACGCGCTGGCTTGAAATTGCCTTACAGATTTTTGAACCCTCTTCAGACAGCGTTTTTTTATTACTGGGTTCCAGAGAAAGATAAAAGTGTTCTGTGTGTTGCTCCAACAAGCGCAGGAAAAACAGGGCTTATATACACTTTCTTTTCAGCTTTCACCGGAAAAAAATTGTATCTCGCTCCCACAAAAGCACTCTGTGATGAAAAATTCAGGGAGTTTTCCTCAATTTTCAGCAAACAAAATGTTTCAATAAGAACAGGTGATAAATTTGATTTTCTCCCCCCAGATACAGAGTACATTGTGTCAACTTATGAAAGTTGCCTCGCCTCAGCTCGCTCTGGTAGCTCTTGGTTTGAAGATGTAGAAGCAATATGTGTTGATGAAGTCCATTTCCTCATGTTCGGAGGTTCAAGAGGTATATTTTTAGAAGAACTTATTGCTCATACGAGAGCAAGAGGAAAAAGCATCTTGGCTCTTTCAGCCACCATACCAAAGAGCGCAGCAGAAGAGTATTCTCAATGGCTTTCGGCAAAACTCTTTTACTCCTCGTGGAGACCTGTCCCACTTGAAAGAAGAATAGAACCGCTGAGCGAGATTGAAAAAGAAATCTTCGGAACAAGGTTGAAAGGAGATGTATCAGAAAGGATTGTCAACGTTGCTCTGAAAATCTGTAAAAGTCAAAAGGTTCTCATTTTCGTATATAAAAAGGTTCTCGGATGGAAAATACTTGAAGAGTTTGACAGGCAAGGTTATGGCGTCATAAACGAATCTGTTCCCTTTGAGAAAAGAACAAGAGTTCCACCAGATAAGGCAGTTGTAGGTTTCCACAATGCAGATATACCTTATGATGAAAGAGTAGAGATGGAGAGAAGTTTCAGAGATGGAAATCTGCGTTTCCTCATCGCAACACAAACTATGGCTTATGGAGTAAATCTTCCCGCAGATGAGGCGCTGATTGTGGTCAGACACTACATATCAAAAACACTTCCTGATACCTCAACGATACTGCAGATGGAAGGTAGAGTGGGAAGGTTCGGGATATCAGAAAAAGGAATCTCTCGTATAATCCCGCTCTCTGGTGAAAATGTCCTCAAAAGAGAACTTGAAAAGTTCTTCAACTCTCCTGATACAAGGACTTCTCTTGAAAAACTTCTTGAGGGGGATTCAGAAAAGAGAATAAGTGATGTTGATGCCATGACTCTTCTTGTTCTCGGAATTATTGTGTCAAATAAAATAGACCTCACAAATAGGGCTTGGGCTGAAGAAGAGATACTCCGTATTCTTTCCTTTATGAAGACATCTTTTTCTGTTGAAATTTCTCACATAATAACTATTTTGGAGGAATCAGGTTGCATAAAAGGTGGAAAGGTCACTCCTCTTGGTAGAATACTTGCGAGTTCTCTCACTCCTCCTTCTGCGTACAAGGAGTTTTTGAGAAGGTATAAGGGAGTAGATAGCGCAAAGCTGATGAGCCAGGTCGCGTATATCATAAGACCTCTTCTTTTCTTCCGAGATTTTCAGAAAAACTTCGTAGATATGCTCCCTCAAAGATTAAAAGAAGAGATAGAGCTTGAAATATCTGATATTTATGAGGAGGAGAGTATTTTGAATCTGTGGATGACGGGAAGGATATGGTGGTATTTCAGAAATCCGCCCGCGCAGTTTTACCTTCGTCCCGACGCCCTACAGCTTGTAAAATTTCTATCATCTCTCAAATTTCTCGGATACATAAGATTATCTTTGAGAGATATAATGAAAGTAGGAATGTCCTTGAGTTTTGGAGTTCATCCGGAGTTCTCTCTGCTCTGTGGAAGTGAAAAGATAGGTTTTTCAAGAGCAAACGCCATATATCATACCGCATCTCAGATGGGGATGAGCTTTAAATCATGTCTTGAAATGCTTAAAAGTAAAGACGCTGATTTTTCGCAAGCTATTTTCAGAACTATGCTGAAAAGAGCAGAATTTATAGACACTTCTTTGAGGTCCGAATGGGCTCAGTATGACCCACAAAAAAGAGAAGAGAGATTGAAGATGATAGAGAGGATAAATCATGAGATCAACATAATTTTTTCTGCTTTTGATGGTGTTGAGAGTGAGTATGATCTTTTTGATGAGGAATTAGCGAGGATTATGGTTTTTGTAAAAGAAGGAAGCGTAAGAGCTGCTGAAATCAGCCGTGATGAACTTAAAAAATTCCTTCAAGAGGAAGAACAATATCAAAAAAACTGATTTCATATTCGCAGAATAACTTTGCCTGTTCCTCTTATGTCAAATGAATCAAGAGAAAATGATATTCTCAGATCTCCTATTGCCCCTATGAGATTTGACGCTGTCACCTTTGTATCCCCTGATAGCGATTTTACAACTGCTTTTTTCCCGTGAGTGAAGATAAAAATTTTCCCTTTACCTGAAAGTTCAACAATTTCAACCTTTTTGTTCACTTCTCGTGAGTTGTATTTGAAAGACGGGTCAAATCCAACAAGGAATGGTTCAAGTATGAAAGCTCTTTCTTCTTCTTGGAGTTCAAATCCAGATATATATTCTGCATTTACACTTATTTCGCAGTTTGTTCCTCGTATTTTTATGAATTTGTGATTTTTCCCACCGAACAAATCTTTTTCGGTTTTCCAGTTCCTGACTTTTTTCAGGGGCAAAATCTTGTAGCTTCCAGAGATGAATATGATAAATGTCTCTCTTAAAATTATTTCGCTCTCACCTTTTAGAGATATATCAAGGAATCTTCCTCTTTTTAGAAGACCGTAATCTTTGAGTTCCCCTATTTCGTAGATCTCTTCATCTTCTCTTTCTCTGAACTTCTCTTTGATTTTTTCCTCTATTTCTTTTTCTTGCGGTTTTTCGGCGAGACCTTCTAATTCTTCTTTTATTTCTTCAATTTTCTCTTCTATTTCTTCTATGGTTTCAGGTTCTGCTTTTTTCTCTTCTTTTACCTCTTCAATTTCCTCTTTTGGCATTTCTTCAATTTCTTCTTTTATTTCTTCTTTTGGTTCAGCTTTTTTTGTTTCTTCTTTTTCTTTTTTCCTTTTTTCGCATTCGTTCAGTAGCTCCATGACTTTTTCATTTTCATAAAAGAGCATAGCTCCTTCCCGAAGGGTTCTTTCTGCTTCTTCTATTTTTCCTGCTTCAAGAAGAGACCTTGCGAGGTTTAAAAACAGGTTCAGATTTTCGGGATGCTTTGAGTAGAGTTCTCCGAAAACCTCCGACGCCTTTTCAAAGTACCCTTTTTTGAAAAGAGCTATACCGTAGAGGTTGTATATTCTCTCATCTTTTGTTTTTTTGAAAGATTTTTCAGCTATCTCAATCGCATCGTCTAAATTCCCGCTCTTTATAAGTTCCTGTATCTTTTTAACTTCCTCAACCATCATAAGAAAGTTTAATAATTATTTTAATCGCAATGAGTTGTGAGATTGATGAAAAGATTAGGATAAATATTATACGAAAAGAGCAGCGATAACCAAGTTGCTTTAAAAGGACGCTTTAAAGGGTTTCACCCGCCTGAAGGGTGGTAGGGATGGACTGTCCCGAACTTATACCCATAAAGGGAAGGAAATTCCCATCCTGAAGCAGGAAGCCCCTCTATTCATTGATGGGAGGAAGTCACTTGGACTTTATTACGATTCGTATTCAAGTTTTCTTCGGAGTTCTTGTCTCTGTCTCATAAGCCAGTATTCTCTGATATTTTTTCTATCATCATCTGATATTTCTGTGAATTGTATTCCTAATCTTGTTTTTTTTTGTTCGGAGTCGCCAATAAATCTTATTTCTCCTTTTGCAGATACCATTGCCCACTCATGTTTTTTCTGCCCTTCTTTCGTGGGGACTCTGAAAGCCAATTTGACAAGCTCAAGCATCTTTACTTTATCTTTGGGGATTTCAACATCAATACCTGCTCCGTACTCGTTTATGTCAAATATTCTTCCTTGGAAGGTTATTCCATCTTTCAGTTCAATTATGACATCTATGGGTTCGTTGGGGTCTACTTTAACTCTGTAAGCTGACCTTCCGCTTTTTCTCTCTATTTTTTGTGGAAATGAGAATACAAGAGATGTTTTGTATACGCCTTTATACCGTGCATCAAACGAATATTTTCCGGCTGTGTCTGAATACTCAAATGATACAACGGTACCAGGTTTTAGAGATTCTTTATACTTTGGGTTTTCAAATTCCTTTACGAGTACTGCATACTCTCCTTTTATGCTTACGACTTTTTCAATCACTGTAAAGTATGACCTTTCGTCTCCGGGGATTTTTGCTTTTATTGGGAGTTGATACTTTGCGAGTTCTTGTAAGTGTTTAACTCTCACCTGTTCTTTATGTAGTTCTTCTACATAAAACAGTGTTACCTCTTTTTGTTCAAACTCCTGCATACTTTTTTCTCCTGATATTATTTTACTAATTTTTTCGTCTTCTTTCAATTTTGTTTGAAAGGATTTTTCTTTTTCAATTTTTCCATTTTTTTGCTCTTTGGTTTTGAAAAATAGGTTTCCAAAAATCATCTTTTTTACCTCCTTTTCTATAATAAATCGTAATCATTCATAAAAAAATTAATGTTTTTTCAGGAAAAAATAGAAAAAATTCTTTTTGTAAATAGATAAGTTTGGGGAGTATAGGAATTTTTTATTTGCTAAAAGCAACAATTTTTTAGATAAGTTTTCAAAAATTCAGTTTTTCCACCTGCTACATGATTTACCATTCGGCAAAAGACCTTGCGTGTTTAGCCTATCAGGTCTTTTTCATCTCTTTTCTATCTTTGTGAAGTCGGCGAAAAAGTCGGTTATCTGAAATATAGGGAAAATTATAGATAGACGGATTTCCCGCTCCTCTTCGTTTTCAGAAAGAACCATGACGGAGTTGAAAAAATTATCAACAGGTTCTCTCAACTCATCAAAGAGTGAAATGAATTCCTTATAATTTTTCTGCTTTATTATGTCATAAGATTTCTCGTATAGTGAGAGGACGCTTTGGAGGAGCTTTGCTTCCGCCTCGGTTCTGGGAGAGACCTTATCAATTTCTCTCACATTGAACAGACCTTTTTTTTGCGCTTGCTCTATTATGTTTCTTACTCTCCGTGCGACATAAAAAAGAGAGGAAAAATCTGTTTCTGAAAGAGCTTTGGCTCTTGCGAAAGCATCAGATGGCGAGAGTGTTCTTTCAACAACTCCCTTTACGATGTCTTTTTTCAGCCCTATATCCTGCGAAAGATAGTTCTCAATCCTTTCTTTTATGAATGTTATCGCATGACTTATTTTTTCTTTTGTTTCATCTTCGCTCATGCTTTTGCTTGTCATGTGTTCAATGAAAAATGGTTCAAGAAATTCGGAAAGTTCAGCTATATCTATGTCTAATTTTTTCTCTATAAGGGTTCTTATCACAGCTCTTGCAGCTCTGCGGAGTCCAAACGGGTCTTCTTCTCCTGTTATATGGAGTGAGGAGAGGAAGGCGGAAAATATGTGAATCAGTTTATCTGCGATAGATATTATTGTGCCGAGTTCGCTTTCTGGAAGTGGGTCGTTGGGCTTTTCGGGCAAGGTATGCTCAAAAATCGCTTTTGCTATCTCTTCGTCTTCCCCGTCTTGTATGGCGTAGAACATGCCGATATAACCCTGATGTTCTGGAAACTCTCTGAAAAGCCCTGTTGTTATATCTGCTTTTGAAAGCATGACCGCTCTTTTTATTTTATCTCTTGAACCTATTCCTGTTTTTGCGTATATGAAGTCAGCCGCTTTTGCTACGAAAACTTCCCTATCATAAAAACTTCCGAACCTTTCATTGAAAACGATTTTTTCAAGAAGATGGATTCTTTCTGACAATCTCATTTTTCTGTCTTCGTTGATGTAGAACTCCGCATCTTCAAACCTTGACCTTATTACAAACTCGTATCCTTCTTTTACTTTTTGTTCGTCGGGATGGGGATTATCTGCTATCGCTAAAAATCCTTCTATCACTTTTTCATCTTTTGATATTGGGAAGACAAAAAGAGTTTTTGTGAGTATGTCATAAGCTATTTTGTAAGGAATCCTTTCGGAGTTTATCTTCCCTACTATGGGGTAGGGGTGTTCTGTTGAGAATGTTGCTATCTCTATGAGTTCTTCTTGTTTTTTTATATCAATTCCATTTTCTTGGAGAATCTTTTTTATTTTTTCTCTTCTTTCGTTGTCTGAAATAAAAACTTTACCTTCTTCTTTGAGTTTCAGGAAAAATTCATCTTCACTCTGGATTTCTATTTTTTTGTTTCCTAATGCTCTGTGAGAGAAAGTGAAATTTGATGAGGGAACTCCGAAAATTTCTATATCTATTTTCTTATCTTTTTCAATTGCTAAAATCCATCTCAGGGGTCTTACAAATTCTGTTTTGCTGTTTTCTATCCATCTCATCGTTGAGTAGTTCTCTTTGAGGAACTCAATTATTTTTTCTTTTTCTATTTTTTCGGGGGTTTTGATTATTATTCTTCGTGGAGTGAGGAAGACCTGTGAGTTGTATCCGAAAAGTTTTCTCTGTATTTTCCCTTTCTTTTTTGAGAGGGAGATAAGGTATTTTGCTGGCAGTTCGTCAAATCCCAATTCATATAGAGCCATAATTTTATTCTTTAATCTTTGACCTTGTGCTGAAAATTTTTTCAGAGTTTTGTATAAGTTTTCGGTTATTTTAATTTAACTTACTATTATGGCTCTTGTGACGATTGGAATGCCTGTGAGAAATGAAAGAAAGTTTATATCCAGAACGATTGAAGATATTTTGAATCAGACCTTTGGTGATTTTGTTCTTCTTGTATCAGATAACGCATCGGAAGATGGGACTTATGAGATACTGCAAAGCTATGCGCAAAAAGATAGAAGAATAAGGGTTTTCAGGCATAGCAAAAATATGGGTTCTGTTGAGAATTTCAGGTTCGTTCGCGACCTTGCTGATTCCACATTCTTCATGTGGTCTGCGGGACACGATAGATACGATAGAACTTTTATTGAAAAGTGTGTTAGAAAGTTTGAAACCGCAGATCCTGATACAGTTCTGGTCTTCCCAAAAATTCAGCTGATATATGAAGATGATTCGCGGGGCAGAGTTTATAACTATGAAAAATATGATACACAGAGAATTGATGACCCAGTAAAAAGGTATTTTCATGTTTCTTTTAATGCAAGAGACCTGCGGATTATCTACGGTTTGTGGAGAACAGAAGTCATAAAAAAGATAAGGTTGAAAAATATAATTATACCTGATAGATTTGTTATTTCCCAAGCTTCTCTTTTGGGTAAGTTTGCGAGAGTAGATGAGGTTTTGTTTTTCCACAGAGAGCAGAAGAGCAAAATTTCTTTGATTGAAGGCACAAAGAGGGTTTTGATGATGGAGCAAGGGAAAGATTATAAGCCATCTGAATCTAAAAATAAAATTTCATTTGGAGATATTGCGCTTATTACTTCTGAGGTCGTAAGATTTTTGAGAGAGCATGTGAAATTTATTTTAGAATCAGATAAATTCGGCGTTAAACTTAGTACAGAAGAGAAAACCTTGTGTGTTGTAATCACTGTTTTGGGTTTTGTGGTAAGAGGTCCAATCTTTTCTATTAGCTACAGCTTTGAAAGATTTTCTACAATTTTAAAAAGAGAGATTTTCGGGGCGGTTTAAATTCAGGTTTCATTTTGGTTTCCTTCTTTCTTTGAAGGCAGACCAACGAAGACAAGTTTTTTATCTTGTTTTTTGACTATTCCGAGTTCTTCCATCTCTTCAACTATTCTTGCAGCTCTGTTGAAACCTATACCGAGTTTTCTCTGCAAAAGAGATATAGATATTTGCCCGTAGTTTTTTGCTATTTCAACCGCTTCTTTGAACTTCGGGTCTTTATCTTTCAGTATGTCTGATGCAGAAAAAATATCATCTTCTTCATCTTGCGAGACGATTTCAATATAGTCGGGTTTTTCTTGCTTTTTAAGGTGTTCTACGACTCTCATTATTTCTCTGTCAGATGTGTATGCAGCGTGTCCTCTTTGAGGAGTTATTCCGGGCATAGAAAATAAAAAATCCCCCTGACCGAGGAGGGTTTCTGCTCCGTTGGTGTCTAATATAACTCGTGAGTTTATTTTATCTGATACTCGGAGTGCTATTCTTGCTGGCAGGTTAGATTTTATTATACCTGTCACGACATCTGCTGATGGACGTTGAGTTGTGAGTATAAGGTGAATTCCTGCTGCTCTTGCCATCTGTGAAAGTCGCATGACATATTCTTCAACTTTTCTTGCGGAGCTTACCATAAGGTCTGCGAACTCATCAATAACAACTATTATTCTCGGCATTTTCTCTCCTGTCTTTTCTATGAAGTCGTCAAGATTTTTCGCCTGATTTTTCTTCATTGTCTGGTATCTTGAAATCATCTCTTCAACAGCCCACCTTAAAACATCTATCGCTCCTTTGGGACTTGTTATTACATCTGTAATGAGGTTTGGAATCCCGCTGTAAAGAGAAAATTCAAGCATTTTTGGGTCAACGAGTATGAATTTTAGTTCATCTGGGGTGAAACGCAAAAGTAAACTCACAATTACTGTGTTGAGCAAGACACTTTTGCCTGATCCTGTTGTCCCAGCGACAAGTAGATGTGGAAGTTTGTGGAGGTCTATGACAAAGGGTTTTCCGTATATATCTTTCCCTATCGTGAGAGGGATTTTCATCTTTTCTGCTTCTGGTGCGTTGAATACCTCGCTCAGCTTAACTATATTCCTCCTTTTCCTTGGTATTTCAAATCCGACTGCTCCACTCGTTGGAACGGGAGCTACTATTCTTATTCCCGGCAATCTCATCGCTATCGCTATGTCTTCTGAAAGTTGAACTATTCTTGTTGCTCTTATTCCCGACTCTGGAATGAACTCAAAGAAATTCACAACAGGACCTGAGGTCATAGATATTATTTTTCCCCTTATTCCGAATGAGTTCAGGACAGATATAAGTTCTCTTGCTACTTTGTGGAGTGTTTCGGGTGGGTCATACTCGTTTGTTTCAGGAGGTTCAAGCAGATCAGGAGATGGAAGAACAAATCTTCTCCGACCTTTTTCCCGAGCATAATCTGTCTCCTCTTTTTCATCTGAACTGAAATTTTCATTACTTTCTTGTTCATTTTCTTTGTTATCTTCTTTATCAGGTGTTTTTTGAATGTCTAAAATCTGTGTTTTCTCGTAATCTTCGGGGTTTTCTTGTTCTTCTGTCTTCGGTTCCGTTGATTCAAATCCAAGTATCATTGTTGAATGGGAGGTTTCTTCTGAGACGAGTTTGCTTTGGTATTTTTCTTTATCTTCATCTTTTTCTGCGGAAGTTGGCGGATTTATTTCTTCTTGAACTCTCTTTCTCTTTGATTTTGCGATTTTTAATATTGCTGGGTAAATCGCAGGTAGAGATGAAAAAACAGTCAAGAGAGATAAAATTGCAAGAGAGCTTTTGAAATCTATTCCTATTCTTTCAAGCTCACTTTTTATTTTCAGTCCTATTACTCCTCCATAACTTTCGTTTACAAAAGAAAGGATTCCTGAAAGGCAGATTGGGATTACCACCAGGGGTATGAAGATGAGATGGTTTTTGTAGTTTTTGAGCAAGAAAAATGAGTTTGCGACAAGAAGACCGAATAGAATAAAAATTGATGAGTATCCGAGCGAGAGATAGAGCGCACCTATGATTTTTTGAGAAATTTTCTCTAAAAAACCTTGATTTTTGACTATAAACGGAGAGGGTGGAATATCAAAAAGTATAAAGTTTGAGATTGTGTAAAAGATTACGACTATGTTTGCTAAGCTTATTACCTTCCCTAATCGCATAAAACAAATTTTACAAATGAAAGCATTTCTTTCGTTTTTATGCTTCTGAAATTTGACTTTCTACAAGATTTGAATTATTTTGGTTTTGAAAATTTATCTTAATTTTTTTGTGTTTTATTAAAATTTTGTCTATGTTTTTTGGTGGGGACGTTTTGAATATGAAAAAGGTTTTGAGGGATTCTCTCTTTATTTTCTCCCTTTCTTTGGCTTTTTCTTCTTTTCAGTTTTATGGTTGTGGAGGAAAGGAGAAAGCGAAAATTATTTTCCCGAAAGAAAAGTGCAACATACTCTCAAGATATGAGAATATGCCAGAAGAAGTTAAAGGAGAATGTTTTTTTCCGTATCCTTTTGAGCAGTTTATGTATCAGGGAAAAGTTTCTGTGCCTTCGGAACTCATCTGGGTTCCAGATGGTTATCCGCAACTTGACATGAGTTTTATCAACTCCTTTGACGGATTTTCTCCGGTGAACCAGATTATATACTGGCATCCTGATGGTTTTTCAAGAGAAGGTCTGCCTGCTCCCGATGAAACACTAAATCATAACTCTCTTGTTCAGCTTATAGAATGGGGCAGAGGAAATAGGATTCCAGTTTTTGTTGAGCCAGATGTGAGGTCTGAACCGCCGTATCAAGTTCTATATATAAGACCGCTTTTTAAAATGAAAAACTCTTCTCGTTATGTTGTTGTCATCAAAAAAGGATTGAAGGGTATGAATGGTAATCTTCTGGAATCTCCGCTTTTTTTCAAATACCTTGTTCAAGGAAAAAATATAGTTTTTGAAGGTATGAGTGAAGATGCAGGAAAATGGAAAAAGCATTTTGAAGAGATTCTGAATTTTCTTGAAAGTATTGGTATAAAGAAGGATGATGTCTTGGTTGCGTGGGATTTCAAAACCGCATCAGAAGAACTCATCATAAACCATCTCCTTTCTGTAAAGAAAACCATCTATGATTACAAAGGAAGAATAACTTTTGTAATAGATAAAGTAGAACAAAACCCATACTCTAACGATAATAGTTTAGCTGAACCTTATAGAAATCTTATAGCTTACTCTGTTTCCGGGAGGTTTTATGTCCCGAAATATGATAACTCATCTCAGCTTTTTGAAGCGGGTTTCAAGATGAATATACCTTCTGGCAAGTGCTTTTCATCTCATATGACTCGTGTTATGATTTTCGGTCACGGTCTTTTCGGCTCTTATGAAGAAATCAGCTCAAACCATCTTCTATATGTATCTTCATTTATGTGTCTTCCTATTGTTGCTACAAAATGGATTGGGATTGATGATACTGCAAGAGGCAAGGTTTTTGAGATTGGAGCGAGTAAAAGTGGAAATATGCTTGATGCCGTGAAATATGTTGTTTTCAATCTGAAACAAGGGCATGCGAACTTTCTTGCTCTTGCCATACTCATAAACAACCAATCTTTCTGGCAGGAGGTAAAAAGTAAAGTGTATGGATTTAACTTTCCGGAAAAACCTTCTGAAATTGTCTACTACGGAATATCAAACGGGGCGATCCAGGGTGGAACATTTATGGCTCTGACAGATGAGGTTAAAAAAGGTGTCCTTGATGTCGGTGGTGCTATATGGACATCTCTGCTTGAAAGAAATAAAAGCTGGGATTTACTCAAAAAAATCTTCGGATTTACAACAAAGGAGCACGAGTTGGAGCTGAAAAAATATATAGCGGTATCTCAGATTATTTTTGACCTTGTTGACCCTATAACTTTTGCTGAATATGTGACTCGTGGTAATGGAAATTTGGGAATAGTACCAAAGTTGATATTCTATCGCGAAGCCCTCTATGATGAGCAGGTTGCTAACTTCGCAACAGAAACATATATAAGGGTTGCAGGAATACCGGGAATAAATAAACCTGTAAAGAATGTTTTCGGTATTGAGTTCAAAGATGATCCTTTTGAGGGTTCAGGATTTTTGCAAGTTGACCCGAAGCTATCTCCCGGGGATGTTCAGAAATTTCCGCAAGGCAATATTCCACCTTTGTCTGATCCATTATCTACTCGTGTTCAGAAGAACATGCCGCTTGAAAGTAGCGGAGATTATGCTTCTCCCCATGAGGTTCCAAGGAGGGTGAAAGAGATTATTGAAATGCAGAAGAGATTTTACGAAGAAGGAAGAATTTACCAGCTTTGTTCAGATAAAATATGTGATCCAGATTAATTCGTCAGAAGCGAAATTGTTTTTCTGATGATTAAATTTTAGTTTTAGCTTTTTTATGGTTTTAAAAGATATTTTTTCGGGGATTCAGCAGAATAGATATTTCAATTTTATTTTCTCATACAGATTTATTCCATCTCTTTTGGTTGCGCTTTTTCTTTCGTTGTATGTTGTTTTTGTAGGTTCGGGGTGGATGAAGTTTGAGGTGGTTTTTTTGGTCTCTTTTCTTTCATCGTTTTTGCTTTTGAGAGAAGGTGATAAGATTGTTCATCTTTCATTTCTTGTATCTTTTATTTGTTTTGTTCTTCTCTTTTATGTTTTTATTTTTCAGCTTGAGAGGTTTTTGGTTTTATCGGGGGAGAAACTTGTTTTTGCTGTTCCTTTCCTTGTTATTCCGTCGGTTTTGTTTTTCATAGTTGAGAAGCGTTTTGCTCTGTATATTTCTGCTCTTTGCTCTTTCCTTCTGTTTTTTGTCCACAGAAACTTCCATCTTTCGTTTATACATTTCACTGTTTCTTTTGCCTTGATTGAGCTTTTAAAAGGTGTAAGAAGAAGAATAGTTATGTTCAAGTTAGGTGTGATTTGTGGTTTTATAGGTTCTGTTTTAACTCTCTTTTTAGAAAGAGATATAATTGAATCATCTTTATTCTTTCTATCTTCTATTTTTTCTCCGTTCGTATCTCTTGGGATAATTTATATAGCGGAGAGGTTTTTCGGGGTTTTGACTCCGTTTTATCTTTTTGACCTTCAAGACCTTGAGCATCCGCTTCTTGTGCAGTTGAGAAAGAGGGCTCCTGGAACATTTCATCATTCTCTTGTTGTTTCAGATATAGCTTATGTTGTGGCAAGCGAGCTCGGAGTAAATGCGGAGCTTGTGAGATGTGCAGCTTTATATCACGATATAGGAAAGATAACAAGACCTGCTTACTTTATAGAAAACACAGGAGGGGAAAGCAGACACTTTAAGATAACTCCTCCTCTGAGCGCTAAAATAGTTGTCAAGCATGTTGAAGACGGGGTGAAAATCGCAGAGTCATATATGCTTCCAAAAAGGATTATAGATTTCATAAGAGAACACCACGGGACGACAAATCCCGAATTTTTTACAAAGGCAGCAGAGATGCTTGATATTGATTTTTCTGTTAGGTATCCAGGTCCTACTCCGAGAAGTATAGAGACAGTTATAATGATGATAGCTGATTCATGTGAGGCGGCTGTGAGGTCGCTTGAAGATTACTCATTAGATGAGATAAGGCGAACAGTAGAAAAAGTTGTGAAAAATAAGATGGAGCAGGGACAGTTTGATTACGCTCCCGCGACTTTGGAGCAGATTTCAAGAATAAAAGAAGGTATAAAAAAGGCGCTTGCTGATTTTTATCATATCAGAGTGAGTTATGAGGAAGAAGAGATAAAAGATTATATTATCACAATTAAGTCAAAGAAATCTGGTAAATTCTCGGAGGGAAAGGAAGAAAAGCTTAAAAAAACCGAGCAAGTATCTTCTGCTGATGGTGTGAAAAATGATCTCAGTGATGGAAGAGATAAATCAGACGATAAAGAACAATCTGATGTAATTTCCGAGTTTTCAGATGAAAGTCAAGAAAAAGATAATCCGAAAAAACAAAGCTGAGCTCTCAAATTGACTGAATTCTTCAATATCCTATAACTTTTGAAAATATCTCTTTTACTTTTTTTATTGCTGATTCAAACTCATCTTTTGATACTCTTTCAACTTTGCTTATTTCTTCCCAAAATCTTCTGTCTTCAAGGTCTATCCAGATATCTTCAAGGGGAAAATCGCTCTTTATTTTTGTGTATTTTTCTATTTTTCTCATGATCTCATAAGGTTTTTTCAGTTCTACTCCTAATACTTTTTCTGCGAGTTTTATTGAGTCACTGAAAGAAATATCAAATTTCTTCTCTTTTATCTGTATGAAGTGGGAGATGAGTTCTATATCTTGTAAGCCACCTTCAATGTATTTGAGATTTAAAAGTTTCTTCCCATTTACAAATTTTGTAGATAGTTTTTCTGATGATTTTCTTTTTAGCTCTTTGAATGATTCTTTGATTTCTGATATATCTATGCTTTCAAATGCCATTTTTTTTATTTTTTGTATTTCGTGTTCTATTGTTTTGCTTTCTTTCGGGAAGACGATTCTTGATTTTAAGATAGGGATTTTCTGCCATATATTTGCAGATTTAGTGTAGAACTCTTCTAATGATTTTGTAGATATAGCAAGTGGACCTGCGTGTCCCGATGGTCTCAATCTCATATCAACTTCAAGTCCACTTCCTTCTTTTGTTTTTGAAGTCAAAAAGACGATGAACTTTTGAGCGAACCTTATCCACTCTTCCTGACTCCCCTCAGAGAAAGTAAAAAGTAGGTCAACATCAGAACCATATATTGCCTCTTCCGAACCGTATTTACCAAGAGCTATGATAGAAAATGGTATTGATAGTTTAGATGGGGGGAGATTTATTTTCAACTTTTCTCTTGCTGTGAGAGATACTGTCTCTCTGACCACAAAATCGTATATCCTGCAGATTCTCTTTGATACCTCGTCAAACTCTATGTTTTCAGATAGGTCTTGAAGTAGTAGAATCAGAATTTTCTCCTTTTTTTCTCTTCTTATTTCGTTCATCACTTCTTCCTCAGATTCACCTTTTACTTTTTCCCAAAAATCATCTTCATCTGGCGGTTCAGGAGAGTGTTGGTAAGAAAGGAAAATAACATCTAAGCTTTCTGGGTGGTTTATAAGATAGTTTGCGAAAAGGCGAGAGATACCTGAGAGTTTTGCGAGGATTTCAACGAGCTTTTCGTTCTTCATGAGCAGAAAGTAAAATCCTCTTCTTTTCCCGATGGACTTTATGAGTGAGTGAAAAAAAGATAGAGATGAGTTTTTATCTGGGGATTTTGCGGAATACCAAACAAGAGATGAGATGAGCTTTTCAGAAACATTGAGCTCTTCTGTCTTTATTTCAAATGTCTTTGCCGAAAAATCTGCTACCGATATTCTCTTTTTCTCTTTTAGAAAGAGGGTTTTTTCTCTGAGAGAGTTTATAATCTGTAAAGCTGATTCTATGTCTTCGTATCCAAGCTCATTCAAGTATCTTTTTATATCATCTGGTGCAGAGTTTTCTGTTATTATCTTGTATTCAGGGACCTCAACTTCAAAAGTTTCTTCAAATATCTTTTGAACTTTCTGCCTGACAAGATTTAATCTTTCAAAGAATTCTTGCTCTGATATTCTGTAAAACTCAGTTATTTTTGGAATATCTTTTTGTTCAACGGTGAATCTCTGTTCTTCATCAAGCTGAATCAAGCTTTCTATCTCTCTTAAAAATATGTAGCAATCTTTAAGCGATGGGTAGGTTTCATCTTTGATATATTGTTTTAGCATTTCAAGAATTTTTGTTGTTTTTTTCTCTCTCAATCTTTCATCTTTACCGCCGAAGATAAGCTGGTTTGCGAAAACAACGAACTCCACCTCTCTTATTCCTCCCTCTGAGTACTTGACATCAAAAATTTTTTCATCTCTCCTGAGGTGGCGTGATATAGCTACTTTTATTTCTTTCAATCTCTCTATGGCTGAAAAATCTAAGTATTTCCTGAAAACAAATGGCTCAATTTCTTTGAGAATTTCTTCACCTAATTTTCTATTTCCTGCAACTGGTCTTGCTCTTATTAAAGCATATCTATCGTCTGTCTTGCCGAGGTTGAGATAGTACCATGTGAAGAATTTATCTGTTATTACGATTGGGCTTGATTTTCCGCCGGGTCGCAGATCAAGGTCTAACCTCCACAGAAACCTCTCTCCCTTCCTCTGAGAAGTTATATTCACAAATTTTCTTACATCTTTTGTTATTTTTTCTTCGTCTGATTGAGAGGACGCAATAAAGCATATGTCAAGGTCTGATGAGAAGTTTATCTCTCCCGCTCCTAATTTTCCAAATCCTATTATGCATATTTTTTCATAGTCGAGAATTGCTTTTGAAAGTTCATCAAGAATTTTTTCATACATTTTTGTGAGCTGTTCAAGAAATGTTTCTGTTGATATTTTGTGGTTCAACCAGAGTTCAACGAGCTTTTCTTGAAAGAGATATTTGAATTCAATTGCTTCTTCAAAACTTTTTATCTCAACTTCTTCAAGCTCTTTTGACAGTTCTTCTATCATAAAAAATAAATTTTTAGATGTCAGTTTTTGATTGAGCTAATACTAGCTTTTTATTCTGATGTAAAGATAAACAACGCAAGATAAAATGTAAAATAGTGAAGAGATTGCGAGCGAGATGAGAGATATTTTTGATGGTTTTGATTCTTCTGGGAATTCTTTGAGTTTTAGAATATTGATAAGCATTATTGCGGGAGAAAATATAGCCATACCGAAAAATCCCACGATTGCTGTAAATACTATGAGAGTCCCGGGAGGAGCTATGGGCAAAGTTATCATGGTTATCAAAGTTATAGCAGAAAGCAAGATAAAATACGCTTTTGAGTCATCTTTTATGATGTCCTGCCTGATTGATTTTATTATGTCAATGTTTATTTTTGCTACTGCGTCTGCTGTGCTCATCCATGTATCTACGAGAAAAAGAGCGGAGGAGAAGAGAAAAATTTTCCTCCCTATCTCACCCCACCATTGAGCGAAAAACTCTGCTTGAACAACCGCTATCTTGTATCCCGAGGGAAAAAGCCCTTTGGGATGGAGAATAGAGAAAGCAAGGAGACACGTCATAATAGTTGTTATGAGATTGCCTACAACTCCTATGAGTGAATCCACAAAAAGTGCCTTTTTCCAGAAGAATAATTTCTCTTTCAGTTTATCTTCTTTTTTTGGCTTGAATCCGAAATCAAATCTGTTCTGGTTGTAGATAGACATACCCATACCTTTTCCTATCACCCAGTATGAGTAAAAGAGGGACCAGAAACCACCAAGTCCCATAAAAGTTATGGCTGTCACAATCTCTTCATAGTCGTCTTTCTCTATTGATTTTATATCAGGTTTGAAGAAGCCAGCTATAAATTCTGGGATTTTTTCAAGGACGCTTGGGTGAAGGCATGAGATAATGAGTCCCGCAAAAGTCCCGACTGCGACAAATGTCATAAAAATCTCAACAACTTTATAAGTTCTCTTTGCTCTTGTGAGGAGTATGAACATAAAGATTATGAGTATGTATCCCCATATGTTTGATGCGGTCTTGGGGGAGAGGGGAGTTCTTATGAGTTCAGAAAGAGCAGTCCCACCAGCTACTACAAATGAGCCAAACCAGAAGAACGAAAAATTCATAATTATCCACAAAAATACGGTGAAGCTTTTTGACAACCTGAAAAATCCTCTCCATATACTTTCTCCTGTGAGCATTGAGTATCTTCCTATATGATATGTGAGAGGTAGCTGTATTATCGCTGAGGGTATGAGGAGGAAGAGGAGAGAAGTCCCGTACTTTGCTGTAAGATAGGGCCACCATATAAGTTCTGACGAACCCTGGGCGAGCGCAAGCCATATTATTCCGGGACCTATGGCTCTCAAAACTCCGGTCGGTTCAGGAAAGATATTTTCTCTGAACTCTGGTAGATGAGCGTTATCGGTTTTTTTTACTGATTTGTTTTGCGTCACCCAATTCATTTTATATCGCTCTTTAACTATTTTTATTTTTTACATTTAGGTGTTTTTTACTTTTCAAGCACGAGGAACCCTTCGGATTGCCATTTTATGCCGAAGTTATGAAAGTATTGACTGATTTCAAAAAAATGCTCGCTCAATATCACTATATCATAGTTATCTTTTATGTTCTGAATTTTTGATATTTCTGTTTTTGTCTTGTCAAAAAGTACGAAAAACTTTGCTTCATCGCATTCAAATTTGACATAAAAAATGTTTGATTTCGTAATACATAAAATATTATGTCTTCTTTCAGAACCAGATATGCTCCCTTTCATTTGAAGATGTTTTGATTCTGACTCAATAAATTTCATCAATTTTTCGTGTTCATCCCACATGAGATAGTTTTTGAGATGATTTTTTATGTTGAAGGAAAGAAATAAGTTTGAGATTGTAAGAAAAATGAGCGTCAAATCAACCGAGTAATCTTTTATTTTTGAGTTTATACCTTCTATTGTGCTGAAAGATTTTTCAAGTATTATAAAGTGGAGTGGTATAAATTGCCATGGCATGCCTACAAAGAAAGGGACAGCAAGCAGAGATAGTATAAAGTATATAGCGAGGAAGGCGAGGAACATTTTATCTTTTGAGAGAAATGATGGAAAAATATAGAGCATAGTAGATACATAAAAAGAGATGATTTGCGGTGTATTTGTGTTTTTCAGTTGTATTCCGAGCTCCCGCAATATAGAAGGAATATTTGCTGATATGAAGAAATCTCCTAATCTCATTATAGCGAGCTGGATGATTTTCAGGGAAATGACTTTCTTTTGAAATTCTTTTATAAAAGAGCTGAAAATGTCAAATCCCTCAAAAGCTTTTTTCTCGTAAGCATCTTTTATAAGTGATGGAGCGATATATATAAGGAAAAAAAGAGCATAGAGAGGGAGGAAGATAAGAAACCACTTCAAAAACAGATAAAACATCCTTTCCCTTTCTTTTTTATCTCTTTGCTCAAGGAATATGAAATATGCTGTTAGTGCAAAGAGTGCTGATGAAATTATAAATCCTCTCATGTGCAGACCTATAAGAAGTGAGCATGTGAGATGAAAAAGAGCAAAGTTCTCTCTTTTGAGAAATCTATAAGCTAAAAAGGTCAAAGCAGCCATGGCGAGATAGTATAACATGCTTGCCGGCATGAGAATAAAATTTATCTGGAACGGGAAGAAAAAAAATAGTTTTTTCGGGTTCCCCTCAGAAAATACGAGCGAGAAAAGAAGTATCAGCATAATGTTTGTCATTCTTAATCCGAGGATGTAAAATTCATCTCCCGCAGAGCCGGCTATATCTCTGAACATGCCTGATATGTGGAAGAGAAGGCATGAGATAGGTCCAACATGCCCCCATCCCAAAAGATCTATCTCTTTCTCTCCGATTTTCAAGCTGAGTTTTGGAGGAAGAGGTCTTTTTATAACCTCTATCTGTTTCCATTCGCCGAGAGAAAAAATTTTCTTTTTTATTTCTGCGTTTTTTATTGTGATTTTTGCATCTGTGCGTTCTCTTTCGTTCCCGTAAGAATTCAAGAGTATTTCTTTATCTTTTATGTCTACGATAAATCTTCTTTTTGCGTCTATCCATTCCTCTTCGTTTATGGGAGCGAGTTTGTAAGCTAAAAAAATAAGTTGAGAAAACGAGAGAGCAGATAGAATGAAATAAATGATTTTTCTGTAATATCTCATACTTTACTTTAATTTTCTATTATCTGATTTTTGAATTTTTTTCGTCATCAGACGAGTATGGTTTGAGATTCTGATATAATATTGTATATGGCTGTTTGGTAAGCTGTGGATAGAGCTTCTATTGTTGCTGCTACAAGGTCTGCTCCTATTGATTCTACTTGTAGGGTTTTGCTATCGTATTCAACATTTATTTTGACTCTGACATATGAGGCGGTTCCTTTTTCTCTATCTGTCATCTCTACTTTGTAATCTACCAGTTTTATTCTTTGGACTTCTGGATAGAACTCGTAGAGGGCATTTCTCAAAGCGAGGTCAAAAGCGTGAATTTGCCCGTCTTTTGAGGTTGCGTAGCTTAATTTTATCTTGTTCCCGACTCGCACCTTCACTTTTGCTTTGCATCCAAAAACAAGGTTTTCGTAGTTCATCTCCCAATCTATATCAACAGATATGACCTCAAATATATTTTTTCTTTCCCGTTCTTCCACCTTTAACCTCCGTTTTTTGAATTGTTCTGGATATAAATTTTATTTATTTCTTTTTGTTTTGTTATCTTTCTCTTATTGAAGTTCTTATTTTTGATCTCTTGTGTTTGAGTTTTTCAGAGGGTGAGGTTTATTTTTATATATTCTTCGGTAAGGTCTGTCATAAGGATTTCAGATTTACCTTTTCCATTTCCTACCTGTATTTCTATTGTGTATTTTGGGTTTTTCATTATTTCTTTTGCTTTTTTGAAGTCAAAATCTATTATTTTGCTGTTCTCTACGACTTTCAGTTTGCTTTTAACTTCTGATTTTTCTCTGTATGAGTGGAATGAAAAGTCGTCTCTCAAAAATATGTTTATTCTATCAATTTTTTCGTTTGATGAACCGATTGCTGCAAGTATTCTTCCGAAGTCGGGACTTTCTCCTGCTAATGAACATTTGAAGAGTATTGAGCCAGATATATACTCGCAGATTTTTCTTGCAGAGGAATTATTTTTTGCACCTTTGACTTCAACTTTCACAACATGTTTTACTCCTTCACCATCTTCTGCTATTTTTACCGCAAGATGAGATAAGACATACCGTAGCGCTTTCTCTAAACTTTTTTCATCTGTCTTTATTTCATTTCCGAAAGATATTATACATGAGTCGTTGGTGCTTGTTGAGTGGTCTATATTTACTGAACCTATTGTTTCAGTTAAGATTTCGTGGAGCTTTTTTTCAAATCCTTTTGGGGAAGTTGAATTTGTGAAGATAAAAGAGAGAGTCGTTGCTTCTGAAAATTTCGGGAATATCATTCCTGCACCTTTTGCGACTCCTAATACGAAAAATCTGCGGTTCTGATATTTCACCACTTTTTCAACTTTGTCTGTTGTGATTATGGCAGATGAAAACTCGCTTTCGCTTTCTGAAAGTTTTTCAAACGCTTCTTTTACTTTATCTACTACTTTTTCTGTCTCAAGCTTTACCCCTATTTTTCCTGTGGCAAGAAGTATTATTTCATCTTCATTGATTTTCTCTTTTGTCTTTTCTTCAAAAACTTTTTTTATCTGTTTTACTATTTTTTCTGCATCTTTTTCAACACCTTTGTATCTGCACATGGCATTGCCTGATACGACCGCTATCACTCTTGCTTTCTTTTTGATTTTCAGTATTTTTTCAGCTCTTGCTATTACTTCGCTTTTCAAACTGTTAGATGTGAAAAACCCGATTGTGGAGCTACCTTTTGGAAGAACTGCTATTGCAAAATCTTTTTTTGAGTTTTTCTTTATGCCACAGCTTATTCCTGAGAACAAAAACATATTTTTTAATTTTTACTCGGTAAGGTTTTGCGTTATGCTTTTTCTGTATTTTTTTTGAACACCTTGCCTTTCTGCTTTCTTATTTTTACTCAGAAATTTTCTTATTTTCTTTTTGTTATGGAGAAAGTTCTTTATGTATTTTTATCTCATGGCAGTCCAGATAAAGAGAACTCAGAAGGGTTTTCTGTTCTTTCGCAGATTCTCGAGCAGAAGATAAGTAGCTTGAGAGCAGAAGGTATTGTTTTCAAGAGAGCTTTTTTGGAATTTCAATCTCCGACGTTTGATGAATTTCTTGAAGAACTGCAAAAGCAGGGTGATGATGTGAGTTTTGAAAGAATTTTTGTTCAACCTGCTCTTATTTTCAGGGCGGGTCATATAAAAGACATAGAGAATAAACTTCGGGGAATGAGAAACTTTTTTCTCTTAAAGTATTTTTACGGTATAGAGGGCTTCCCAAATTTTTTTGCGGACTATATAAATTCCTATATTGATTTTCTGAGAGATGAAAAAAAGATAGACAATGAGTTTCTTGCAAGGTCTCTTTTTCTTTTTGTGGGCAGGGGTTCTTCTGATGAAGAAGCTACATCTGATTTTTACAGGTTCTCTCGTCTCGTTTGGGAGAAAGCGGGAAAGCCAGGATACTTTGAGGTGTCTTTCTGTGATGCTAACTTTCCGGGAGTTCAAGATGTCCTGAGCGCTCTAAATCTTGAACGATTTTCTTATGTATTTATTATCCCTGTTGTTTTATTTCGCGGATTTGTTCTGAAAAAGATTGAAAAGTCGCTTTCAGAGTTTTCTGCGAACTTTATCGTTTTTGAACCTTTCGGAAATTTTTTTGCTTCTCGGCTTGCTGATTTTCTTGTTCAACATTTTCTAAACCACGCAAAATGAATTCTATTTCCTTCACTCCTGAAATCTCAAATGATTTTTTTATAAGCTCTTTTCCTGCAGATATGTTGTTTTGTGAGATGAGTTTTGTACCGTTTTTCAGGAATTCCTGAGCTTTTTTAATCTCGTATATTGATTTCAGGATTCCTGTTGAGAATCCGAGAAATATTCCAAAAAATAGAGATAGCTCTTTTATATTTGTTTTTATCTTTCTTTTTACGTGTTTTTTTGTTTTTTCTTTTTTTGCTGATTTTTCTGATGTTTTATTGCTCTTTTGGGTTTTGTTCAAGGTTGGAGTGATTTTTTCTGTGATTTCGTTGCTGATTTTTCCACTCTGGTTTTCAATGAGTAAGTCGGGAATTTTCCTTTCTTCTTCTGCTATTTCTGCTTCTTCTTCTCTTATTTTTTCTGAAAAGCAAGATTGTATGAATTCTGCGAAGTCCTTCTGATATATTTGAGGTATTGAAGATTTTTCACAGGCGATTTTGAGGGCGTTCAGCATCTCTTCGGCAGAGTTATATCTCATAAAAGGGTTTCTTGAGAGAGCTTTCATTACAACTTCATCTATGTGTTCTGTAACTATGGGGTTTATAGATGAAGGAGGGGGTATAGAACCTTTGATTATTTTTGTTTTTACCTCTTCTGGGTTTGGAGATGAGAACAACCTTTGAGATGTAAGCATTTCCCACATGACAACTCCTATGCTCCATATATCTCCCTGTTGGGTCCAACGGTTTCCACTTATGACTTCTGGGGGAACATAGCTTAACTTCCCGAAGGGGTCAATTTTATCGTTCTGCGGAAGTGTAATTCCGAAATCAGATAGCTTTACACCGCCTGTCCAAGATATAAGTATGTTCTTTTGATTTATGTCTCTGTGAATCAATCTTCTTCCTTCAAAGTTATGAATATATTCTGTTGCTGTGAGGATTTTTTCTGATATGAAAAGAAAGATGTCAAGAGGGATTTCATTCGCCTTTTTGAGAAATTCCATAAGGTTTATTCCTTTTACGTATTCCATTTCTATGAAGAAGGAGTTTTCTATTTTTCCGAAGTTGTTGGTTTTTACTATGTTTTCGTGGTCAAATTTTGCAGATATTTTTGCTTCATTTATAAAAAGTTCTGTATGTTTTGAGGATTTGAGTATTTTTATTGCGACAAGTTTTTTGAATCCCGCTTCAGATACCTTCCAAGCCCTATATACTTTCCCCATTCCTCCTTCGCCTATCTCTTTTGTGATTATGTATTGACCAAATTTCTTCATTCTCCTAAAATAATTTTACTTTACCTGAATTATTTTTTGCTCACAATAGATTTTCGGATGAGGTTTTTTATGCTTTTATTTTTCTACTTCTTCTATAAGTTTATTCTTTTTGAGTTCTTTTATGAATGAGAATATCTTTTTTTCTATATCAGATTTGACTTTGGTTTTTTCTTTCATATATTGAGATATAAATTTTTTAATGTGTTCTTCTGATGGCAGTTCGTCAAGGATTTCCCAGATTATTGTACCTGCTTCGTTTAGCAAGAAGATTTTATCACCTTTTACAAGGAATAATCTCTCCTCTATCTTTTTTTCAAAATCTGCTTTTTTCAGATACCTTTTCATTTTAGAAATTTTAAGGCACTATGAAATCAACACTTTTTGATATGATTTCAAATTTTTTGGGTGTGTGTCCGGGAACTTCTCCTTCCATTTCTATCATTATTTTATCTTTTTCGTCCGCCTCAACTTCAACGGTTCTCGCTCTGAAATATAGGACTTTTTTTGTTTTTTTGGCTTTTTCAAATCCCTTTTCTCCTTGATATAAAAGAGGTATTGATTTGAGAGTTTCAATTGAGTTCATATCTTTTACTATTACAATATCAAGGAGTCCGTCTTGTACATCTGCAAACGGAGCTATCTGCATACCTCCTCCATAAAATCTGCCGTTGGCTACTGCAACGACTCTTATTTCAGCGGAAAAATCTCTGAAATCTTCATTCTCTGAATCTGTCTTTATTCTCACTCTTTTGTTTTTGTATGTGAAGTTGCAGATTATAGCGAAGATGAGAAACGGAATAGTTCCGCGAAAGATTTTTCCGTATTTATTCACAAGGTTTGCAACTTCCCCTCCCATTCCGAACTCGGTTATATTTATGTAATACCTTTTTACTTCTTTACCTTCAAAGTTTTTGAATGTGCAGAGGACTACATCTAATTTTTTTGTTTTCCCCTGCAAAATTATATCAATTGCTTTATCAATATCTTTTGGAATCCCTATGGTTTTTATGAAATCGTTCCCCGTTCCTACGGGAATAATTCCGACTTTTGGTCTTTTTTCTTCTGGTATTTTCATGACTCCGTTTATAACTTCGTTCAGAGTTCCATCTCCCCCGACAAAGCAGACAGTATCAAAATTCTCCGATTCTCGTGCGAGTTCTATTGCTTCCTCAGGTCCGTTGGTGAAAACTATCTCTGAAAATAAATCTGAATACTTTTCTCCTATGTAGTTTGCTACTTTTTTTCCCCTTCCTCCTGCGCTGTTTGGGTTTATGATGAGCTTTATCTCTCTTCTCATCGCTATAATAAATTTATCTTTGTTTTAAAATTTGTGTTGAAAACATTTTTTTAGAAACTGATTAAAACGCTTGGAAATCGGGTTAAAATATTTTTTATGTTTGAAAAGATAAAAGAGGTTATACATTCTCCTTCAAAGGCACTTGAATTTTTTCTCGGGAAAGATGTCATTTCTCAATCTGTTCCTTTTGAAGAGCTTTCAGATTATGAAAAATGGTGGAAGGAAGAAGGCGAGAAAATCTCTGAATCTGTGGATAGAGCCAGAACTCCTTGGCTCAAAATGTATGATGAGACGGGAAAGAGAGTAGATGAAATTCAATATCCATCGGAGTACTGGAGGATGCTATACGAAGGGTATAAAAGAGGTATTATAGATAGGGTTTTTGATAAGGGGTCTATAAAGCCATTTTATCTTATTGAGTATATAGTCACTTTCTTTGATGCGGGGCTGGGATGTCCATATACTGTCTCTCTATCTACTGCTCTTTCTGTTTTCAAGTATGGTTCAGATGATATAAGGAACGAGATTTTGCCTCTTATGAGGAGAAAAGATGAGAGAGTTTGGCAGGGTGCCACATGGATGACGGAGATAAAAGGTGGTTCAGACCTTGGCTATTCTGTTGAGACGACCGCTGAGGAGAAAGACGGGGTTTGGATTTTAAATGGGGAGAAATATTTTGCTTCTAATGTTGGAGCCGAGGTTGCGGTTGTCGCAGCGCGTCCGAAATCTGCTCCGCAAAATGTAAAAGGTCTCGCTCTCTTCCTCATAAAAAAATATAAAAAAGATGGTTCCCTTAACTACTTTGTGAGGAGATTGAAAAACAAAGTAGGCACAAGGTCTGTTCCCACAGGCGAAGTTGAAATGAAAAACTCTTCTGCTTATCTTCTCGGGAAAAGAGAGTGGGGTATATATGAGATTTTAGATGTTCTCAACTCTTCCCGTCTTGCTAATATATTCGGTAGCGTTGCGGTCATTCAGAGAGCTATATCTCTCGCTCTGAAATTCGCTTCACAAAGATTTGCCTTTGGAAAAAATGTGATAGACCACATTCTGGCGAGAAAGCAGTTTGAAGATAAGGTGAACGAGTTTGTGAAGTGTTTCAAAATGGGATACGACTGTGTATCTCTTTACAACGAGGTCTTCCGTGAAGTCCCACCTTTTTCAGATAAGTTCAACCTCTTTCGCCTTATGTCTCATATAGCAAAGTATTGCACCGCTGAAATGGCTATACAGACATCAAAATGGGCTATGGAGATGTTCGGCGGACTCGGAATATTAGAAGAGTTCCCAGTAGAGAGATTGTTCAGAGAATCAATAATTCTATCTATATGGGAAGGAACTCCACATCGGCAGATGTTAGATGGTCTTGAAGTTATGGTCAAAAAGCAATCTCACAAACTACTCTTTGACTATATAAGAGAAAAAAACAAAAATAACGAGTTTGCGGTTCAGAAGGTATCAGAAATTCAAAAATTCACAGAAGATTTTCTCTCAAAAGATGAAAATTTTCAGGAGCGAAATGTAGAGACGCTTTTTAAGAAACTTTCTGAGCTGTGGGAAATCTGAAAAAATTTTGCTGATAAAGTGCGGGCGAATTTTTCAAGGTAATCAATATATCCTGTTTTCCGATTCAGATTAATTTATGACTTTACCTCCAATGGAAAAGATAAAAGTCATATCTTCATCTCATGATGTTGGACTTCATTTTTACGAAGTTGTGAAAAACGCAGAGGGAATTTTTACGAAGGGTAAAAAAGAAATTCTTGAGCAAGACAAAATAACTCTTGACCCTGATCTATCCGGTGATTTTGTGGTTTTTTCTCCCGAATACTCTCTCATTCCTAACTCACAACGCACTTTTTCTTGTGTTTGGACTGATTGGAACTTGAATGTACCCCTTGTTTTTGAAAACGCTCGGAAGTTCAAGCTTGTCATCATTGATGAAGCGGGATTTGAAAAACTGAAAAATTTGAAATTACCCTTTAAGGTTTATCCTCTGCCTGTTTTCGCTATACACGCAAGCTGGAGAGTCCCCAAACCTAAATTCAAAAAAAATAAAAAGATAGATGTTGTTTTTTTAGGGAATCTCAACCCAGGTATTCATTCAAGAAGAAACTCTGCATTGCGTAAGATACTTCTTCTCCCAGAAAAGTATAAAATTGCTGTTGGTGTTGGTTTATATGAAGGGGAGACATATTCAGAAGTTCTTTCTTCTTCAAAGATTGTGTTCAACATGAGTGTGAGGAAAGAGATGAACATGAGGGTCTTTGAGGCGGTAAGATGTAATTCACTTCTCTTTCTTGAAGAAGATAATCTGGAAGCATGGAAATACCTTACAAAGTGGGAATCAGCAATTCCATACAGAGAAGATAACCTTCAAGAGCTTATGTTAAAATACCTTGAGATATCTGATGAGGAAAGAGATAAGATTACATCAAGAGCGTTCTCTGAAATCTCTCATATATCAGAAAACTATGTGTGGCAGAAAATATTTGAGATAGATAGAGGAGGAGGGTCGGAAAAGATACAAGATGATATATCTTTGCGTCTGGCAACTTTCAAAACACTTGTAAATACAATTTTCAATTTTCCTACGAACGAAAGGTTTGTGAGTAGAGCAGAAGAGATAGGACTTAACTTTCTCGACGAGTTAAAGTGTTTAGTGGGAGAAAAAAGCAAGATTTTCAGAGCTTCGGTTCTAAATGAAATTTCTTTCATGTACCTATTTCTTTTGAGAAAAGAGATGCGTGGGAATGAAAGAAGAGGAGACGAAGAGGAACTATATAAAAAATCTTCAAGGTATATTTTATCTGCTTTATCTTTTGAGCCAAACTCTGCTGTACTATGGTATAATTTATCTTTTCTTAACTACTCTTTTGGGATGAGAGATGATTTCCTGAACTCCGCTTTGAGGTTTTTGAAAATTTTAGATAAAGAAGGAGAAAACGCGATCTATATTTCTGGGTTTCCCGATGTGTTTTCTTTCACTGCTTTTTCTCACTATACATATTTGAAAAGCTACGCTGATTATCTCTGGCTCTCTTTCATAGAAGATGTTGGCGAGCTTAAAAGAGGTCTGGCTAAAGTTCTCCAGACGCAGATTTTTATATTCCTTGCTAATGATGCCATTGCTTTTGGTGATCTGAGGTCTGCTGAAAAATTCTGTTCCTTCGCCATAACGAATTTCCCCGGGTGTCCTGATTTTTACTTTCTTATGGGGAAAATCAAGCTTATGCAGAGGAACTTTTTTGAATCGGCTTCGGCGTACCTGAAAGGTTATGAGCTTGACCCGGTCAACTATTCGAAATGGGCAGAGATTTTGCTTTCTTTGCTTTTATCTGGGCAAAAACAAAAATTTCACGAAGTTCTCGGAGAAATAAAAACCATGGCAAAAAGGTTATATGTTCTAAATGGAGCTAAGATAGAAATTTCCGGTATAGATGAAGATATACACATAAAGCCGGTTTCAAAGATATTTGATGATTTTCCTCTGTTTCAGGATTGAAGTTCAGATTTTTTTATCTTTCGCTTTAAATGGAAATAAGAGGAAAATATCAAAGTTTTTTTGGTGTTTGCTTAAATTTTCTATAATGATGGGATATAAATTTCTCACTGTGCTGTTGCCTTTATCTTTAATTTTTGCTTTTGAGTTCCTCATGGGTGTTGAGTTTTTGGGAAATTCTCCGGTTCTCCTTCAAGATGAAAAACCCCTTATAGACAAGCTTATAAAAGATATTCTCGGAAGAGATGAAGGGGAGGTTAAGCAAAAAGATAAGCAAGTTAAAGATAAAGAGTCAAAATTGAAAGAAAAGAGAGAGGAGAAGAATTTTAAAGAAGAAGAAAAAACTCATTCCGAAGATTATTCATCTGAAGAAGCTGAAAAGGGTGTAGAACCTGGTGGAAAGAAAGTTTCTCGTTCTGAGATGTCTTCTTCAAAGGTTTTTGTTCTTGAAGTTGAAGGAGCAATAAGCCCACCTGTTGCTGACTTTATAATAGAAGGCATAAAAGAATCACAAGAAAAGGGAGCAAAACTCATCGTTATTCTTCTTGATACTCCGGGGGGGCTTGATTTATCAATGAGAAAGATAATTCAGGCGATAGAGTCGTCTTATGTTCCTGTTTGTGTTTTTGTCTGGCCTATTGGGGCTCGGGCTGCATCTGCTGGAACATTCATAACAGTTTCTGCTCATATTGCCGCTATGGCTCCCGGAACCTCAATAGGTGCGGCATCTCCTGTTATGATGGGAGGAAGAGAAATTGATGAAAAGCTGAGGAAAAAAATAGAAAACGATGCTGTCGCTTATATAAGGTCTATTGCTGAAAGGCACGGGAGAAATGCAAATTGGCTTGAAAAAGCTGTCAGAGATGCAGCTACTCTAACAGCAGAGGAGGCAGTGAAAAATAATGTCGTTGACCTTGTTGCCGAAAGCGTTCAAGAGCTGATAAAAAAAATAAATGGTAAAAAAGTGAAGACATCTGCTGGAGAGATCACACTTGACCTTTCAAGCTACGAGATTGTAAGGTTTGAACCGAACTTGAAGCACAAAGTCCTCAAAGTCATTTCTGACCCAAATATAGCTTACATACTTCTTATGATAGGTATATGGGGGATATTCTTTGAGCTTGCAAATCCCGGAGCCATCTTCCCGGGAGTTGCGGGAGCGATATGCCTTATTTTAGGACTTTATTCTCTTCAAACTCTTCCTGTCAACTGGGCTGGAATTCTGCTTATTATAACTGGAATAATTCTCTTTTTGCTTGAGGTCAAAGTTGCATCTTCTGGGCTACTCACTCTTGCTGGGATAGCAAGTATAATACTTGGTTCTCTTATGCTTTTTAGGTCTCCTGAACCTTTTTTGCGTGCGTCGTATAGGGTCATAATATCTACTACTTTATTCACTGCTGCTTTTTTTGTGTTCGTAGCATATAAGGGGATAAGAGCGCAGTTCAAAAAATCACCCGTCGGCTTTGAGGGATTGATGGAGGAAATCGGAGAAGCGATTTCTGATTTCAAAGATGGTAAAGGAAAAATCTTCATATCAGGTGAAATATGGGAAGCCAAAGTTGCTGAGGGAGAAAAAAATATTGCAAAGGGTGACCAGCTGAAAGTTGTTGGAAGAGATGGAATGACTTTGCTTGTCAAAAAAGTTTAAATATTTTACGAGTAAATCTCGCAGAACTGAGGGGAGAAAGCAAAATGTTCGTCATACCATCTCTGGATATAAGAGATGGAAAGGTTGTACGGCTTTTTAAGGGAGATATATCACGCGAGATTTTATCTTTGAATATTTCTCCTGTTGAGGTAGCCAGATTATGGATAGAAAAGGGAGCAAGGTTCCTTCACATAGTAGATATAAGTGCTGCTTTTGGGAGAAACCAAGGTCAGATTAGCATTATAAAAGAGATACTCGCTCTTGGTGTTAGGGCTACGGTTGGAGGAGGAGTGAGGAGCTTTGATAAGGTCAGAGAACTTGTAAGCTCTGGTGCGTGGGGTGTCGTTATATCTACACTTCTTTTTGAGAACAAAAGCGAGTTTCAAAGAATAGTTCGTGAGTTCGGAGATAAAATCATGTTAGCTCTTGACTTTGATGAAAACTTCTTTATCTCCATAAGAGGTTGGAAAGAGAAGGTAAAGAGAACTGTATTTGATGTTGATGATTTAATTTTTATGCCTGTGAAGGGTTTTATTTTTACGGCTGTTTTCAGAGATGGAACAGGTGAAGGAGTTCCGAAGGAGCATTTCAAAAAAATTTCGGAGTTCTTCAAAGATTCCGGGAAAATACTTATAGCATCTGGGGGGATTTCATCTGACGAAGACATTCTCTTTTTAAAATCCCTTGGTTTTTGGGGAGCTATTGTTGGCAGAGCTTTCTACGAAGGCAAAATAAATGTCTTTGAAATATAAGACAGCAATTTTTGATTGAAATTTTATAAGGAACCTATTTATTAAGTAAAATAAAATAGATAGTGAGGGAGGGAGATTTTATATGCAGGAATTGAAAAATGAATCCTCATCTTCATTTATCGGAAGACCTTATAACCCTTCTGAGATAGAAGAAAAGTGGCAAAAGGAATGGGAAATAAGAGATGTATTCCGCCTAAAGGGAGAAGGAGAGAAAAAATATATTTTGGTTATGTTTCCTTATCCTTCGGGGAGAATACATATGGGGCATGTGAGGAATTACACGATAGGAGATGCGGTAGCTCGCTATTATAGAATGCTCGGGTACGATGTTTTGCATCCGATAGGGTGGGATGCTTTCGGGCTTCCGGCGGAAAATGCAGCTATTGAACATGGAGTCCATCCAGCTAAGTGGACACAAGAAAACATATCATACATGAAAAAACAACTGAAACGCCTCGGAATATCTTACAACTGGGAAAGAGAAATAGATACCTCTTCTCCTCAGTATTACAGATGGGAACAGCTCTTTTTCATACAGATGTTTGAAAGGGGGTTAGCTTACAGGAAAGAGGGTTTTGTTAATTTCTGCGAGAGATGTAATACTGTGCTTGCTAATGAACAGGTTATTGCTGGTGGCTGTTGGAGATGCGGGACTCCTATAATAAAAAAGAAAATGTGGGGGTGGTTCCTCAAAATCACAAATTACGCAGATGAACTTCTTTCAGAACTTGAAAACTTGGACTGGCCTGAAAGAGTCAAGAAAATGCAGAGGGACTGGATAGGAAGGTCAGAAGGAGCTTTGTTCAGATTCCCTGTTGAAGGTCTTGAAACTCCTCTTGAAATATTTACAACAAGACCCGATACCGTCTTTGGTGTTACTTTCATGGCAGTTGCTCCCGAGAACGACAGAGTAATGGAGCTGACAGTAGATGGAAGAAAGCGAGAAGTTGAATCCTTCTGTGAGAAAGTTATGAGAATGTCAAAAGAGGAGAGAGGGAGTGAAGTTAGTGGCGTTTTCACGGGAAGGTATGCTGTAAATCCTTTTAATGGGGAGAAGATACCCATTTGGGTAGCAAACTATGTTCTGCCTGACTACGGAACGGGCGCTATAATGGCTGTTCCCGCTCACGACGAAAGAGATTTTGAGTTTGCAAAAAAATACCAGATAAAGATAAAGCCAGTGATATTGCCTTACGATGGCACGCACGATTTTTCAAAGTCCGCCTTTACAGATAGAGGTAAGCTCATAAATTCTGGCGAATTCTCTTCTCTTGACTCAGAAGAAGCGAAGAAGAAAATAGTTCAGTTTGCAAAACAAAAGGGTTTCGGAGATTTTGCAGTAAGCTACAGATTACGCGATTGGGGAATTTCCCGTCAGAGATACTGGGGCGCTCCCATACCTATAATATACTGTGAAAAATGTGGAACTGTTCCTGAAAAACCTGAGAACCTTCCGGTTGTCCTGCCTCCAAAAATGGATGATATGGAGGAGTGGAGCAAAATAAACTGTCCATACTGTGGTAATCCCGCTCGCAGAGAAAAAGATACTATGGATACATTCGTTGAGTCATCTTGGTATTTTCTCGGTTATCTTTCGGGAGATATTGAGAAGGTTGATTTTTCATCTCATCCTTTCAACGAGAGATTAGTTGAAAGATATATGCCTGTTGATATGTATATAGGTGGAATTGAGCACGCTGTTTTGCATCTCCTTTATGCGAGATTTTTCACAAAAGTTCTCAGGGATTTAGGATATATAAAGATTTCGGAGCCGTTCAAAAAACTCGTAACCCAAGGCATGGTCATAAAAGATGGAGCGAAGATGTCAAAAAGTAAAGGAAATGTTGTAGACCCTGACGATGTTGTTGCAAACTACGGAGCAGATACAGCAAGATGCTTTATTCTTTTCGCAGCTCCTGTTGAAAAAGACCTTGAGTGGTCAGATAGAGGTGTTGTGGGAATTTATAGGTTCCTGAACAGGGTCTGGAACACCCTTAACTCCATCTTTGATATTATCAGAAAAAACGGAGATAGAAGTTTTGAAGTTGATGAAAAAAATGTTTTTCTTGATGTTTCCGGTAGGGTGGATCTGCTCAGGAAATCTTACGCTTACTGCGTTTTGTCTGTTGAAAAAGATATGGGAGAACTTGGGTTCAACACATCTCTTGCTCGCCTTATGGAGTTTATAAACTCTCTGAATGATTTCAAAGAACATATACAGAGGGAAAAGCTGTCACTATCGGGAAAAGATGTTCTCTGTGTTATGGGGATGATAGCGGGTTTTCTGAAAATTCTCTCTCTCTTTGCTCCTCACATATCAGAAGAACTCTGGCATATATTGAAAACTGAAATAGAAAATAAAAAAGATCACAAACTCCTATCCGAAGAGAAATGGGCTATAACTTATGGACTTGAAAAGTTCTTGGAGGAGGAATATATTACTATTCCCGTTCAGGTGAATGGGAAGTTAAGAGGTGAGATAAAGGTAAAAAGAGGAGCTAACCAAAGTGAAGTTGTTGAGATTGCAAAATCAGACGCAAAGGTTTCAAAGTATATTGAAGGCAAGGAGATAAAAAAAGTTATCTTTGTCAAAGATAAGATAATAAACATAATTGTCAGTTGATTTTTTCATCTTATTGAGAGTTCGTCTTTTTCAAATTTTCTCAGAAATCCTCTTTTGCTTTCACCATCAAGGAATTCAGCAAATTTCATAAGGTAAGGAGACCTGCTATCTATTTTCAAAATTTCTTTTCTGACCTCTTCAATTTTCAACCTCAGGTCAAGGTAAATTTTCAGTGCGGATTTTATCTTTTGTATTTCATCTGATGGTACTCCTGCTCTTTTCAGTCCTACGAGGTTTATTCCTGCTATGCGTGGTTCTATTCCGACCACAAGTAAAAAAGGCGGGACATCTTGTGTGAGGAAAGTTGTAGCTCCCACCATTACCATATCTCCAACTCTTACGAATTGGTGTGAGCCGGAGTATCCACCGAAGACCACTCCGTTTCCTACTTTTGTGTGTCCTGCGAGTGCGGAAAAGCTCGTCAGAACGCAACCATCGCCTATCTCACAATCATGAGCTATGTGTGCGTATGCCATTATATAATTTTTTGAACCTATTTTGGTTACTCCTCCTTCTTTTGTCCCCCTGTGTATTGTGACGAACTCTCTTATTATGTTTTCATCTCCTATTTCTACTGATGTTTTTTCTTCTTTGTATGCTATGTGTTGCGGGGGAGTTCCTATCACTGCGTAGTGATAGATTTTGTTCTTTTTGCCTATTTTCACTTTTCCTTCTATTATCACACCTTCTCCAATGAATGTTTCTTCTCCTATTTCTGCTTCGTTGCTTATTATACTTGTTGTTGAAATTTTTGGTTTTCGGTCTATCATATGATTTTTGGTTTATTTTATGCTCTCGGAAATTTTCTTTCATTTTGACCAGATTTTTTTACTGCTACTCTTTGGATTTGAAGATTTTTTCTCTGAGTTTTGAAAGTTCTTCTTTCTGTTTCATTTCTTGGAATTTTTCCATTATTTTCACATATTCTTTATCTAAGTTTATAAGTCGTGTGAGTGCTGTTTTTGCTATGTTTTTGTAGAAGATTGTTGTGAATGATGGATTGGATTTTTCAAGGTTTTCAATTCCACCTCTTATTATGTATATTATTTGTGTGTCATCTTCGGCAGATTTTATTGTTGCGGAAGCGTTTCTGTTCAAAAGTATGTCGCTTTCACCGAATATCTCTCCTTCTTCAAGCTCAGCTATCTTTACATTATTTTTTATGACTTCTACTTTCCCCTTCATAACCATAAACATTCCACCTGTTATTTCTCCTTCACTTATCACCGTTTCTCCTTTTCTGAACCTTATTATATTTATGAACTTCTCAACCGCTTTAAAATCCTCTTCCGGAATGTACTTGAATATTCCTGTATTTTTCACCTTCTCCTTTATCTCTTCTGTTCTTTCAATTATCTCCATATTCTTACGAAAAAGTAGCGGAGATAAATAAAAAATAAATGTTATTTTTGCGATAATAATTTTATAATTTATTTTTTGTGTATATTTCAGATTTTGTTTTATAATTCTTTATAAGGAGGTTTTTTTAAAGGTGAAATTTGATAAAACCGTAAATTATATAAAAGACATGATGGAAAAAAATAGGATGGAGATGGTGAATCTTCCGATGAGAGTTAATCCTCAAAATTTTCCTGAATGTGTTGAGGTCGTTCTCAAATTCCTCAACTCTATAATAAGGTCCCACATTGTAGTTGAGATATGCAATTTAGCCGAAGGGTTAGATATTCCCGGGCGCGATAAAGCTCAGGTAAATTATTACAAAGAAGTTGTGAAAGAACATATTGTAGGGCTTGTCAATTCTGTAACACGTCTTATGCAGAGTATAACATCATACTATCCTGAATCATCATTTGAAAATATGGTGATGAAAGAACTTGAAAAACTAATAGAGCAATTTTCAAGTAAATATACTCTTTCTGAAAGGAAGCAAGGTGAAGCAAGCTGAAAGATGGATTCTTTTTTCAGGTGTAGCTCTTTTTGTATTCTCTCTTGACTTGGTTTCAAAGTGGCTTATAGAGAAAAATTTGCCTTATCTTTCTGAGATAAAGATAACGAGTTTTTTCAACATAGTCCATTTCAGAAACAGAGGCGTGGTTTTTGGTCTCTTTTCAGACATAGAAAATAACATTTTCCGGAACATCTTGAACATCTTTTCTGTTCTTGTCATGTTCTTTCTGCTTTATTTTTCAAGATACTTTTCCGGGATTTCTTTTTATGTTATCGGGGCTATGATAGGGGGAGCTTTTGGAAACATTTTTGAACGGCTCACGAAGGGATATGTTGTGGATTTTCTTGACTTTCACATACGAAATTATCACTGGCCTGCGTTCAATGTTGCAGATTCAACTATAACCATAGGAATGATAATTATAATGTTAAGCGGTATAAGAAGAAAATAGCCGAGTAGGTCTGACATCAGATGAACCCAAACTGAGATAAAATTCTTTTTAAATTGTCTCCTATTTTCTGTAAAAAGAGGTTTGTTTCAAACTGGTTTGGTCTTTTGAACCCCTGCCCTTGGACCTTATCTGATATGCTTTTGAGATAGTTTGAGTTAAGGTACAGCATACCATAAAAGTCGGGAGATTGAAAGCCAATATAAGGTAGTATTCCCGATATTGAATCTTTATCTATTTTTTCCGGCAGGGTTGAGTTCAATCCGGGTTTGTAATTTTGATAAAAATGCTCTTTATCTTCGTAGAAAAACTCTGATACACATATTTTAGATTCATCTCCCGAGATGCTTTTATTGATTCTTGATTCTGTGCAGTATAGCTTGCATTCGCCTGTTGCGCTATCTTGAACCAAGCAGATCTTCTCGCTTTTCTGATTTAGTTTGTTGCAATTTGAGTCATTTGTGGGGCAGTAAGATATACAGTTGAATTCTTTTTCACTTATGAGTGATTCTTCGCATATAGTCAATCTTATATCACAGTTTCCTTTTGCAGAGCTTTCAAAGCAGTATGAATCCTTCGGCATTTTACAGAAAAATGATGTTAATATATTGCTTTTCGCAAGCGGAGATATTGAAGGATTAGAAGATACACATTCCCATTCAAGAATGAACGCGTTGTCATCTGTCCACGCAGGTAGTATTCCTCTCAAACCTTTATCTGATGAGAAGAAAGCGTGAAAGTCAAATTCTATTTCATCTGGAATTATGCCTACTATGATGCTTGAGATAAAGGTGGGATTTATAAATTGTGAAAGATTTGATAATATTCCTTCTGGCAATCCCGAAGTTCCGAACGACTTTATCAAACTTGTTATCAGTGTATCAAATATTCCTGTCTTTACAAAAGCTATCGCAAAAGTGAGGAAGGTATCAAGAATTTCTTTCCATCTCACTCTTGCGCTTCCTTCAAAGCTACCTTTTATTTTCTCAAAGGTTCCTTTCAGATTCTGGGGAAGGTCAATTGTAGCTAAACTTCTTTTAAAATCAGAAGATACAGTTTGATCGGCGAAAAACGAAGAACTTGTTGGGAAGGCGATTTTTTTGATCACTCCTTCTCCTTTTTCTACCGGTATTATTATATCATCTGCTTGATCATCTGTTTCAGATAGTAGAGAATCGTAGCCGTTTTGTAGTGAAATCATCGCATCTATTATATCTTGTGATATATCGTTTTTCCAGTACTTTGCTCCTTTGTCATCTCTTCTCACTCCGAGAAGATTTTCTCGCTGGTTGAGTAAAAACGGAATTATTCTGAGTACTACAGATGATGGGTCTTGAGCTATCTGATTTACACCTCCGAAGTTTTGTATGAAAGAGTACAATCTTGAAAGATCATCTATTTTTATGTCAAGGTCTATTGAAAGTAGAAATTTTATGAGGGCGTCAAGTATTTTGAATGCGGAGTATAGTAAATCGGCATCTGCCTCGTCAAATTCTCCTGAAATATCTATTTTCCAAAGCTCTTGCCCTCCGAACTCCAATTTCCATGTCAATTTTTCTATTTTGAAAGTCCAACCTTTTTTTTGAGTAGCATATTTTAAGTTTTCATTTATTTTGTCAATGACCGATATTATGTTTGATTCAAATATATCGTCAAGAAGGGTGTTTATAGTTGTTTCCTGTTTTGGGGTAATGTGAGGTGATAGACCGCCGATGAGCTGAGCTAATGTATTGCCTAATTCTAAAACTGTATCTTGTAAGTTTTTGAGAAATATTGCGGTTTGTACAAGAGCCATTCCGAACCTCGCTTCTGGATTTTCCGGCTCCTTATTTATCGCTTTCATGAACATCTCTCCCGCTTCTGAATACCTCTCCTCTCCCAAAAGCGCTTTTCCTTTTTCTATTATATCTTTGACACTCTCCTCCTGCTTTTTGCAGTGTAAAGATATGAGAAATATTGAAAATATGAGTAAGAAGATTTTACTTTTCCTTCCGAACTCTTTGTTTTTCATAACAAAATAAAAATTAATAATTCAGGTGCTTGTTTATGTCAATGTCTTATTTCTCATTACTTTTATGCTATCTTTACAGGCAGATGTAAGATTGCTCTCATCTTTGGAATAAACATTGATATGAAAGACCTTCTTAATATAAGAAGCGAACATAGTTCTTTGCCGATTTCTGTATTTATGTTCGGGTTTATTTCAGAGGAAAAGAATCCTATTTCTATATCTTCTCCTTCTGCGAGGACTTCGGCTTTTATAACCGCGCCATCTTTTTGCTGAAAAGTTGTGAAAAGAAATTTCTTTTTTATACTTGTTTTGAACATTCTTTTCACTTCAAGAGAGAGTATTTTTTCTTTATCTTTTGTTAAAGAGAAGTTTTTACCGTTATCTTCAAACTCTATCTCCGCAACAAATTTCGGATAGTTGTATATTACCACTCCTGCCTCTCTTGCTATTTCTGTTGTGACAGGAAGATGTCTTATATGAACTCTGAAATCTCCTCTTATGAGTGATGAAATAAATCTTGTGAGACCAAGATTTCTTATTGGGATTGATTTTTCTATGAGAGGAACTGTTATTGCGACCTCATTGTACTGACCTATATCTGTATCTTCGTATTTGAATCCGGCTAATCCCAAAAGTGTTATTCCCGGAATTAGCTCATCAACCTTCATCAATCTTTTTATTTTTTGGGGGATAAGTTTTTCAGCTTCTTTTGTTTTTGCAGGAAACATAGATATTGATGCGGATGCTTTTCTGTAAAAAATTGGTAGCTTGCCTCTTCCACTTTCAAAATTTACCTCAAACTGATATACTCCCTCAAACATACCTTTATTTTAATAACTTATTTTCTTGATAAGGTTTTTGATTTAATGATTTTATAGCATTTCTGGTATCGGGAGGTTTTGTTTTTCAAGTTCAAGAAGGTTTTTTATGGTTTCGGTTTCTCTGAAAAATTTTTCTACTTTGAAGTCCTTCATATAGCCGTATCCACCGAATATCTGAATTGACTCAGAGGAGCAGAGAACACTTTCTCTGACAATATACTTTGTAAGATAAACAATTTTCGGTATAGATTTGCTCTTATCTTTTGTTTTCGCTATTTCAGAAATTGCAGAATCTACTACTTCTATGAACTCAAGAATTTTGAATATTTTCTCTTTTATCGCAAAGTATGATATTATAGGTTTCCCTCCCTGTATTCTCTCGTTTGAGTAGTTCAAAGACATTCTGAATATCTCCTTCATTCTTCCAAGAATTGCGGAACCGATGAATAAATATATGTTTGAGAGATATGAGTAAGGATTTGCTGTGATCTCATAGAAATCACCTTCGGATTTTGCTGTTTTTTTATCATCTATCTCGTAAAGTTCAAGAGAAAGAGAGTTTATTTTTCTGAAATTTACATTTTGTTTCTCTCCAAGCTTTATGTTCTTTTCTCCTATTATCGCAAGTTTTTCTGTTCTTTCAAGGAAAGGAACGATTTTGCCATTCGGTTTCAGATTTGACAGAATTAATCTTTCGTTGTTGTAGGTTTTTTCGTTGAACTCCCGTAAGCTCATTTGGTTTCCCCAGTTTATAGAAAGAAACAGTCCAGCTGGAAAGTTTTTCTCGGAGATTATCTCTACTATTTTTATCGCCTCGTGTAGCTCTATATCTTGCGGAAGGTAAAGAATTTCAAGCTTTTCAAGTTCAGGTAAAAAATCTTCTGATCTTTCAATTCCTTCAAGCCCTTTGGCTATTTTTTCTATCTCAAACATATAGAATAAATTCTATTCTGTTTTTGTTTTTATGAGTTGAGTTCCTGGTTTTTCTTTTTGAGATTTTTTATTGAGTCAATAAAAAGTGCAACGAAGAAAAAAAGGATACATACTGATATTATTGTCGGACTGGTTGGTAGATCTTTTGCCACAGATAATACAAATCCGATAAGGGTTGATATAAGAGCAATAAGATAAGAGGTCAAAAGAGTATATCTTGAACTGAAAAGTAGTTTTGATGTGAGAACAGGGACTATAAGGTAAGAGAATACAAGGAGAACTCCTGCAAGAGATACAGATGACGAGACGACAAGTCCAAAAGTTGAAAAGAAAAAGAACTCAGATACGAAGCTCCTTCTTTTCGGCTTGAAGATGATATGTAAAATCCCTATCACAAAATAGATCAAATCTGCTCTGATAACATCTTCCCAAGATACAAATAAGATGTTCCCAGCGAGCATATATCTTATGTGTTCGCTTTCTCTCCCTAACTTGCTCAGAACTATTACTGAGAGAGAAGATGTCAGGGCGTATATAACTCCTACAAAACCTTCTTTGAAGACAACTTCCCTTTCCATCTGAGATGAGATGAGTATTCCGAAAAAGATTGAAGATAAGACACCAAATAGGTAAGTCAGCTCTTTTGAAGGGTCGTGAAAAATAAGGAACGCGATAGATGAACCTAAAAATGCAGATTGAGCTATTGCTATATCTGCGAAAATTACTCCTCTTTCAAAAATTTTTGTCCCGAAGTAAACATGAATCAGAACGAGAGATAAACTGATAAAGAACGCTGGAAGAATTAAAGGAAAAATATCTTTAATTTCATACATTTTTCACTTCTCCTTTTTGTTATTTTCTCTCTCTTCAATGTTCAAAATTATTTTTCTTATGTTGTATCTGATTAAGCTGATGTAATCTTTTAATTCGTTTATCTGAGGGACGCAATCGGCATATATTTGGGTTGGTATTGCTGATGTGATTTTGCTCAGCTTTTCTACATCTTTTTTGTTTCTGAATGGCTCGTAGATTATAAGTTCTACTCCTTCTTTCTTCATTTTTTCTGCAAGTTGCGAGATGTGAGACGGAGTTGGCGGTATGCCGGGATATGGTTCCATTTCTCCTACTATTTTTATTTTGAAGAAGTCAGCAAAGTATGTGAAAGTTTTGTGATATTGAACTGCCTTTACTCCTTCAAATCTTGAAAACTCTCTCTTTAAATCTTCTACTGCTTCGTCTATCTTTTTTGTGAAAATTTCAGTGTTTTTGATAAAGAATTCTTTATCTTCTGGATATAGTTCAGAGAGTTTTTTTGCTATGTTCATAGCAATTGCTTTTGCGTTATCAGGAGGTAGCCAGTAGTGTGGATTACCTTCGGGGTGAATATCTCCTATTCTTGGCTGTCCGAATTTATATTCGGGGACCTCAAGAATTCTTACGCCTTCATATGTTCTGATAAATCCTGAGCTTCCCTCAAATATTTTCGGGTTTGCTGATTTTTCTATTAGAGAGAAGAACCACAGGTCAAGGCGCAATCCTATTGGGATCACAACTTCTGCATTTCTCATGTGAATTATCATAGATGGTCGTGGTTCAACAAAATGCGGGTCATTCAAACCGTCAGATAGGTTTATAACATCAACTCTATCGCCTCCGATATTTTTTGCTATGTCAGCGAAGGTGCATATGGGAGAGACCACCTTTATTTTTTTCGCTTCGGCTGATGATTTTTCTGTGATTGAGAGTAAAAATAGCAAAACTTGGTTCAGGAGAACTATTTTTGCCAAACTTATTATTTTCTTTTGCTTTCCCATCTTTCTCCCTCCTCTTTCAGAATTGAAGAACATGAGAGTGCGGTCCCAAACCGAAAAGGAGCTGGAAAAATACAGTATGCTTTGGTTTATCACTCGCAAAAAAGCTGTACTGAAACCTTATCTTTGTTGTCTCTGTAAGAAGAAATGCGAAAATCGGAGATATTCCAAAAGATATTTTGTTTCTTGTGTGTTCATCTTCAATTTCTTCATCTGGTTTTGCTCCATCAATTCTAAATCCAACCTGAAATCTTCCTGTGGAGTAGAATAGAGATGAGTAGAAGCCAGCAAATTTGCTTTTTTCATCTATTGAAAAAATTGGTTCCGATATGAAAGTCAGCTTTGTGTATCCTTTTATGTAATTGAGAGTTATATCTCCACCGATGAAGTTTGAGAGTTCTTTTTCGGTTTTCCCTCCGACATAACTTGCTCCGAAACTCACTTCAAAATCTGAAATACCAAAAGATGAAAATGCCCTTGATGAGTAGAATATGTCTTGAAATGGACCTTCGGAGTTTCTGAAAATTCCTCCTTGAATTTTGAGAAGGAATGGTAGAGGGAGGAGAAACTCTATTTGTCCGCCATCTCCTATGAGATTCTCTGTTCCGAATATGTTTTGAATTACTTTTGGTGGGTCAACATATAACCACTGTTCGGGATGGAGTGGATTGAACTTGCCGAATTCTATAAACTTTCTTCCTACTTTGCCAGAGAACCCTCCCCATATATTCAGAAGTGAGACATATGCTTCTTCAAGGTTAACTCCTATGTGGGTTTCTTCTTCTCCGTGCTCATGAACATCTCCGAATTTTGGTCCATGGGTGGCAAGGAAAATATCTGCTCTTATTGATGGGTAGAGATACCCTTGGAATGCGAATTCAAACTCTTTTGTAAAAAACTCGTTTTTTATTTTGTTTTGAAGAATGGTTTGATTTACTATGTTGCCTATTGCAGATATATCGGGGTTCAAAAGTGCTCTGCCTTTTAGAGTTGGTGGCTCCTGTGAAATCAAAACCGAAAATAAGGCAAAAGCAATTTCCATTTTCTTTACACCTCCTTTTTTAGGTTTTTTTGTTAAGTTTGGGGTCCGAGATTTTCTATTATCCCGGACCAAAAAGGTTCAAGAGAATAAAAAAGCGCTTTATTTCAAAAACTTTTTATTTCAGTAAGATTTTTTATGATTGTGAGAGATATGGGGGTGACCTTGATTTCTTTTCTTTTTCTGGTATAAATTCTTTTTCAGGTTCTTTGGTTTCATCTTTTGATGATATAAATGGTATATATAGAGTGAAATTGTTTTGAGTGAGCGCGATAGATTTTGCTGTCTGCGAAGTTATACAGACCTGGCAATTTTCTTTACTAATCCCTCCTTTGTGTGTGTGAGTTGTGTATGAAATGGGAATGGTAAGAATCAAAGAAATAACAAAGATTTTAAGTGTTCTTTTTATGATACTCCTCATCTTTTTTGATTCAAAAAATTATAATTTTGTTCTCGTTTTGTTATTTTGCAAATCTTTTCTATTTTATAAAAATTTCAAAAGATTGAACTGATATGTTTTTTTGTAGATTTTTTGCGAGATTGTTTGGGTCTTTGCTTTTGACTTCGGTCTTATCAATGATCTTCTTCTCGTGTTCTTTTCATTATGAGAAGGAAGGAGAGGTTTTAAGGTTTGCTATATCTACTGAACCGCCGACGCTTGACCCGAACTTGGCAACCGATTCTGTCTCCCACTTTCTTCTCACAAATCTGCAATGTGGGCTTACAAGGTTTGATACAGATACCTTGAAGCCAATTCCTTGTCTCGCTGAATCGTGGAGATATGAAGATGGAGGGACAAAGGTTGTTTTTAGATTAAAGTCAGCTTTCTGGTCAGATGGGAAACCACTTACCGCCTATGATTTTATCTACTCATGGAGACGATTGCTTTCACCAGAACTCGGTTCTGAATATGCATATTTTCTCTACGACCTCGTCGGAGCTTATGAGTTCAACACAGGTAAAATTAACTACTTTCCCGGAGTGACAGCGGAAGGAGACAGAACACTGATTGTATATCTCAAAAAACCTATCGTTTATTTACCTTCAATAGTTTCATTTATGGTCACATTTCCTGTGAGGCAAGATGTGATTGAAAGATGCGGAGAGAGATGGGTTGAGCCAGAGTGCTACCCGGAGGTAGGACCTTTTGTTCTCAAAGAGTGGAAGCATGAGTATAAGGTGGTCCTTGAACCAAACCCTTACTGGGTTGGAAAAAAACCCAAGGTCAAGCGAGTTGAGCTATATGTTGTCTCTGATCCATCTACCGCTATGAACCTTTATGTTTTTGACTTCATCTACTCTGTTGGACTTTTTTCGTTAGCTATATATAAGTTCAGAAACTCTCCAGATTTTATTACCTCACCGGCTCTGCGAGGTTTTTATGTGGGTTTCAACATAAATAAGAAGCCGTTCAACGATGTTCATGTGAGAAGAGCTTTTGCTTATGCTGTGGATAGAAACGCGGTCGTAAAAGCACTCGGAGGAATACAGATTCCCGCTACATCTTGGATACCTCCTGGAATGCTTGGTCATAACCCTTCAGTCGGGCTTCCGTTTGACCCGAAAAGAGCAAAAGAAGAACTTGCCCTCGCCGGATATCCAGATGGCAGAGGTTTCCCGGCTGTAAAACTCTACTTCAACCACTCGCCTGAGAACAGAAAGATTTCAGAAGTCCTCCAAGATACATGGAGAAAAGTTCTCGGAGTAAATGTTGTTTTAGAGAGCATGGAGTGGAAAACATTTTTATACACTGTTGTCAATGAAAAGCCATCTCTTTTCAGGCTTGGTTGGGGGGCAGATTTCCCAGACCCGCACAACTTTATGGATCTTTTCACTTCCAATTCGGGAAATAATCACACAGGATTTGCAGACGAGGAGTACGACAGAATAATCAGCATCGCCTCACAAACTCATGATGAGACGAAAAGACAAGAGCTTTACACAAGAGCTCAGAAGATACTGCTTGAGGAAAAAGTCGCTATCGTACCTCTTTTCTGGGGTGTTAATGTGGGGCTCAGAAAACCTTACATCAAAATAAAACATAATCCGCTTGATGTTATATACTTTGACGAGATTGATTTTGATTTCAGCAAGATGAAAAGGTGAGTGTAAAGAAATTTTTTATGGTGGGAAATCTTTGAGGTTTTCGGGGAATGTCAGAGGTCTCCTCCAGCCGGGACCCCTTTTTTCCTTTTTCATTATTGTGAATCCCTGACGCAGGAAGAGGACTCCCTGAACAAAAGCGGGAACGCTTGCTATACCTGTCCTTATCTTTATTCCCCATACTTCCTTTTCTATCGGGGTTATATCTGCATCAAACCCGAAATTTCCCTGAGCATCATAGATATATCCTAAAATTTCTTTTTCATATATTCTGTCCCCTTGGGGACAGCTGATGTGTTTTATTTCTATTACGACTCTGCTTATGTGGTCAGCCCAATAAGCTGTGCCGTGAGCGTAGCAACCTGTCATATCTACGTATCCATCTTGGGGAGTGTAAAATCCGTCTTCGATCCTGAAAACAACAGGAGCAGGGTCAACCACGGTTCCCGGAAGTGCAACAGATATTCCTGTGAGCAAAGTCCCCGTCGCCCATGAACCAGTAGGGACATTATATACTCCTTCTGCGCTTACTTTTTTTGGATTTTGTGAAAGCAAAATGCAGTATATAAGAAAAGTGAGGATTGAAAAACTTGTTTTTTTCTTTCCCGCTCGGTTTCCAGAGGTTTTGATTTGCCAGTTCGGCATAATAAATATCCTTCAATCAAAATTTAATCGGAATTTTTTGTGCTTTTGTTTTTCCTTAACTGATTTAAGGTTCCAAGATCAAAACACAATATTACTTCTTTGTGTTATACTGGGTCTTTGTCAAACTTATTGGTGTATCTATACAACCTCTTTTTGGCGTGGGAATTTTGGAAGGATTCATTATGTTATGTGGGTCTAATTTGCTTTTTAGTTCTCTCATGAATTCAAGAGTGTTTTTTCCTAATTCTTTTTCTAAAAAATTTATTTTTTCAAGACCTGTTCCGTGCTCTCCTGTTATTGCCCCTCCGTTTTCTATGACAAAGTTAAAAAGGTCTGACTTTGCTTTTTCTGCTTCTTTCTCTTCTCCTCCTCCGAACATAAAATTTGTGTGAAGAATTCCTACTCCGATATGCCCGAAAACGAGACAGCTTATTCTTTTTTTATCTATATCCTCTGCGAACTCCAAAAAGCTCTCTATTTTAGATAAGGGTAAAACAACATCTTCGTTCATCTTGAAGGGTTTTATTTTAGAAAGTGCTGGACCAAGCTTTTTTCTTCTCTCCCAGACGTCGGGTATATCTATTTTTTCTCCTGAAAATGACTTTGCCATTATGGAAATTTCTTGTTCTGAAAAATCTATGTATCCCTGCTCATCCTCTTCAATTTCAACTATGATATAGCTTTTGCTTTTTTTTGGGGTTTTATTGTTCTCATCTATTTTCATCACCTCGCCAGATTTTTCATCAACAAACTCAATTGCAGATGGGTTGAACCTTCTTACCTCTTTTGAAAAACCTATTGCATCTTTTACTGAACGGAATGAGAAGACAAGAGTTTTTCTCTTTTTAAGCTTTGAAAGTCGTATTTTGACTTTTGTTATTATTCCGAGTGTTCCTTCTGAGCCCGAGAAAATCATAGAAAGGGAACCATTAAATTTTATTATTTTTCCTGTTGGAGTGACGATTTGAATTTCTTCAATATGGTCTCTTGCAGAGCCGTATTTTACCGAGCGCAGTCCAGCACAATCTGTTGCTATATTCCCCCCTATTGTTGAGAAATTCAAGCTTGATGGTTGAAATGGTACGGTGTATCCAAGTTTTTTTGCTTCTTTTTCTATCTCTCCTGTTATAGCACCGGCGTATGCTATTGCGAAGCTGTTTTCAATAGAGAAGCTTTTCATCTTTTCTGTTGAGAGAACTATGCCGTTTTTTTCTGGGACTGCTCCGCCTGAAAGTCCGCTCCCGCCACCTCTTGGTGTTATTGGAATACCCCTTTTTACACAAAATTCAACACATTTTACGACCTCCTCTTCGTTTTTCGGGAAGAAAACTCCGAGCGGTTTTACCTTATACCATCGCGAAGCATCTTGTGAGTAAACTTCACGAACATCTTCCGAATCCAAAAATTCAACTCCTATCATCATTAATGAATTTATTCCTTTTCTCTTTGCGTTTCCTTTTCTTTCAATTTTCGCTATCTTTTCTGGGACTGTTTTTTTGTTTTTTCATCTTTTATTTTTTCTTATATTTTATTTTTTGCTTATGTTTTTTGTTCTGCTATTTTTTATATCAGCGAGGGTAGAGGTTTTTTTCTCGGCTACTGATGGATGTGAAGACAAAGTTATCAACGCTATAAATTCTGCTCAAAGAGAGCTGAAAATCGCTGTATACTCATTCACATCTCGTGAAATATCTCAGGCGGTTTTAGATGCAATAAAAAGAGGCGTGAGTGTTAGAATTGTTGTTGATGGAGAACAGGCGAAAGATAGATTTTCAAAGGCGGGTTATCTTGCGAGTCAAGGAGTTAATATCAAAGTTGTAGATTACACGCCGAGAAGAAAAAAATTTCTTGTCCCGAAAATGCATCACAAGTTTATGGTAGTTGATAATAAATTCGTTATGACCGGTTCTTTCAACTTCACCGCTTCTGCCGAAGAACTCAACGATGAGAACTGTGTTTTTATTTACGATGATGAAAACGCAGTGAAAAAGTTCTCAAACGAATTTGAAAGATTATGGAGAATATCTACCACATACTGATAAAAACAAGATAACCGAAAATTCCTCACTCTTTACTTTCAAGTCCTACTGAATTGATATATGTAAGATATTGTCTTTGATATTATTTTCGCTGCTGATACTTCTGCAAAGAAGTTTTTATCGGGACAAAACTCAACAAAGTCAGCTCCCTTTATCCTGCTTCCGAAAAAAGATATGATTTTTTTCAATATGTCAAGGGTTTCTCTGAATGAGAACCCGGGTGGTTCAGGGGTAGATAGTGAAGGTATTGCAGATGGGTCAACAAAATCAAAGTCAAAACTGATATATATTGCGTTTGCCTTGATTTTTTCAAGTTTATTGGTGAGAAGATGGTAAGAAGGTGTCTGACCGAGGAAGTTTGGGAAAAAATCTTCAAAAAAGAGAAACCTTTCTTCAAGTTTCTTTGCTTTTATTTCTTCAAGCTCTATTGGTGAAAGGTTTCTTACTCCTATACACAGAAAATCGTCAATGTATGGTAAGGAGAGATAGAGAGCGCAAGCGTGATGTATTTTTCTTCCATCAAATTCAGGAAACATATCCGCATGAGCATCAAAAAAAATTGCTCCTACGCTTCCGTAGAACTTTTTGAAAATCTTGAGAACCTGATGAGTTATAAGGTGTTCTCCTCCTATAACTATCGGGAATTTACCGTCTGATATGATTTTTTCTACTTTTTTTGCGAGCTGATTTAGGTTTCTGCATGGACTTTCCGTTGCTATTCCTTCTTGTATAAATACTGTTTTTGTTTCTGTATCAAAATCTTCAAGTTGCCAAGATGCAGATATTATTTTTTCGGGGGCTTTTTCAGCTCCTTTCCTGCCTACCGATGTTCCACCTATTTTAGCTGGAACTACTATAAATCTCGCTTCCGAAGGGTCTTCTGATATTCCGAGGAAACTTTTGTGTTTTGACTTTTGGCTCACTTTTTTCGGAGATACTTATGGTACGAAAACAGCGGCTGCGACTACCGTTACCCACTGGTTATTCTGCAAGCATTCCGCATCCACAGAAATATAAGATGTCCTCACCTTATAACCATTAAGAAGCATAATCTCTTTTGCTTTCATTATATCTTCGTCTGTATCGTATTCGTATCCAAGAGTTGTTGCAAGCATATACGCTGCTATTCTCTCTGCTCTTTTTCCTGCCTCTTCTCTTGTCATACCAAACGAGTGGAACTCTGAAAGGTATCCGTGAATATTTTCATCTTCCGGCATAGCTATTCCAATTGATGCGCATATTAACCTTCCTTTTTCGCACGTTGAATTTTTTGAAAGAACACAATATACTATCTCCCCAGCTTTCAAGTATTTCAGCCCTTCTTCTGCTGGTATCATCTTTGCGCCGGGAGGTATTATTGATGACACATTTACGAGGTTGAACTTTCCTATTCTGGCATCTCGCAGGGCTAACTCAAAAGAGGCAAGTTCTTCTTTATGGTATCCTACGCCGTATGTCAAAAAAAACTTTTTCGGTATAAAACCACTCATTTATCTATACAAAACCTCCTTTTTGTGTGTTTTTTCTAAAAATAAAGAGTTTGCATTTGAGATTTGTAAAACACTGAAAAATTTTTCTTAAAATAGAAATAACAAAGATGAGTTCTTCTGTGAGGATGAGAGAAGGTTTTTCTGCTTTTGTGTTTTGGCTCATCATAAGTGCTTGTTTTTCGCATCCTCAAAGTGGTAAAGGTGAAGATTGCAAACCCTTGTACGCTTTTTACTACCCTTGGTATGGGACCCCCGATGTTTCGGGAGAGTGGAGACACTGGAACATTGATGGGCACAATCCAGATAAAATTGAGAATGGAAAAAGAGATATAGCAAGTGTCAGACATCCATACCCTGATGTTTACGATTCATCATCAGAAGAAACGATAAGGATGCATATTGAACTTGCAAAAAAAGCAAAGATAACGGGATTTATATTTTCGTGGTGGGGAAGATCAAGTTTTGAAGACCATGTACTCAGAAGGTTTGCAGAAATAACAAGAGAGGAAAAATTTCCATTTTCAATATACTATGAAGGTGTATTCCAGAGTTTTGATGACGCAATAACTGAAATAGATTCAGACCTTCTTTATCTTTCAAAATACTTTCAATATGAGAACTACATAAAAATAGAGGGGAAGCCGGTTTTGTTTTTGTATGGCAGGGGATTGTTTCCTCAATTCTGGTGTGCGCAAGAAAAGTGTCCCCCTGAACCACCACCTGAAATAGATTGGTCTCCAATAATACGCAAATGGAAAATTTTCTTCATAGCAGATGATATTTCTTTTTTCAATTTGTTCAATTTCCGAGATAGGATTGTTGAGATGGGATTTAAAGCGGTCCATGCATATAACCCGTATTTTGAGAGCTATTTCCTCAGAAAAATCACAGATATATCTGAATATGAAAAGATATTTGGGGATTATGTAGAAGATGCGAAGATGAGGAATATGTGGATTGGGCTGACTATTTTGCCGGGATATGACGACAGGAAACTCAAAAGGCAGGTTGTCTGGGAACTTCCGAGGAATGACGGAGAGACGCTGAAAAAGCTTTACGAGTTTGCGAGCAAATCATCTGCCGACGCTATAGTTCTTGTGAGCTTCAACGAGTGGCACGAGGGGACAGAAGTTGAGCCATCACAAGAGTTCGGCGACCTTTATATAAAACTGCTATCAGAGCTCAGGAGAAATTGCAAATAGATTAAAGCCAGCGGTTGCTTATGAATCTAAAAAATTTAAAAAAAGCTTAATCAATTTTGCTGAAAGGAAAATTTTAGTTTATGGAAAGAGCGAGAAAATTTTTTTTACCTTTCACCGTAGTTTTAATTATATTATCCTTTTTCACTCTGAGCATTGCGCAAAGTAAGGGGAAAGAAGAAGATTCAAGCAATCCAAAGGTGGCGGTTGTTGACCTTACAAAAATAATACAAGAGGCGGAGGCAGCGAAAGAAGCGAAAGCAAAACTCCAAGCGGAATATGAGAAAAAGCAAAACGAGCTCAAAAAAATTCAAGATGAAATAATAAAGATGCAAGATGAATTCGCTCAGAAGGCGAAGTTTATGAGTCAGCAAGAATTAGAAAAGAAAAAATCTGAAATTGAAGCGAAACAGAATGATTTTATGAATAGGCTCAGACAGGCGGAGCTTGAGATTCAAAACCTTGACGCGAAACTAACCCAAGATGTTATTCAAGATATAAAAGATATAATTCAGAAGATTTCGCAGAAAGAAGGTTATTTTCTCGTCTTAGATAAAAATCAGATTCTTTATGTCAAAGATGCAGATGATATAACTTTCAGGGTTATAGATGAATATAATAGGGTTTGGCGCAGTAAAAAATCTGGCAATTCCCAGCCCGGAAAGAAAAAATGAAGAAAACCGAAATCTTTGATTTTTGTTTTTTGGAGATAAATTTTTTTATATGTTGTTTTTTTGTATTGCCCCCATCGTCTAGCCAGGACCAGGACGCCGGGCTCTCAATCCGGAAACGGGGGTTCAAATCCCCCTGGGGGCGCCAAAAAAAACTGAAAGGAGAAATCCACAATGGAAAAACGAAAGTTCTATCTTATCTACCCGTTTGAACTCGTCAATAAACCTATACTCTGGGAATTCATAAAAAAATTTGACCTTGTTGTCAATATAAAAAGTGCCTCAATGAAAGGTGAGGTCGGACTTGTCACCGTAGAAATAGAAGGAACAAAAGAAGAAATGGAAAAAGGAATTTCATGGCTCAGTCAAAAAGGAATAAAAGTGGAAAGAATAGAACAAGATGTCATAGAGCCTTGAAAATCTCTAACCAGATATGACAAAATGAGATTTATCTCCGAGAAATACAGAAAATTTTTTTTCAAACTCTAACTTTTCCTCGGGAGCTAATTTCGGCTCAAAAACAACGGTTTTGGCTATCTCTCTTGCAAAAGATATGAGTTTCGTATCTTTGAGAACTTCTATTTTTATGTCTGAAAATCCATGCTGGCGTGTGCCAAGTATATCCCCAGGTCCCCTCATTTCAAGGTCTGCCTCAGCTATTTTGAACCCGTCTTGCTCTCTTTCAAGCAACCTTATCCTTTTCTCTGAGTTTTCAGAAAGATTGTCGGGAATTATCAGAATGCAAGTGCCTTCTTTGTCTCTCCTTCCAACTCTTCCCCTCAGCTGATGAAGTTGAGATAATCCGAACCTTTCCGCATGCTCAATCACAATCATTGTGGCATCTGGAACGTCTATGCCAACTTCTATAACTGTTGTAGAAACAAGAAGAGAAATCTCTCCGTTCAGGAATGATTTTATAACTTCATTTTTCTTTTCACCAGACATCTTCCCGTGCAGTAATCCTACACCAAAGTTTGAGAACCTTTCGCTCAATGTTTTATACATACCTTCTGCTGATGGTATATCTAACTTTTCCGACTCTTTCAAAAGAGGGTAGACAATGAAAACCTTTCCCCCTCTTCGTAGTTCTTTTTCTATTTCCTCCCATACGATGAATTTTTCTGACTCTCTGAAAACTTTTGTCTTAACAGGTTTTTTGCCGGGCGGAAACTCATCAAGAACCGATATGTCAAGATCTCCCCACACAGTTAGAGCTACGGTTCTTGGTATTGGTGTTGCAGTCATAACTAGTATGTGAGGGAATGTATCTTCTCCTTTGTTTATAAGGGTGAGGCGTTGCAGGACTCCAAACCTGTGTTGCTCGTCTATTACAATAAGCCCGGGTTTTTTTGGTCTTATCTCATCGTCGTATATCAGAGCATGAGTTCCGACCAGTATGTTGAGTTTCCCTGAATTCAACTTCTCATATATCTCTTTTCTCTCCGATTTTTTCGTGCTTCCTGTAATAAGAGCAATAGTCAGTCCCAAAGCTTTGCCGAAGTTTTGAAAGTTCTCATATAGCTGTCTTGCCAAAATCTCTGTTGGAGACATAACTATTGATTGGTATCCGCATGAGCATACCATAAAAGAAGCACAGAAAGCCACGAGAGTTTTTCCAGAACCAACATCTCCCTGCAAAAGTCTATACATAGGTCTCGGTCCCATTAAATCTTTTCTTATCTCTTCTATCGCTCTGAGTTGTGCAGATGTGGGTTTGAAAGGAAGTGTAGATAGCAGGAAGTTGATAAGAGAATCAGAAACGAAGATCTGAGGAGCTTTTTTTAAGTTCACCTCACTTCTTTTTATAAAGAGTGATACCTGAGTTCTGAATAGCTCTTCAAAAAGAATTCTTTTTCTCGCTTCCTGAATTTCTTCAATTCCGCTTGCGTATTTTTCGGGTATGTGAACCTTCAAAAACGCGTCTTGAAGTGAAATTATTTTCTTTTCTTTCTCTATTCTTTCTGGGATGAGAGATATTATGATTTCTCTGTGGTTTTCAAGTATTTTTCTTATTACGCGGGAGATAATGGAGTTCTCATACATATCTGATACTACATATATAGGAACGAGTTTGCCTATTTTCATCTCGTCTATTTTCTCCTTTTTTACGATTTTCGGGTGATATGTTTGGAATGTTCTTCGGAACGCTTTCACTTCACCGAATACTGCGACTTCTTCTCCTTGTTGAAATATATCTATGTAGTTTGTTTTTGAAAACCATACGCATTCAAGGAATCCTGTATCATCTGAAACAATAAGTTTCCATATCACTTTCCCGTTACCTGTTATTATCTCCTCTTTTTTTACTATTTTCCCTATTACTACTGCCTTCTCCCCTTCAAAAAGTTCTTCTATTTTTTTTATGTTTGCTCTGTTTTCGTATGTCTTCGGTAAATAAAAGAGAGCATCTTCAACTGTGAAGATGTTTTTTTTGTATAGTATTTGAGCAAGGTTCGGTCCAACTCCTTTTATATATCTTATATCTGTTGAAAGTATTGTCTTTGCCTTACTCAAAAATTCTTCTGAAAATTTCATTTTATAAAAATTTACTTAATAATTTTTCTCCTCATAAAAAACAACGAGAAAATATTTTTAACTGCCATGGGTAGAGGGAAAAGATATTTAGAGTCGCTGAAACTTTTTGACAGGTCAAAAAGGTATGAGATAGAGGAAGCTCTGAAAATTCTCAAAGATATGAAGAGGAGATTTGATGAGACTGTTGAGGTATCGGTGAAGCTCGGCATAGACCACAGAAGAACCGATCAAGCGGTAAGGGGAGCTATTGTTCTTCCACATGGAACGGGTAAATCTCCCCGTATTCTTGTCTTCGCAAAAGGTGAAAAAGCAAAAGAAGCAATAGAAGCGGGAGCAGATATCGTCAAAGATGAGGCAGGAATAAAAGAAATAATAGAAAAACAGACCGCTCCTGATGTAGATGTAATAATAGCTACACCCGATATGATGTCTGAACTCTCAAAGGCGGGAAAAATTCTCGGTCCCAAAGGACTTATGCCAAACCCCAAAACCGGAACACTGACATGGGATGTCAAAAAGGCAGTTGAAGATGCTAAAAAGGGTAGAGTAGAATTCAAAACAGATAAAGGTGGTTGTATTCATATCCCCGCGGGAAAAATATCGTGGGAGATAGAAAAACTTGTCCAAAATATTGAGTTCTTTCTCAAAACATTGAGCCAAATGAAACCACCTTCCGCAAAGGGTCAGTTTATAAGAACAGTCACAATCTCTACAACTCACTCTCCCGGAGTCAAGATAGATGTGAATTCTGTTTTCAGAAAGAAGAAAAAGTAATTTGCGGGGAGGTGGCTCAAACATGAAAAGAACATATCAACCTCACCGCAGAAAAGGAGCAAGAAAGTATGGATTTTTAGCTCGGTCCTCCTCACGCTCAGGAAGAAAAATACTTCAAAGAAGAAGAAAAAAAGGAAGAAAACACTTGGTTCCTGCTGTGTATCATAAACTTAGATTCATCTCTTAAATTCTTAAATCTCACCGCTTAAAGAGAACTCTCAATCAGGAGGGCCGGTGATTTTGAAAAAGTGAATTAAATGGTGGGTAGGGGCGGAATCGAACCGCCGACCTTAGGATTTTCAGTCCTACGCTCTACCGACTGAGCTACCTACCCACCACAAAAAAATCACTCAATCTTGAAATTTTTCTTTGTTCCCAAAACTCTTAAAAAGTGTTTTTCTTTCCTTATCTGAAGCTTAGACCTATAATGCTGATGCCTCCTCAAAAGAGGAGCTATGTTTAACTCAAAATCTTTCTTCAAAATCTTCAACGCTCTGTCAAGGTTCCCCTTTACTTTTATCACAGGCACACGCATAAAATAAAAAATAAAACCGCCAGAACTTCAATAAAATTTTTCCGAAAACTTATCCGCTGAATTAAAAAAAGAAAACTCAAAAGGAAACTCACATATGTGAAAATTTTTTGAAAAAGAAGGGGAAGGGACTTGAGAAAAAATCCCTTCCCCGTTTATTGTAAGTTCAATCTTTAACCTCCTCCGAGCAATTGCAGTACAAGTTGAGGAGTGAGCCGTGATATAGCAACCATAGCGTTAGCGCTCTGCTGAACTACCTGCAACGATGTGAGACGCAACGCCTCCTCATCAAAC